>NZ_CP119862.1:614431-1228862 GCF_029338175.1 Citrobacter enshiensis
GTAACTGACCAGTTTACTGTGGTGTTTGCCAGAATGTTGTTCTGGCTGTCCACCACGGTCGCCGTGGCCCTGTTCTGCGCCGTACCGTTGGCAACACTGCCGTCAGTGTCGATGGTCAGTGTGGAGACATGGGCAGTGGCGGTGTTTGCCACGAAGCTTGATGATACTTGTTTACTGTTACCGTTATCCAGTGTGGCGGTCAATTGGGTTGCTTCTGCAACCGTGTCAGTAAAGGCAACGGTAAGCGAGCCTTGCGCATCCGTCTGGAATGTTTTCGCGGCTTTGGCCTTTGATTTCAGGGCAGAACCAAAGACAACTGTGCCTTTATCTGCACTCAGCGATACACTGGCATTGCTCACCGGTGCACCATTGCTGTCTTTGACCGTCACTGTGACAGCATTTGGCGTGGTGCCATTCGCAGGACTACCATCCTGGGTGACCACCATCGTATCAATAACATTATCGGCTGAGTCGGTGATAAAATGCCCCTGTTGCGACGCACTTTTGTCGCCTGCCGTGGCGGTCAGAATAACCGCTCCCGCGGTGGTTGACGTAAAGTCAGTCGTGACCTGTCCGCTGGCATCCGTGGTTGTCTGCGCGTTTTTTAATGCAGCAGGTGTATCAACGCCCCATGTCACCTGCGTGTTAGCGACAGGACGATTGTTAATGTCCGTGACGGTGGCGACGGCATGGTTTGGTGTTTTTCCATCCGCAGTGCTGCCCGTCTTTGGTGATTTTTAGCATGATATTGCTGACCGTCACGGTAGTAAATTGGCTATTTTGTGTAGCGCTGGCGGCCCCACTTTTTCGCCGTGATTTGCACCGCTTCAGGCACTGTGTTGGTGAAATTTACCGTCGAAAGGCCGCTGTCGTTAGTCACGGTGGTCGGCGTAGCAAACCTGGCAGAGCCAGTAGTTGACCACATAACAGGCGCATTACGTACCGGCTGGCCGTCTTTATCTGTCGCCAGCACCTGCGCAGAGTTAGGCGTCAGGCCGTCAGACGGGCTGTTGTCGACGGTGACCTGCAGGCTCAGGTTGCTGACGCTTTGCTGGTCTTTCTTTTTATACTGCAACACAATCTGGTTATTACGTTCCACCAAATCATAGCGGCTACCGGCCAGACTACGCTCGATACGCACGCTCTCAGGGTCAATCTGATATGCCCATGGCTGGCCGAGGTCGTAGCGGAAATTGACCTGGAACTGAGTATCGTCCAGCGAGTCTTGTCCACGTTTATAGTTGACGGCAAGCTGGACTAAAGGAACAGGGGTATAGCTCAATCCGGTAGTGACCGCTGATGGGTTGCTTTGCAAATGGTCGGTATCAAACAGGGCGACTTTATCGCCGTAGTACTGCTCGTACATCAGCTTAGCGCCTAACTGCGGACAGGCAGGAAGATAGCCTTCAGCGCGCACGTCATAACCATCAGCAGGTTTTTCATTATAATCGTTAAAATCACGCGACTGATGCCATTCGGTGGTGCCCACATAAGTGTTGGCTGACAACTTTAAATTATCAGTCCATGCTTCAGCGCCTATGCCAATACGGCGGTTCTTACCTGTAAAGTCGTCATCAAAGAATACGTTGCCGCCGAACATCCAGTTTTCCAGATAGAAAGTACGCACCCCCATCCCCATATTTCCTGTGACGCGACCATCGGGTGCGCGCAGGCCAAGTTGGGTAAACAACATGGATTTTTTATTGTCATAGAGTGGGGCGAGGAAATCGATGGAACTGTCATCCCAATTGCCGTTTTCATCAACGTTAAGCTGTACGCGCGCGGTGCCAAATTGGCTTAACCACTGTTGGACTGATGAAGAGGCATAGCCGGTAGCGACGGAGGTTGCAGCACTCGTTGCATTGCCGCTACTGAGCGCGGAGGCGGCAGAGGCCATGGACGAGGCATACGGGAGTTCTGTACCGGGCTGTGTTGTCGTCGTTGTCTGGCGATCGGCCGAAAACGGGGATTGGTTAGTCATTGAAGAACTTTGCGCCATCGCCGGGTGCGGCAATATAGACACTAAAGGGAATAAGACTTGTAAAACAATCTGTAACCAGGCAAAAACACGAAACAGTTCGCATTGCTTTATTGGTGAGCTTTGCTTCATCATCAAGTTCCAAATTATAATTTATTAGCAACTACATCAACATATAGCCACAATTTAATGAATTGCTTTACGCTAGAGGATATAAATGCTTAACCATTAGCATCCACATAACCGAGTAGTTGCGGCGTAAAATATACGCTGAACTTTTTCATATTGTAGTTGCATTGTAGCAGTTCATACCCGAAATCCTCTCGCTCTCAGATTCAACGAGAGCGTTCAGAATCCCGTGTCACGTTAAAAACTCCGCGGATAATCTAAAGCTGGCAGCGGCAATGTCAAACTCCAATTTAGGACCGTATTATCTATTTCTCCTGCGCATTCATCTATGATAGCGACAATAACTCAGTCCGGATGCCATCAATGCTGTCTTCGCTGTGAGCGACAAATACCCAGCTGTTGACCTTCATCAAAACCAGGCTGGCCGTACAGTGGCAAATTTTTCTGCGCCCGTTAAAATAGATAGTCTTTTACCTTTATCTTTACGACGGGATGTCATCCTGACCTCGCGCTGAGTATGTCCGTAATAGGATGGCTGTGTGAGTACAAAAGGGAAGGGAAAGCCCTCGCTTTTGCTGTGCCGGTTCCGACCAGTCACACAGGAGGGATACCTGATAATATCGACATAATGAAACTGGAAAAACGAATGACCCATAATAAAGACCATATATCGGTGATCCATTCTGTTCTTTAGCGATCTATATCAAGGTATGCGTTATGGATAAGTCACCTTGAACCAACAAAAATGTGGCTGAACTTACGTAAATTTAAGTGTGCTGGTTTAGTCAAACTTAGGTATGGCCCGGCTTACAAGTCAGTGAACCAACGAACCAACCGAACTTACACCATTCTGTATATATACGGGAAATTCTAAAGCTGGTTCGGTTATTTGATGCAGAGCGACCTTGCTGCAAATCTTGCAGGCTGGCGTGAGTTTTTTGGCCTGATGGTTTTCTTTGGTTGCATACCCGAGTGATGATTCACCTGAAAATATGCACCGCTGAGAGCTACATAGCGGTGGGATAACCGCTAGCACTGATAACTTTCAACAAAGTTGAAAATGCGCAGTTTTATATATTGTTATGTAATCTCTATTCCTTCGATCATTTCCCTGCACAGACTTAACGAGAACTGCTGTTTTGGCCTGTATTGTGGGTTGGGATACAGACAGAATCCTCCCACCAGCACCAGTCAGAAAGCAGACGCTGCGCATCACCATGTATTGGCATGTTGATTAGCGTACAGGGGGAAACTTGAATCCTAATTTTTAATCTTCACACCTGAACGGGATCTGAGCAGAAACTGATTAAAAACGGTCGGAATGATAACCATGAATTCCTATGATTACCGTTTCAAAATATCCTGGAGAAAAAACAAAGGGCCAGCGATTTCTCGCCAGCCCTTGCTGTGTTTGGTGGCCCCTGCTGGACTTGAACCAGCGACAAGCGATTATGAGAACCGTAAAGGCAAGTCGAAAAACAATAACATAGTTAAAAAACAGATGGTTATGAAATCAATATAACCCAATATAACCCAATATCGCTAACTTTGCGCGACACTTTTGCGACACTCTACAATCCCATAAGCAGTCGCTCAATCCGTGACTTATCTAAGCCAGATTTTTTGTTAGCACGGGTGCCTTAAATTCATCTTTACTTCGTTCAACCATTTTTGTTCTTTTTTAAGTTCGTTGACGAGCGAACCTCCGTCATAACGATTTTGGAGAGTCGTTCTAATGTTGTGCCAATATTTTCTATCACTCTCTAACCATAAATCAACAAATTCAAAAGGTTTAAAGTATGCGAGAACATCTACGTATCCATATTTATTAACGTCAGCAATTCCATTTCTTGAAATAAGAGAGCAGAGAACGTGGTGTGTCGTTTAAAATATTTTCTTTGAGTTCTATGATAAAATCATGATATTTTTTTCTTAATGCTATCCCCCCGTGTTTTTTACACAAATCAAATATTTCATTATGCTGTTTAAGATAAGAATCTTTAATCCAGTATCCGTATCCATATGCAGCGTCAGCGATAAAACCATAGGGGACATTTAAATTGTTTGCTGGGAATTTATTAAGGCGTTGAAGGCCATTTATGTACTTTACAATTAAGGCAAATACATCATCAATAGAGCTTTGTATGTGTTTTACTTCCGATAACATAAAAAATAAATTAGAGTAATGCAATATTTCCCCAATTTTTGTAATTTGATAATTATCAAGCTTGCTATATGCATTCTGAATTGCAGTATCAACAATCGATGTATCAAGGGAATCAAAATTCATTATTATATGCCAGGGCTCTTTCTTTTCCACAGAATCAGAATGCCGACTTTCTTCCATATGTTTTTGGATTTTTTGTTTGTCAAATACGCCATTGACAATGGTGTCTATAATTATTTCATTACTAATAATGTCACTTTCTATATTTAGATATATATCATTTTCTTTGTATTTCTCTTTAATACGTCTAAATACAGCGTTTCTTTCTTTGTTTTTTTCAGAAAAATATAATACATCATCTCTGCTTGAAATGTCTGATTCAGTAAGTTTTCCTAAGCGATATTCTATCACTATAGCTGTAAAGAGCATAAAGAGCTCTTCTGAAATGTTTTTATCGTTGCAATATCTGTCTGGTAAGCAAGTAAGTAACCTAGCTGAATCATTTATAACATGCTCTAAAATTCTTAGCGATTTACATTGGGATGCACAAAATGACTTGTAAATAATTTCTTTTATAGGTTCTATTGCTGTTGGTACTTTACTAATTTCAATAAAATGTTTGAAGGCGTCATCAATGGCAGGGGTTATCTTAATCACCTGCCCAAATATTTTCTCTTTTTTATCAAGTAATCTTTATTTAATTTGTCATCGTGAGCAATAACGATAACTTTACACTTATGATGCTCAACATACTTGTTTATTACACCAAATATATCTTCAGGCTTTATTGTGCATCTTTCCAGATCATCAAAAACAATAGGCTTTGAATTGTCAACTTTTTCTTTTATGATTGCGTTAACTATATTTCCAATCAAAGGGCCAAAGGTTAAAGTAAATTCATTTGCTTTTAGACTGGAGTTACCAAACCAATTTGAAATCTTTCTGAGCCAAGAGCGTGCTGGGTACATTTTAACAAAAATAGCAGCATGAATCTCTGCGGTAGATGTCAGGCCGAAAAGACTTACATAAAACCTATCACTTTCACCAAGAATTTTATTTATTTGATAAGTTTTTACCTACTCCCCATTCGCCCTTAACCATTACAGCGTAGCCTGGTTCTTTGAGGCTGTTGTAGTACTCGATAGATGATTTTAAATTTTTGTATGAGTCAGTGCTAATATTCTCCATGATTTCATTCCTTATATAATGGATTGAATCTAATAGCATCTTCTAAATGGTCTGGTGAAAAGTGAGCATATCGCATTGTCATTTTAATATCAGTATGACCAAGTATTCTTTGCAAAACCAATATATTCCCGCCATTCATCATAAAGTGGCTTGCGAAAGTGTGTCTTAATACGTGAGTTAGTTGGCCTGCGGGCAATTCAATCTCAGCTCGCTCAAGTGCATTTCGAAAAGCATAATAACAGGGGGTAAATAACAACCCTGGATGTTTGGGAAGCTGAGCTATAAGATCATCTCCAATCGGTATTGTCCGATTACGTTTACCTTTCGTTTTAATGAATGTTACTTTTCCTGCTGAAATCTGAGATCGCCTTAGCTTTTCAGCCTCACCCCAGCGGGCTCCTGTTGAAAGACAAATTTTGACAACCATCTCTAAATCTTTAGCTGAACTATTACGACACTCGACCAGTAAACGCTCGATCTGTTCACCAGAAAGATAAGCCATCTCAGTTTCATCAATCCTAAATTGGCGAATATTTTCTAAAGGGTTTGGTGCCTTCCATTCGCCAAGTCTTTTCAGCTCGTTAAATACGGCAAGGAAATATGCATGTTCCAAATTCATGGTGCGCGGAGAAACCTTAGATAGACGTTTTGTTCTGGCAAAATGACCATCTAAACGTTTTGCACGATATATTGTGAAAAGCTGGGCGTTGAACTCGGTAGCCAGAGGGGAACCCATGCATTCAGATGCCCATAACATTGATTTCCTACGCTTCTCTCCATCATTCAGCGTTACACCGTGCCGGTCAAACCACAACTGAACTAAGTCGGAAAGCTTGCGAACATCCTTGCCTTCTCGAGCCAGGGAGAATCCTCAATTTTTTGTAGAGTGTAATTCTCGAATGCCAGCGCTTCGCTTTTGGTGGAGAACTTCTTACGAACCCGTTTGCCGTCTTTCCCACTACTTCGGTCTACGGTGTAAAAGTCGGCAACCCAGCGCCCATCTGATAGTTTACGTACAGGCATAACTTAACCGTTTAGAACGCGTTGCTTTTGCTGTTGGAATTCGTCATCAGTCAGAACTCCGTCTGCTTTGAGTTTTGCCAAGCGTTCAATTTTCGCGATGACATCGTCTTGATTCGCAACTGGTGATTGGGTCGTGTCTTGAGAAGACTGTGCTGTATTGTTGCGAGTTTCATTTACTAAGTTTGTAAACGGAATTACAGAAGCCTTCATGACGTTCTTGATGGTGTAGTTTTGGCCACTTGTCGAGATAGTGATCTCACCAAGCAGTAAACCAGTTTTGCCACCGACGCTGACGATGTTTTGCAGATTTACATCAATCTGCTTCACGCCGAACAGCATTCCTTTATCAAGAAAAATTACACGCTTGTTAGTGAGAGTTATCAGCCAAGTATTGCCGTCCATTTGACCACTAGCAATCGCCAGCGGAGTTTCGCCAGCATTAAGAATCTCAGGTAGGTGAAAGAATTCTTTTTTTGTACCAAAAGGGGTGTCGGAAACTATTGACGCCAAACGTTTCATTTCTGATTTTAACTGGTCTTTCGATGCTGTTTTGTAGTCAATCATAATTGCTCCTTGCTTTATTTAATTGTTAAAACAATCCTTCCGATCACTGTTATGTCATCAATCGAACAATCAAATGCCATCCCTATGCCGCTAACACGTACTTTTTTTACCGGGATTCTGGTCAATGTTCTCACGCTGGTTTTCCCTTCAATTTCTACCAGCCATTCGTCGTCGTAAACTTCGGTGAAATTCTGTTCAACAACGTACTGGGTCATGCCATCCAGCACACAAATAGGGTTTTCAGGAATGGGTTTGCCTTGCTGAAACATTACTTTATCCAGCATGAGTAAGCCTGCATCGTAAAGATGCCCATCAACGATCTTCCGGCGTGGAACTTTTAGAATATCTAATTCTTCATCGTCAAACTTACGGCCTTGCCCCGTCGCTAGCCATTCCAAATTCACGCCAGTTTCAGCCATGCATTTAATCATTATGTCAGCAGGAAGTCCGCCGCGTTTATAGCGAGAGGATAAGGAACTTGCTGCGATGTCCAAAAGTTCTGCGAGCTGCATCTTTTGCGTGAAGCCATACGCCTCTATTGACTCTATCCAGTACTGGTGCGCTGTCGGTATCAGGGTCAATTCGGAATCGTGCCATTTTGCATTCAAGAAAATTAGATTATTTCTAAATGCCATTGACACTTAGATTGTATCTAATTAATCTAGCCTCGTAGTTAGATATTGCCTCATATTGACCGATATTGCCTTATCAGTCTGAACACAGGAGTTTGCACTATGCGACCTAACATTACAATTGTGATCCCAGAACCATACCTGCCACTAGATGAGTACTGCCGACGTACTGGCACAGCATATGGCACCGCTAAGAATCTGATTGAATACGGTAAGTTGCCAATCAAACCGAAAGGGAAACAAACAAAAGGTCTGATTGAAGTGAACATGGCTGCGCTCACTATCCAAGCGCTCAGCGAATGCGACATTTCGCTTAATGCGTAATCCATCCTACGGATTAGGGAGAGGCAAACAATGTTTGATTACCAGACCTCTAAACATGCTCATTTTGATGCGGCTTGCCGAGCATTTGCTATTGAACACAATTTGGAAGATGTGGCCGCAGCCGTTGGTATGAGGCCACAGATCCTGCGCAACAAATTGAACCCAGCGCAGCCGCACCGTTTAACCTGTGACGAGCTTTTAGCCATTACGGATTACACCGAAGATGCGCGTTTACTTGATGGGATGTTGGGGCAGATTAACTGCCTTCCATCTGTGCCGGTGAACAATGCCACTGAAGGCAACATGCAGCTGTGCGCCTTGAGTGCCACCGCCAGTGTGGGCGCAATTGCTGGGGAAGCCGTATCAACTGGTCACATGACCGCCGCCCGCCGTACACAAATTCTGGATCGCGCTCGCGATGCAATCCGTAGTCTTTCCGTGCTGGCTTATACCGTTGAAAGCCGTATCCAGTCTGCGCCAGTTCTGGCCGCTGCGGTGGATCTGGTGACAACTAACGCCACCGGTCTGATGTGAGGGAACACCATGAAAGCGTTTGTTACTTATCTGAAGAATGAATCTCCCGCTGTGCAGTTGCCCAGCGGTTCCACTGGCTGGATTGAATTGCCAAATGGTCAACGCTGGAATCCTGGCCACATGTACAAATTCAATGCTCAGCAGTCGCGCCGTCCGTGGTGGCGTCGCCTGATGGGGCTATAGGGGTCAGCACTATGAAAATTAGCCCTGAGCGTGCAGAGGTCGCCCTGAAGAATTGCAAAAAAATGCGCCTTCAGATCAACCCAGCCTACAGCGATGCGGGGGACTGGTGGGACAACTTAACACCAGAGTGGCGTGGCGTGGTGCTTCATGCTGCTGCGGTTACCTCCGGTGCTGGAGTCTTTAAAGCCCACTTAAGCAAATGCTGCTGGCGTGAGCTTTATGAACGACTGGCTATCGGGACATGATTCAACTGCGGAATGGCATTTCACGGGCGCGGTTAACATTTGGGGGTTTCGGCAGTTTACGTGATAGCGATTTTTCGAAACGCACTGCGAACCGTCCGATCAAAAAGGTACATCCAATTTATAGCAGTAACGGGGTGCAGATGGTGATTGCGCCTCATATCGTTCATAAGCTGCAACAACAGGAGAATCACTAATGGCCATTATTTCCGTAGAGGGTAAATCGTTGGGTGCAGAACTGGCCGTGTGGGGTGTTCCGCATAACTACGCTGTTGCGTTTGCGGAGAAAAGCACCTGTAAAAATGGTCGTATTGCCTTACACCCGTTTTTCTTCAATGACACCGAACACATGACAAACCCACGCCACTGGCTGGCGATCAATGCTGCTTTCTGGTGCTGCGTGTACCGCGAGGCAGAGAGTAAAGAAGCCCAGATTGAAGCGCTGGCCGGAATTCGCGCGCTTTTCTATACAGCCGGGGCGCTGGGTGCCGGTGAAATTAAAGCATTAATCCAGGAGTGGTGGCGGACGACATACGAGCTTCACCTTATCCCGGCACCTAACCATTCAGCCGTCACAGTACAACCTACTTTTCACTAACTAATTGCCTGAATTTTTTGGCCACGGATCAAGTGGCCGGGGATTCTTTTGCCCTAAGGAAGCCAAAATGCACATGACACGTCAGGATTTACCCGCAACAAAATCAGGCACAGACCTGCTGGCCATGCTCACCAAAGCCACGCAGGAAGGTAAAGCCGCAGCAGCTGACCTATGTTCCACCCGTCTGGAAAAGCTGGCCGCACATGCAGCCTGTGAAGGTTTAAGCGCAACGGAAATTGTTGAGTTAATCCGTGAAGAAGCGGCAGCAATTTGCAGTAAAGGGGGCGCATCATGGCAGTGAAAACGCTTTAAAATGGGTGGGTAGTAAAGCCCGCCTTATGCCGCAGCTGTTTCCCCATTTGCCAGAGGGTAAACGCCTGGTTGAGCCTTTCGCCGGTTCGTGTTCCATCATGATGAACACGGAATATGACGAGTATCTGATCGCAGACGTCAATCCTGATTTGGTCAATCTGTACAAGGTTATGGCCTACCATACAGACGCACTGCTCAATGAACTGGAGATTCTTTTTTCTGCTGGTTCATTAGGCGATGAAGAAAGCCGCGCTATTTACTTTTACGCGGTGCGTGAGCCTTCAATCAGTCCGGTAAGTCTTTTGGTTCTGAATCCATTGAAGCTGCGGCGCGTTTCCTGTACCTGAACCGTCACTGCTTCAATGGCCTGTGCCGATACAATCGCCGCGGCCAGTTCAATGTCCCGTTTGGTAAGTACAAAAAGCCTTACTTTCCTGCTGATGAAATCCGCGCCTTTGCTGAAAAAGCGAAACGTGCAACGTTCATTACCGCCCACTATTCAGAAACGCTTGATCTGGTTCGGGACGGGGATGACGTTGTTTATTGTGATCCACCTTATCTGACAGATACCGCTAATTTCACTGCATACCATGAACGCGGTTTTTCTCATCTGGATCAGGGACGGCTGGCACGTAAGCTGCGTCGCCTGGCTGAGCGTGGGGTTAAGGTTGTTGCGTCAAACAGCGATCTGGAAATGGTGCATTACCTTTACGCAGGTTTTGAAGCCGTTCAGGTTAATGCGCCGCGCAGTGTTGGTGCCGCAGCTGCAAGCCAGAAAATGGCGGCAGAGCTGATTCTTAAATGGCCTTTGCCGGTCGCTGTTGAGGCCAGCGCGTGACACAGGCTTTAGAAGCACAGCATCACGCCGTCGATGCCTGGCGGCGTGAAACCTTTGCGCCAGGGACACCGGTAGGGGCGACAATTACAGAGCGCCGCCTGTGGGCTGTTAACCCGCAGGATTACGAATGGCGTTCCCAGTACCTGCATGAGATACCCGACTGGTTAGCCGGGTATTTTGGCAATCGTTACGAACGACTGTTTTCTGGTCGTGACGGGCGTTGCCGTGCCAATACATTCCTGCGCCAGACTATCGGTGGGAGTGTATTGCCACGTCTGCGTAAGGTGGCCGCACGTTACACGCTGGCCGCTGATGTAGTCGATTCTTCCTTTGGTAAGTCGCTGGAGCGACTGCCGTCACTTGACCGTCCCGACCTTAAAAAACTGGCCGGCCAGATTTCTGGCTGGATCTCCCAGTCATTGTATGACTTCACCGATCAGTTTGTTGGCAGCACCGAAGATGCCGCAGAGTTGCGCCGCCGTACGCTGGAGTCTTACCGCCATCTGTGCGCCTGTTCTCTGATGCTAAATAACCAGCCGCCTTATTGGGCTGAACATGAAGCCAATGGCGGACAGTTGGAAACACGCAAGGCTGAATCCGGGATTCTTCGCATGATGGCGCCGGAATGGTGGGTGCTGCGTCTGAAGCGTGCGCGTGATGTGCAGCGTGAACATATGGCTATAGCCGTGGGGCAGGTTCAGAAAGCCGCCACTGCGTATGTATCCCGCAAAACCCTGGGTGAATGGGTTGACCAGAAAAAGCGGAATCTGGAGTTCTTTAAAAAGTTTGATCTGCTGAATGATGAGGGGCTGCGAATTTCACTGGACAGTATGGTGCATCGCAGCGTTGCAAATCCGGCGATCCGTCGCTGTGAGCTAATGGTAAGAATGAGAGGATTTGAAGATATGGCCAATGAAGAAGGGCTGGCCGGTGAGTTTTATACATCACCGCGCCATCACGTTTTCATGCGGTACACAGTAAAGGTGGTTTTGTTTCTCAATGGGATGGATGTACGCCGCAGGATACCCAGCGTTATTTATGTGGTGTATGGGCGAAAGCCCGCGCAGCGATCTCCCGTGCAGGTATTCATGTTTTTGGTTTTCGCGTGGTTGAGCCTCACCATGACGGGACACCGCACTGGCATATGTTGCTGTTTATGCGCCCGCAGGATGTGGATACCGTGCGCGATATCCTTTGCTATCACGCCAGAATTATACCGACTCTGAAGAACTGAAAACAGAAAAGGCGCTTAAGGCGCGTTTTCATGTTGAGGCTATCGATCCCGCCAAAGGTTCGGCAACGGGTACATCGCCAAATACATTTCCAAAAACATTGATGGATTTGCGCTGGATGGTGAACAGGACGACGAAACCGGGGAGAACATGCGCGATATGGCCAAATCCGTTTCTGCCTGGGCTTCACGTTGGCGTATCCGCCAGTTTCAACAGATTGGCGGTGCGCCGGTGACTGTCTGGCGTGAGTTGCGCCGGTTGCGTGATCAGGTGCTGACCGATCGCAAAATGGATTGCAGTGCTGGCCGCTGCTGATGTTGGAGACTGGGCAGGCGTATACCCAGGCGCAGGGTGGCGCACTGGTTGCCCGCCGTGATCTGGTTGTTCGTCTGGCCTATGAAATCACAGAACAAGGTAACGAGTACGCGGAGGGACGTGCAGCGCGTACAGGGTGTCTATTCTCCCTTAGTTCCAGATTCAGAGGTTTGTACACGCCTGGTGAAGTGGCAGAAGGTGGCGAAGTTGGCCGCGAAGCGCCAGCGGAGGCTGGTTTTTCTGGCGGCAGCGCCGCCCCTTGGAGTTCTGTCAATAACTGTACGGAGGGGGGAAACCCGTAGACGGTTAAAAACTGGAATTACGCAGTCGTGGTTTTGATGGTTCAGATGAAGAAATAGACATTCTCATTAGAGGGAGTGGGTTGATGTTCGGCCAGGGGCATTGATTTACCGAAATGGCAGGTTGCGGGAAACACAAAACGAGCCAACACATGAGCTGTGGCCGGGGTGGTCTTGACGTTGTAACCCTGTGAAACATCAATGTTTGTCAGTGGTTAGAGGGAAATTCCATTTCACAATTTGTGCTTAAAGGTGTACTGTATGTTTGTACAGTTATTTTATGGTTTTGGGGGCGAAATGGATCTTTTGGAGGCGTCGGCACAGCTGGAACGCATTGAGTTATTGGCCAAAATTGCCCATGTTTACGAAAGTGACCAGAGAGAGAAAACGATCGCTTTGGCCTGGATTGGTGAAATTGCAGGAGAGATGCGGGATATGGTCAGAAAGGAAGTAAAGAACCCCCATGCAGGGGGCTTATCAGGCGGCGGGGGTCGCTTTCAGTAGGTCTAATGCCATTTGACGCTGATCGGGTGAAAGTGCATTCAGTATTTTTTGCACCATTGCATCACCCGTTTTCGCGCTGGGGCTGAGAGTGTGGGAGAACGTCAGGTTCATGACAAAAGTATGGCCACACTCCACATCTGAACAGGCGCAGTAAATATCCGCAATCTGCCGGTGCTTCCGGTTTGTTTTACGAATAACAGCTTTAGAGCCGCATTCCGGGCATTCGATTTTCAGAACTCGCATATTCCATGCTCCAGCTGTTAAATAATGCCTGGATTTTAGCCTTTTTTGCCTCATGCCGCATCCTTATCCGTTGATTCTGTGTAACTTAAATCAAAGCTAAGGTGTAGCCTTTCCGGAATTTCGGGGTCGTTGTTAATGGCCAGCATGAACCGGCGCTGGATAGGGGCAATTTCGCTTTTCTTGTATATCCGTTCCGCCTTTTCAACATCCCCCAGTCCGGCAGTATTCTGTGGAACAATGCCAGCCAGACCTGCGGGAAAGCGGTGCGCGTTCAGAATGTCCTGCGCGCTGATGTTCTTGATGTTGGCAAACTCATCCTTTGCGGAAATATCCCCCATTTCAATAAATTTGATGGCGTCACCGTCTCCGCCTGGAATGTTCACCAGAATGGTGGAGAAGTTGCCGATCCCTTTGCTGTCACGCAGCTGCTGTTCAATTTCTTCCTCCATTTCATCCGTCATGCTGGGGTCACGTGTGTACAGGATGCCGCCAGTATGGGCGCCGTTATGGTAGTAGCGGCGGCGGAAAATGACCGCTTCACTGTTCAGTAAGGCCGAATGCACCCCTCCGATATAATCTGGCAGTCCGTAGATGTGCTGCTGGGGGTCGTACATTTTTGATAAAAATAATGTCTTCCTGCGGCCAGATTTGCGGCTCTCCTTCCTGTAGAACCACATAATCACCTGGCACGTTTTCTGCGTTATCCCTGAGTTTACGGCGGCGGATATACAGACCGGGTAAAGGCTCCAGCCCGATCACGTCTCCCCAGCCATTGCGGATTTTGCCAATCGCAATATCGCCGAAGGTCGTATAGTCAAACGCTGCGGCTTCAAGCTGGTCATACGTCAGGCCGCCCCCCAGGTAATCGGACACAATCATATTTTTTCGGGCGTGGATGATGCCACCATGCTGGCCGTTAAGATTAATAAGTTGCGCCAGCGCCAGCCGGTCAATCGGCTGGGTGTAGTGATCTGCGGCGTTGTCATACCAGATATCACGGTAATCCGTGCCGGTGGTCAGAACCGGTTCCGGTTTGTCGAACGTGATAATGCTCATCTTTTTTGATTTATCGCCGCGCGGGTTGCGCTTAATGAAGCGGTTCTTTTTGCTCATGCTGCTTTGTTCCTCACACCCCAGCGGGATTTCGGTTTGTTTTCGTAGTTAAGGGGCTCGTTATGCAGGGCGTGGGTGATTGCCCAGAATGCCTCTGCGTGACCAGTGTCCTGGCTGCGGTCTGCGACAAACGTCATGGCGTTGCCACTCTGTGTGGTGGTTCGGCGCACGGACATAAAGCTGGCCGGGATCTCTTTCAGGTTTTTGTCCCATTCAATACGCTGGCTTTCCACCACGTCTGCCGCCTTCAGTACCAGCTGGTTTTTGGTGTTCATGTCGTAACGAATGGCAACGGCCACACGCATGGCGAAATGCTGGATATTGTCAAAAACCCCCTGGCCAATGCCGGTAACGTCAACGCCCAGGTACGTGAAGTTGTATTTTTAAACAGCTGTTCGATCTGCTTTGCCTGGTATCTGAAGTTCATTCCCCTTCAGTAAATGACTTTCAGAACGCGGAATTTCTCCACGGCAAACATCGGCGGGGCGACAATGACGAAACACGACAAATCGCCGCTGCGTGCCGGGTCAAAACCGCCCCAGACGGGTCTGTCACCAAAGGGGCGCAGGGCGTCCGGGTTATGATCCTGCCAGGTGTCCACCTCCACGCCGCAGGCTTCCAGGTCAGCGAAGCTGAAAACAGAATCTTTGCTGTCCACGAACACGCACATATAGAGCATGTTAAAAGTGGCCGTGTTGTAGCGGTTGCGCAGTTTCTCGATGTTGGCCAGGTTAAAGCCGCCCGCAATGGCATCTTCCATCGTGATGACGTAGCGCCACTGTCCGTCCGGGCAAAGGCGTCCGCCATCGCGCATTTCGTCAAAGGACGGGAATTTAACTGCCGAACGCTTTTTACTGCCCTGTTTCCATTCCTCACCTGTCCAGAACGGGTACGCCTGGTGTGTTTTGGCTGACGGTGTTGAAAAGTAGGTGGTGCGCCATTTGTCGTGCGTGGCCATCGCACTGGCTACTTCGTTCAGTCGGGTGAAGTTCGGCACCCAGAAATATTCGTCGCAGTACAGGTGGCCGCTGTAGGACTGCGCGGTGTTTTTGTTGGTGGAGAGAAAACGCAGTTCTGCGCCGTTGCTTAAGCGGATCGGGTTGCCGGTCAGTGTGATGCCGAAATACTGCTCGGCAATGTTGACGATATACGAGCGGAATACTTCTGCCTGAGCTTTGGAAGCGGACAGGAAGATTTGCGGATCGCCAGTCATTACGGCGTTTTCAAACGCTTCATACGCAAAATACCAGGTGGCACCAATCTGTCGGCTTTTGAGGATGTTTCGTACCAGTTGGCCAATGTTCAGGCGCAGGTGTTTCTGGTATTCAAAAAGATGTTCTTCTGCCCAGGTGTCAAAATCTTCCTGGGTCAGCGATGAGATATCGTTTTTCTTGTACTTGCGTTTGCTGCGGGGTTCGTCGTCATTGCTGTCCCGCGCAGCTGCTTGCCCGCTTCCCTGTCCGCAGGCCATCTTCTCTTTATGCTTATTGCTTTGAGCACGCAGCTTTGTGGCGTGTGCAATGAGCATGTCCATTTCTTTCAGGTCGAGATCGGTTTTGTTATCGCGACTGGCCAGCAGCTGGTAACGGCGTTCGATCGCTTCCTCTGTGCTTTCAAAACTGAGTAAATCTGCCCAGCTGTATTTTTCCGCCCAGTAGTAAACGATCCGCGCATTCGGCAGATTTAATTCTGATGCAATTTCTTTGGCGTATAGCGGCGCAAATAAAGTGCGCGAACAACGCCTTTTAGTTCTTCGGAGTATTTAGCCATGCGGATAATTATGCCGTGGCCGTAATGAAAAAACGGTGGTGTTAATTCGCGTCTGTTCGGCAAAGCGTTATAACCGAACTGAAAAGAATAAAGCGTAATGCAGCGGCGGTTTTATTTGGCAATAATTGATTTGCAGCGTCAGGGAGTGAAGCAGGGGGGATATGTCACATTTAAAAACTGACTGGCTGTGTGTTGCTACTGAAGGGGATACCGTTGACGGCAGAGAGATTAAACGGCAGTGGATTATTGATATGGGGGAAACCTATGACTATAGCCACTTTGTCGCCTTAATCTGGCCGGAACATGAGGACGATTGCGGTAATTTCGGGGAGGTACTGGAGGCCACCTGGACGGATGGTGAAGACGGACTGGCGCGACTTTACGTCAGCCTCTGCCCGAATATGCGTTTGATTTTCGCAAACCATGAAGACCAGCTTCTGTTCTTCTCCATTGAACCGGAGGAGAACTGGCGCGGTAGCGGGCGTACTTATCTGAGGGGGCTAGCGGTAACGGATACGCCAGCCAGTATTGGCACCACACGGCTGCGCTTTAGTAGTCGGCGCAAAAAATTATCAAAACAGGGGTATTACAGCTGTGTAATTTCCCGTGATGGAAAAATTAAACAGGAAAACAGAATGAAGAACTGGCAGAAATTATTTGGCATTAAGCCGAAATTTGAGGACGAATCGCAGCCGGATGATTCCGCGCAGGGTGATGATAAGTTGCAGGCGCTGGCCAATGCAGTGAACGAACTGGAAGGCCGTGTGGCTAAAATTGAAAGCCAGATGAATGATGTTCAGGGCGATGTTGACACCATCGCTGAAGTGGTGGACACGGAAGAATTTGCGGCTATTCGTGATAATGCGAAAGATATCGTTAAACGCTTTAACGATTTGGGTAATAAATCCACCCGCACACCGGGGCGCAGGTATCAAAGATAAAGCCGGGAAATTTAATTTCCCTGTAATTCGCACTGCTGCTGATTAATTCAGAACATTTTTATTATCGCTTAATTGCGAGGGAGTTTTATGCACCTTAATAACCGTGCGCGGGATTTACTGGATAAATATTCGACCGGGATGGCGCAGCAGTTCGGCGCACGTGATACCAGTCGTTATTTTTCCCTGAATGACCCGCAGGAAAACGCGTTGCGTCTGGCGTTGCTGGAGTCTGTGGAGTTCCTGAACATGATCACCTGTCTGGATGTTGACCAGCTGAGTGGTCAGGTGATTTCTGTCGGTTCCTCCGTACTGCATACCGGCCGCAGCGAAAATGGCCGTTTTATTCGTCAGGTCGGCGTTGACGGTAACGATTATTCCCTGGTTGAGACAGACAGCTGCGCGGCGTTGCGCTGGGATCTGCTTTCGGTCTGGGCAAATGCTGGAAAGGACGAAAACGAGTTCTATAACCTTGTCCAGGCCTTCACCACGCAGGCTTTTGCGCTGGATATGCTGCGTATTGGTTTTTAATGGTAAGAGCCGCGCAAAAACCACGAACCCGACCGACAACCCGAACGGTGAAGACGTCAACGTTGGCTGGCATGAGCGCATGAAAACGCTGCTGGGTGGTAATCAGATTATGACCGATCCGGTGGTGCTGGATGCGGCCGGGGATTACACGTCACTGGATGCGATGGCATCCGATCTGATTAACGCCAAAATTCCGGCACAGTTCCGCAATGACCCGCGTCTGGTCGTGATGGTGGGTGCCGATCTGGTGGCGGCTGAACAGTACCGATTGTACCAGGCCGCAGACCGCCCGACTGAGAAAATCGCGGCGCAGATGCTGGGCAGTACCATTGCTGGCCGTCCGGCAGTGATCCCGCCATTTATGCCGGGTAAACGCATGGTGGTGACGCCTCTCTCCAACCTGCATATCTACACCCCGCGCAACACCCGTATGCGTAAAGCGGAATTTGTTGAAGACCGTAAGCAGTTCGAAAACAAATACCTACGCAACGAAGGTTATGCGGTGGAGGTACCGGAGCTGTACGCGGCTATTGATGAATCCGCAGTAACGATCGGCAAGGTTGCCGAACCCGCAGAGGGCTGATAAATGGCACTTTCTCCCGCGCAGCGCCATAGCCAGCGCATTGCGATGGAACAAAAGCTGAAGCACAGCCAGGCGCTGGGAACCACGGAAAGCATGCACCTGCTGGTCAGGGCGCTGGAAAAAGACGTGGAACACGCCCGCACTCTGCCGACCATCGCTGATCGCGTTGAGTTTAAACGGGATGTGTTACTGCCTCGCTGGGTGCCTACCGTGGAAGCGTATCTGGAAAGCAATCAGGTATATGCAAACCCTGTTTTTGCCTGGTGCGTTATCTGGCTGTTTGACGTGGGCGATCTGGATAAGGCGCTGGACTGGGCTGACATTGCAATCAGCCAGCAGCAGGCAACGCCGGATCGGTTGCGCAGCAATTTCCCCACGTTTGTGGCCGACACGATGCTGGCGTGGGCGCAGGAAACGGCGGGGCGTGGGGAAAGCATTGAGCCGTATTTCTCCCGTACGTTTGAGCGGGTGGCGGATACCTGGCGGGCTACACGAACAGGTCACGGCCAAATGGTTCAAGTTTGCCGGGCTGGAACTGTTGCGCAGTGAGGATGGCCAGAACACAGCGGCGGGCGTGGATAATATTGAAACGCTGGAGAAAGCCGATCAACTGCTGGCCATCGCAGAAAAACACTATTTAAAAATTGGCGTCAGAACGGCACGGCAGACTATTGCCGCCCGTATCCGAAAACTGAACACACAAGGATAACAACGGGTGAAACAAATCCATTCGCAGAGCGCACATACCCATAGTGCGGGTGCACATACCCATAGCGTAGGTGCGCATACCCATAGTGCGGGTGCACATACCCATAGCGTAGGTGCGCATACCCATAGCGTGGGTGCGCATACCCATAGCTTGGGCGCACATACCCATAGCGTGGGTGTACATACCCATAACGTGGGCACACATACCCACAGCCTGGGGGCACATACGCACGCATTGAATACCGAGCAGTAAAACGACTACCGCAAGCCAGGCGGACGCGGTGGAGGGCAGAACACCTTGTGTGTCACTGCGCCGTGGAAACCGGTCAGTCCGCCTTTTTCGGAGGAATCATGTTTAGCGGAAAACCGCTGGATTATCAGGATGAACCGCTGACGAATAACGGGTTCTGGCCGGATCTGAACCTGAAGGACTTTCAGGCTCAGCGGTCACTGCCAGCAGATATCGACGCGGACACCATTAGTCAGGCGCTGCTGGCCGCTGTCGCGGAGGTGAATGCCGAACTGGAAAACGTGGAGGCCATCTGGAAAGCAAAAGGCCACACGCTGGCAGCAGATGTTCCGGGCGTAAAGATGGGCGGACTTAACAGCCTGTGCGCCCAGTACATGAAAGCAGTATTTGCCAGGGCAAAAGCGGATTTGCTGGGGGAGTTCGCCACTATCGGGCGACGTGAAACTCATCCGGGGCAGGAGAGTATGGAAACCCGCGCCGGGTTACTGGCTGAGGCTTCAGTGGTGATCCGCCGCATGAAGGGGCTTAAACGGGCAACGGTGAAAAAAGTATGAGCCAGACGCAGCTTGAGAGCCTGACCGCATTTTTTCGGCAGAACGTGCCGCCGCGCGCCATGCAGTCATTTGACAGTGTGCTGGATGAAATGAAATTCATCCCTGCCGCGAAAGATTACGGACTGGGGCAGTACCGCCAGGCGGTAATTCGCTATGACGCGGTAATCAGCTGGCAGCGTTTCCCGTATCGCCTGTGTCCGCCGCAGTTGCTTATGTCGCTGCTGGCCGCGTGGCTGGATGAGGCTGACAGGGAATTACTGGATGAAATCGGGCTGACTGAAGCTGAACCGGACTGGGATGTGTCGGTGGAAGATGAGGAAATCGCCACCATTGTGCTGACGGTGCCGATGGCGGAGGAACTGGTGATCAGGGAGGACGAAAGCGGGGTGATCCCGTGGCGGGGTAAACGCTGGTCACTGGTTAACCCTGAAGTCTGGATAGCGATCACCGCCAATATTTACGGCGTAGATGAAACCGGGGCTCCGGTAGGCGGGAACGAATGATTGCCGGTGGCGAGCTGAATAAAAAGCAGCTGGCAGAACTGCGCAAGGCATTGGCGGGCATGGAACTGCCATCCAGAAAGCGGCAGCGGCTTATCTGGCGTCTGGCCAAATATGGCGTGATTGCCGCAGCAAAACGGCATGTTCGTAATCAGGAATCACCGGACGGCCAGAAATGGCCGGGACGTAAAACGAAGCGCAAAGGGAAGATGCTACGCAACCTGCCCAAATTGCTGCACATCCGCGAAATGCCGGAAATTCAGGCGGTGCGGATCTACTTACAGGGCGGCGGCTACCGGAACGGAGAAAAGCCGGTACCTGCCGGAACGGTCGGATATGCGCAACAAAACGGGATGCGTGTAAACGTCAGTCGCGGCAGTCAGCCACGGAAGTCTGAAGCAGGGAAGATGGCCACGCCAGCCCAGGCTAAAAAGCTACGGGCGCTGGGGTACCGGGTGCGCAGTGGCAAGCGCTGGAAAAAGCCCACGCTGGGCGAATTAACCCAGACGATGCCATACGCCCAGGCAGGGTTACTGATTCGAAAACTCAGCGGTAAAGCAGTGAAAACCAGCTGGACAGTGGATCTTCCTGCCCGTGTGTTCCTGGGCATGAGTGACGATGAATTTGATAAAGCGCTGGCGCGTCAGCTTCAGGCCATTGGCTTTGGCTGGGATGTTAAGGCGCAGGATATTAAGGGGAAAGCATGACCTGGCCAAATGTGACCGTGAACCAGGTAAACCAGCTGCTGGGTGAAACCAGTGAAGTGGAACGCACGCTGCTGTTTATCGGTACGGGTACCAAAAATGTGGGGAAGACGCTGGCGGTAAATGCCCAGAGTGATTTTGACGCGCTACTGGGGGAAGGTGACAGCCAGCTGAAAAGTGATGTTCTGGCGGCGCAGGCAAATGCTGGCCAGAACTGGTGGGGATTCATTCATGTGCTGGCCGCTGATGCTGAAGATGATGCCTGGGTAAAAGCGGTTCTGGCCGCGCAGGTGGTGTGTTCGGTGGAAGGCGTGGTGCTGTCCAGTGATGTGACGGCAAAAGCCCAGGTCAATCAGGCGGTGACGCTGCGATCTCAGTTGATTGCTAAATACGGCCGCTGGGTGTGGTTCATTCTGGCTGTTCAGGGGATGCAGGAGGAGGAAGCCCAGGCGGATTATCTGGTGCGCCTGTCCACACTTCAGGAAGGGATTGCGGAAAAAGCGGTGCAGCTGGTTCCGCGTCTGTGGGGAAATGAACCGGGTGTTCTGGCGGGGCGTCTGTGTACCCGATCCGTGACCATTGCAGACAGTCCGGCGCGGGTGAAAACCGGTGCACTGATAAGTCTGGGCAGCGATGAAATGCCGGTTGATGGTACCGGGGAAGTGCTGGAGCTTGCCACGCTTCAGGCTCTGGAGGCACAGCGTTTCAGCGTGCCAATGTGGTACCCGGACTATGACGGTTTTTACTGGGCTGACGGGCGCACGCTGGATGTTGAAGGCGGTGATTACCAGTCGATTGAAACATTGCGTGTCGCGGATAAAGCCGCACGTCGTGTGCGTCTGCTGGCCATCAGCAAAATCGCGGATCGCTCACTGAACAGCACACCGGGCAGTATTGCGGCACACCAGACCCTGTTTGCCCGTCCGCTGCGTGAAATGTCCACGGCGGCCAGCATTAACGGGGTGTCATTTCCGGGGGAAGTGAAAAAACCCCAGGATGGTGATGTGACCATTGTCTGGAAAAACAAAAAGACGGTGGATATTTACCTTGTGGTACGCACCTGGGAAGTGCCGCTGCAAATCACCATCAGTCTGTTACTGGATGCCAGCCTGGAGGCCGCAGCATGAGTAAACGTATTTCGGGGATGTCGTTTGATACCTACGTTGACGGCGATCTGATCCACATTGAGAAAATTACGCTCGATATCACGGACAACAGCGCCGCTGCCCAGACGCGCGGTGTACCGGATGGCCACGTTGATGGTGATGTGGCCGCAGAAGGGGAAATTGAGGTCAGTTCAAAGGTACTCAGTGTACTGACCGCAAAAGCCCGCGCGGCAGGTTCGTGGCGCGGTATTCCACCGGTGGATTTCCTTTTCTATGCCAAAGCAGGGAATGAGGAAGTGAAGGTGGAGACGTTCGGCAACAAATTGCAGGTCAGCAATTTGCTGGATATCGATCCAAAGGGCGGCAGTGTGGCCACGCACAAAATTAAATATTTCGTGACCAGTCCGAAGTTCGTCAACATCAACGGTGTGCCGTATCTGGAAGCGGAAGCCACAGAAAACCTGATCGGATAAGGAAGCCGGAATGCAGGAACATGAAAAGAGCCTCTATTCACTACTGATCATCGGTGCGCTGATTGCCATTGGTAATGTGCTGACCAGTAACGACCCCATCACACCGCGACTGTTCGCCGGTCGTGTGATCCTGGGGAGTTTCGTTTCAGTGGTGGCCGGGGCGGTACTGATTCAGATCCCGGATGCCAGCCCGCTGGCGATTCAGGGTCTGGGGGCGGCGCTGGGCATTGCCGGTTATCAGGCCGTGGAAATGTGGCTGCGCAGACGTGCAGCAGGTAAGAAAAATGGGAGCGTGACAAATGACCCTGAGTGAAAAACAACAGCTGTTTACCGTCATGGTGGCAAACCTGATCCACTGGGCAGATGAACACGGCTACCGGCTGACGTTTGGTGAAGCCTCCCGCACACCGGAACAGGCGGCGCTGAACGCAAAGAAAGGCAGCGGTATTGCCAACAGTCTGCATACCTCGCGTCTGGCTGTGGATTTTAATCTGTTCGTGAATGGCGAATATAAAACCCGCACGGAAGATTATCTGCCGCTGGGTGAATACTGGGAATCTCTGGGCGGCAGTTGGGGTGGGCGCTTCAAATCCCGACCGGATGGCAATCATTTCAGCCTGGAACATAACGGGGTGCGCTGATGGATCGCGTGGTCGTGGGGTGGTTGATTACGGTTGCTCTGGCATTTGTGACCGGCTGGAAGGTGGCCGGTTGGCAGCGTGACAGTATTGATCTGGTTATCAGCAAATCTGCTACCGCGACCGGGGAACAGCTGGCGGTTGTGTCCAGTGAGTCCGGGCGGAGACTGGAAGACAAACTGGAGGCTTTGAAAAATGCGCCACCGCGCGAGATCCGCACGGAAGTGCTTAAGCCGGTATTTACCAATGTGTGTCTGTCTGACGAGTTTGTCAGCATGTACAACAGCGCCGTCGCCGGTACCGAACGTGCGTTATCAGGAAAACCTGAAAACTAAATGCACCACGCAGCTGCCACGCCTGAAAGGTATGACGGGGAAAGATGCTGCGGAACTGCTGACGCTTTATCTTGAAATATATGGCCAGTGTGCCGCGCGTCATAATCAGTTAGTGGATGAAATTAACTTAAGAGAAAATATTATTTATGGAAAAAATTAAACTTTGCGTTTGTGGTGTGGATATTGTTTTTGAACCAAACCAGACGGCGTACAATAAATTTATTAATGAAATGGCAATGGATAATAAAGTTGCCCCTGCGCATAACTATCTGACACGTATTGTGGCGGCCGAAAGTAAAGACGCACTGGCGGAAGTATTAAAACGTCCGGGGGCTGCGCTTCAATTAGTGAGTAAGGTTAATGATATTTACGCGCCCGAACTGGAAATCGAAGTAAAAAACTGACAAAGCGAGTCCATGATATTGAACGAAATGGGCTCGAACAGTATTTAATTCTCCGCCGTCATTATTTACCTCATGGTCAGGACTCTGTTGACGATATCGCCGCTGCCATATGGCTGGATAACCGTCACTGGGAATATACGGGAATAGCCGTGGCCAATGGTGTGGCTAAAGCATTTAAAGGCACTGAATGAAACAGTTAGATTTTACATTAAGCCTGATTGATAAATTGTCGCGCCCGTTAAAACAGGCGCAGGGCAGCGTCACAGGCTTTGCGGAAAAATCAAAAGAAGCCTTTATGCAAATTGGCGGCGGTGTGCTGGCGCTGGCAGGTACGGGAATGGCCATCAAAGGGGCGTTATCACCGGCCATTGAAATGTATGACGCGCTGAATGATGCGGCAGCAAAAGGGATTGATGATTCTGCGCTTAAAGCAGTTCAGCGTGATGCTCTGCGTTTCAGTACAACCTACGGCGCCAGCGCGGTGGAGTTTGTCCAGTCCACGGAAAGTATTAACGCTGCCATCGCGGGACTGACCGGGAATGAGCTGCCGAAAGTAACAAAGGTCGCCAATACGCTCGCTTTTGCGCTTAAGTCCACGGCGGCAGACACGGCAGAGTTTATGGGACAAATGTTCGGTAACTTTTCCGCCGATTCCGCCCGGCTGGGCAAGGTGGAGTTTGCCGAACAGCTGGCCGGAAAAATGGTGTACATGCGTAAAACCTTCGGCACGGAAATGGCCGCTATCAAGGATTTGATGGAAGGCGCGCGCGGTGTGGGGACGAACTACGGTGTGGGGCTGGATGAACAGCTGGCCGTGCTGGGACAGTTGAACCGCACACTGGGATCGGAAGCCAGCAGCGCGTATGAAGGCTTTATGACCGGCGCAATTGAGGGGGCTAAAAAGCTGGGGATGTCCTTCACGGACTCTACCGGCAAAATGCTGTCCATGCCTGAAATGCTGATCAAATTGCAGGGTAAATACGGCAAAAGCCTGGAAGGGAATCTGAAAGCCCAGGCGGAGCTGGATGAGGCATTTGGTGACAGTTCGGCGGTGGTGAAACACCTGTATGGCAATGTGGCACTTCTTCAGCGGAACATCACGGAGCTGGGCGGGGCGGATGGCCTGAAGCGCACCCAGGAAATGGCACAAAAAATGGTGAAGCCGTGGGATCGGTTTGTCCAGATCCTGAAAGCCATTCAGACGGTGATTGGGCTGACGCTGATGCCGGTGTTGTACCCGATGTTGAATCGTCTGGCAGATATGGGGCAGACCTTTGCACGCTGGATGCAGTTGTTTCCCAACATTGCCCGCGTTATCGGTTATGCGTCTGTGGCCTTGCTGGGGTTTGCTGCTGTGGGTGCGGTGGCCAATATCGTGATGGGGGCGTCCCGGTTCATCATGATTGGGCTACGCGGGGTCTGGGCTGCGCTGACGGCTGTCACGAAGGTGTACACCGCCACGGTATGGCTGGCGCAGACTGCCGTCACAGCATGGAATGTGACACTCAAATTTCTGCGCGGGGCTTTGCTGGCGGTGCGTATGGCCGCAGTAATGGCCGGGATTGGCATCAATCTGATGAGCTGGCCGATCCTGCTTGTGATTGGTGCGGTGGCTTTACTTGCTGCGGGTTGCTGGCTGCTGGTGAAGCACTGGGACACGGTAAAAAATGCCGTGATGGAGACAGGGGCGTTTCAGATCTGCGCCAGAGTCGTGGAATGGCTGGCTGGGGTATTTGCCTCCGCCTGGGAATTTATCAGTGCGGGCTGGAATGCCTTTATTTCTCTGCTGACCGGGTTTTCTCCGTCTCAGGCATTAAGCGAAATGGCCACCGGCATTGTCTCCCTGTTTGATAATGTCTGGCAGTCCATAAAAAGCGGTTTTCTGACGTCATGGAACTGGATTGTCGGAAAACTCAATAAAATCCCCGGCGTGGATATCTCACTGGCAAATGAATCTGCGCCGCCGCTCACCGGTAATGCACTTTCAACAGGAGGGGAATTAAAAGGGATTGATAAGGGCGGCATTAATAAAACAATTAGCAGTAATTCTAAATCGGTGACAGATAACAGCCGTAAAATTGGTGAAGTGCATTTTCATACAAAAGAGGTGTTTTCACCGGGTCAGCTAATGGAATGGCAGGAGCTAAATGCGTGAGTGAGATTCTTTATATTGATTTGCTGATTATGGACGGGGATTTTGTTCTTAATACAGGTAATGAACCTGAATTATGTAATAACCGCAGAAGTATCGGGCAGGACATTATTCACGCCATTATTGAAAGTGGTCTGGCAACGGAATTAATTGCTGAACGCAGTCCGACAATGCGGGCGGATATTTTCACCCGCATGGAATTACTGATTGAAGAAGACGATCGTATTGTGCCGGGTACGGTGGATATCAGTGAAGAAAGCCAGAAACGGTTATGGATCACGGCCAGCACATACGACTTCGGCGGGATTTCAACGCAGGTGGATTTATGACGGAAAAACCCCAGGTCGATTTTGAAGAGGTGGTGAAAGCCAGCGGAATGCCGGTGACGGAATCCGAGGTGCGCGAACGTTTTAATGCGATTGCGGACGATGAGGGCATCATCACCAACACATCCCGCATGTCACCTTTCTGGCGGCTGATTACGGCCATTGTGACTGCGCCGGTCATGTGGCTGAAGGATGTTCTGGTGTCCACCGTGCTGGCCAATATGTTTGTGGCGACGGCCAGCGGGAGCATGTTGCGATTGCTGGCCTGGGCAGTGAACGTCACGGCGAAACCTGCCAGCGCCGCAGAAGGGGTGATCCGGTTTGTTAAGGAAGATGCCAGAGCGGTGGTGACGGTGAAAGCCGGAACGGTTATCCAGACCGAACGCATTAACGGGACGGTGTACGAACTGGCCACGACGGGCGATGTGGTGATCCCGTCAGGAACCGCCAGTGCATTGCTGCCGGTGAAAGCGACAGGAACAGGGGGCGCGTACAACCTTGCGCCAGGGTATTACCGCATTCTGCCCGTGGCCGTTGACGGCATCAGCCATGTGGCCAGTGAGGAAGACTGGCTGACCGTTCCGGGGGCTGATGAAGAAAGTGATGACGAACTGCGCGAACGATGCCGCAATCAGTTCAATCTGGTGGGGAATTACCACACCGACGCCGTGTACCGTTCGATGATTGCCAGTGTTGCGGGACTGAGTATTGATCGGATTTTCTTTGAGCACGAAGCGCCGAGGGGACCAGGTACCGCGAACGCGTATCTGTTACTGGACAGTGGGGTGACTTCCGCACCGTTTGTGGATGCTGTGAATGACTACATCAACTCACAGGGGCATCACGGCCACGGCGACGATATGCAGTGCTATGCCATGCCGGAAACCCTTCACGATTTAGTAGTCACCGCCTGGGTCAAAAATCTGGCAAACCTCAGTGATGATGAGAAGAAAGGGATGAAGGACGGGATAGAAAACCTGATCCGCTGTGCCTTTCGTGAAAATGCTGACTTTGACGTCAGAAAAACATGGCCGTACTCGCGTTTCTCGTTCTCCCAACTGGGGCGGGAAATACACAAAGCCTTTGCACTGACGGAATCGCTGACATTTTCACTGGGCGACATCACCAGTGAACTGAGCGTGCCGCGCCTGAAATCACTGGTGGTGAACATTGAAAATGAATGAGTTCATGAAAAAGCTGGCCGGGATGGTGCTTCCTTCCTGGATGAATAAAGGCGAGCCGGGGAAGTTGCTGAAAACAGCGCAACGATTCTGGGCAGAGGTTTACGGCTGGATAACCTGGCCACTGAATCAGTTTGATCCGCTGACGTGTACACCGGCGTTACTGAATTTGCTGGCCTATGACCGGGACATAACCCGCTTTGACGGGGAACCCCTCAGCCTGTTCCGCAAGCGCGTGGCGTTTGCCTTCATCAATGCGCGGGATGCCGGTTCGGTAGAAGGATTTATCAACATCTTTGAACGGCTGGGCATCGGGTATGTGGAGCTGCTGGAGCGCCAGCCGGGGATTGACTGGGATGTGATTCTGGTTCGCGTCACGGACAGCCAGATAGCGGACAACACGCAGCTGCTGATCCAGATAATCCGTCAGTACGGGCGAACATGCCGCCGTTATCAGTTTGAAGTCATCACCTCTGAAAAGCTGACCATCCGGGCAGGATGGGATCAGGGGGAATATGTGGTTTATCCGGCAACGTTAAGCGGGACGGAAACCCACAGCGCAACATTCAGCGCAGGTTTGTAAGGAGTTTTATATGTCACAGACAGCTATCACGCTGGCGTTTGAGCAATGGAAGGCGAAACAGGCCGCGACAGGTGAAGCGGTTTTACTGGACGAATTTGTGTTTGCCAGTGTGCCTGGACTGAACCCGGATACCCCCGTTGACCGGAATGAAAAACAGCCACCGGCTGCGCAGATTGTTCACCGGCAGCCCGTTACCCGCACCGGCGTGGTGAATGAAAACGGGGTGGTGTATTCCGCCGTACTGGGGGCAGACGTGGGGGATTTCAGTTTTAACTGGATCGGTCTGCTGAATAAAGCCAGCGGAACGCTGGCGATGATTGTTCATGCACCGGCGCAGCAAAAGCTGAAAACAAAAGAAGGCCAGCAGGGTAACGTCCTCACCCGTTCATTCCTGATGGAGTACAACGGCGCCCAGACCGAAACCGGGATTACTACACCGGCTGAGATGTGGCAGATCGATTTCACTGCACGTATGGCCGGAATGGATGAACGCCAGCGTCTGGAAAACGTGGACATTTACGGTGCGGCGGCGTTTTTCGGTGATGGCTGGCTGGTCAGTAAAACCGGTAATCAGTTTTTCGTGACCAAAGGCACCGGCTATGTGGCGGGGTTACGTGCGCCACTGGATGCAAACAAGAATATTACCGTGACCGCCAAACCGGTAAAGGTCTGGCTGGATGTGTGCTGGACAGGGGCACTAACCAGTGTCTGGAATGTTCAGAGCAAGATTACCGTAGCGGAAAACCTGTCTGATTATGTGCAGAACGGCGCACAGCATTACGTGTTTGCGGTGGCCAGCATTGATGTGAATGGAAATATCACCGATTTGCGGCCAAAAGGGACGCTGAATGAGCAACAGGCAAGCAACGATTATCTGCGCAAAGATGCCAGTCTTGCTGATGTTAAAGACAAACCGAAAGCGAG
Source organism: Citrobacter enshiensis (assembly GCF_029338175.1). Classification (NCBI taxonomy): domain Bacteria; kingdom Pseudomonadati; phylum Pseudomonadota; class Gammaproteobacteria; order Enterobacterales; family Enterobacteriaceae; genus Citrobacter; species Citrobacter enshiensis. Next base: position 643,510 of record NZ_CP119862.1, read on the forward strand.
AAAAAACCTTGCACTGGGAGAGCTGGCGACACTCGACAGAAATGATGTGTTGCCGGTGGGGATACCGGTACCCTGGCCAACGGATACGCCGCCAGCCGGATGGACGTTGATGCAAGGACAGGCTTTTGATAAAGCGGCTTATCCATTGCTCGCGGGTGCGTATCCTTCCGGGGTCATACCTGATATGCGGGGCTGGGTAATTAAGGGTAAACCGGCCAGCGGCCGTGCAGTGCTTTCACAGGAACTGGATGGCATCAAGTCACATACTCACAGCGCAAGTGCATCAAATACGGACTTAGGCACTAAATCAAGCAGTGCCTTTGATTACGGTACTAAAACGGCCAGCACATTTGACTATGGCACTAAAACCACTAACAGCACCGGAGCGCATGCGCACGGTATTTCTGTTGGTAACACAGGCGCAGGTAATGGCGTTTCAGCGGGTTATAACTCAGGGCTGGGCAACGGAACGACGGGGAGTGCAGGGGCGCACGCCCATACGGTCGGTATTGGCGCTCATAACCACACAGTCGGAATTGGTGCTCACAGTCACACGGTGCCAATTGGTGCTCATGGGCACACCATTACTGTTAACGCTGCCGGTAACGCAGAAAACACCGTTAAAAACATCGCTTATAACTACATTGTGAGGCTTGCCTGATGACTTTCAAAATGACCGACCAGGATCGGATTATCACTGTTTACAACCTGCTGGAGAGCACCCGGGAATTTATTGGCAAAGGTGATGCGTTCATTCCTGCCTTCACCGGCTTACCAGCCAATTGCACCACGATAGAACCCCCGAAAGCAAAAGCCGGGTTTACTGCCGTTTTTGATTCTGAGAATCAGGGATGGATTCGCAGTGAAGACCATCGCGGTGAGGTGGTTTTTAGCACCGAAACGGGGCTTGAAGTTGCGATCACGGAACCTGGCGCTTATCCGGACGGAACGACCACTATTGCCCCGGAAAATCCCTGGCAGAAATGGGACGGTGGCGCATGGGTTGATGATGAAGATGCGGCGCGTGAAGCGCAGGTTAATGAAGCGGAAGCGCATAAGAAAACCCTGCTTAATCTGGCAAACGGGGCTATTGCGACATTACAGGATGCCGTTGATCTCGATATGGCGACGGACGACGAAAAACAGAGCCTGGTTGAGTTCAAAAAATTCCGTGTGCTGTTAAGTCGTATTAACCCGGAAGATGCACCAGATATTGTCTGGCCGGAGGTACCGGGTAATGTGGCGTGATGCTCGTCTGGCCTTCACGGATTCGCTGGCCGCGTTAAATTGTTCCATGGTTCCCGCGCATCCGTGGATCTACGGCCTGGGACAGCAAACGGAAAACGGGGCATATCTCAGTCCGGTGAATGCCGTCAGATATCTGGCGGAAAGGCTGGCTGGAACGGGTGGCCATGCTGACGTGGTGATCATGATGGTCACAGGCCAGACACAGGAGAATTTCATGTCCGGGCTTAACAGCCTGGTGGATGTGTTCCCCGCACCGGCATTCACCCAGGTAAAGCGGCTGGCGCAGTCCGCAGCGGAACTGGCCATTACAAAAATGCAGATCCCTGCAAAAGCCGGGATGGGTTTACCTGCGGCCATACCGTTGTCTGTTCCAACCAGCAGGGCGGCATTATCCGCAGCGGCCATCAGCCAGGCGCAGGCAGCGGCCAGTGCCGGGTTTGATTTAAACGGGATAAAACAGCAACTGGGTGAGTTCACGCAGCTGCGCGACAAACTGATTAATGATGTGGCCAGCGGGTTAAGTGACTTGCAGGGGAAAAGCGCCAGGGCATGGGTATTCACGGCCAGCGGTGATACCGGCACAACCCTGCTGGAGCTGGTCAAAGATATACCGCAGCAGTCTGCCGTTTATACGGCAGCCATGATGCTGGTTGGCGATAATCTGGATGGAATAAAAGGAATGATTCATGACTTCGATCCCAACGCTGGCGCTTAATGGTGAAGCCATCCTGCTGAAGAATATGCGAGTGACAGTCTCGCAGCAGTTTCAGGATAAAGACCAGTCCGGGCAGACCAGCGCCACGACCAAATCAGAGCAGGGCGCAAAGGGAAAAGAGCTGCGTATCAGTGGCGAAATACCGTTTAAAAAGCCGGAGATCCTGAAGCGTATTTTTGAGCTGGCCAGCGCCACCGATACCGGAGGCAATCGCCAGAAATACCGTGTTGCCCACGAGGTGGCCAGAGCCGTTAATTTTCGTGAGGCAACATTCAGCGGAACGCTGGATGCCCCACAGCAGGACGGGAAAATGGCATGGCTGGTGACATTCACGCTGGCGGAACATATCAGCGTGCAGGAAAAGCGGGAGGCCAGGGCAACCGGCAAAACGACCGCGAAAAAACAGACGGCGGGCAGCGCAGGACAATCCGGTGGGCAGTCTGCCGGAGAAGATGAAGAAAAACTGACGTGGTTTGAAAAGAAAGTGCTGAAACCCGTCAATGATGTGTTGGGTTAATGATGAAACCAGTAAAACGCCTTTACCTTTCAACGGATGAAGTTCACCTGGCCGATGCCAGCCTGGTGCTGGAGCTGAACAGCTGCGGCCGGGGATTTATCACGGCACAGACAACCGCGGATTACACCGGAAAACTGGTGCGGCTGGATGTGGGTTACAGCGATCTGCTTTTGCGCTGGTTTACCGGCTATGTGGAACGCTCACAACCCGCCGAAAATGGGTTTCAGCGTCTGTTTGTACGCGAGCTGGTCGGCGTATTTGAAAGAATGTGGCCATGTTCATTTCAGCACCCAACCTTGCGGAAGGTGGCCAGCTGGCTGGAGGAAAACAGCGGGATCACCATCACCGTACCCGATGCCCCATATAGCGACACGCCGATCCCACATTTCACCCATAACGGTACAGGGTACCAGTTGCTGAATAATCTGGGCAGGGCATTCAGTATCCCGGATTACATCTGGTATCAGATGCCGGATGGTTCGCTGTACGCTGGCGGCGCAGAAAAGGCGCTGTTTGCCGGTCGTCCGGTCGATATTCCGGCAGAGTTCAGCCAGGGCGCCGCTGGCGGTAATTCCATGACACTGCCGGTTATCCAGAGTCTGCGGCCGGGTGCGGAACTGAACGGGGAGCGTGTGACCAAAGTCCATCTGACCAATGACACGATGGCCATCACATGGACACCCAGGAACCGCGCCACGGGTAAGCCATTGCAGAAAACACCGGCGCAACGCCAGATTGAAAGCCATTACCCGGAACTGGCCTCCGGGCTTCATTTGCCGAAAATGGCCAGGGTGGTGTCACACAGTGAGGCGGTCACCAGCGGTAATTTTGCCGACCCGTTCCGCCCGCGTTATGCCGTTGACGTGCAGCTGCTTGATGCGGACGGGAACCCGGATAACCAGACCCCGGTTTATACCGCAGTACCGCTGCCGGTACCAATGGCCGGTCATGACTCCGGCATGTTCCAGTTTCCGCCAGAAGGGACACTGGTTGAAGTTGCGTTTACCGCAGGTCGACCGGATAAGCCGTTTATCAGGCAGACGTTGCCGGATGGTACCAGCCTCCCGGATGTTAAACCCGGTGAGCAGCTGCAACAGCAGCGGGCTGAAGTGTCACAGCGAGTTACCCAGGCTGGCGACTGGGTGCGGCAGACCGATCAGACCATCAGTGAAACATCGATGGCGCGGACGGTGAAAGCAGATACAGAACAGCGCGATCTGATCAGCCGCGAAACCACGGTTAAAGCCACGGATAAAGCTACTGTGGTGGGTACCGCCACCCTTATGGCCGGAGCCATTCAGCAGGTCAGTGCCGGGGATTTTAGCCAGGCCGTGAAAGGCAACAGGCTGGCCAGCATTGAAGGGAATGACGAAACCGATATAACCGGGAAACAGTCCACGAAAGTGGCCGGCGCTGTGACCGTTGACGTGGGGGAAAGCCTGACAGAAAAGATTGCCGCGCTGCGCAAATCCGTGGCCGCTGGCGGTCAGCAGGTTATGGGGGCAACGGTGCATATTGGCAGTGAGAGTACCAACGCCCTGACCATGATGCTGGACACCATTGATTTGCTGGCAGAACTGGCGCGGCAATGCGCGAGCCATTCACACCCCAGTGTCGGTACGCCGACCAATGCGGGAGCCTTCACCCAGACGGCGACAAAGGCCGGACAGACCCGGAGCAAGTACCAGAGCATCATTGCCTGACCATCCCAGACAGCCCGCAAAACGCGGGTTTTTTTGTACCCCTCGCCTGAAGCCCTGCGGCGCAATCTGAGCGCCAAAATCCACACACTGACACCGCGTAACACCTGAAAAGGATCTGTGCCGTCACGTTGCGCTGACGTAGCCACACGCAGACAAAATAAATCTTTCGCAGACAAAAACGGCACTACACCGCACCCGCCTGCGGTTTCTGGATCGATAAAATTTTTCAGTTTTCTTTTCCTACAAACCGGACTGCCAGACCGCGCCAACACTGGTGGCTTTGCGGAGAGTGTGAACTGAAAAGAATGAAAGGAATTTCAGGGTTTTTCAGTTTCATGGATCTGAGGAGGATCTAAAAAAATTAATAAATTGCAGAAAAATAAGGAGTTATAAATTTTAGGTGAATTTAATGGTTCTAATAACGAAAGTGTTGGTAGGAAAACAAAAACCCGCGAATCCATGACTGGAGCGGGTTGTAGCTTAGAGTCATTCAACAAAAAAACTGAAAAACTATTCCTTCAGTTTTCTTTCGTCCCATGACTCCAGAATATATAAAACCAGCGTATGTGCCGAGTTAATCGCAAGCCGGGCATGACGGGGCAGAACTTTATAGGATTTTCTTCCTGCGCCGTGTGCTGTGCTGGCGTGTGTACGGAAAGCACCGATACCATCTACGATAGAGAATAGTCCGGTGAGTATCCTGCGCAGGTCATTATCCTCAATCACTTGAGGATTCATGCCTAAGCTATCTTTCACCACTTTCCATACACTCTGAAGGTCTTGCTTGGCGGGCATCTGTAAACCTTCATCTGTAATATAAATTTTGCAAACTGATTCAAGAATATTGCATGCAGCGGAGACCGACTCTTTGGGCTCTTTTTGTATATGCTCCAAAGCTCGGTTGAACTCCATTTCAATTGCAGGCATGTTTCTGCCTTCAATCGCCTCTTGCAATGAAACTGATGGCTTCGAACCCCCAGAAGAGATGTAGCCGCCTGTCATATATGAGAAGCCGTATTTAGCCAACATTTTATTAATGTTTTCTTTGAAGGTTGGCTCATTTTTGTTTTCAGCAAATAAATTGAATGGAGACGGGGTGGGAAAGGATGTTTCACTCTCCATGTAACCTTCGAGCAACTTGCCAAGTACAGCGAGAGGGTCGTCACATTCTTTGTTTATTCTGCGGAGCCATTCCAGTGCTTTGACGTGCTTTGAACCATCAGGAGCGTCTCCTGGGGCATCAGCATAGAAAAAAAGGCTATTTAAACTTGCATGAGTTTCTATAGATGATATGTGATCGGCTACAACTGACACCAAAGGTTGCGGAATTTTTCTTTCCATTTTCCTCTAACTCGTCGTTTGAAAGGAAGGTGCGCCGGTTCGCATTGCGTTTGTCATGCGACACTTTTGCGACACATCAAAAGATAGCGGTTGTTTTGGTAGGGGTTATTTGTTGCTATCTATTTGATAATAAAGGAAGAATTTGGTGGCCCCTGCTGGACTTGAACCAGCGACCAAGCGATTATGAGTCGCCTGCTCTAACCACTGAGCTAAGGGGCCGTGGCGAGGGATTATAAAGTAACTCTGTGCTGCAATCCAGCCATAACCGTACGTATGCTGTTTTTATAAACAACGTATTTTCAATTCGTTATACTTCCCCTCTATTGTATTGTTTGGGAGGTTTCATGGTTAAGGACATACTGGCGCCGGGGCTTCGCGTCGTGTTTTGCGGCATCAACCCGGGGCTGTCTTCAGCGGGAATGGGGTTACCGTTTGCGCATCCCGCCAACCGCTTCTGGAAGGTGATTCATCAGGCCGGATTTACCGATCGCCAACTAAAACCGGAGGAGGCGCAACACCTGCTGGATTTTCGCTGTGGTGTGACCAAACTGGTCGACAGGCCGACGGTACAAGCGAATGAAGTCTCGCGAGAGGAGTTACGTAACGGCGGTCACAACCTGATTGACAAGATTGAGCGCTACCAGCCACAGGCGCTGGCCATTCTGGGTAAGCAGGCTTTTGAGCAGGGATTTAGCCAACGTGGCGTACAGTGGGGAAAACAGGCGATGAGTATTGGCGTGACCCAGGTATGGGTGCTACCGAATACCAGCGGGCTAAGCCGGATCGCTCTGGATAAGCTGGTCGAAGCCTATCGGGAGCTGGATGAGGCGCTGACGGTGCGCGGACGTTAAGTATGGCGTGTAAGCCCCGACGCAAGCCGGGGTTAAGGTAAATCGTTACTCTTTCGCCAGGCGATCCCTGACTGCCATGAGGGCAAATCCCAACAGATTTTCACCCTGCCATCGCGACGGTGTTGCAGCATCCGGATGATCTTTTGCCAGACCAATTCCCCAGATTTTATCTACCGGACTGGCTTCCACCAGAACACGAGGGGCGGTACTGAGCAGAAATGACTTGAGTGCCGGGTGCTGGCTAAACTTATGGTAATTGCCCTCGCTCACCAGCTCGAAACAGCTCTCCTGCCAGCGGTGTTCGTCAAATCCTGCGACTTTGCGGCCCAGTTTTTTGGCTTCTGCAGGCGTTTGCGCGGCGAGGATCTTCGTCAGCATGGCCTCATCGCCAAACAGACGCGCTTTTCCGGCCATCATCCAGTGTTCCGCCGTGGCATATACCACACCGTTATGATTGAAAGGCGAATTTTGCCACCACTGACTGAAACAAGAGGCGGTGATCGTTCCGTCAGCGGAGGGTTGATGTCCCCAGAACCACAGATATTCAACGTGCTGGTCGTTATCGAGCGCACGGAGCAGAGCGGGGAGTGAATAGCATCCTTGTTGCATGGTGGTTGCTCCTGTAAAAAAGCCCTCACGAAGAGGGCTTAAGAACAATTAAAAACGATTAATCGTCGAGGAAGCTACGCAGCACTTCAGAACGGCTCGGGTGACGCAGTTTACGCAGCGCCTTCGCTTCGATCTGACGGATACGTTCGCGGGTGACGTCGAACTGTTTACCCACTTCTTCCAGCGTGTGGTCGGTGTTCATGTCGATACCAAAACGCATACGCAGAACTTTCGCTTCACGGGCGGTCAGGCCAGCCAGAACGTCGTGCGTTGCGGCACGCAGGCTCTCGGTGGTCGCAGAGTCCAGCGGCAGCTCGAGGGTGGTATCCTCGATGAAATCACCCAGATGCGAATCTTCATCGTCGCCGATCGGCGTTTCCATGGAGATTGGCTCTTTGGCGATCTTCAGCACTTTACGGATCTTATCTTCTGGCATCAGCATACGTTCAGCCAGTTCTTCCGGCGTCGGTTCGCGGCCCATCTCTTGCAGCATCTGGCGAGAAATACGGTTGAGCTTGTTGATCGTCTCAATCATATGTACCGGAATACGGATGGTACGCGCCTGATCCGCGATAGAGCGGGTGATCGCCTGACGGATCCACCAGGTTGCATAGGTGGAGAACTTGTAACCGCGACGGTATTCAAATTTATCTACCGCTTTCATCAGACCGATGTTGCCTTCCTGAATCAGATCCAGGAACTGCAGACCACGGTTGGTGTATTTCTTGGCGATAGAGATAACCAGACGCAGGTTCGCTTCAACCATCTCTTTCTTCGCACGACGCGCTTTCGCTTCACCGATGGACATGCGACGGTTGATATCTTTGACCTGTTCAATGGTCAGGCCGGTTTCTTCTTCGATCTGCTGCAGTTTCTGCAGGCCGCGGTGAACGTCATCTGCCACATCGTGCAGTTTTTCAGACCACGGTTTGTTCATCGCGATAGCAGCGTTGAACCAGGTTTCGCTGGTTTCGTTGCCGGTGAACAGCGTGATGAAGTTTTTCTTCGGCATTTTGCACTGCTCAACGCAGAGCTTCATGATCAGACGTTCCTGGGTACGGACGCGGTCCATCATGACGCGCATGCTGTTTACCAGGTAGTCGAACTGTTTTGGCACCAGACGGAACTGTTTGAACACTTCAGAAAGCTTCTGAATCTCAGCCTGTGCTGCTGCATGGCTGCGGCCTTTCGCTTTGATGGTGTCGCGGGTGATTTCGTACTGAGTACGCAGCTCACCGAATTTCTCACGTGCTAATTCAGGATCGATGCTGTTGTCGTCATCGCTGCTGTCGTCGTCTTCTTCTTCGTCTTCATCTTCGTCGTCATCCAGCTCTTCCTGGGAGAGTTCAGAACCGACGTGAGTGGCGGTAGGTGCCAGGTCTTCTTCCGCGTTCGGGTCAACAAAACCGGTGATCAGATCGGACAGACGCGCTTCTTCAGCTTCAACGCGATCGTACTGTTCAAGCAGATAGGTAATGGCTTCCGGATACTCGGCAACGGAGCATTGAACCTGGTTAATCCCGTCTTCGATACGTTTAGCGATGTCAATTTCGCCTTCACGGGTTAACAGTTCAACCGTGCCCATTTCACGCATATACATGCGTACCGGGTCAGTTGTACGACCGATTTCAGATTCCACGCTGGAGAGAACCTGAGCCGCAGCTTCTTCCGCGTCTTCATCGGTGCTGTTGGTGTTTTCAGCAAGCAGCAGATCGTCGGCATCCGGTGCTTCTTCCATCACCTGAATACCCATGTCATTGATCATTTGGATGATGTCTTCGATTTGATCTGAATCGACGATATCTTCCGGCAGATGGTCATTGACCTCGGCATAGGTCAGATAGCCTTGCTCCTTACCACGTTGGACAAGAAGCTTCAGCTGTGACTGCGGGTTTTGCTCCATAAGACGGTATCCACACTTAATTCGTTTGATTGGTGTTGGGCGGTTAAACCGCCAACGGCAAAACGAGGGCGTACTTATATTTGTGCCGCTGCCTCTCAGTGCGGCTGTCGGGGGCTTCCCGAACGATATTCGGCACTTAAGCCGTTAAATACTTTTGTCTTTCGTTTATTTCTTCGCCAGTTCCTGGTTTAGCGTCCAGAGTTCCCGGCGTTCTTCGCTGCTTAAACCGTGTGTGCGCTCACGAGCTATCAACTCTTCCTGGCGCAGCTCAAGCATCGAATCAAACATATGGTTGAGTGAGTCGGTGAAGGTTTTTTCTGCGATATCCTTATCTGCTATATCGTCCCACATCGACAATTTTTCAAGGGTCGCCGCATCATTTGTGCCGCGATAATGTTCTAAAAGTTGCCCAGTGGTCAGACCTGGCTGAGACAGACAAGTGTTGACCAGTTCTACAAATAAGCCAAGTCCCGGCAATTTTTGTGGATCCAGTCCACCAAGCGGTGGAACCAACGGTGCTAAATCTGGGTTTTGCACCAGTAATCCTATCAGTATACGCATGGTCGTGCGTTTTAGCTGCGGAGCCTGGCGGGAAGCGCCATTTTCTGCCAGTTTTGGCATTAAACGTTCAAGCTGGCTGTCATCCAGAATGCCGAGCTTGTTGCCCAGTTCCTGTCGCAAATAAATACGCAGCGTTTCACCCGGCACCTGCGTGATTAACGGCAGCGCCAGCGTACTGAGCTGAGCACGTCCGTCCGGAGTACTCAGATCCACTTGCGGCAGCAGGCTGTTAAACAAAAACGCGGAGAGCGGCAATGCCTGCTCCATCCGAGCTTCGAATGCTTCTTTACCTTCTTTACGCACCAGCGTGTCAGGATCTTCACCGTCAGGTAAGAACATAAAGCGTAACTGGCGACCATCCGTCATATAAGGTAGCGCGGTTTCCAGCGCTCGCCAGGCGGCATCGCGTCCGGCGCGGTCACCGTCGTAACAGCAAATGACGTTGTTCGTCGCACGAAATAACAGCTGGATGTGATCGGCAGTGGTCGATGTCCCCAGAGACGCCACGGCGTAGTTAATGCCGTATTGCGCCAGCGCGACTACATCCATATAGCCTTCCACCACTAACAGGCGCTGCGGGTCAGCGTTATCCTGCTGGGCTTCATAAAGGCCATACAACTGGCGACCTTTATGGAAAATATCGGTTTCCGGGGAGTTCAGGTATTTCGGCATGGCGTCACCCAGCACGCGTCCACCAAAACCAATCACCCGTCCACGCTTATCGCGGATGGGGAACATCACCCGTTCGCGGAAGCGGTCGTAACTGCGTCCCTGATCGTTGGTAACCAACATACCCGCATCAACCAGCGATTTGCGATTCTCAGTATTGTTGCCAAACCGTTTCAGGACGTTGTCCCAGCCGGGGGGCGCAAAACCAATAGCAAAACGGGCGATCACGTCGCGACTTAATCCTCGCTTTTCCAGATACTGGCGCGCGGGGGTTGCGGCGGGTTGCATCAGAGACTGTTGATAAAATGTGTTCAGGCCGTCCATCAATTGATAAAGACTTTGCCGTTGATGGCGCTCTATCTGACTGGGGCCGTTGCCTGCTTCATAGGGCACTTCAAGATTGTGCATCGCAGCCAGCTCTTCGACCGTTTCCACGAACTCGAGCTTGTCGTAGTTCATGAGAAAATCGACGGCGTTACCGTGCGCGCCACATCCAAAGCAGTGATAAAACTGTTTCTCACCGTTTACGGTGAAAGAGGGGGTTTTTTCGTTATGGAATGGACAGCACGCATGGTAATTTTTGCCCTGTTTTTTTAGCTTCACCCGCGCGTCGATGAGATCGACGATGTCGGTGCGCGCCAGCAGGTCATTGATAAATACGCGTGGAATTCGTCCAGCCATATGCCCCTTTTATACACTCCATCTTTCACGCATCATGAATGATTTTGTGTATATGCCAATGCATAAACGAAAATAAGCCGCGCATTCCTTTCGGAAGCACGGCCTTACAACTACAACTCGGTCTGAATTGAGGGCCGCGACCCTCAGAAGACTTAGTACAGACGAGTGCGGCGTGCGTTTTCGCGAGCCAGTTTCTTCGCGTGACGTTTCACAGCGGAAGCTTTAGCGCGCTTACGTTCGGTAGTCGGTTTTTCATAGAACTCACGACGACGAACTTCCGCCAGAACACCTGCTTTTTCGCAGGAACGCTTGAAGCGACGCAGTGCTACGTCGAACGGCTCGTTTTCACGTACTTTAATTACCGGCATCTAACTCTCACCTTTAATAAATTCGGTTTGCCGCTGGCATCAACGCCAGCTTATTTCAAAATGGTGCGGAATTTTACTGCAATTGCTGCTGCTTTGTAAAGCACCGCGGCCGTTTTTGAAAGGGACTTTTATAAGGGTGAGGAGTATACACGAGGCTTCCTCCAGGGGCGAACAAAGTTTTACATCAACCCGCATTGGTCCTACACTGCGCGGTAATAGAGCGAGGTAGAATAAGTCATGCGTGTATTGGGTATTGAGACATCCTGCGATGAAACCGGCATCGCCATTTACGACGATGAAAAGGGTCTGTTGGCCAACCAATTGTATAGTCAGGTGAAATTGCATGCTGACTACGGTGGCGTGGTGCCTGAACTGGCCTCGCGCGATCATGTGCGCAAAACCGTACCGTTGATCCAGGCGGCGCTGAAAGAGGCGGGTTTAACGGCGAAAGACATTGATGCGGTGGCGTATACCGCAGGGCCGGGTCTGGTCGGCGCGCTGCTGGTCGGCGCAACCGTGGGGCGCTCACTGGCCTTTGCCTGGAATGTTCCTGCCATCCCTGTGCATCATATGGAAGGCCATCTGCTGGCACCGATGCTGGAAGATAACCCGCCGGAATTTCCGTTTGTCGCGCTGCTGGTTTCTGGCGGCCACACTCAGCTCATTAGCGTGACAGGGGTAGGCCAGTACGCACTGTTGGGCGAATCCATTGATGATGCGGCGGGTGAAGCCTTTGATAAAACCGCCAAACTGCTGGGGCTCGATTACCCAGGCGGTCCGATGCTGTCGAAAATGGCGGCTCAGGGTACTGCCAGGCGTTTTGTCTTCCCGCGCCCGATGACCGATCGTCCGGGGCTGGATTTCAGCTTCTCCGGCCTGAAGACCTTTGCGGCCAACACGATTCGCAGCAATGGCAATGACGATCAGACCCGTGCGGATATCGCCCGCGCGTTTGAAGATGCGGTGGTGGATACGTTGATGATCAAGTGCAAACGCGCGCTGGATCAGACCGGCTTTAAACGTCTGGTGATGGCGGGCGGCGTGAGCGCCAACCGCACGCTGCGTGCAAAGCTGGCCGAGATGATGCAAAAGCGTCGTGGCGAAGTGTTCTATGCGCGCCCGGAGTTTTGTACAGATAACGGCGCGATGATCGCCTATGCCGGGATGGTGCGTTTTAAAGCCGGAGCCACGGCCGATCTCGGCGTGACCGTGCGTCCACGCTGGCCGCTGGCAGAGTTACCCGCAGCGTAATGTTTGTTTGCCGGATGGCGGCTTCGCGTTATCCGGCAAAACGGCCATATAAGAAGCGTATGGAAAAAGGGCGACATTATGCCGCCCCAACGGGGTTTACAGCAAAACGAGAGGCATCCAGACCAGACCGGTTACCACCAGCAGAACGAGGAAGATCAGGCCGAAAATGGCACCTAACCGCCAGTAATCGACCGTTGGCAGATAACCACTGCCGTAGTAGATGGGGCTTGGCCCGGTCGCATACGGGGTAAGAATGCTGCCCAGACCAATGGCTGCGCCCACCATCAGGCAGAACACCGGTAACGGGATCTCCGGCATCGCCAGCGCGGCGGCGATCATCATCGGTGCCAGCGCTGAGGTATAGGCGGTGGCGCTGGCAAAGAAGTAGCGCAGCAGATAGAACACCACAATCAGCGCGACCATTACCATCACCGGCGAATAGCCGCTCAACCCGTTTGCCAGCAGCTTGCCAAACCAGGTGATAAAGCCGGTATTGTTGAGTCCTGTTGCGAGGGTAATCAGCGAAGCGAGCCAGAAGAAGACGTTCCACGCGGCTTTATTACTGACGATGTCATCCCAGGAGATGATGCGTAATACCAGCATTAATGCCACCACGCTGTAACCGACCATCGCGGCATCGATATAATCACCGCCTAAGATCCACAGCACCAGCGCGCCAACCATCAGCACCAGCATCTTTTTCTCACGTGAGCAGAGCGGACCCATCGCTTTCAGCTCCGTCTCCGCCCAGCGCGGTACCTGATCGCCTGATTTCAGTACTGGCGGATACAGCACGTAGGCCAGCCACGGCACCAGCAGGACCAACAGAATACTCAGCGGCAGCATGCCTAAGAACCAGTCTCCCCAGCTTAGCGCCGTATGGGCCGCGCCTTTCATCAGGCCAATCAGCAGCAGATTAGGCGCCATCGCGGTCAGGAAAATGGCGCTGGTCACGCAGTCGGCGACAATTCCCATCCACATAATGTAGGAGCCAATAGAACGGGAACTGGTGTCATTGGGCTGTGAGTTATAGAGCGGCGGCAGGTTACGGATAATCGGGTAGATTATCCCGGCGCCGCGCGCGGAGTTGGAGGGGGTAACGGGAGCGAGGATCAGCTCAGAGAACATCACCGCGTAGCCAAGAAATAGCGTGCGATGCCCCATCTTTTTCACCAGCATCAAGGCAATACGCCGACCGAGGCCGGTTTTTTCATAGCCGGTGCCGAACATAAAGGCGGCGAAAATCAGCCAGATAACCGAGTTAGAAAAGCCAGAGACCGCCCACGACAGTGATTTGGCGGTAAATTTGAAACCTTCCTGCGCGAGCTGTTCCGGGCTGAACAGCAGCCACGGCGACAGGACGGCAATGATCGAAATCCCAATCATCGCGACTACCGCGCCCGGCACAGGTTCCAGAATGAGTCCCACGATGACACCGGTAAAGACCGCAAAATAGAGCCAGGTGTGGCTCTCAAGACCGGTGGGGACGGGCAAAACAGTAATAATGGCGATGACCACCAGCGGAGCCAGGTATCGCCACCAACCAGCTAAAGGTGCCATTGTCGTATCCCTGCGAAGAGGGAGAGGCGCAAAGCCTCTCCGGAAGGGTTATTTGATGTAATGGACGTGCTCGCAGATCTCGTCGACGATAGGACCGCGACGTGCGGCGAACTGTTTTTTGTTTTCGGCGATCAGGTTGTTGCCGTGGGTGTCGATAGAGACAATCAGCGGACCGAACTCTTTCACCCGGCAAACCCAGAGGGATTCCGGCATGCCGAGTTCCGTCCAGTGCACTTCTTCAATCTCTTCAACCTGGGTCGCAGCAACGACTGCGCAGCCCGCCGGGAAGATCACGTGCAGCGCTTTAAATTTCTGGCAACCCTCTTCGGTGAGCGGACCCATGCCGCCTTTACCCACCACCAGCTTCACGCCGGTCTGCTCAATAAACTCTTTTTCAAAGGCTTCCATGCGCATGCTGGTAGTTGGGCCGACGGAGACCATCTCCCACTTCTCCCCGTTCTTACGCACGATGGGACCGGCGTGGAAAATCGCTTTGCCGTTGAGGTCGTAAGGGATCGGACGCTTAAGTTCGATCAGGCGACGGTGGCAGACGTCGCGGCAGGTCACCAGTGTGCCGGTCAGGTAGATCACATCGCCAATACGGATATCTTCCAGGTCTTCGGCCTTGATCGGGGTAGTCAGGATCTTTTTCATAACGCGCTCCGGGTGTGGGACAGGTTTTCGAAGGAGAGGTCAGAATGAACCAGCAGCGTGCCGCGACGGTGCGCCCAGCAGCCGGTGGAAACCGCCACGCCGATCGTCGACGGGTGGCGCGCGGCGGATTCGATATGCACGCCCATCACTGAGCTGTTGCCGGTGAGTCCTTGCGGGCCAATTCCCAGCCGGTTAAGTCCTTCTTCCAGGCGCAGTTCAAGCTCGGCGGCTTTTGGATTTGGATGTCGTGTGCCAATCGGGCGCAGCACCGCTTTACGTGAGAGTACGGCGGCGGTTTCAACAGAGGTTGCGATTCCCACGCCCACCAGTACCGGCGGACAGGCGTTTACGGCCAGCGTGGAGATATTTTCAAAGACGAATTTCACCACGCCTTCGTAGCCTTCGGAGGGCATTAGCACTTTGGAGCGTCCCGGCAACGTACAGCCGCCGCCTGCCATGTAGACTTCGATTTCTGCCTCATCGCCGTCGGGGATGATGTCCCAGGTCACCCACGGCACGCCGCTGCCGGTGTTTTTACCGGTGTTTACTTCGTCAAAAATCTCTACCGCATTGTGGCGCAGCGGCGCTTTCACGGTGGCATCTTCTACGGCCTGTTTAAGAATGCTTTGCAGCTCACCCAGCAGCGGGAAACGGGAACCGACCTTGACAAAAAACATGATCTCGCCGGTGTCCTGACAGGCCGGGCGGTTCAGGTCGATAGCCTTCTGCATGTTGTCGAACATGGTGTGGTAAATGATTTTACCCATTGGCGAGGTTTCGCCTTCTCGCAGCTGTTTTAATTTAGCCACCACGTCGTCGGGCATCCGGGTAGAAATCATGGCGGTAAAATTAGCGACAATTTCTGTCAACGTATTAACCGCGTTTTGATTATTTTGATTGCTCATCATGTTAACTCCAGTTCTTTATTTATCTGGAAATAAATTCTCCGAAGTAAACTACCACTAAAAATGTGGGTTTATATTTTTTGCTGCTGTGTATATGTAATTAACAGTTCGTGAATCATGCTGTAGAAAGGTGATGAAAATTGAGCAAAGGCAGGGATTGACGGCGTGAAGAGAATTACACTGCGGTTATCAAAATCACGGGTAATCCGAAAATGCTGAATAACTATCCCTTAGCCAAAGACCTGCAGGTGCTGATTGAAATTGTCCATACGGGAAGCTTTAGCGCGGCGGCGGCGGCGCTGGGGCAAACGCCCGCATTTGTGACTAAACGGATTCAGATCCTCGAGACAACCCTTGCCGTCACGCTGCTGAACCGCTCGGCAAGAGGCGTTGCGCTCACGGAAAGCGGGCAGCGGTGCTATGAACATGCGCTGGAAATTCTTACCCGGTATCAGCATCTGGTGGATGACGTGACGCAAATCAAAACCCGTCCGGAGGGAATGATTCGCATTGGCTGTAGTTTTGGTTTTGGGCGTAGCCATATTGCCCCCGCCATTACCGAACTGATGCGCAATTATCCTGAATTACAGGTCCATTTTGAACTCTTTGATCGGCAGATTGATTTAGTGCAAGACAATATCGATCTCGATATTCGGATTAATGATGAAATTCCAGATTATTATATTGCGCATTTGTTAACAAAGAATAAAAGGATATTGTGTGCGTCCCCCGCGTACTTGCAAAAATATGCTGAACCGAAATCATTACAGGAATTATGTCATCATGATTGCCTGGTGACAAAAGAACGTGATATGACCCACGGAGTATGGGAACTGGGAAATGGCGAAGAGAAAAAATCAGTGAAGGTAACGGGCCATCTTTCCTCCAACAGTGGTGAAATTGTTTTGCAATGGGCGCTGGAGGGAAAAGGAATTATGTTGCGTTCTGAGTGGGATGTGCAGCCGTTTCTGACCAGCGGCAAACTGGTTCGGGTGTTACCGGAGTATGCGCAAAGCGCCAATATCTGGGCTGTTTATCAGGAACCGCTTTATCGCAGCGTGAAGTTAAGGGTATGCGTGGAGTTTCTGGCGGCATGGTGCCAGCAGCGGCTAGGCAGGCCCAATGAAGGCTACCAGCCTGCGCTGACGATGGGCAGCGAATAAGATCACTCAGGATCTTTTTCGCTCTTCTTCTTCAGTTTTGTCCAGATCTTCGTCTCCTGGCGACGCCACAGTCGCTGGATGTTGTCATGGTGACGCAGCAAAATCAGGCACGACAGCAAGGAGACCGGGAGGGTGAACTGCGGTTTAAACCACCAGACATAGAATGGTGCTATCAGGGCGCTGACAATAGCGCCGAGCGATGAATAGCCGCTCAGTAACACGGTCAGCAACCAGGTGCCCGCCATGACGCCCGTTAAGTCCCAACCAATCGGCGCTATCGCGCCAAATGCGGTAGCAACGCCTTTGCCACCTTTAAAACCAAAGAAGACCGGCCAGATATGCCCCAGACAGGCAGCGATCGCAATCAACCCCAGCCAGAGAGGGCTGACGCCTAACGCGTATGCGCCCCAGACGGGCAACATCCCTTTCAGGACGTCGAAAGCCAGTACTGCTACGGCCGCTCCCTTGCCACCGATTCGTAACACATTGGTCGCGCCCGGATTACCGGAACCGCTCTGACGCGGGTCGGGCAGTCCAGCGATGCGGCAGACCAGAATGGCGCTGGAAATTGAGCCGCAGAGGTACGCGAAGAGGATCATTCCAGGCGCGATTGCACTCATAAGCTGTTCCGTTTTGAAAATGTCGTGTTAAACGTTACTTCTGTGGATAATACGCATAATTCGCCGGAAGTGGTATCCGGGTTAGCCAAAAAGCGAGCAGGTCGTGATGGATATTGTATTTATAGAGCAACTTTCGGTCATCACCACTATCGGTGTTTACGACTGGGAACAGACAATTGAACAGAAACTGGTGTTCGATATCGAAATGGCGTGGGACAACCGCAAATCAGCCAAAAGCGATGATGTGGCGGATTGTCTAAGCTATGCTGACATTGCCGAAACGGTTGTCAATCACGTGGAAGGCAGTCGTTTTGCGCTGGTTGAAAGGGTGGCAGAAGAGGTTGCCGATCTGCTGTTGGCACGGTTTAATTCTCCGTGGGTGCGTATCAAGCTCAGTAAACCCGGCGCCGTGGCGCGTGCGGCGAATGTCGGCGTAATCATTGAGCGTGGCAATAATCTGAAAGAAAATAATTAACTTTATAATTTTTAAACCAAATGGGTATAAATGGGTCTTAACACAAGATCCATTTTTTGCTGCATGATTTTTTACATTTAGGGGTTTATTGATGAGCGATATGCACTCGCTGCTGGTGGCGGCAATATTGGGTGTGGTCGAAGGATTGACGGAGTTTTTACCCGTCTCCAGTACAGGGCACATGATTATCGTTGGCCATCTGCTGGGGTTTGAAGGCGATACCGCGAAGACGTTTGAAGTGGTGATCCAACTGGGATCTATCCTGGCCGTCGTGGTGATGTTCTGGCGACGTTTATTCGGACTGATCGGCATTCACTTTGGTAAGCCGCCGCATGAAGGCACCGGAAAAGGGCGTTTGACGCTGGGCCATATTCTGTTGGGGATGATCCCTGCGGTGGTGCTGGGACTGGTGTTCCACGACGCCATTAAATCGCTGTTTAACCCGGTTAACGTGATGTATGCGCTGGTGGTCGGTGGTTTGTTGCTAATTGCAGCGGAATGCCTGAAGCCGAAAGAGCCGCGCGCACCGGGTCTGGACGACATGACCTACCGTCAGGCATTTATGATCGGCTGTTTCCAGTGTCTGGCGCTGTGGCCGGGGTTCTCCCGCTCGGGCGCCACGATTTCCGGTGGTATGCTGATGGGCGTGAGCCGTTATGCGGCCTCTGAATTCTCCTTCTTGCTGGCCGTGCCGATGATGATGGGCGCCACGGCGCTGGACCTCTACAAAAGCTGGTCCTTCCTGACGGTTGCCGACATCCCGATGTTTGCCGTTGGCTTTGCCACTGCGTTCGTCGTCGCGCTGGTGGCGATCAAAACCTTCCTACAACTGATCAAACGCATCTCGTTCATTCCGTTTGCGATTTACCGATTTATCGTTGCAGCGGCTGTTTACGTGGTGTTCTTCTGATTTAAGCTTGCCGGAGAAGACGTTTACGCGACTATCCGGCATTTATTCCTGCAATTATTCCGGCTTAGGGCAGCGCAATGCTTTCCATTCCGTCACGGCGTCAATACGGCGCCGGGTCAGCTCTTCACGGATCTCCTGGCCTTTAAATCCTGCATCAACCACCTCTTTGGTCGGTACGGCCTGCGCCACCTGCCAGGCTTCTCGTAACCAGCGGCCTTGTGGATAGTCCGCCGCTTCAAAGCCCGTACGCCCGCGAACATCCGCTTCGCTGGTCAGCGCGATTTGTTCCACCCGTTGCGGTTTTCGCCAGGCATCAATCGAATCGAACAGTTTAACGATCGTTTTTGGCTGCAAGATGGGGAAGGTATGAATGAGATCGTGGAACTCCGCCACCAGTTTGGCTAAATCGCGAATATCATTGGGAACACGTAAACGCTGGCATAACTGTTCCACCAGTTTAACGCCCGCCGGGCCATGACCGTGATGACGCGGCCAGAACTCCTTTGGCGTTAACCCTTTCCCCAAATCGTGACACAGCGTGGCAAAGCGCACATCCACTTCCGGGCTGAGCATGGCGGCCATCGACAGCGTCATCAGCGTGTGGATCCCGGTGTCGATTTCCGGGTGCCACTTTGCCGGGGCGGGGACGCCAAACAGGGCGTCTATTTCGGGGAACAGCACGCGCAACGCGCCGCAGTCGCGGAGAACCTGGAAGAAGACCTGTGGGTTACGTGTGGTCAGGGCATTTTCGGTTTCTTTCCACACCCTTTCCGGCGTGAGGTGTTCCAGCTCACCGGCGGCCGTCATCTCACGCATGAGCGTCATGGTTTCATCAGCAATACGGAAGCTGAGGTGGGCATAGCGGGCGGCAAAACGCGCCACGCGCAGGACGCGCAGCGGATCTTCGCTGAAAGCGGGAGAGACATGGCGTAGCAGGCGGTTGCCCAGATCGCGACGCCCGTGATACGGGTCGATTACCTGACCGTCGTCGTCACGCGCAAGGGCGTTGATTGTCAGGTCACGGCGCTGCAAATCGTCTTCCAGCGTCACGTCGGCGGCGGCATAACAGGTAAAGCCGGTATAACCGGAACCCGATTTACGCTCGGTGCGCGCCAGCGCATACTCTTCTCGTGTTTGCGGATGAAGAAATACGGGAAAATCGCGGCCTACCTGCTGGTAGCCCGCGTCAAGCATCTCCTGAGGTGTGGCGCCAACCACCACCCAATCTTTATCTTTAACCGGTAGCCCTAACAACGCGTCCCGAACAGCACCACCGACCAGATAAATCTTCACGCCACTTCCTCTCCTGAAAAACATCATCTCTCAATGATATGTCAGTGTGGAAGAGAAGGCGATTTAGTTCATCCAGCGGTCTTTGCGCTTACGGCTTGGGATCATGTGCGGCAGGACGAGGCCGAGTAACAAACCAAGCCCCAGCACGCCGCCGCCATACATAAACCACTGCATGATGATGGTGCGCTGTTTGTCATCAAGCTGCACGCTGGCAGCATCGACTTTCTTCTGCGCGACAATCAGCTCGTTTTTCAGCTTCTGGTTCTCTTCTTTTAACCCGTTAATCACGCTGTCGCTCTGGGACACTTTTTGCTGCATGTCGGAGGTGCGCTGATTCCAGGTCGTATCAATATTGTTGAGCTTATCGGTCAGCGTTTTGACCTGATTTTCCAGATCCGGTACGCGGATACGCAGGCTGGGTGTGCTGTTCAACTCTTTCATCGGGATCCAGGCAGTACGACCGGTACTGTCTTTTACCTGAGCATAATTGGTATTCGCGTCGGTTTGTAAGAGAGTCACTTCTTCGCCGGCGTTAATCGTCCCCAGCAGGCGATAGTTGTCCCCCGGGCCGCTGCGGACCCAGGTGTTCAGTTCGTCAGAAACATAGCGCTTTTCTTCAGCATGGGAGACGGCAGTGGCGCTAAGTGCAAGTAAAGTTAATCCAATCAGGCGTAATTTTGGCATCAGGCTGTCGTTATTGTCATAGAAAGTGGAACGATAGTAGTGGCATCAGTGTCTCTACGCAAAGCATTCGACATCAATCGGAATCTTCTGTGTCATCTATGCCACTGTTTCAAACTTTTACGCCCGTCAAATTGCTCGTTGTATGGCAATTTGGCGCAAAATACTATGTACTGACAAACAAGAACGCATTAAGTTCGCCGTCATTCTTCCCATTGTGACATAACCCATAAGTACAAGGCCATGGCTCAGGAAATCGAATTAAAATTTATCGTCAATCGCGAAGCGGTAGACGCACTGCGTGACCATCTGCACACGTTAGGCGGGGAGCATCATGCCCCCAGTCAATTGCTGAATATTTACTACGAAACATCAGATAATTGGTTGCGTAGTCACGATATGGGGCTGCGTATTCGGGGCGAGAACGGTCATTATGAAATGACCATGAAAATCGCTGGCCGGGTGACAGGAGGACTGCATCAGCGTCCGGAATACAATGTACCGCTGACCGAACCGACGCTGGATCTCGGCAAACTCCCCCCCGAGGTCTGGCCAAACGGCGAAATGCCAGCCGATCTCGCTTCACAAGTACAACCGCTGTTCCGCACTGATTTTTATCGTGAAAAATGGGTGGTTGAGGTTGAAGGCAGCCAGATTGAAATCGCGCTCGATCTGGGGGATGTGAAGGCGGGAGAGTTCGCAGAGCCTATCTGCGAACTGGAGCTTGAGCTGTTAAAAGGCGATACGCACAGCGTGCTGAAACTGGCAAATCAGCTGGTTTCCCAATCCGGATTACGCCAGGGCAGCCTGAGCAAAGCGGCCCGTGGCTACCATCTGGCGCAGGGAAATCCTCCGCGTGAAATTAAAGCGACAGGAATTCTGAAGGTGCCTGCCAAAGCCAGCGTTGAGCAGGGGCTTGAGGCCGCGCTGGAGTTAGCGTTGTCACAGTGGCAATACCACGAAGAGTTGTGGGTGCGCGGTGAGAAAAAGGCCAAAGCCGATGTCCTGGCGGCGATGGGGCTGGTTCGCCACACCATCATGCTGTTTGGCGGGATTGTTCCTCGTAAAGCAAGCGCTCACTTACGCGATTTATTAACCCAGTCAGAAGCAACGATCGCCTCTGCGGTTTCAGCGGTGACGGCGGTTTACAGTACACAAACGGCGATGGCTAAACTGGCGTTGACGGAATGGCTGGTGACCAAAGCCTGGCAGCCGTTCCTGGATGCCAAAGCGCAGGACAAAATTGCAGGTTCGTTTAAGCGCTTTGCGGATACTCACCTCTCACGGCATGCCGCTGAGCTGAAATCTGTTTTCGGCCAGCCGTTAGGCGATCAGTATAACGATCAGCTTCCGCGTCTGAACCGCGACATTGACAGCATCTTATTGCTGGCCGGTTATTACGACACCCATGTGGCACAGGGCTGGCTGGAGAACTGGCAGGGATTACGTTATGCGATTGTGACCCGCCAACATATTGAAATTGAACATTTCCGCAACGAAGCGATTTCTCAGGAACCGTTCTGGCTGCACAGCGGAAAACGATAATCTGGCAAGGATACGTCTTTTATGAAGCCGCTCTCTTCACCATTACAGCAGTACTGGCAGACCGTTGTTGAGCACCTGCCAGCAGCAATCTCAGAGGCGACGCCGAGTGTTCAGGCGAAGTCAGTACTTACATTCAGCGATTTTGTTCGGGACAGCGTTATTGCGCATCCCGAATGGCTTGCTGAGCTGGAAAGCGCTTCGCCGCAGGCCGACGAGTGGCAACATTACGCGGCCTGGTTGCAGGAGGCACTGGCGCAGGTCGATGACGAAGCTACGCTGATGCGGGAGCTCCGGATGTTTCGCCGTCGCATGATGGTACGTATCGCCTGGGCGCAGGCGCTGCGGCTTGTGGAAGAAGAGAGTATTTTGCAGCAATTAAGCCATCTGGCTGAAACGCTGATCATTGCCGCGCGGGACTGGCTGTACGCCGCCTGTTGCCGTGAGTGGGGAACCCCCTGCAACCAGAGTGGCGTCCCGCAGCCGCTGCTGATTTTAGGAATGGGAAAACTGGGCGGCGGCGAGCTGAATTTTTCCTCCGATATCGACCTGATTTTTGCCTGGCCGGAGCACGGTTCCACGCAAGGCGGGCGACGTGAGCTGGATAACGCGCAGTTCTTCACGCGGATGGGGCAACGACTCATTAAGGTGCTGGATCAACCCACGCAGGATGGTTTTGTTTACCGTGTGGACATGCGTCTGCGTCCGTTTGGCGACAGCGGCCCGCTGGTGTTGAGTTTTGCCGCGCTGGAAGATTATTACCAGGAGCAGGGGCGTGACTGGGAACGCTATGCGATGGTTAAAGCGCGGATCATGGGCGATACCGATGGCGTCTATGTTGACGAATTGCGGGCTATGCTGCGGCCTTTCGTCTTCCGCCGCTACATCGACTTCAGTGTGATCCAGTCTCTGAGAAACATGAAGGGCATGATTGCCCGTGAAGTTCGCCGCCGGGGTCTGAAAGACAATATCAAACTCGGCGCGGGCGGCATTCGCGAAATCGAATTTATTGTCCAGGTATTCCAGCTCATTCGCGGTGGTCGCGAACCTTCGCTGCAGTCACGTTCCCTTTTACCTACGTTGAATGCGATTGCCGCGCTGCATCTGCTGTCTGAGAACGACGCGGAACAGTTGCGCATCGCTTATCTCTTCCTGCGCCGCCTGGAAAATCTGCTGCAAAGCATCAATGATGAACAAACGCAGACACTGCCGGGGGATGAGCTGAATCGGGCGCGTCTGGCGTGGGGAATGGATGCGGATGACTGGTCGCAGCTCACCGACGAGCTGGACGGTCATATGGCGAATGTGCGCCGGGTGTTTAATGAGTTGATTGGCGATGACGAAACCGAGACGCAGGAAGAGTCATTGTCGGAACAGTGGCGCGAACTGTGGCAGGATACGCTACAGGAAGATGATTCCACGCCAGTACTGGCCCATCTTACCGATGAAGGACGGGGACGCGTGCTGGCGCTGATTGCTGATTTTCGCAAAGAGCTGGATAAACGCCCCATTGGCCCGCGCGGCCGTCAGGTCCTCGATCATCTGATGCCGCATCTGCTCAGCGACGTCTGTTCCCGTGAAGACGCCTCCGTGCCGCTGTCGCGTATTACGCCGTTGCTGGTGAGCATTGTAACCCGCACCACCTACCTCGAATTGCTGAGCGAATTCCCGGGGGCGCTAAAACATCTGATCTCGCTTTGCGCCGCCTCCCCGATGGTCGCCAGCCAACTGGCGCGCTACCCACTGTTGCTCGACGAACTGCTCGACCCGAACACGCTGTATCAGCCGACCGCCACGGACGCTTACCGTGATGAGTTGCGTCAGTACCTGCTGCGCGTGCCGGAAGATGACGAAGAGCAGCAGCTGGAAGCGTTGCGGCAGTTTAAGCAAACTCAACTGCTGCGAATCGCGGCGGCGGATATTGCGGGCACGTTGCCGGTGATGAAAGTCAGCGACCATTTGACCTGGCTGGCGGAAGCCATCATTGACGCCGTGGTACAACAGGCGTGGACGCAAATGGTGGCGCGTTACGGCCAGCCGACGCATCTGAGCGAGCGCCAGGGGCGAGGATTTGCCGTGGTCGGTTACGGTAAGCTGGGCGGCTGGGAACTCGGCTACAGCTCCGATCTGGATTTGATTTTCCTTCACGACTGTCCGATGGACGTGATGACCGATGGCGAGCGCGAAATTGACGGCAGGCAGTTCTATCTGCGCCTGTCGCAGCGGATTATGCATCTGTTCAGCACCCGTACTTCTTCGGGTATTTTGTATGAGGTGGATGCGCGATTACGCCCGTCCGGCGCGGCGGGAATGTTGGTAACTTCGGCCGAATCCTTCGCTGATTATCAGAAAAACGAAGCCTGGACGTGGGAACATCAGGCGCTGGTGCGTGCGCGCGTGGTGTATGGCGACCCGCAACTGGCTGTTCAGTTTGACGCCGTGCGGCGTACGATCATGACCCTCGTTCGCGATGGCAAAACACTGCAAACCGACGTGCGTGAAATGCGTGAAAAGATGCGCGCGCATCTGGGGAATAAGCATCGCGACCGCTTTGATATCAAAGCTGACGAGGGCGGGATCACCGACATTGAGTTTATTACGCAATATCTGGTGCTGCGCTACGCGCATGAGAAGCCGAAGCTGACGCGTTGGTCGGATAATGTGCGTATTCTGGAACTGTTGGCGCAAAACGACATTATGGAAGAACAGGAAGCGCAGGCGCTGACCCTGGCCTACACCACGTTGCGTGACGAACTCCACCACCTGGCGTTGCAAGAGTTGCCGGGACACGTGGCGCAGACGTGTTTTAGCAAAGAGCGTGAACAGGTACGGGCTAGCTGGCAGAAGTGGCTGGTTGCCGAGTGAAGTGTGATATTATCGCGCGCAAATTTTGAATCTCTCAGGAGACAGGAATGAAAGTAACGCTGCCAGAGTTTGAACGTGCAGGAGTCATGGTTGTTGGTGACGTGATGCTGGATCGCTACTGGTACGGGCCGACCAGCCGTATTTCACCGGAAGCGCCAGTACCCGTCGTCAAAGTGGACACCATTGAGGAACGTCCAGGTGGCGCGGCTAACGTGGCGATGAACATTGCGTCCCTGGGGGCTAATTCACGTCTGGTCGGACTGACCGGAATTGATGATGCCGCGCGTGCGCTCAGCAAAACGCTGGCTGAGGTGAATGTGAAATGCGACTTTGTTTCTGTCCCGACGCATCCCACCATCACCAAACTGCGCGTACTTTCGCGAAATCAGCAACTGATTCGCCTGGACTTTGAAGAAGGCTTTGAGGGTGTCGATCCACAACCGCTGCATGATCGCATTAGTCAGGCGCTGGGCTCGATTGGCGCGCTGGTACTGTCTGATTATGCGAAAGGCGCGCTGGCCAGCGTTCAGCAGATGATCGCGCTGGCGCGCAAAGCGGGCGTACCGGTATTGATCGACCCGAAAGGCACCGACTTTGAACGCTACCGTGGCGCGACGCTGCTGACTCCGAATCTGTCAGAATTTGAAGCGGTGGCCGGTAAGTGTAAAAGCGAAGAAGAGCTTGTCACTCGCGGCATGAAAGTGATTGCAGATTTCGATCTCTCCGCGCTGCTGGTGACGCGTTCTGAGCAAGGGATGACGTTGTTGCAGCCGGGCAAAGCGCCGCTGCATATGCCGACTCAGGCGCAGGAAGTGTATGACGTCACCGGTGCGGGTGATACGGTGATTGGTGTACTGGCGGCGACGCTGGCGGCAGGAAAATCGCTGGAAGAAGCCTGTTACTTCGCCAACGCGGCGGCAGGCGTGGTCGTCGGTAAGCTGGGGACATCCACCGTTTCGCCCATCGAACTGGAAAATGCCGTACGCGGTCGTGCCGACACGGGCTTTGGCGTGATGACTGAAAATGAGCTGAAGCAGGCCGTCGCCAGCGCGCGTAAGCGCGGCGAGAAAGTGGTAATGACCAACGGTGTCTTCGATATCCTGCATGCCGGACACGTTTCTTATCTGGCGAATGCGCGCAAGTTGGGCGACCGTCTGATTGTTGCGGTCAACAGCGATGCGTCGACTAAACGTCTGAAAGGCGAAACGCGTCCGGTCAATCCGCTCGAACAACGCATGATCGTATTGGGCGCGCTGGAAGCCGTCGACTGGGTGGTCTCTTTTGAAGAAGATACCCCGCAGCGTCTGATTGCAGGCGTACTGCCGGATCTGCTGGTGAAAGGCGGCGACTACAAACCGGAAGAGATTGCGGGCAGTGAAGAGGTTTGGGCTAACGGTGGCGAAGTGTTGGTGCTGAACTTCGAAGACGGTTGTTCCACGACCAACATCATCAAAAAAATCCAGAAAGACAGCGACAAGTAATTGATCCGCCAGTAAGTTAAGCGGCGCTGTAATCACCTTATCAGGTCTGTGAGCCATTGTGCGATGCAGGCCTGATAAGCGTCACGTTCCCATTTCTTCCCATCACTTTACATTTCCTGGCAAAGTGTGACTTCCGGCAGGTGATTTGCGCACATAATGTGCAAAGACTTTGCGCCCAGAAGCGAATACTGGAATCAGAAAAAGCATATGGCCTTATCAGAAATTCGTTAACTGGAGGGTATGCTCATGAACAACAATAATGTGTATTCGTTGAACAACTTCGATTTTCTGGCCCGTAGCTTTGCCAGAATGCAGGCTGAAGGTCGCCCTGTCGATATCCATGCCGTCACCGGAAACATGGATGAGGAGCACCGTAGCTGGTTCTGCAAGCGCTACGCGCTTTACTGCCAACAGGCAACACGAGCAAAAAAATTAGAACTCGAACACTGAAAAAAGAAACGGGCCCATCGGCCCGTTTCTTTTTTTACTCTTGAGTATCCACTGGCGGGATGGCGGGCGCAGGTTTGACGTCGACAGGCGACTGGCGCGTTTCCAGTTCGCTGAGGCGCTGCTCAAGCAGTGCCAGCTTTTCACGGGTACGCAGTAACACCTGAGTCTGCACGTCGAACTCTTCGCGGCTCACCAGATCGAGACGCGTCAGCTGTGATTGCAGCGTTTGACGGATTTTCTTCTCGACATCTTCCCCGAACTCCCGGATCCCTTTCGGCATCGACTCGTGAACCTGGCGAGCGATTTGCTCAATTTTTTTCGGGTCAATCATTATGGTTTCCCTGAACTGGTAAGTGTTGAGGCACATTGTAGTGCGATCTGCGTGAGGCATAAACCAGAATTGTGTGACCTGTGGCTGAGTAAAGGCGTTGATGAAGGTAATCAATAGCGTTATAGTTATCTCGCTTATTCTCAGGGCGGGGCGAAATTCCCCACCGGCGGTAAATCAGCGATGTCCAAAAGATTTCGCGTTGCAGCAAGGCGGCAACTAAGCGAATTTCCAGGAACATAGATAGCTATGTGACTGGGATGAGCGAAGGCAGCCAACGCCGCTGCGGCGTGAAAGATGAAGGACAGGTTGAAAGCCCGCGAGCGCTTTGGGTGCAAACTCAAAGGTCAGCAGATCCGGTGTAATTCCGGAGCCGACGGTTAGAGTCCGGATGGGAGAGAGTAACGATCCAGCCGGGCATGGACCCGCTCACGTTATTTTTTTGCCGCATTGCGGTACTCCTAAGACTGCCCTGATTCTGGTAACCATAATTTTAGTGAGGTTTTTTTACCATGAATCAGACGCTACTTTCCTCTTTTGGTACGCCTTTTGACCGTGTCGAACACGCTCTGTCCGCGCTGCGCGAAGGACGCGGAGTGATGGTGCTTGACGACGAAGATCGTGAAAACGAAGGCGATATGATTTTCCCTGCCGAAACGATGACCGTTGAGCAGATGGCATTGACCATCCGTCATGGTAGCGGCATCGTTTGCCTGTGCATCACGGAAGATCGCCGCAAGCAGCTTGAACTGCCTATGATGGTGGAAAATAACACCAGCGCTTATGGCACGGGCTTTACGGTGACGATTGAAGCCGCTGAAGGCGTGACCACCGGTGTTTCTGCGGCCGACCGCATTACCACCGTGCGCGCTGCCATTGCCGACGGCGCTAAACCTTCTGACCTCAACCGTCCGGGGCACGTTTTCCCGCTGCGCGCTCAGGCAGGTGGGGTGTTGACTCGCGGCGGTCATACGGAAGCGACAATCGACCTGGTGACGCTGGCGGGTTTTAAACCTGCAGGCGTTCTGTGTGAACTGACCAACGATGACGGCACAATGGCGCGCGCGCCGGAATGCATCAAGTTTGCGGGTGAACACAATATGGCCGTCGTCACCATTGAAGATTTGGTGGCTTACCGCCAGGCGCACGCGCGTAAGGCCAGCTGACTGGCGTGCCACCACCAGGGTGGTAGTACGCGATGAAAGAAACCGAAGCCAGTTTACTGACTTCGGTTTTTTGTTTTTATCGGTTCGAAAAAATACACCGTTTATCCCACAGACGTTAATTTTGCAGACGGTCTGGCCTTTAATAAAAGGCCAATCTTTTTCTCTATGATCAAAATCATATTCTCAATTTCATACTGTGCCAGTATATGAATATACCTAAAGATAGGTATGTAAAATTTTAACGTTAAATGTTTGGCAATGTTAAATTTTAAGGGTAAAAGGATGTTTATCGCCTGGTATTGGATTGTATTAATTGTTCTTGTCGTCGTAGGTTATTTTTGCCATATGAAACGTTATTGCAGAGCGTTCAGACAAGACAGGGACGCGCTGCTCGAGGCTCGCAACAAGCTATTTCGCCGCACAGGTGAAGATAGTCGTGTTGCCAGGGACCAGGAATAACTTTTATTCTCATATTTTCTTGATGGGAAAGCATGATGTTGTCCTGAATATGAGGACAACATCTGCGGTTGCGTTACCCGATTCCCATCGATTGAAGTATCACCAGACTGAGTCCCATCACCGACATCCCACACAGAACGCCGTAGCTGGGGTTATTATTAGGGTCGATCTCTTTTGCCAGGGGCATTAATTCATCTACGGATAACGCCACCATAATTCCCGCCACCGCAGCCATAATCGACGCCATTACGACAGGCGAAATCAAACTGCCCAGAATTAACCAGGCTAATATGCCGCCGAGAATTTCCGCCATACCGGAAATCCCTGCCCAGAAAATGGCCGTACGTTTTGAACCTGTTGCGGCATAAACCGGCCCGGCAACCGCTAAACCTTCGGGAATATTGTGTAAGGCGACGGCCAGAGCAATCCCGAAGCCCAGTTCAAGATTGCTGCTGGCGGTAACAAACGTCGCAATCCCTTCCGGAAAATTGTGCAGACTGATGCCCAGCGTCAATAAGATGGCGGTGCGTTTAATGGAACCAGGCAGCGGCCGCGTTGTTTTTTGTACTAAATCTTGCGGATGGGCGTGGGGAAGCAGGCGATCCAGCCCGAAGTAACCCAACAGCCCCGTAATAAACATGCCGTAGCCTAAGAGGGGGGACATTCCTTCCGCTGCCAGCGCAGCCGGCAGCATTTCCATCAGCGAGATAAGCAGCATGATGCCTGCCGCGAATCCCAGCGAAAACGCCAGCACGCGATTAGAGGGTTTTTGTCCCAGCACGCCAAGAAAGGCGCCAATAAAAGTGGCGGCACCCGCCAATAAGGTCAGAATTAAAGGTACTGACATCGACAACTCCTTATGATTCTGCTGTCCGGACCTGACCTTCAAAATAACTGATGATCTTCATCATGGTTATCTGAGTTCTTCAACTACCGAAAAAGCGTATTGTGAGGATATCAAAATGACCTCCCTGAGTAAGGATATCATCATGTCTTCAACGCGTATGCCAGCATTGTTTTTGGGTCACGGCAGTCCAATGAATGTTCTGGAAGATAACGTCTATACCCGCGCCTGGCGGCACCTGGGGGAGGTAATACCGCGTCCGAAAGCGATTGTGGTGGTATCGGCTCACTGGTTCACCCGCGGGACCGGCGTGACGGCAATGGAAGCCCCGAAAACCATTCATGATTTTGGCGGTTTTCCACAGGCGCTTTACGATACCCACTATCCGGCGCCCGGTTCGCCAGAGTTGGCGCAACGTCTGGTGGAGTTACTGTCTCCTGTTCCTGTTACGCTCGATAAAGAGGCCTGGGGCTTTGACCATGGCTCCTGGGGGGTGCTGATCAAGATGTATCCCAATGCGGATATCCCGATGGTGCAGCTAAGCATCGACAGCACAAAACCCGCCGCCTGGCATCTTGAAATGGGGCGTAAACTGGCGGCACTGCGCGATGAAGGCATTATGCTGGTCGCCAGCGGTAACGTGGTGCACAACCTGCGTACGGCGCGCTGGCACGGCGAGAATACACCGTACCCGTGGGCGACATCATTCAATGACTATGTGAAGGCGAATCTGACGTGGCAGGGACCCGTTGAGCAGCATCCGCTGGTCAACTATCTCGAGCATGAAGGAGGTTCGTTGTCGAATCCAACGCCGGATCACTACCTGCCGCTACTGTATGTGTTAGGTGCGTGGGATGGTAAGGAGCCTGTGTCGATACCGGTGGATGGGATTGAGATGGGCAGTCTGAGTATGTTGTCGGTACAGGTGGGATAAACGTGTGAAACGCCCGGCGGTGACGCCGGGCTTGCCGTATTACTCAACGAAAATATGTGGGTAGAAACGGGAAAGATCCTGAGTGATCAATGCTCTGTCTTCGCGAATGCCGATCCCGGCAGGTTGATCGTTAATCAACCAACTGCCGATCAACATGTAGCTGTCGCCAAATTTCGGCAACTGATAAAACTGTTGCACGATCATACCTTCTTCGCCGTACGGGCCTTCCGCTGCTTCGATCGTTTTACCGTTCTCAATGATCGAGACGTTGGCGCCTTCACGAGAGAAGATGGGCTTCACGACGAATTTTTCCATCTGCGGATGGTCATCTTCGGCGAAATACGCAGGCAGCAGGTTCGGATGGTTCGGGAACATTTCCCACAGCAACGGTAACAGTGCTTTGTTGGAGATGATACTTTTCCACGCCGGTTCCAGCCAGCGCACGCCAGCATCTTCCAACTTGGTGGAGAACATTTCGCGCAGCATAAACTCCCACGGATAGAGCTTGAACAGGTTGGCAATAACCTGATCCTGTAAGTCCGTGAACTGACCTTTTTCACCGAGACCGATATCTTCGATGTGGAGGAATTCAGTGGCGATTTCGGCTTCGGCTGCACAATCCTGCAGGTATTGAATGGTACCGCGATCTTCAACAGTGTCGCGGCAGCAGGTTAAATGCAGCAGTTGAAAACCGTACTGCTCACGAAGTTCTGCAAAACGCTCGATCAGCTTTTCTTGCAGGCTATTAAACTGATCGCTACCTTCCGGCAAGTTACCTGCATTGAGCTGATCTTCCAGCCAGATCCACTGGAAAAATGCCGCTTCATACAGCGAGGTCGGGGTATCAGCGTTGTTCTCCAGCAGTTTGGGTTCACCGATGCCGTCCCACGCCAGATCGAGGCGGGAATAGAGCGAAGGCTGACGCGTCTGCCATGACTGGCGAACAAATCCCCAGGTATGCTTCGGAATACGAAACTTCGTCATGAGTTCGTCGCTGGCGATGACCTTCTCAACGACTTTGAGGCACATCTGGTGCAGTTCGGCAGTGACCTCTTCCAGTTTCTCAACCTGGGCGAGCGTCAGCTTGTAGTAGGCGTCCTCACACCAGTAGGGCTCGCCGTACATGGTGTGAAAATTAAAACCGTACTCTGTGGCTTTGTCGCGCCAGTCCGGGCGCTCAGTAATACTGACTCTTTCCATTGGTATCAGCCACCCATCGAACGCGTGGTGGTGCCGCTGGCGCTGCGCTGCATCGTGCTTTGTTTCGCCACAGATTCACCAAAGCCACCGCGTGTCACGGTTGATGTGGTTGCCGGTTTAGGCGCCATCGCCGTCTTCGGTACGGTCATGGTGCGGCCTGGCTGCGCGGCACCGTAGTTCTTGCCGCCAGCATCGGTATATTTACCGTAAGCTGGGCTGGCCGGGTTTTTCGAGCTAAACAGCGGCTGCTGCGCAAAGCCTGCGCCGCCGCCCATCATGCGGCCCATCATGTAACCGGCCATCAACGGCATCCAGAAGCTGCCGCTGGATTGTTGTGCCTGTGCCTGATTCTCTGGCGCCATACCTGCCTGAGCAGGCGCTTGCTGGCACTGGCCTTCGCCGAATTCGGCGATGCAATCTTCACGCGAGGCGTATTTTGGCGCGGTACGTTCTGCTTCTTTCACGGCATTGTTGAATGCCGTTGTACATTCCGCGCTTTTACCTGGATTCGCTGCAGAACAGTCGTCCGCATTTTGATAAAGCGAAACCGTTTCATCGGTTTGTTCACAACCCGCCAGCATAATGACCGCAGTGACAGCCAGTGCGACCGGCGTTAAATGGCGAGCGCTCCAGCTTTTGCGGAACGAGGCGTGATGTATGGATTTTGTCCGTTTCATTTTCGTCTTCCAGGACCCAGTGGTGAATATGGCAAATAATGCTCAGGATAGAGGATGGCTGGTCGAAAATGAAGCGAGAAGAGGCGAGAATGCGGGGAAATCGCGGGATCTTTACGTTGCCTTACGTTCGACCTGCCATTTAGCGCCAGCTGGCGCTGCGCTTCCCGAACCTACGCGTTTGTAGGCCCGGTAAGCAGAGCGCCATCGGCAATATCATCAGTTACGGAATGGATTGTTGCCGTTGCTGCTGGTCGTTTGTGCTGACGCAGGCTGAGTTGCCGGGGCTGCGTTGTCGGCGGCGGTATAGCCGTCAGCGCTGGCGTCCTGCTGTGCGTTTTCCGGCGCCACGATATCTGGCGTAGTGGAAATCGGTTTGCCCAGCGTGTTGTTCAGCGCAACCAGGTCCTGTTCGTTCAGCGTACCGAGTGCAGCTTTGATGTTGAGCTGATTAATCAGGTAGTTATAGCGAGCGCTGGAAAGCTGTTGCTTCGCGTTGTACAGCGTGGTGGTGGCATCCAACACATCCACGATGGTACGGGTACCGACGGAATAACCGGCTTCCATGGCATCCAATGAACTTTGTGCAGAGATAACGGCTTGTTTATACGCGTTAATGCTGCTGATAGACGCATTGATGTTGTTGAAGGAGGAACGCACGGTCTGCACGACGCTGCGGTGTGCGCTTTCCAGTTGCTCACTCGCGCCAACAAAGTTGTACTGCGCTTGTTTCACCTGAGAATTGACCTGTCCGCCCTGATACAACGGCAAAGAGAAGCTCAGACCAATTTTGTTCTGGCCCAGGTTGCTGTCGTCATACTGAGACGTGTTGGTTTTCGACCCGCTATACGAGGTATCGGAGATCCCCGTTGATGCGTTTAAATCCAGTGTTGGCAAGTGACCGTCCTGCGCCAGACGGATTTGCTCACGCGCCAGATCCTGGGTCAGGCGGGCTTGCAACAGCGCCAGGTTACGGTTTTCTGCTTCTTTCAGCAGTGCATTCACGGCCTGCGGTTTGTTGGTTTTAAAACCATCAACATTCAGGGATGCCAGTTCCGGGTAGTAATTGCCGGTGACCTGGCGCAACGTTTCAACCGCATTATCGAGGTTGTTACGTGCGGTCACTTCGTCCGCTAACACGGTATCGTATTGTGAACGGGCGTTCTGAACGTCGGTGATCGCAACCAGACCCACGTTAAAACGTTGGGTGGTTTGATCCAACTGACGATAAATCGCCTGTTTCTGCGCTTCGGTAAAGGAGAGCGCGTCAATGGCGCTCAGCACATTGAAGTAGGCTGTTGCGGTGTTCAGGATCAGCGTTTGCTGGTCTGTCTGAAAGGTGACGTCCTGAATACCGGCAGATTTTTCCTGCAATGTCAGCGCGCGCCATTTCGACATATCGAACAGGGTCTGAGTCAATTGCAAAGAGGCGCTGGTTGCGTTGGAGTCGACACCGTTGGCGTCACGGTAGCCGTTGCTATAGGTGTAATCGGCACCTAAACCCAGTTGCGGCAGTAAAGGACTACGCGCTTCGTTAATTTTTTCGAATGCAGCATCGCGATCGGCGGCGGATTTACGCAATTCCGGGTTGCTCAGGCGTGCTTGCTGATAAACTTGCATCAGGTTCTCTGCCTGGCTCAAAGTGCTGAACCCCGACAGGCTCAGGCCGATAAGGATGGGGAGCAATTTCTTCATTTGCATTCCTTGTTGTGAAGCAGTATTTAGCGCTGATCAAATTGTAAAATAATTGATGATTCTAGCAGAATCCGCCACTGCGAAAAGTTGGCGTTATGTGCCATACGGCGTTAATTTGCACCAATTTATCACAAGGTCGGTAAAACAGCAGTCAAACGGCCTTGAAATTCACATTCTAATCACTATTGGTAACCAGGACAGCACAATGCATAAACAAGACAGCTCGCCGATGACTTTCTCCAAAAACGATGTAGAAATTATTGCACGAGAAACACTTTATCGCGGTTTTTTTTCATTGGATCTTTATCGTTTTCGCCATCGCTTATTCAACGGAGAAATGAGTGGTGAAGTTCAGCGTGAAATTTTTGAGCGCGGGCACGCCGCAGTCTTGCTACCCTTTGACCCTGAGCGCGACGAAGTTGTGCTGGTGGAACAAATCCGTATCGCGGCGTATGACACCAGTGAGAGCCCGTGGTTGCTGGAGATGGTCGCTGGTATGATCGAAGAGGGCGAAACCGCAGAGGATGTCGCCCGCCGCGAAGCAATGGAAGAGGCCGGGCTTGACGTCAAACGGATGAAGCCGGTGATGAGTTATCTGGCAAGCCCTGGCGGTACCAGTGAGCGCCTGTCAATTTTAGTGGGCGAAGTGGATGCCACGACCGCAAGCGGGATTCACGGTCTGGCGGATGAGAACGAAGATATTCGTGTTCATGTGGTAAGTCGGGAGCAGGCATACCAGTGGGTGGAAGAGGGGAAAATCGACAACGCGGCGTCTGTCATCGCTTTGCAATGGCTGCAACTGCACTATCAAGAGTTAAAAAACGAGTGGAAAAAATGAAGCGTTATACACCTGACTTTCCTGAGATGATGCGCCTGTGCGAAACCAACTTTTCGCAATTGCGCCGCCTGTTGCCACGTAATGACGCACCCGGCGAAACAGTGAGCTATCAGGTGGCAAACGCACAATATCGGTTAACGATTGTGGAATCGACCCGATACACTACGCTGGTGGCGATTGAGCAGACCGCGCCTGCCATCACCTACTGGAGCCTGCCGTCGCTGACGGTGCGCCTGTATCATGATGCGATGGTGGCTGAAGTGTGTTCAAGTCAGCAGATCTTTCGCTTCAAAGCGCGGTATGATTATCCAAATAAAAAGTTGCATCAACGCGACGAAAAGCATCAAATTAATCAGTTTTTAGCTGATTGGTTAAGGTACTGTTTAGCACATGGAGCGATGGCGATTCCGGTTTACTAGCGTCGTGAAACCTAAGGACACCATTTGGAAAGCCTGTTAACCCTTCCTTTGGCTGGTGAGGCCAGAGTCAGGATTTTACAAATTACAGACACTCACCTGTTTGCCGCAAAGCACGAAACGCTACTGGGCGTGAATACCTGGGAAAGCTACCAGGCCGTACTGGACGCGATCCATGCGCAGCAGATCGAGTTCGATCTGATCGTGGCAACGGGCGATTTGGCTCAGGATCAAAGTTCTGCGGCCTATCAGCATTTTGCTGAAGGCATCGCAAGCTTTCGTGCGCCTTGCGTTTGGTTGCCTGGCAACCACGATTTTCAACCCGCGATGTACAGCGCGTTACAGGATGCGGGGATTTCCCCGGCCAAACGCATCTGGATTGGCGAGCAGTGGCAAATTTTGTTGCTGGACAGTCAGGTTTTTGGCGTTCCCCACGGCGAGTTAAGTGAGTTCCAGCTTGAATGGCTGGAGCGTAAACTTGCCGATGCGCCGGAGCGCAATACGCTGTTGCTTCTGCATCACCACCCGCTGCCTGCGGGATGCGGCTGGCTCGACCAGCACAGTCTGCGCAACGCCGCGGAACTGGACAACATACTGGTGAATTATCCTCGCGTTAAGTATTTGTTGTGTGGGCATATTCATCAGGAGCAGGATCTGGACTGGAACGGCCGCCGCCTGATGGCGACCCCATCGACATGCGTTCAGTTTAAACCGCATTGCGCTAATTTCACGCTGGACACGATTGGTCCGGGCTGGCGTACGCTTGAGCTGTTTGCCGACGGTACGTTGAAAACGGAAGTCTGTCGTCTGCAAGGGACCCAGTTTCGACCTGATACCGCTTCAGAAGGCTACTGATGTCTACGCTCCTTTATCTCCACGGATTTAATAGTTCTCCCCGCTCGGCAAAGGCTTGCCTGCTCAAAGGCTGGTTGGCGGAGCACCATCCTCATGTTGAGATGGTGGTGCCGCAATTACCGCCGTATCCTGCCGATGCGGCAGATCTCCTGGAATCGATCGTGCTTGAACATGGCGGAGAATCGCTGGGTATCGTCGGTTCCTCGCTTGGCGGATATTACGCCACCTGGTTATCGCAATGTTTCATGTTGCCAGCCGTGGTGGTAAACCCCGCAGTAAAACCCTTTGAACTGTTGGTCGACTACCTGGGTCAGAACGAGAACCCCTACACGGGGCAGCAATATGTGCTAGAGTCACGCCATATTTACGATCTTAAAGTCATGCAGATTGACCCGCTGGAAGCGCCGGATTTGATTTGGCTGCTGCAACAAACGGGGGATGAAGTGTTGGACTACCGCCAGGCGGTGGCGAATTACGCCTCCTGCCGTCAGACAGTGATTGAGGGCGGAAACCACGCATTCACAGGCTTCGAAGATTATTTCAACCAGATTGTCGATTTCCTTGGACTGCACAGTTTTTGACGATCAACTCGAATTGCTAATTTAAACCATGACGCAAACTTATAACGCTGATGCCATTGAGGTACTCACTGGGCTTGAGCCGGTTCGCCGCCGCCCGGGGATGTACACAGATACCACACGCCCTAACCATATGGGTCAGGAAGTTATTGATAACAGTGTGGATGAAGCGCTTGCCGGGCACGCGAAACGTGTCGAGGTCATCCTTCATGCCGATCAGTCACTGGAAGTTATCGATGACGGTCGCGGCATGCCCGTCGACATCCACCCGGAAGAGGGCGTCCCGGCCATTGAGCTGATCCTTTGCCGGTTGCACGCAGGCGGTAAGTTTTCTAATAAAAACTACCAGTTCTCCGGCGGCTTGCACGGCGTGGGGATTTCCGTGGTTAACGCCCTGTCAAAGCGTGTTGAAGTTGCCGTTCGTCGCGACGGTCAGATCCACAGTATCGCCTTTGAGCACGGTGAAAAGGTCGAAGACCTGCACGTTTCCGGCACCTGCGGTAAACGCAACACAGGGACCAGCGTGCACTTCTGGCCTGACGAAAGCTTCTTCGACAGCCCGCGTTTCTCCGCTTCCCGCCTGAGTCATCTGCTGAAAGCTAAAGCGGTACTCTGCCCGGGCGTTGAGATCATCTTTAAAGATAAGGTCAACGATACCGAACAGACCTGGCGCTACGACGATGGTTTAACGGACTATCTGAGCGAAGCGGTGAACGGCCTGCCGCTGCTGCCGGAAAAACCCTTTGTCGGTAACTTCTCCGGTGAAACGGAAGCCGTCGACTGGGCGCTGCTGTGGCTGCCGGAAGGCGGCGAGTTGCTGACCGAAAGCTACGTTAACCTGATCCCGACGATGCAGGGCGGTACCCACGTCAACGGTTTACGCCAGGGGCTGCTGGATGCCATGCGCGAATTCTGTGAATACCGCAATATTTTGCCGCGCGGCGTGAAGCTGTCTGCGGAGGATATCTGGGATCGCTGCGCGTACGTGCTCTCCGTGAAGATGCAGGACCCGCAATTTGCCGGGCAAACCAAAGAGCGCCTCTCTTCGCGTCAGTGCGCGGCATTTGTTTCTGGTGTGGTGAAAGATGCCTTTAGCCTGTGGCTGAACCAGAACGTGCAGGCAGCGGAACTGCTGGCGGAAATGGCGATTTCCAGCGCTCAGCGCCGTTTGCGGGCAGCGAAGAAAGTGGTGCGTAAAAAACTGACCAGTGGTCCGGCGCTGCCGGGGAAACTGGCGGACTGCACCGCGCAGGATCTCAACCGTACCGAACTGTTTCTCGTGGAAGGGGACTCGGCGGGCGGTTCTGCAAAACAGGCGCGCGATCGTGAGTATCAGGCGATCATGCCGCTGAAAGGTAAGATCCTTAACACCTGGGAAGTCTCCTCCGATGAGGTTCTCGCTTCGCAGGAGGTTCATGATATTTCTGTGGCGATCGGTATTGATCCGGATAGCGACGATTTAAGCCAACTGCGTTACGGCAAGATTTGTATCCTCGCGGATGCGGACTCCGATGGTTTGCACATTGCCACCTTGCTGTGTGCGCTGTTTGTGAAACACTTCCGTACGCTGGTGAAGCATGGACACGTCTACGTTGCGCTGCCGCCGTTGTACCGTATCGATCTTGGCAAAGAGGTCTATTACGCGCTGACGGAAGAAGAAAAAGCCGGCGTTCTGGAGCAACTGAAGCGTAAGAAAGGCAAGCCGAACGTGCAGCGCTTTAAAGGTCTGGGCGAAATGAACCCGATGCAGCTGCGCGAAACCACGCTGGATCCGAACACCCGTCGCCTGGTGCAGCTCATCATTGATGACGAAGACGATCAGCGTACTAACGCGATGATGGATATGCTGCTGGCCAAGAAGCGTTCTGAAGACCGCCGCAACTGGTTGCAGGAGAAAGGCGACCTGGCAGATCTCGAAGGGTAATTTTCGCGAAAGCTTATGGTAGCTGAAAACGGGGGGAAGACGATTCCCCCCGTTTTTTTACTGAGCAATCAGGAAAAACAGCCCGGTCAATGCGGCGCTCATCAGATTCGACAGCGTACCGGCGAGGATCACCTTAACCCCCATTTTGGCGATAAAGCTTTTTTGTGCAGGTACAATTCCGCCCAGCACGCCGATCAGCGCCGCAGGGGCAGAGAGATTAGCGAACCCCGCCAGCGCCATAATGACAATAATTTGTGAATAGTCGGACAGGCTGGCTTTCAGCGGGATAAAGCTGGTGTACGCGACAAACTCATTGAGCACCAGCTTCTGCCCAAGCAGATTACCCACCTGCAGGATCTCAGACGAAGGTACGCCCAGTAGCCAGGCGACAGGAGCGAACAGGTAGCTGAAGATCAGCTGCAGGGTGACGTTCTCCATGCCAAACAGACCGAACGCCCAACCAAGCAGCCCGTTAACCATGGCGATCAGCGCAATCAACGCCAGCAGCATCGCCCCTACATTGACCGCCAGCTTCAGTCCCTGGCTGGCCCCGTTGGTGGCCGCTTCGACGATGTTAATCGGTTTTTCTTCTCCGGTAGCCATTGCGCCGGAAACGTCGGCAATATTCTCTGCTTCGGTTTCAGGGTAGAGTATCTTTGCCATCAGCAGCCCGCCAGGGGCGGACATAAACGACGCTGCCACCAGATAGCGAATTTCAATTCCCATGCTGGCGTAACCGACCAGCACCGATCCGGCAATCGACGCCACGCCGCCGCACATCAGGGCGAACAGCTCAGAGCGGGTCATTTTTGGCGCATACGGTCGCATCAGCACAAACACATCCGTATTACCGGCAAAAATATTGGCTGTCGCCGCCATCGACTCCGCCGGGCTGGTTTTCAGCAGCTTATGGATACCGGTGCCGACAAGGCGGATCACCCACTGCATAATGCCCAGGTAGTAGAGCACCGAGAACAGCGCTGACATAAAGATAATGATCGGCAGGACATGGAAGGCGAACAGAAAGCCCATTTTAAAGCGTCCCAGATCGCCAAACAGGAAATTGATCCCCTCGGAAGAGTAGGTGAGCACGCCGGACAGGCTGTTGGAAATCGCCAGCAGGATTTTTTCCCCGGCCGGGACATACAAAATAAACGCGGCCAGCCCGGCCTGAATGGCAAACGCGCCGCCCACGGTCCGCAGATTAATCGCTCGTCGGTTGGCGGAAAACAGCAGTGCTATTGCCAGCAGCACCACGATACCAAGACACAGGATTAGAATTTGCATCATCACTCCTTATCCGCGTCGATAATCTTGCGAAACAGATCCTTAAACAGATTGTCCCGCTCAATAAATTTCACCACCCGAATCAGATGACGGCGGTTGTCGAAGCTCCAGTTCAGGTTGTCATTAATCAGCGGTGCGGGCCGGTACTGGCAGGTATACCAGCCTGGGTCCAGTACGTATCCGACGGTGGTGATGTCCCAGATAACCTTACGGGACGCGAAGCCAATCCACGGGCAGCGCGGGGCTATCTCCGCAAAATAGCGGCCAATCCGGCTGGTGTTAGCGAAATAAAACTGCATTTCCGGAACGGAGGTCGCCATACAGTTCGCCACGCCGAAGCAGGGGACTTGCGTCAGCGCCACGCCGCTGTCAAACAGCACGCGGCTGGCGGCGATATCCTGCATCAAATTGAATTCCTGATTATCCTTCCAGTCGTGACTATTGCCACCGAGCCAAATCAGATGAATTTTTTCAATAATATCGGGGGCGAGCAGCAGCGCGTTGGCAATATTGGTCGGCGCGCCGATGCTCAGAACCTGAAGCGTCTGCGTTGCCGAACGGGCGCGGGAAATCAAATCCGCGACTGCGGGTGAACATTCCGGCATATCGCTGCCGGTCAGATAGCGCGTCGCGCCTTTGAAAATTTCAGGCAGCGCCTGACACGCCGGGAGTTTTTCAAAGACCCGGTGGATCTCTTCAAAGCTAAGCGTCATGCCCGTGGCGGGATCGTTGACGTCAGTGTGCGAATTGCCCTCGCCAAAAAAATGGTTGGTAAACGGGGCGGCGTAAACGGCCTGTAGATCGATGCGTTCCGGGTGAAGGTAAGCCCAGGCGATAGCAATCTGATCGTCGATTTCATTATATGTATCGCTATCGATGACGACCGGGACGCGTCCACCCTCCGGAATTGACATCAGCGACATTCTTTTTTCCAGCGTTAACGCTGGCCATTGTGCGGTTAACATAGCAATTCATTCCGTTGGTTAGAAATCATAAGCCAGGCGATAGATCAGAATATCTCCGTATCCGTCGGCGCCGAGTTTGTTATAGAAATAGCGGTACATAAAGGTGGTGGAGATATGATTGGTGATTTTCCACGTCAGATTAAGGCCGCCATTGAGACCTTCGCTGCCGTAGTTATTTGCAGAGTAGTCATCATTACGATCCAGCTCAATTTCATTCCAGTTAGAGAATAAAAAATCCTGGTTAAAGAGCTGAAAGGCATACCCGGCATTCCAGCCGATGGTGAAACCATTGAGACCGTTAATATCATAGGCAGGACCAAAATTATTATGTGCAGTAATATATTGTCTGGCGATCCACGGTTTAAACCACCATCCATCACCTTTCAAGTTTGTATAACCAAGACCTATAAATTGGTTCGTTTCTTTAAAGTCGGGGCTTTGCGAATTATAGACCTTAGTAAAAAGGCTGGCTCCTGTGTCCCATAAATAGGTATGAATCTCGCCATTGGCAGTTTGCCCCTGATTCCCTTCGTTCTCTAATATGTTTTCAAAGTCGTAAAAGCCATACATTTCTCCCCAATCAAAACCTATTCCACCTTCAATGCCGATCAGTGCTTGTTCATATTCTAAATCTTTAACACCCGCATCCCACGACTGATAATCAAAATGAACATTTCCCCAGCCATACTTTTGTTCTGCTGTGGCAGATAGAGAAATTAATGCAATAATGAGTGCTGAAATTATTTTTTTCATTATTTATATTCCTTATACCGAGAGGGTTAGGTGGAAGGAGAGTTTGTGAGTGAATTAAGGCGTTTGATAACCACGTTATGTTCCGGCATATTGGATGCCCCCTGACGTTCAACGGCCAGAGACGCAAAAGCACCGGCATAAATCAGTGCGCTGGTGATGTTTACTCCGCTGGCTAACTGTGCTGCCAGAGCGCCATTAAAAGCATCACCCGCGCCTGCGGTATCAATATTCACTGCCGGGAAGGCTGGAAATGAACGATGTTGTAGGCCGTCAAAGAGCCAGCAACCTTTATTACCTAATGTGATGATGACAAGCTGTGGTCCCGTATGATGAATGGCTTCTGCGGCACGACGAATTTCATCTTCTGTACGAACAGGCGAACCAACGATTGATTCTGCCTCTGTCAAATTTGGCGTGACAATGGTTACCCATGACAACAGGTCCCGCGCGCTTTCACGCCATGGCGCTGGGTTCAGGATCGTGGTGATACCGCATGTGTGGGCAAATTTAAGCGCCATTGCGGTCGCATCAGGGTTGTTTTCCAACTGGGTGAGAAAAACATCAGATTCACCGATAGTGTCATAACAAGTCATTACTTCGTCGGCGCTGATCGTCTGGTTTGCGCCGGGATTAATCACAATCGCATTATCCCCCGCATCTTCAGAAATCATGACGACAGCGCTGCCGGTTGGAATGGAGGGATGGCTAAACAGCGTGAGTGATTCAAGCCCTACGTTGTTCAGGAATTGTTGTGCTTTTGCCGCAAATTCGTCTTCACCCACTTTGGCGGCGAAATGCGTATGTGCTCCAGCCCGGCAAGCCGCGACGGCCTGGTTGCTCCCTTTTCCACCAGGAAGGCAGCAAGAATTTAGTGCACGTATGGTTTCTCCCGAATCCGGAAAATGT
This sequence comes from Citrobacter enshiensis, assembly GCF_029338175.1. Lineage (NCBI taxonomy): Bacteria > Pseudomonadati > Pseudomonadota > Gammaproteobacteria > Enterobacterales > Enterobacteriaceae > Citrobacter > Citrobacter enshiensis. Next base: position 686,348 of record NZ_CP119862.1, read on the forward strand.
TGTAAGCGATAGACTAAGTCGGTATTAAATGATCCCAAAATAAATACGCGTCCATTTTGGGGAGGGCTGGCTTGCTTAAAACTAAACATGTTAATATCCATATTGGTATGTAAATAAAGTTTATTTTCTTCATACGGAAACGCATCTTTAATGCTGCAAAGCACAGCGCCGCCATATTGAGGCCGTATCAACCCTGTATGTTTCAAATCCTGAATGTCACGACGAATTGTTCGTTCGGCTACGCATAATTTTTTTGCTAGCGTCGTAACTTTGACACTTTTATTTTTCTTGATTTCAGAAAGGATAAAGTGTTGACGCAGTTGCTTATAGCGATGGGCCATTATTTAAACCCTCGTTAGAAGCGGTAGATACAACTCTTTGTAATAAATGATTTGTGAGTTTTCATTTTTAATCTCTAAAATAAATTTCGTTATCCGAATCAGTAATTACAAGCCTGGTTGTAGCTGAATATATATAATTTCTAAAGCATTTTGGCACGCGAGATTTTTTCCAGGGTCTCAGAGGCAATGTCTGTAATTACACCTGTGCGTTAATTCGTATTTAAATGATACAGATAAAAGTTAAGAATTGAATGCGGCTTAAATCACATAAAAAACGTACAACTGGACATAATGTCCGATTGAATCATCGGTAGCGGTATTTATGCTATAGAAATATTTTATTCGTGAATTAAATATGGATGTTTATTCTGCTGGGTTATGCGAACTTTCCTGCCGTTCATGAAATAACCCACAGGCCGGATAATGCGTTCATGCTGCTATCCAGGATTACGATTTATGCGCTTTACGGTATTGCAATGGCGTCTCGCCGATGCCCTTTTTAAACGCGCTGATAAAGTACGTCACGTCAGAAAAACCGACTCTGGCGGCAATCTCCCGCACGCTCTCCTCACTGTGGAGCAACCTTTCACAGGCCTTCCGTAGCCGCAACGTGTTCAGATAATCATGAATTTTCTCGCCCATTTCAGCGTGGAATTTTCGTGAAACGTAACTGCGCGATTTACCTAACTCCTGCGCCAGCGCATCAAGACTGAATTTGTGCTGATAGTTCTCATCTAGCCAGAACATCACGAGGCTGGCAATACCGTGGCTGTTGCCGGGCGCACCGTCGTTATCTTCTGGCAGCATGGCGAGCAGACTGATGAGCAGGCTGGCGATATTTTCGCTGCTCAGTGGCGGCTGATAACAGTCAAAGAGATGGACAACGTGCGTATGGCAGTGCGCTACATCGACAACCCACGCCTCACCTCCACGTCGGGACAGTTTCTGCAACCGGTGCTGGGTTTGCGGGAAATCGCGCAGAGTCTTCAATATCGCGTGGTGGTCGAGATGAATAATGGTGCGACGGTAAGTCGCCACGGCCTGTTCATCCACCATCACTTTGTGCAGGGTAAACGGCGGGAAGAAAAACAGCCGTCCGCGGCGCATGGTGTAGTGGCGATTATCGACAATTGCCACACCAAATCCCTCTTCGACATAGAGAATTTCCAGGCACTGATGCCAGTGGTGATAGCGCACGGTATTGGCGAATAGTCGACTGAACGACACGGTGGCGTCGTTTAAGGCAATCAGCTCCAGACGATCGGATTTTGGCATGTCGCGCATAGTGCAATAAAACTCAACTTTTCCCTCTCACTTTGTATTTATAAACCACCTTTTTAAATTTTCTCAACTGCGGGTTTATTCATCTGTCATCGCTGTGACATGGCTAACATTTCTACGCCGTCCTGATTCACTATTCTTTGCCGCAGTTGATTATGAGGACGAGCGTATGTTGGCGGCAAATAAAGAAAAATCAAATCCGTTGTCTTCCCGTCGGGATGTCGTGGCAGCGTTAAACGCGATGCTGGGCGCGCTGGACAAACAATTCCCGCAGGAAAGTTCCCGCTTTTCTCTGGGCGATACCTGCGCGCACTACGCCACGGATATTGCACAGATGGAGGGGCTTTCTCGCGCCCTGTGGGGTCTGTTCCCGTTGATGGCGTCCGGTGACGCCACGCCGTTTGGCGACAAATACATCACGGCTATCAAGCGGGGAACCGATCCACAAAGCGCAGACTACTGGGGCGAAACTGCGCCTTACGACCAACGCCTGGTAGAGATGGCGGCGTATGGACTGGGCCTTTCGCTGTTGCGGGATAAGCTCACCGCCAGATTTAGTGAACGCGAGTTACAGAACCTGCACGCGTGGCTGAATCAAATCACCGATGCGCAGATGCCGGACAGCAACTGGAACTATTTTGCCATTATGGTTCAGCTCGGTTTTAAATGCGCCGGACTGCCGTTTGACCAGGGGGCTATCGACCGCCGTTTCGCCATGATGGATGAATATTACCTGGGCGATGGCTGGTATTCAGACGGTCCGGGCCGCCCGAAAGATTATTACATTTCAATGGCGTTCCACTTCTATGGTCTGATCTACGCCACGCTCAGCGGTGACGAAGAGAGGGCGGTGCTGCTGCGTGACCGCGCGCGCCAGTTTGCCGATGATTTTATCTACATGTCTGCCGCCGACGGCGCATCTATCCCTTTTGGTCGCAGCCTGACCTACCGTTTTGCGATGGTTGCCTTCTGGAGCGCGGTGGCATTTTCTGAACTGGATGTCTTCACGCCAGGCATTGTGAAAGGGGTGATTTTGCGTCATCTGCGCTGGTGGCAGCAGCAGCCGATCCTCGATCGCGACGGCATTCTGACGCTGGGTTTTTCCTATCCCAATCTGGCGATGTGCGAAGACTACAACTCGCCAGGATCGCCGTACTGGGCGCTGAAAACGTACCTGATCCTCGCGCTGGAAGAGGGAAGTCCGTTTTGGCTGGCAGAGGAACAGTCGTTGCCGGAACGTGCGGAAAAACACCTGATCCCAAATGCGCAGCAAATCATCACCCATGCCGACGCGTCGCAGCATGCCACGCTGCTCACCGCGGGGCAACTGGAGCTGAATAACTACGTCAATACCGAAGCGAAATACACTAAATTTGCCTACTCCAGCCGCTTTGGTTTCACCATTGAGCGCGGGCGTTTCGGTCTAAAACACGCTGCCAGCGACTCTATGCTGCTGCTCAGTGACGGCGATAACTACTTCCGTGGTCGTCGCGACTGCGAGGAAGTGCGCGTCGATGAGAATTTCATTTTCTCGCGCTGGTCGCCGTGGCATGACGTGCATATAGACACCTGGCTGGTGCCGTTCGGCGAGTGGCATCTGCGTCTGCATCGCATTAATAGCGCGCGCACCCTGCAAACGGTAGAGGGCGGCTTCGCGGTGATCAAAACAGAACATCGACTGCAAGAGCGTGGTTGTTATCTGAACGCCGAAAACGGCAGCAGCGTGATTATCGATTTGTCTCCCGTGATTACCCGCGTGCCCGACAGCATCGTCACACCGCCGAACAGCAGCATTATGTTCGCGGAATGCGCCTCTATTCCTGTGCTCTCCACGGAAATCCCGGTCGGTGAAAGCTGGCTCTGTAGTGCCGTTACGGCCTCCGGAATACAGAAAAACTACGCGATTACCCCGCAGTTGCACATTAACAATAACCAGGTCGTGATTCACGAACCGGGAAGCGAACGTCAAATGGCGTTCTTTATCTAATAACCCTGGATATCTCGGCGAGGATGGTATGAAAAATACATCAACGAATAATAGAAATGAATATTACAAAATCAGTAGTTTTATCTTTCTCTATTTCTTTACCTGGTCTGCCAGTATTGGTTTGCTGGCGATCTGGCTCGGCCAAAAAGCGAATCTGAGCGGCTCGGTAATTGGCACTGTATTTGCGGTTAACGGCGTATTCTCCGTTATTCTGAAACCAATTTACGGCTATATTCTCGATAAAATCGGCATGAGCAAATACCTGCTCTATTTTGTGGTGGCGATGTCGGCGCTGATGGCTCCGTTCTTTATTTATGTCTATCAGCCGCTGTTAATGTCCAACACCATGCTCGGGATTATTATCGGGGCGCTCTATTTAAGCTTTGCCTGGTATGCGGGCGTGGCGGCGTGCGAATCCTATTCTGACCGTTTTAGCCGCCTGAACGGGATGGAGTTTGGCCAGATCAGAATGTGGGGATCGCTCGGCTGGGCGGTGGCGTCCTCGTTCTCCGGCCTGCTGTTTAACCTCTCTCCGGCGTATAACTTCATTATGGGCAGCGTCGCGTCAGTCATCATGCTGATTGTCCTGCTGAACCTGAAAGTGAACACTGACTCCGTTCACGCCGGAGAGGTACTGACCAAAGAGAAGATCGCGCCGTCGGACGTTTATGCGCTGCTGCGTAATCACAAATTCTGGGCCTTCTGCCTGTATGTGGCGGGCGTGGCGTGGATGATGTTTATCGCCGAACAGCAGTTCTCGCGCTATTTCGTTACCTTCTTCGATGACGTGCAACAGGGCAACGCCGTCTTTGGCTACCTGGGCACGGTACAGTCGGGGATGGAATTCCTGATGTATATGGTGATCCCGCTGTTTGTGAATTTTATTGGTGCCAAGCGCGGATTATTAATTGTGGGATTAGTGGTGGGCGCGCGTCTGATTATTTCCGGCATGTGTGATTCGCACTTGTTAATTTCGATTCTCAAACCGCTGTATGGTCTGGAAATCTGTCTACTGCTGGTGTCGGTATTTAAATATATCGCCGAGCATTTCGATAAACGCGTTAACGCCACCATGTATTTATTAGGTTATCAGGCGATGCTATATGTCGGAAACGTGGTGGTGTCTTCACCTGCCGGATATATGTACGACCGCATTGGATTTGAACAGACCTATATCATTATGGGCGCCACGGCGCTGACCTTTACCCTGATTTCTGCCTTTACGTTATCCGCTTGCCAGAGCAAATGGCGCGGGGCGCAGGCCATGAACGTCGCAGAACACAATCCATCACGCTAATTACAGCTTTAGAAGAAGGAACCGAAATATGTTAAGTCGTATCGTAGAGGAACGCCTGGTCGATATTCCTGCGCCCGTTGATGCCCACGCATTTAACGATGAGTTATGTTCCGCGCGCGGCCATGTCCTCGAACTGATTCGCCGTCATTTAACGGAGTTCGGTGAAAAATTCCCGGCTGAAACCTGCCAGGACGGATTTTACCCGCTGACGGAAAACGTGGAGTGGACTACCAGTTTCTGGACTGGCCAACTGTGGCTGGCATGGGAGATGAGTGGGGATGAGACATTCCGCCAGCTTGCAGAAAAAAATGTGCGTTCGTTTGGCCTGCGCATCGCCGGGCGCAACGACACCAACACCCATGATTTAGGTTTTCTGTATACCCTGTCTTGCGTGGCGGCCTGGCGTTTGACGGGCAATCGCGAGGCGCGCGGTTTCTCTTTGCTGGCCGCCGAAGCCCTGCTTGAGCGCTTCCATGAGAAGGCGAAGATCATCCAGGCATGGGGCGATCTGACTGATCCTGAACAGGCCGGACGGATGATCATCGACTGCAACATGAACTTGCCGCTGCTCTACTGGGCAACCGAACAAACCGGCGATCCGCGCTTTGCAGAAGCTGCTAAAGCGCATGTCATGCAGGCGGCGACGTACCTGATCCGTGATGATGCGTCGACGTACCATACCTACTACATGGACGTGAAAACCGGTGCGCCACGCTACGGTAATACGCAGCAGGGCTACGCGGACGACTCCTGCTGGTCGCGCGGCCAGGCGTGGGGGATTTACGGTTTCCTGCTGAGCTACATCTATACCGGCGACGAGACGATGATCGCCCTGTCGAAACGGCTGGCGAACTACTTCCTGAACCGGCTGCCGGAAGATTACGTCTGTCACTGGGATCTGGCGCTGGTGGGCACCGACGCATTGCGCGATTCGTCGGCGGCGGCGATCGCAGTTTGCGGGCTGTTGGAGTTGTTGAAGCATCTGCCGGTGACGGATCCGGATCGCGAGCGCTATCTGGCGTGGGCGAAAGGGATGATGTCGTCCCTGACCCGCCACTATCTGATGGGCAAAGACGAGAAGGGCAACGGGCTGCTGAAGCACTCGGTTTACCATCTGGCGAGTAACAAAGGCGTGGATGAGTGCGCGAGCTGGGGGGATTACTTCTACGTTGAAGCGCTGGTGCGGTTTACGCAGAGCTGGAAGTTATACTGGTAGCTGTAAAAAAGCCCGGTGGCGCTGCTGTATGACCGGATACATAGGTGACAGATCAGACCGGGAACATAGGTAACACTTTCTAGTCTATCCGGAGCACACTCTGGGTTTTTCGGTCGTAGTACGCAAGCGTTATCCCATTAAAGATGATGGCCTCCAGGTCATCATCTTGTTCTTTCAGCATAATGTACTCGCCAGTCAGCGCTTCACTCAGGAACACAGTCCCCTTTTTACCCATATAAAGTGTTCCCCTCGATTTCACCCTGTAGACCATACCTTCTGCCGGATAAACATATTCAGGAACACTGCCATCCCCACCTGTCGGCTCGAGGGGTCGCCACACCGTTCCGGGCGTTGCGCGGCCCAGTGCTTCATGCGGCCTTTCATAGTTAAACTCTTCACGGTAGTCACTGAACCATCGCTGTTGTTCTTCCATCGTCAATGAAGGTGTTTCCGAGCTTCAGCGCACTCTTCAGAGAACGGTGAATTCGCTCATGACGACCATTTTCCTCCGGATGTCCCAGCCCGGATACGTTCCGGTCTGACGCCCAGCTTTATTAGCCAGACCGCCGAGGCTGCTTAACCCGGCGATACCTGTTCCACTGCGAACGGCCTGCCCGTTGTCCGTTCTGAGCAACATTCCGGGAGCCTCGTATTCCAGGAATGCATCCCGTCAGGCACTGCCTGACGAAGGGCTCGCTCTCACGGTATGTTCCGACGGCAAGCGTCAGAAGATACCGGCTCGTGATTGTCTGTCAGGGTGAAACGGGGTGGCAAGTACTCTACTGCCTCAGCAGTCTGAAGCAACCTTTAAAATCAGCGCTCCAGACCTGATTGTTTGCACTGATAGTCGTCAGCGGCTGGCCGATTTCCCCGGTGTTCTGCGTTTTCGTTTTTTATCCGGCCCCACAGTCCCTCCCGTTTAAGAATGTCGCCGATGGTGCTGGCCAGCCGGTACGGCAAAATCCACCGGGTGGTTGAGGCACCACATCGCAGTTTTTTTGGACCCCCAGTCAGGGTGCTTTTGCCGCCAGAGCGGCTCAGTGACTGACTGATATCGTCCGGAACTGTCCCGGGAATGAGAGAGTGGAAGCAGTGCAACGGTCAGAAAGAGACGAAGATCGGAAGGGTCGAAGCGTTCAAGCCATTTGTAGCCGGCTCTTGCGACCTGATGCCGAAGAGACGGAACAGGGCAGAAAAAGGAGTCCGTACCTGCATGCAGGCACGGATAAAATCAAGGCGTTGCATAGGTCGGGTCTCAGTCCAGGGCATAGGGAGTCTCCTCTTCTATGCCAGTTATAACTGTTACCCATGTATCCGGTCTAAAGTGTTACCCATGTTTCCGGTTCATACCCTGCGCTTACCGGGCCTACAGGTTAAGTTTTAGGGTTTTCCTGGCCGGGTAAACGGCGTGCCACCCGGCAATACCACGTAACTTAAAGACCTGATTCCAGAATACGAATATTCGTTTCCAGCACTTCGCCTTTGACGGCTTCGCTCCAGGCTTTCATGTGTGGGGTCTGCAGATGCGCTTCGAGATGCGCTACGCTTTCCCACCGTTCGATCATCACGATTGAATCAGGGGCTGTTGTCTGGAAACTCACGCCAGCGGCGTGATCGACCATCGGCGCATAGCCGTGGCAACCCTCTTCTCTCAAGACGGCTGGTACGATTTTAGCGAACTGCTCCAGTACCGCCTGGCGGTGGTGTTGACCTGGACGCGTACGGATTTCAGCAATGACTGTAAGCATGGTTAACTCCTTCTATACCCGGCATTCTTCAAGCTGCAGCTGCGTTGGCTGCAACTCGAATTATTGGGGGCTAATTTTGAATAACCAGTTAACCAAAAATCTCGCTCAGATGCTTGCGATATTCTGCGATATAACGTGGGACGTCCGGCATTTTAATCACGTCGTTGACGATAAAGGTAGGCAGCGGATCCATCCCCAGGAACTGGTTAGCTTTATGGAACGGCAGGTATGCGCCGTCCACGCCCACGCCTTCAAAGAATTGATCTTTCTCGGTGAAGGCTTCCATCGGCGCGTTCCAGGTCAGTGAGAGCATATATTTTTTGCCCTGAATCAGACCGCCTGAACCATACTTCTTCGAGGCGTCTGAACGGGTGCGTCCATCGCTGGCGTACAGGATGCCGTGACCTTCAGTGAAGACGTCATCAATGTATTTTTTAACCGTCCACGGCGCGCCCATCCACCAGCCTGGCATCTGCCAGATTATTGTATCGGCCCAGACGAAGTTCTGAATTTCGGTGTTGATGTCGTAATCACTTTCGGCACGGACGACTTTAACATCATGACCGAGGTCGCGCAGGAAGCCATCCGCGACCTCGGTCAGGGTGTCATTCAACTGACCATTGGAATGGGCGAATTTTTTCGCGCCGTTGATAATCAGAATGTTGCTCATTATTTGTCCTCACAGGAATGCGTTTGAAGGCAATTTTACGCTGATGAACGGTCCGGTGAAATTAGCAAAATGTGCAAAGTCTTTTGCTTTTTTAGCAATAATCCAGCCTCACCACTTCACCGTGGCTTCAAACCCTCCCTGGGCGGCATGACTAAACGTCACCTCCATGCCATGTAATGCGGCAATACGGCGGACGATCGACAGGCCCAGCCCGCTGCCTGTCACGCTCTGTCCCGGGGGGCGATAAAAACGTTCGCCGATGTGGGGCAGAATATCGGGCGCCACGCCGGGGCCATTATCGGTAACGGTAAAACAGCGCGCATGTAAGGTCACGTTCACGATGCTACCCTGCGGGCTGTAGCGAATGGCGTTATCCAGCAGGTTTCGTACCAGCAAACTCAGCAACAAAGGCTGCGCGGTTCGCACGACATTGTGTGCATTAATGTTCAGACGCACATCGATGTGTGCCTGCTGCGCCAGATGATAAATCTCCATCACGGCGGATTGTAGAACCTCCTCCAGAGAGAGTTCTGCCACATCCTGTAGATTGTCGAGCGAGTCGAGTCGTGAAAGGGTTAAGAGTTGATCCACCAGACGTGTGGCGCGGTCAATGCCTGCATGCAGTTGCGCGAGCGCTTTTTCCTGGGCCTTCGGATCGTCGCCAGAGAGCTGCGCCACTTCGGTCTGGACTTTCAGTGCCGTTAAGGGGCTGCGCAGTTCATGGGCGGCGTCTGAGGTGAAGCGTCGTTCACGCACCATCATTGAGTGCGTGCGGATAAATAACTGATTGAGTGCTTCAACCAGCGGGCGGACTTCACTGGGGACGCCTTTAGGATCAAGCGGCTCTTCTGATTCCGGGGCGCGCAAACGCAGAGTTTGAGCCAGTTTTTTCAACGGCTTGAGTTCCCAACTGAGCAACACAATCAGAATCAGCAGCATCAGTGGGAGGGCGATAAGCCAGGGGGTGAGTTGCGCCGTGACGATCGCCAACGCCATATCTTCGCGGTACTCCCACTCTTGCCCCGCCACAATACGGTATTTACCGTCGGCGGAGGTTAACCAGATAAAACGCCATTTGTCGTTATCCCCTTTCAACCGGCCATCATCAAAACCATCCCGACGGTAACTATAGGGAATGTCCCGTCCGTTATCGCCATCGTGCAGCACCATTCTGCCGTCGCGGGTGTACACCGCAAAGGCCAGAACATCGTCATCGACATGGCCATGTTTGAATTTTTTCGGCGTGCGCGCCATTCGCTCTGACGCGTTGATGTCGTTGATATCCAGCGCGCTCAGACGTTTGGCAAACAGCATCAGTTGCGTGTCAAACAGCTCATCAACGTTGTCGGTTGTTTTCTTCCACGCGACAAAGCTGGAGACCGCCCAGGTCAGGGATGCCAGGATCAGAAAGATCAGGGTTAATCTGACCCGCAGACTGAGACGTTGCGTTAATTTCATGCGTCACCCAGGGTGTAGCCGATCCCATGCACGGTACGGATAAAGTCGCTGCCGAGTTTACGGCGCAGATGATGTACATGCACTTCAACAGCATTGCTGGAGACGTCATCGTCCCAGCTATACAGTTTTTCTTCGATGAGTTTGCGCGGCAGAACTCGCCCGCTGTTGCGCATGAGCAGTTCCAGCAGCGCAAATTCTTTCGGTTTGAGCGGTAAAGGTATTCCTGCCAGCGTCGCCATCAGGCTGCCGGGATTGAGCGTTACCTGTCCGTGACGCAGTTCGCTGCTGGCCTGGCCGTTGGCACGGCGCACCAGCGCCTCCAGTCGGGCGGCGACTTCGATGAGCGCAAAGGGTTTGCAGAGATAGTCGTCTGCGCCGAGACGCAAACCTTCAACACGTTCCGCCAGCGCATCACGCGCCGTCAAAATCAATACCGGTTCGCGTTTGCCGTTTTCACGCCATTCGCGCAGGATCTCTCGTCCATCCATTCCCGGCAGCGTAAGGTCGAGGATCACCGCATCATAAGGGGCGCTGTAGAGCGCTTCTTTACCCAGGCGTCCTTCGGTAAACCAGTCGACGTTGAATCCCATTTTACCCAGACCCGCTTTGACGCCATCGCCAATCAACGTGTCGTCTTCTACCAGTAAAATTCGCATGATATTCGTCCTGCATTGATTCAGTCTGTTGTCAGTAAACCCTGTCGTCGCGGGCGATGTACAGAAAAAAAATCTCTTTTTTTGGCTTAAGAAGTTGTTAAGGATTAATGTATTTAATGGACATGAAACAACATGAAAGGGAGAAAGTATCATGAAGAAATTGGCTGCAATAATTGCCGTGATGGCATTGAGTTCTGCACCGGTCCTGGCGGCTCAACAGGGCGGATTTTCTGGTCCGACGGCGACGCAAAGTCAAAGCGGTGGGTTTGTTGGCCCGAACGGTAGCAGCACGACAGTCGAAAGTGCTAAATCGCTGCGTGATGATACCTGGGTAACGCTGCGCGGGAATATCGTTGAGCGTATTTCCGACGATTTGTATCTGTTTAAAGATGCCACCGGCACCGTGAATGTAGATATCGACCACAAACGCTGGAACGGGGTGACCGTGACGCCGCAGGACGTTGTGGAAATCCAGGGGGAGGTCGATAAAGACTGGAACTCTGTGGAGATCGATGTAAAACAGGTCACCAAAGTTGCCAAATAATCCTCATCAGGGCCGCGCTTGCGGCCCGTTTCTTTATGTCAGAAAGATGATGTAAATCAGCCTTCTGACGACATTCAGGCGTAAAGTGATACGCTCTACTTTTTCTGACAGAGATATCATGAAAATGCGCCCTCTATTATGGCTGGTCAGCCTGATATGCAGTCCCTCTCTTTTTGCCGCGACAGTTCCTGAAGGAACCGTACTCTCACCGCAACAAATTTTCCGCTATAACAACCACAGCGACCCAGGCACTCTGGACCCGCAAAAGGTGGAGGAAAATACCGCAGCACAGGTCGTTCTCGATGTATTTGAAGGCCTGGTCTGGATGGATGGCGAAGGCAATGTACAGCCCGCGCAAGCAGAGCGCTGGGAGGTGCTGGACGGTGGCAAACGGTATGTTTTTCATCTGCGAAAAGGACTGCAATGGTCAGATGGAACGCCACTGACGGCTCAGGATTTTGTCGTCGGCTGGCAACGTGCGGTGGATCCGCACACGCTCAGCCCCTTCGCGGGGTATCTCGGCGCCGCGCACATTCGCAATGCGCAGGCTATCGTTGAAGGAAAATCGCCGGCGGCCTCGCTTGGGGTCAAGGCAGTGGACGACCAGACGCTGGAAGTTTCTCTTGAGCAACCCGTCCCGTGGTTTACCGCTATGCTGGCATGGCCCACGATGTTTCCTGTCCCGCATCATGTGATTGCGCAATATGGCGATGCCTGGAGTAAGCCTGAGCATATGGTCTTCAACGGCGCGTTTGTGCTGGATAAATGGGTGGTTAACGAGAAGATCGTGGTGCGTAAAAATCCACGTTACCGTGACGCGCAGCAGACGGTATTGCAGCAGGTGGAGTATCTGGCGCTGGATAATGCGGTGACGGGGTACAATCGCTATCGCGCAGGCGAGGTCGATCTGACCTGGGTGCCCGCGCAGCAAATTCCGACAATCGAAAAGAACCTGCCTGGCGAGTTGCGGGTCATTCCCCGCCTGAATAGCGAGTATTATAACTTCAATACCCGCAAAGCCCCCTTCAATGACGTGCGCGTGCGACGTGCATTATATCTCACAGTAGACCGGCAACTTATTGCGCAGAAGGTTCTGGGACTGAGGACGCCAGCGACAACGTTAACCCCGCCGCAGGTTTCTGGTTTTGCCGCGCCTGCTCTGGATGAATTGCAGTTGCCGATGAGTCAGCGGGTCGAAATGGCAAAAGCGTTGCTGAAGCAAGCGGGCTATGATGCCCAACATCCGTTAGCGTTTGAGCTGTTTTACAATAAGTACGATCTTCACGAAAAAACGGCGATCGCGCTCTCTTCCGAGTGGCGAAAGTGGCTGGGCGCGGACGTCAAATTGCGGACAATGGAGTGGAAAACGTATCTGGATGCGCGACGGGATGGGGATTTTATGCTCTCTCGCCAGTCGTGGGACGCCACCTACAATGAAGCCTCAACATTCCTGAATACATTGCAGTCGGAGAATGCCGAGAACGTCGGGCATTGGCAAAATGCGCACTATGATGCCTTGCTGGCGCAGGCGGCTCAGACAGCCGATGCAAAGCAGAGAAACGCACTTTATCAGCAGGCGGAGCAGATCATTTATCAGCAAGCGCCGCTGATTCCTCTTTATTACCAACCCCTGATTAAACTGCTTAAACCGTATGTGGGCGGCTTTCCTGTTCACAATCCACAGGATTATATCTACAGCAAAGAACTGTACATCACCGCACACTAGTTGTGTTTCCCCCGTCCTTACCAACGGGATGGGGGAAAGCTGGCAGACTTTGTGACTCAACGCGCCAGATAGGGTAATATCTGCGGCAATATTGCCTGGCAGATAGCGGGTATTGTTCAGGCTAACAGTTGAGGAACCACGATTAATGAGCGATATGGCAGAGCGCCTTGCGCTGCATGAATTCACGGAAAACGCCTATCTGAACTACTCCATGTACGTCATCATGGACAGGGCGTTGCCGTTTATTGGTGACGGGCTGAAGCCGGTTCAGCGTCGTATTGTGTATGCGATGTCGGAACTGGGGCTGAATGCCAGCGCCAAATTTAAAAAATCCGCCCGTACCGTCGGTGACGTACTGGGTAAGTATCATCCTCATGGTGACAGCGCCTGCTACGAAGCCATGGTGCTGATGGCGCAGCCATTCTCTTACCGTTATCCGTTAGTTGACGGCCAGGGGAACTGGGGGGCACCGGACGACCCGAAATCCTTCGCAGCGATGCGTTATACCGAATCTCGCCTGTCGAAGTACGCGGAGCTACTGCTGGGCGAACTGGGGCAGGGAACGTCAGACTGGGTACCGAACTTTGACGGCACGATGCAGGAGCCGAAAATGCTGCCTGCGCGTCTGCCGAACATTCTGCTCAACGGGACTACCGGTATTGCGGTCGGGATGGCAACAGACATTCCTCCGCATAACCTGCGCGAAGTGGCGAAAGCGGCCATCACCCTGATTGAACAGCCGAAAACGACGCTGGATCAACTGCTGGATATCGTGCAGGGGCCAGACTACCCGACGGAAGCCGAGATCATTACCTCCCGTGCTGAAATCCGTAAGATTTACGAGAACGGGCGTGGCTCCGTGCGCATGCGTGCGGTATGGAATAAAGAAGACGGCGCGGTGGTGATTACCGCACTGCCGCACCAGGTTTCCGGCGCGCGTGTTCTTGAGCAAATCGCGGCCCAGATGCGCAATAAAAAGCTGCCGATGGTGGACGATCTGCGTGACGAGTCGGATCACGAAAACCCGACGCGTCTGGTGGTGGTGCCGCGCTCCAATCGTGTGGACATGGATCAGGTGATGAACCACCTGTTCGCCACCACGGATCTGGAAAAAAGTTATCGCATTAACCTGAATATGATCGGCCTGGATGGTCGTCCGGCAGTGAAAAATCTGCTGGAGATCCTGACCGAATGGCTGGCGTTCCGTCGTGACACCGTGCGCCGCCGCCTGAACTATCGTCTGGAGAAAGTCCTCAAGCGCCTGCACATCCTCGAAGGTTTGCTGGTGGCGTTTCTCAATATCGACGAAGTCATTGAGATCATCCGTCACGAGGATGAACCAAAACCTGCGTTGATGTCGCGCTTCGGCATCACTGAAACGCAGGCTGAAGCCATCCTCGAACTGAAACTGCGTCATCTTGCCAAACTGGAAGAGATGAAAATCCGCGGTGAGCAGGATGAACTGGCGAAAGAGCGTGACCAGTTGCAGAGCATTCTGGCTTCCGAGCGCAAAATGAATAACCTGCTGAAGAAAGAGCTGCAGGCTGACTCTGATGCCTATGGCGACGATCGTCGTTCTCCGTTGCAGGAACGCGAAGAAGCTAAGGCGATGAGCGAGCACGACATGCTGCCGTCTGAGCCAGTGACCATCGTGCTTTCCCAAATGGGCTGGGTGCGTAGCGCCAAAGGTCACGATATTGACGCGCAAGGGCTGAACTATAAATCGGGCGACAGCTTTAAAGCCGCCGTGAAAGGCAAGAGTAACCAGCCCGTGGTGTTCATTGACACGACCGGGCGCAGTTATGCCATCGACCCGATTACGCTGCCGTCGGCACGTGGTCAGGGCGAACCGCTGACCGGTAAGCTTACGCTGCCGCCGGGGGCGACGGTAGATCATATGCTGATGGAAGGCGATGAGCAGAAACTGTTGATGGCGTCTGATGCGGGTTACGGTTTTGTGTGTACCTTCAACGATCTGGTCGCGCGCAATCGTGCGGGCAAGGCACTGATTACGTTACCGGAAAATGCGCATGTGATGCCGCCGGTGGTGATTGAAGATGACACTGATATGCTGCTGGCAATAACACATGCGGGCCGTATGTTGATGTTCCCGGTCAGCGATCTGCCGCAATTGTCGAAAGGCAAAGGGAATAAGATCATCAATATTCCTTCTGCGGAAGCCGCGAAAGGTGAAGATGGCCTGGCTCTGCTTTACGTTCTGCCGCCACAAAGCACGCTGACGATTCACGTCGGCAAACGCAAAATTAAACTGCGTCCTGAAGAGCTGCAAAAAGTGACTGGCGAGCGTGGTCGCCGCGGTACGCTGATGCGCGGTCTGCAGCGTATCGATCGTATCGAGATCGACTCTCCCCGTCGCGCAAGCAGTGGCGATAGCGAAGAGTAATTGTCTTGTTCTGTTCTCCCTCCTTTCATGGAGGGAGAATAAACGTTAAAAATTCCCGTGAAACCGTTGTTTATTCGTGCGTTGCGATTAACAATACGCTTTTCCAGAGAGCCGCTCTTAACAAAGCTCTAACCTGATAGCAGGTGACGTACAATAGTAGGCTCTTGGGGCTTCAGAGGTTGTTATGCTATATATTTTTCGTCTCTTTATTACTGTTATTTACTGCATTCTGGTCTGTATTTTTGGGTGTATCTACTGTCTCTTCAGTCCACGAAATCCTAAGCACGTCTCGACCTTTGGTCGTATGTTTGGCCGTCTGGCCCCTTTGTATGGTCTGAAGGTGGAATGTCGTTTGCCTGCCGGTGTTGAAAACCATGGCAATGCCATTTATATCGCTAACCATCAGAATAATTACGACATGGTTACGGCCGCGAATATTGTTCAACCGCCTACCGTTACCGTGGGTAAAAAAAGCCTGCTGTGGATACCGTTTTTCGGTCTGTTATATTGGTTAACCGGCAACTTATTGATTGACAGAGATAACCGGGCCAAAGCACACAGTACCATTGCGCAGGTGGTACGCCATATTAAGAAGCGCCGTATTTCCGTCTGGATGTTCCCGGAAGGCACGCGCAGCCGCGGGCGTGGTCTGCTACCGTTTAAGACTGGGGCGTTTCATGCCGCTATTGCAGCAGGCGTACCCGTTATTCCCGTGTGCGTATCCAATACCTCAAATAAGATTAACCTTAACCGACTGAATAACGGTCTGGTGATCGTTGAGATGTTGCCGCCGGTTGATATCAGCGCCTTTGGTAAAGATCAGGTTCGGGAACTCGCGGCACATTGCCGTACACTGATGGAACAAAAAATCGCAGAACTCGATAAAGAAGTCGCAGAACGGGAAGCGACCGGCAACGTTTAAGTCGGTTAGTGAGAGATTTGCGGAATACGATTTCCTGCGCATTATTTTAGCCAGTTTTACATGGAGCTTATATGTCACTCAGTCGGCGTCAGTTCATTCAGGCATCAGGGATCGCACTGTGTGCTGGTGCTGTTCCGCTGCGAGCACATGCTGCCGGACAGCAGCAACCGTTGCCTGTTCCGCCACTGTTAGAGTCCCGTCGTGGACAGCCATTATTTATGACGTTGCAGCGCGCGCACTGGTCCTTTACGCAAGGGACTCGCGCACCGGTCTGGGGCGTCAACGGCCGCTATTTGGGACCGACGATCCGCGTCTGGAAAGGGGATGACGTCAAGCTGATCTACAGTAACCGGCTGGCTGAAAACGTCTCGATGACCATCGCGGGTCTTCAGGTGCCCGGGCCACTGATGGGCGGCCCGGCGCGCATGATGTCGCCGAATGCTGACTGGGCGCCGGTGCTGCCGATTCGCCAGAGCGCCGCCACCTTGTGGTATCACGCAAATACGCCGAACCGAACCGCGCAACAGGTGTACAACGGCCTGGCCGGGATGTGGCTGGTAGAAGATGAAGTCAGCAAGTCGCTGCCGATCCCTAACCACTACGGTGTGGATGATTTCCCCATCATCATCCAGGACAAACGGCTGGATAATTTTGGTGCGCCAGAGTACAGCGAACCGGGAAGCGGCGGTTTTGTCGGCGACACCTTGCTGGTTAACGGCGCACAAAGCCCGTATGTGGAAGTGTCTCGCGGCTGGGTGCGATTGCGTTTGCTGAACGCTTCCAACTCACGTCGATACCTTTTGCAGATGAGCGACGGCCGCGCATTGCATGTGATTTCGGGTGACCAGGGCTTTTTGCCTGCGCCAGTGTCGGTTAAACAGTTGTCGCTGGCGCCAGGCGAACGTCGTGAGATCCTGGTAGACATGACCAACGGTGATGAGGTGTCGATCACCTGTGGCGAAGCGGCTGGCATTGTCGACAGGATCCGTGGGTTCTTTGAGCCTTCCAGTATTCTGGTGTCGACGCTGGTGCTGACGTTGCGCCCGACAGGGCTACTGCCGCTGGTGACAGACAATCTGCCGATGCGCCTGTTGCCGACGGAAATCATGAGCGGCGCGCCGATTCGCAGTCGGGATATCAGCCTTGGTGACGATCCGGGTATTAATGGGCAGTTGTGGGATGTAAACCGTATTGATATCACCGCTCAGCAGGGCTCCTGGGAGCGCTGGACCGTCCGCGCCGATCTGCCACAGTCGTTCCACATTGAAGGGGTTACCTTCCTGATTCGCAACGTGAACGGCGCAATACCTTTCCCGGAAGACAGGGGCTGGAAAGACACCATTTGGGTGGATGGTCAGGTGGAACTGCTGGTCTATTATGGACAACCGTCCTGGGCTCATTTCCCGTTCTACTTTAACAGCCAGACTCTGGAAATGGCGGACCGTGGCTCTATCGGGCAGTTACTGGTGAATCCGGTGCCGTAATCCTCTTCTCGCCCGCGAGGGCGAGATAAGAATACCTTTCGATTTCTCATTCGTTCCGGCTTATAATCGCCGGCCTTTGATTATTTTTTTACCATTTTTGGAAGTGTTATGAGCGCAATATCCCTGATCCAGCCAGACAGAGACCTTTTCTCCTGGCCTCAGTACTGGGCAGCCTGTTTTGGTCCCGCACCTTTTTTGCCGATGTCACGCGACGAAATGGACCAACTTGGCTGGGATAGCTGCGACATTATTTTGGTTACCGGTGATGCGTATGTCGATCATCCGAGTTTTGGTATGGCGATCTGTGGTCGTATGCTGGAATCGCAAGGATTTCGCGTCGGCATCATTGCTCAGCCGGACTGGAACAGCAAAGACGACTTTATGCGTTTGGGTAAACCGAACCTGTTTTTCGGCGTTACCGCCGGCAACATGGACTCGATGATCAACCGCTATACCGCCGATCGCCGACTGCGCCATGATGATGCGTATACCCCGGATAACGTGGCGGGAAAACGCCCGGATCGCGCCACGCTGGTCTACACCCAGCGTTGTAGAGAAGCGTGGAAAGATGTCCCCGTGATCCTTGGCGGCATTGAAGCCAGTCTGCGCCGCACCGCGCACTACGACTACTGGTCGGATACCGTACGCCGCTCGGTGCTGGTGGATTCCAAAGCCGACATGCTGATGTTCGGCAACGGCGAGCGCCCGCTGGTGGAAGTTGCGCACCGTCTGGCGATGGGAGAAACCATCGACCAGATCCGCGATGTGCGTAACACCGCGATCATGGTTAAAGAGGCACTGCCGGGCTGGAGCGGCGTGGATTCCACGCGTCTGGACACGCCGGGGAAAATCGATCCCATCCCGCATCCGTATGGTGAAGACTTGCCGTGCGCCGATAACAAGCCAGTAGCGCCGAAAAAGCAGGAAGCAAAAGCAGTCACGGTGCAGCCGCCGCGTCCGAAGCCGTGGGAGAAAACCTACGTGCTGCTGCCATCCTTTGAGAAGGTGAAGGGCGACAAAGTATTGTATGCGCATGCTTCGCGTATTTTGCACCATGAAACCAACCCTGGCTGTGCGCGTGCGCTGATGCAAAAACATGGCGATCGCTACATCTGGATCAACCCGCCGGCCATTCCGCTCTCGACTGAAGAGATGGACAGCGTTTTTGCTCTGCCGTATAAGCGCGTGCCGCACCCGGCGTATGGCGACAGCCGTATTCCGGCTTATGAGATGATCCGTTTTTCGATCAACATCATGCGTGGATGCTTTGGCGGCTGTTCCTTCTGTTCGATCACTGAACACGAAGGGCGCATTATTCAGAGCCGCTCGGAAGATTCGATCATCAATGAGATCGAAGCGATTCGCGACACCGTTCCTGGTTTTACGGGTATCATTTCTGACCTCGGCGGCCCCACGGCGAACATGTATATGTTGCGCTGTAAGTCGCCGCGCGCGGAGCAAACCTGTCGCCGCCTGTCGTGCGTTTATCCGGATATTTGCCCCCATATGGACACCAATCATGAGCCGACGATTAATCTCTATCGCCGCGCCCGCGATCTGAAGGGCATCAAGAAGATCCTGATCGCTTCCGGTGTACGTTATGACATCGCCGTTGAAGACCCGCGTTACATCAAAGAGCTGGCGACCCATCACGTCGGCGGCTACCTGAAGATTGCGCCGGAACATACCGAAGAAGGCCCATTGTCGAAGATGATGAAGCCGGGTATGGGCAGCTATGACCGTTTCAAAGAGCTGTTTGATACCTATTCGAAACAGGCGGGTAAAGAGCAGTACCTGATCCCTTACTTCATCTCTGCGCACCCCGGTACGCGAGACGAGGATATGGTCAATCTGGCACTGTGGCTGAAGCAGCGTCGTTTCCGTCTTGATCAGGTGCAGAACTTCTATCCGTCGCCGCTGGCGAACTCGACCACCATGTATTACACCGGGAAAAACCCGCTGGGTAAAATTGGTTATAAGAGTGAAGATGTGGTGGTACCGAAAGGGGATAAACAGCGTCGTCTGCATAAAGCGCTGCTGCGTTACCACGATCCGGCTAACTGGCCATTAATCCGTCAGGCGCTGGAAGAGATGGGTAAAAAGCATCTGATCGGCGGTCGCCGGGAGTGCCTGGTCCCGTCACCTACGCTGGAAGAGATGCGCGAAGCGCGTCGTCAGAACCGTAATACGCGTCCGGCATTGACCAAGCACACGCCAGTGGCGCATCAGCGTCAGACTCCGGCGAGCGCGAAGAAAGCGCCGTCAACGCCGTCGCGCAAACCGTCTGAAGGGGCGAAAAAACGCGCTAAACCTACGGTAGGGCGCTAAACCCTGTTGCCCGGCAGCGCTCACGCTGACCGGGCTTTCGTTTAATGCTACGAACGGTCGGCCGGAAAAGGCTTGCACTACCATCCGGCCAGCTTCATGGGCTTAGTACAAACCCAGCACTTTCCACCATGCCAGCCCCACGGTCAAAAAGACCGCCTGGTTAAACAGGCTGATAACAAAACCCGTTCGCCACCAGACACCTGTCGGGACATATCCTGCGCCAAACAGGATCGGACCGCGTGCGTGGGTGTACTGGGTGAGGGAGCAATACAGGCTGCTGGTAAACGCCAACATCAGCGCCATCGGCGCTGCCGGGATATTCAGGTGCAGGCCAACGCCCAGGAATACGGCATACAGTGCGGCGATCTGAGCGTTACCGCTGGCGAAGAAGTAATGGGTATAGAAATAGGCGGCATTCAGAATAAGCAGAACGATCACCCAACTGGTGCCCTGCATCGTGCTGCCGATACTGTCGCCAATCAGATTACCAAACCAGGTAGTGAAACCTAATTTCTTCAACTGGTTTGCCATCATTAACAATGCCGCAAACCAGATCAGCGTATCCCATGCGCCTTTCTCGCTTTTGACGTCTTCCCAACTGAGAACACCGCTCAGCAGCAGAATGGAGAGACCGACAAACGAGGCCGTTGTTGCATCTACCCCCAGCGCATCACCAAAAATCCACAGCACCAGCAGGACGCCGACGGTTGCCAGCATCAACCATTCACCGCGCGTCATACTTCCCATTTCCGCCAGCTCTTTGCGTGCGATATTGGGGGCATCGGGAGTGTGTTTGATTTCCGGTCGGGTCAACCAGTAGACGAGGAGGGGGACGATCAGCAGCGAGACCAGGCAGGGCAGCAGCGCCGCCATAAACCAGCTTCCCCATGTTAAGGTGACGCCTGCGTTTGCCGCCAGTTTCACCGCCAACAGGTTACCGGTGTAGCCCGTCATGAAGAGTGCGGCGGTAACGTCATTCACGTTCCCGATACAGGTGATCAGAAAGGTGCCGATTTTACTGCGAGACTCATCATCGGGTCGTGAATCAAAGCTGCGCGCCAGTGAGTCGGCAATAGGATAAATTACGCCGCCGCAGCGAGCGGTGTTACTTGGCATCGCCGGAGAGAGGATCAGATCGGCACAGGCCAGGCCGTAGGCGAGCCCCAGCGTACGTTTGCCCAGCAGGCGGATCATCTGCAAGGCAATACGCCGACCCAACCCAGTTTTGATAAATCCCCGGGCGATCATAAACGCCACGACAATCAGCCAGATCAGCGAACTGTTGAGTTCACTCAGTGCCGTGGTAATTGCGCCACTGGCGGTTTTATCCCCGGCGGCATAGACGAGCGCAAAAACGGTAATGCCAATGAGGCCCACAGCGCCAATGGGCAGTACTTTTGCAACAATAGACGCAATAGTGGCCACAAAGATAATGGCCGAGTGCCATGCGGGTACTGTTAACCCGGTGGGGGGAGAGAGTTGCCACAGACCTACGGTGATCAACATAATGATAATGAGCGGGAGCCATTTGACGCCCTGGGATTTGTTTTCCGTCACAATAAACCACCTATAAAACATTGTTATCAGTTATGGGTGAGTATAGTTTCCATGAGTAACCAAATGGTTAGCTAATATAATGCTGCGCCTGAGTCGGCAGGAAATATACATAGAATCAGGCGGATATTGTTTCGGTTTATTTCAAAATGAAAAAAGCCCGACAGAAAACCGGGCTTCAAAAGTAAAGGGACGCGTTAACCGCCGAACTGATCCGGATCCGGGCCCAGACGTTTTCCTTGATCGAGCTTGGCAATTTCGCTCAATTCATCTTTATCGAGGCGGAAGTCCCAGACGTTGAAGTTTTCCGCAATACGTGAAGGCGTAACGGATTTCGGGATCACCACCAGACCGCTGTCCAGATGCCAGCGAATAACAATTTGCGCCGGAGATTTGCCATATTTGTCTGCCAGGTCGCGAATAATGGGCCGATCGAATACCCCCTCGCCACCCTGCGCCAGCGGACTCCAGGATTCCGTCTGGATCTTGTGGGTGGCATTCCAGGAATGCAGTTGGCGCTGTTGCATCAGCGGGTGCAGTTCGATCTGGTTGATCACAGGCGCCAGGCCCGTTTCGTCGATCAAACGTTGGAGGTGATTGACCTGAAAGTTACATACGCCGATGCTTTTCACCAGCCCCTGCTTTTGCAGGTCGATCATCCCTTTCCATGCTTCAACATAATGGTTAATAGCAGGGACAGGCCAGTGCATCAGGTAGAGATCCACGTAGTCGAGCTGTAGTTTGTCCAGGCTTTCCTGCAGTGCTTCATAAGGACGTTTTTGATCGTCATTCCACAATTTGGTGGTGATGAACAGCTCTTCCCGGGCAATGCCCGCGTTTTTTAACGCCTTGCCGACCCCTTCTTCATTCTGATACGCGGCAGCAGTGTCAATTGAGCGGTACCCCACTTCCAGCGCTTTATGAATGGCGGAGATCACTTCCTCATTGCTCGCCTTCCAGACACCCAGGCCCAGTTGCGGCATTACATTGCCATCCTGAAGCTTGATAATGGTTGGTGTAGCCATGCGTTCCTCCTTCATATGAGCTCACCGGAGCATCGCCCCGGTGAGGTTGTGTGACTTAAGTCTGGACGAAATGCCCAAAAACGAAAGTCTGAAGCGAAAAAACCTTAGCGCGCCGCCTCATAAATACGACGGCTGACGTCCAGCGTAATATCCTGATGTTCACCGAGATTTGTACCACCGTGCGCTTCGAGTTTTGCCAGCAACGCCGGGATAGAGCTGCCGTCCAGACCATAATCCGAGAGACGGGTAGGCACCCCTAATTGCTCAAAGAAACTGCGGGTGGCGGCGATAGCAGCATCAATACGCTGGTCATCAGAACCTTCCGTAATGTTCCAGACGCGCTCGGCGTATTGCAGCAGTTTGGCACGTTTGGTGTCGCGTTTTTCATTCCACAGCGCCGGCAGAACGATAGCCAGCGTTTGGGCATGATCGAGGCCGTGCATGGCGGTGAGTTCATGGCCCAGCATATGGGTTGCCCAGTCCTGGGGGACACCTGCGCCAATCAGACCGTTCAACGCCTGCGTCGCCGCCCACATCACGTTGGCGCGGACATCATAGTTTTCAGGCTCCTGCAGCGCTTTCGGGCCATCTTCAACCAGCGTCAGCAGAATACCTTCAGCGAAACGATCCTGGATTTTTCCGTCGACCGGGTAGGTGACATACTGTTCTACCGTGTGCACAAACGCATCGACGACACCGTTGGCAACCTGACGCGGCGGCAGCGTATAGGTGTAAACCGGATCCAGTACAGCGAACACTGGCTGTACAAACGGCGTCATAAACGCCAGCTTATCACCGGTGGTTTTGCGTGAGATAACCGCGCCAGAGTTAGATTCAGAACCGGTCGCGGGCAGCGTCAGAACGGAGCCCATCGGTACTGCGCTTTTCACGTCGTTGCCACGGGTTTCCAGAATTCGCCACGGATCGACGCCATCGGCGTAGTGGGCGGCGGCAGCGATAAATTTGGTCCCGTCCAGAACGGAGCCTCCTCCCACCGCCAGCAGGAAAGTCACCTTCTCATCACGCACCATTTTGACGGCATTCATCAGCGTTTCATAAGACGGGTTCGGCTCAATCCCGCCGAATTCCAGCACATCAAGACCGCTGAGGGCGTCATGTACCTGAGCCAGAACGCCGGTCTTTTTCACGCTACCCCCACCGTAGGTGACTAACACGCGGGCGCCCTGCGGAATTTGCTGGCGCAGATCGGTGATAGCGCCTTTGCCGAACAGAATACGGGTTGGGGTATGCAGATTAAAATTGTTCATTGTTCGTTCCCTTATGTGGGTAGAAAAGAGGGCAGGTGGATGTCTGCCTGATGGTGAACATTGTGGTCTTCGGCGGCGTTCCTCTCAATGCTCATTTCTGCCAATGTCTTGCCCATTTCTCCAGAAGGCTGGAGAAAACGGATAAAAATGCGCACTATGTAGAGGTTGTAAACTGATGACGAAATGGCGCGCTATGAACCGAGAAGAGACCTGCCTTCTGCTGACAGATAAAATTAAGCAGCTGAAAAACAATGAGAAGAAGCTCAGTGAATTGCTTCCCGATATCCGCTTGTTGTACGGCACTGAGCCTGGCTTGCGGACGCCGGTGATGTATGAGCCTGGCATCATATTTCTCTTCTCCGGACATAAAATCGGTTATATCAATGAGCGCGTATTTCGCTACGACGCCAATGAATATCTGCTGCTGACAGTACCTTTACCCTTTGAATGTGAAACTTATGCGACGCCAGAACGCCCGCTGGCCGGTATTCGTCTGAATGTGGATATCCTGCAACTGCAGGAGTTGCTGATGGACATCGGTGAGGACGATCGCTTCCAGCCGTCGATGGCGGCGAGCGGGATTAACTCCGCCACGCTGTCAGATGAGATCCTCTGCGCCGCTGAGAGGCTGTTAGATGTCATGGAGCGACCGCTGGATGCGCGTATTCTGGGCAAACAGATCATCCGTGAAATGCTTTACCATGTGTTGACCGGGCCGCGCGGCGGAGCGCTGTTGGCGCTGGTGAGTCGCCAGACACACTTCAGTCTGATTAGCCGTGTGCTTAAGCGCATTGAAAATAAATACACTGAAAACCTTAACGTTGAGCAACTGGCGACAGAGGCCAATATGAGCGTCTCCGCGTTCCATCATAATTTTAAATCGGTCACCAGCACGTCGCCGCTGCAATACCTGAAGACCTACCGACTGCACAAGGCGCGCATGATGATCATTCATGACGGGATGAAAGCGAGCGCTGCTGCGATGCGGGTAGGCTATGAGAGCGCGTCGCAGTTCAGTCGAGAATTTAAACGTTATTTTGGCGTCACGCCGGGTGAGGATGCGGCGAGAATTCGGATGATCCAGGGGAGTTAATCGATTCCCGGCTGGTAAGGCCGGGAAAGAGGAGGGACTCAGGCGCTGCAGTACTTTTTCTTGATGACAACGATCACCGTACCGAGCAGACCCGCCGTCAGCAAGGCAATCGGCAGGATCATTAAAAACGTCATCACCTGATCTTCATGGCGTTTGACGAAGGGGATCATGCTGAGCGCATAGCCGAAACTGGTCACCACGCCCACCCACAACAGACCGCTCAACCAGTTAAAAAACTGGAATCTGCGGTTAGAGAGGCCGGAAATTCCCGCCATTGTGGGCAACAGAGTGCGAACAAACGCCAAAAAACGCCCAACCAGCAGCGCCAGAAGGCCGTGCCGGTCAAACATACAGGTTGCGCGTTGATGGTACTTGGACGGTAGCTGTGCCAGCCAGCCTTTCACCGTGTGGGTATTTCCCAGCCAGCGCCCCTGAATATAGCTGAGCCAGCAGCCCAGACTGGCCGCCGCGGTTAAAATCGCCACGGTGGGTACAAAGTCCATCACACCTTGTGCAATCAGCGCCCCTGCCAGTATCAGCAGGCTGTCTCCGGGTAAAAAGGATGCAGGCAGCAGGCCGTTTTCTAAAAACAGCGTGGCAAACATCACAAAGTAGACAACGCTAACAACATGTGGATCCGCCAGCGCAGCAAAATCGTGTTGCCAGAGCGCAGCGATAATATCTTGAATGACAGCCATGGACTTTCCTGTGGAACCGCGTTTAAGTGCCTATTGTACTCTCGAATTGCCCGGGACGCTTTGATCCCGGACGCAACAAACGCAGACTTTTCTGCTGGAAGTGTCTGCAATTATGTCCATTGGCGGCAACTTTACACGATCCGGGTAAATCCTGCGGCTAAATCCTCAATAAGATCGTCAACATTTTCTAAACCAATATGTAAGCGAATGAGTGTTCCGCTGAAATCCACCACGCCTCCTGGGCGAATGGCTGCAATGTGCTCAGGTTGATTCGCCAGAATCAATGATTCAAAACCGCCCCATGAGTAGGCCATGCTGAACAGGCTGAAGTTATCGAGGTAGGCTGACATCTCGTCATTACTGAGCTTTTTATTCAGGACAAATGAAAACAAACCGCTGCTGCCTGAAAAGTCTCGTTTCCAGAATTCATGACCTTTGCTGCCGGGAAGCGCAGGGTGATTGACGCGCGCCACTTGCGGGTGGTTTGCCAGCCATTCAGCCACTTTCAGGCTGCTTTCATGATGCTGACGCAGGCGAACGCCCAATGTACGTAAACCGCGGCTGGTCATGTACGCCGTGTCGGCATCCAACATTTGTCCCATCAGATAGGCGTTCTCACGCAGTTGCTCCCAGCAGCGAGCGTTGGAAACCGCCGTGCCGACCATCGCATCAGAGTGGCCAATCAGATATTTTGTCCCCGCCTGAATCGAGATATCGATTCCAAAATCCAGCGCTTTAAATAGCACCCCGGCGGCCCAGGTGTTATCAATCATGATAATCGCATCAGGTGCAACTCGTCTGACGGCTTCAACAATCGCTGGGATGTCATGGACTTCCATTGTGATGGAGCCCGGGGATTCCAGGAAAACGATTCGGGTGTTGGGCTGAAGGTGTTTTACGATATCGGCGCCGACCATGGGGTCGAACCAGCCAGTGGTCACACCGAGTTTGGCGAGAATTTTGGTGCAGAAATCCTGGCTTGGCTCGTAGGCGGTGTTGGTCATCAGTACGTGATCGCCTTGCTCGACGAAGGCCAAAATGGTGTTGGCGACGGCTGCCGCACCACAGGGGAACAGGGCGCATCCGACGCCGCCCTCCAGTTCGCACATCGCTTCCTGGAGAGAGAAATGGGTCAACGTTCCGCGACGGCCATAGAAAAGCTCGCCGTTGGCGCGGTTGCGGGTGGCGTGTTTTTTCGCTTCAACTGTCTCGAATACCAGTGAAGAAGCGCGTTGAATCACGCTGTTTACCGATCCCAGGGTGTACTTTTTACTGCGCCCTGCATTCACAAATTGGGTATCAAGGTGTTTTTTTGCCATGTCGCACGACCTGTTTTTTTATACGTCTGGATGTCTAAACTAACATGAATGCTACATCGCGCATCCAGAGGAATCTCGATAAAGCAGAAAATTTTATCAAAATAACCTCTCGTGACTTTTTTACTGCGTAAGCGCAAGGAAAAGAAACCAAAGGTGCGGCAGTATGTAAATAGTAATGAGAACGACTATCAATTCGACGTCGTTTTGATATTATTGCGCTCAGATTTTGTGATTTGCGTCCTGGAGATACAGAGTGGGTAATAATTTGATGCAGACGGATCTTTCCGTCTGGGGTATGTATCAGCACGCCGACATTGTGGTTAAGTGCGTGATGATTGGTCTGATTCTGGCGTCAGTGGTCACCTGGGCTATCTTCTTCAGCAAAAGCGTTGAGCATTTCACGCAGAAGCGCCGACTCAAGCGTGAGCAGGAGCAGCTGGCTGAAGCCCGTTCTTTGGATCAGGCAAGCGATATCGCTTCTGAATTTGACGAAAAAAGTTATAGCGCGATGTTGATTAACGAAGCGCAAAATGAACTGGAACTGTCAGAAGGCAGTGAAGATAACGAAGGTATTAAAGAGCGTACAGGGTTCCGTCTGGAACGCCGCGTCGCAGCCGTGGGTCGTCATATGGGACGGGGTAACGGCTATCTGGCGACTATCGGTGCGATCTCTCCTTTTGTGGGTCTGTTCGGTACGGTATGGGGCATCATGAACAGCTTCATCGGTATCGCGCAAACGCAAACCACTAACCTTGCCGTTGTGGCTCCGGGTATCGCAGAAGCGCTGCTGGCGACGGCGATTGGCCTGATTGCGGCAATTCCTGCTGTGGTTATCTACAACGTCTTTGCGCGCCAGATTGGCGGCTATAAAGCGATGCTGGGCGACGTAGCGGCACAGGTGTTGTTGCTGCAAAGCCGTGACCTGGATTTGAACGCGAGTGTCTCCGCTCAGCCGGTACGTACCGCGCAGAAATTACGTGTAGGATAATGTTTCATGGCAATGCGTCTTAACGAAAACCTGGACGATAATGGCGAAATGCATGAAATCAACGTGACGCCGTTTATCGACGTCATGCTGGTTCTGCTGATCATCTTTATGGTGGCAGCGCCTCTGGCGACGGTGGATGTGAAGGTGAATTTGCCTGCCTCCTCCAGTGTGCCGCAACCCCGTCCGGAAAAACCGATTTACCTGTCGGTGAAGGCCGATAACTCCATGTTCATCGGCAACGATCAGGTCACGGATGAAACCATGATCAACGCGCTTAATACGCTGACCGAAGGAAAGAAAGACACCACGATCTTCTTCCGCGCAGATAAAACTGTTGATTACGAAACTATGATGAAGGTAATGGACTCGCTGCATCAGGCGGGTTACCTGAAAATTGGTTTGGTTGGCGAAGAGGTCGCAAAAGCGAAGTAATCGTTTTGCCGGACGGTGCCTGGGCCTGTCCGGCCTGCTTTCTGCGGCTCGTTGGCCGGGTAGGCGTTGCCGCCCGGCACAGCCCTACTCAACGTTTGGCCTGAAAACGTCCCCCACAAACGTTCTCTTTTCGCGTTTATTGTCGATTCTCATCCAGCGCAACCGTCGTGATATTGGCTGTCCGGTAATTGCCATCGGAAAGTTTGCGTGTCAGACGCAGTGTGGCCGTTTCCCGCGCCAGCAAGTGCTGCCAGCTGCTTTCCAGGCGAGCCATGATTTTGGCATGTAGCTCCGGGCGTTGTGCCGTGAGAGTGTTGATGATCGCGCCGTAAATCTCTTCCTTTACCTGAAGGGCATAGATTTCACGGCGGTTTTGCCATTTTAACCGCACCAGCGCGGCGGGAATTGACACCATCTCTTGCGCTACATTTTCAAGGATGGCATTTTTATTGGCAATTAACGCATCAAGATTTTGCTTTAAGATAAATTCATCACTTTTATCGCTATCTAAAGCTAAATAAACATTATTATCCTCAACGTCTTTCATTTCACTCATCTTCCAGAGAATAAAAAATAGGGGCGTTTTTCTCCCCGGTAATTAAATTAAGCCAAATTTTATTACCGTCGTCATTTATCCTTGTGGTTGTTTCTGCCATTATTTTGCTGACGGTTTGTGCATCAATGTCACCCTCGGCCTGCAGTGCGTTTATAAGGCGGGCAAACGTTTCAATTTTGGCAACACGGAACAGTCGATCTTTTAAATGGCGGTCGCGCTCTTCAAGTAGCATATTCCTGGACTGGCCAGTGGCAGTGGCGCTAATTAAAATATCTGGTTCATAATCGCTTAGAGTTATCTTTCCCTTAGCTAAATTTTCACTCTTTTCTGCGGTGCTGGGCTCAGCGGGGGAAGGCGATAAATGAAAGCGAGACGGAACAAGATGCTCGGGAAGCATGCTGGAATATCCTTTCCTGTCAATAGTATAACGAGTGTGTTTATAAGGCGGGTTTCGTTGACAATAGCATGGTGTAATTTTAAAATCAAAAAAAATGGAGCCAATAAATGAACAGTATTTTTTATTCTGTTATTACCCTGCTATTGCTTACCTTTGGTGTACTTGTCCTGATGCGAGGACTTAATAAAAATTATCCTGACGCGGGAGTAAGCGCAAGCCATCAGCAAGAACCGATGACGAAAGAAGAGGGTGAAGATCATTTTTCATCGCTCATGAATACTATTACACCGGTATGGTACTGGCGAGTTAATCATGAATATATCGATTTTCTTCACGCCACGATAAAACGGATGACGGTGGCTGAGTTGAATGGGACGCCAGGCTTGTTTGACGCGCAAAGGCGTTGTAGCGATCTTAATTCTGCGGTGTACAAATACTATGACAACATTAAAAAACGTTGCCTGAATGGAGAAAAGGTATCGCATTCTGATCTTGATGTACTCAATTTGCGACAATGTTTCCGGGAGTTCAGCCTGGAGGCTTATCCCTCCCTGGTCGCGCTGGTGTGGCCTGAATATCAGCGCTCGCCCGTAAAACCGGATGACGTTTGAGCGCCTGTTAATCTGATGCTGAAGGAATGGCCAGCGGTGGGTTTTCTTTCACTGGCCGGGTAAGGCGAAATTGCCGCCCGGCGCAATGTCGTTACTTATCTGATGATGCTTGCCACAGATTCAGCTTGCCATCCGCAACATGCTTATCAATCTGCGCCAGTTCTTCAGCGGTGAACGTCAGGTTATTCAGTGCCTGGACATTCTCTTCCAGTTGTTCAGGGCGACTGGCGCCAATCAGTACGGATGTGACCCGGGAATCCTTCAGCAGCCAGCTTAATGCCATTTGCGCCATCGACTGTCCGCGCTGTTGCGCTATCTCGTTAAGCAAACGCAGGCTGGTAATATTCTCTTCTGTGAGCATGTTCTCCGTCAGGCCGCGGGCTTTTTTCCCTTCACGCTGCATACGCGAACCTTCCGGGATACCGTTCAGGTATTTTCCTGTTAGCAGCCCCTGAGCGAGCGGTGTAAAGGCGATGCAGCCTGTCCCGTTGGCTTCCAGCGTATTCAACAGACCGCTTTTATCAACCCAACGGTTTAACAGGTTGTAGGAGGGTTGATGGATCAGCAGCGGAATCTTCCATTCGCGCAGCAGGTCAGCCATCTGTTGAGTACGTTCGGGGGAGTAAGAGGATATGCCGACATAAAGCGCTTTCCCGCTTTGTACCGCCTGAGCCAGCGCAGAAGCCGTCTCTTCCATCGGCGTATTTTCATCAACCCGGTGCGAATAGAAGATATCGACGTAATCCAGCCCCATACGTTGCAGACTCTGATCGAGGCTCGCCAGCAGGTATTTACGCGAACCGCCAGAGCCATAAGGACCCGGCCACATGTCGTATCCGGCTTTGGTGGAGATGATCAGTTCATCGCGATGGTTCGCAAAATCGCTACGTAACAGGCGGCCAAAATTCTCCTCTGCGCTGCCCGGAGGCGGTCCATAGTTATTGGCCAGATCAAAATGGGTGATGCCTAAATCAAATGCCTTACGCAGCAAGGCTTGCTGTGAATCCAGCGCGTGAACGTGACCGAAACTGTGCCACAAGCCCAGTGACAGCGCGGGCAAACGCAAACCGCTTTTCCCACAATAGCGATAAAGCATTTGCTCATAACGTTCAGGGTTAGCTAACCAGGTCATGCAATCTCCTTAGAGCGGTTGAATTTCAAAACAACGTTTCTATTCTAGCGGCTGCGTCAGTTATGTCCCGTTCGTCAGGTCACATTGAGATGAAAAATTGGGCAAAAATACGTCGCTATGCTTTGCTTAAAAAAACATCCGTGCCGGAGTGAGGCTATGCCGAGACTAACTGCCAAAGATTTCCCGCAAGAACTGCTCGATTACTACGACTACTATGCACATGGAAAGATATCCAAACGAGAGTTTCTCAATCTCGCCGCGAAGTACGCTGTGGGGGGTGTGACGGCGCTTGCGCTGTTTAACCTGCTGAAACCGAATTATGCACTGGCGATGCAGGTGGAATTTACCGACCCGGATATTGTGCCGGAATACATCACCTATCCGTCACCGAACGGGCATGGCGAGGTGCGCGGGTATCTGGTCAGGCCCGCAAAAGCTGAAGGCAAAACGCCTGCTGTGGTGGTGGTTCATGAGAATCGGGGATTGAATCCCTATATCGAAGATGTGGCGCGGCGAGTGGCGAAGGCGGGTTACATTGCGCTGGCGCCAGATGGGTTGAGTTCTGTGGGT
This sequence comes from Citrobacter enshiensis, assembly GCF_029338175.1. NCBI lineage: Bacteria > Pseudomonadati > Pseudomonadota > Gammaproteobacteria > Enterobacterales > Enterobacteriaceae > Citrobacter > Citrobacter enshiensis. The sequence continues at coordinate 718,053 of NZ_CP119862.1, forward strand.
GGTTACCCCGGCAACGATGATAAAGGCCGGGAACTGCAGCAACAGGTCGATCCCACAAAATTAATGAATGATTTTTTTGCTGCCATTGAGTTTATGCAGCGTCATCCCGCGGCGACGGGCAAGGTCGGTATCACCGGCTTTTGCTATGGTGGTGGGGTATCGAATGCGGCGGCGGTAGCGTATCCGGAGTTGGCCTGTGCTGTTCCTTTTTATGGGCGGCAGGTGCCGGCTTCAGACGTCCCCAAAATCAACGCGCCGTTGTTATTACACTACGCCGCGCTGGATACGCGGATTAATGAGGGCTGGCCCGCCTATGAAACGGCGCTTAAAGCAAATAATAAAGTCTTCGAAGCGTATATTTACCCTGGGGTAAATCACGGTTTTCACAATGATTCGACGCCGCGCTATGACAAGTCTGCCGCCGATCTTGCCTGGCAGCGGACATTGGCCTGGTTCGAAAAGTATTTACGATGAAAGTTATGAGTTTGCTTATAAGTATTAAGACCAGATATTGAATAATAATGGTTTCCCATGTCATTAGCATTTGTTCAATATTGTGATTGAGGATGTTCTTGCCGCACAAAAAATGAAAAGTAAGTATATCTTCTTCACATTTTGCCGATAACGAGGATAAGTCACGCCTGATGGCGAATCCTTCATTTACGGCAAGGAAATTCTTATGTACTTACTGCGAAACCTTTCTATTCGTGTTGTCATGCTGACAATATTGGGTCTTTTTTGTCTGCTCTGGTCGGGCGTCGGTGTATTTAGCATCCATGCCTTATCTAAAGTCACGGAAGGGAATGAAGTTGACCGACATCTGGTGCGTCAGATGACGGTACTTAGCCAGGGCAACGATCAGTATTTTCGCTTTGTTACCCGTCTGAGTCGCGCAATGGACGTTAAAATCGGCGGCGGCATGCCCGATTTCGCCCCTGCACAGCAATCGCTTGATAATATGCGTAAAAAGCTTCAGGAGATGAAAACGCTGTCGCCGGGTCCAATGGATCAGGAGGTGGCTGCCGCGGTGCTGGCAAATTGGCAGGCCTTGCTGGACAAGGGGATCTCGCCGCAAATGCAGCTGGCAAAGCAGGGTACTCAGGCGGCATGGAGCGAGCAGGCAACGACCGTGACGCCCGCCTTAAGTCGTGCGTTTGGCGCCAGCGTAGAACGTTTTAACCGTGAAGCCGGGACAAAGCTGGATAACACCCGTGTCATGGTGGATGGTAAAACATCGGTTATCCGCACGATGATCATCGCCGCTGCGATTCTGGGCATCGCGATCCTCCTCTTTACTGACCGCTATCTTGTGGTACTGCTGATGAAACCGCTGGCGCGTATCCGTCAGCAGTTTCGCCAGATTGCGCAGGGCGATCTCAGCCAGCCGGTTGAGGATTTGGGGCGTAACTGTGTGGGACAACTGATGCCTATGCTCCGTGCAATGCAGGACAGTCTGCGTGAAGCGGTGAGCACCATTCGTTCGGGCAGCGACAATATCTGGCGTGGTGCGACGGAGATCTCAAGCGGAAACAACGATCTCTCTTCCCGCACCGAGGAACAGGCTGCGGCACTGGAAGAGACGGCTGCCAGCATGGAACAACTTACCGCAACGGTAAAACTGAATGCAGATAACGCGCGCCAGGCCAGCCAACTTGCAGATATTGCATCGGCCACCGCCGAAAAAGGCGGCGCGCTGGTGTCGGAAGTGGTTGATACCATGGACGGTATTTCCGCAAGTTCAAAGCAGATTGCCGAAATCACTACCGTTATCAACAGCATCGCCTTCCAGACCAATATCCTGGCGCTGAATGCCGCCGTTGAAGCCGCCAGAGCGGGCGAGCAAGGTCGCGGATTTGCGGTTGTCGCAGGTGAAGTGCGCAATCTGGCCAGCCGCAGCGCGGGCGCCGCGAAAGAGATCGAAACGCTGATTGCTGAATCAGCGCATCGTGTCGGGCAGGGAGCGCAACTGGTGAAAGATACCGGCTCGACCATGGAGGCCATTCTGCGGGGCGTCACGGAAGTTACTACCATCATGAAGCAAATTGCATCGGCCTCCGAGGAGCAGAGCAAAGGCATCTCTCAGGTGGGGGTGGCGATCACCCAGATGGACAGCGTGACCCAACAAAACGCCGCGCTCGTGGAGCAGATCTCAGCGGCCGCGTCAGCGCTGGAACGTCAAACCGAGGAGTTGCAGCACTCAGTACAACGGTTCCGCCTCTCTCATAGCGAACCGCAGACTCAGCCGGGAAAAAACGCGTCCGGCCCAGCCCAAACCGGGGCTTCCGCTTCCGGTTTAACCGATGAGTGGGTGGCCTTTTAATCAGGCGCAAAAAAGCGCGCAATACCGCTGGCCTTTGTTTAAAAAATCGCTATATAATTTATTATATAGCGATTGGAGATCTGTATGAAAAATCATTTTGGCAAAGGTTTGATGGCCGGATTAAATGCATCACGCGCCGACAGCGCACGTAATGTGGCGAATTTTTGTTCCGATTATAAACGTGGTTTCGTATTAGGTTTTTCGCATCGAATGTTTGAAAAAACGGGCGATCGTCAACTTAGCGCCTGGGAGGCGGGAATTCTGACCCGTCGTTATGGACTGGATAAAGAGATGGTGATGGACTTCTTTAGAGAGAATCAGTCGAATACAACAATTCGATTTTTCATGGCCGGTTATCGACTCGAAGCTTGATCCAAAAGGGGTATTATCCTGCTTTAATTAATTACACTATTGTCTTACATCTTCGTTTTATTGTCCCGTCGCAGTATCATAATATACATAACCATAAAGAAAGTGTGGTAAATGGCGCACCGATCGCAGTATGGTTTTTGCGATGGGTGCAAAATAGAGCCAGGTCTTTGCAACGGAATAACAATATAATGACTGGAGATAATTCTCTCACCAATTCTCACGGCGTTAACCGTCGTGATTTCATGAAGCTTTGTGCAGCACTAGCCGCGACTATGGGGCTCAGTAGCAAAGCTGCCGCAGAAATGGCCGAGTCGGTTACCCGTCCTCAGCGTCCACCGGTTATCTGGATTGGCGCTCAGGAATGTACGGGTTGTACTGAATCCCTTCTGCGAGCAACTCACCCAACGGTAGAAAACCTTGTTCTGGAGACGATCTCTCTTGAATATCATGAGGTCCTTTCCGCCGCCTTCGGCCATCAGGTCGAGGAGAACAAACATAATGCTCTGGAGAAATATAAAGGGCAGTATGTGTTGGTCGTCGATGGTTCTATCCCATTAAAAGATAACGGTATTTACTGCATGGTTGCCGGTGAGCCTATTGTGGATCACATCCGCAGAGCGGCTGAAGGCGCAGCGGCGATTATCGCTATCGGCTCCTGTGCTGCATGGGGCGGTGTTGCTGCTGCGGGTGTGAACCCAACGGGCGCCGTCGGTTTGCAGGAAGTGCTGCCGGGCAAAACCATTATCAATATCCCAGGCTGTCCGCCTAACCCGCACAACTTCCTCGCGACAGTTGCGCACATCATTACGTATGGCAAACCACCGAAACTGGATGCGAAAAATCGTCCTACCTTTGCCTATGGTCGCTTGATTCACGAACATTGCGAACGCCGCCCGCACTTTGATGCCGGTCGTTTTGCGAAAGAGTTTGGTGATGAAGGCCACCGTGAAGGCTGGTGCCTCTACCATCTGGGCTGTAAAGGACCAGAAACCTACGGTAACTGCTCCACACTGCAGTTCTGCGATGTCGGCGGCGTATGGCCGGTCGCGATTGGACACCCTTGCTACGGCTGTAATGAAGAAGGCATCGGTTTCAACAAAGGTATCCACCAGCTCGCTCATGTGGAAAATCAAACTCCGCGCTCAGAAAAACCTGACGTGAACATGAAAGAGGGCGGCAACGTTTCTGCTGGCGCTATCGGGTTGCTTGGCGGTGTTGCTGGGCTGGTTGCCGGTGTCAGTGTGATGGCGGTACGTGAACTGGGGCGTCAGCAAAAGAAAGATGACGCTGACTCACGGGGAGAATAACCGTGAACAGACGTAACTTTATTAAAGCAGCCTCAAGCGGGGCATTGCTGCTAGGCGCCGCGCCGTCTGTCAGCTATGCAGCTGCCGAAAATCGCCCGCCGATCCCAGGATCGCTGGGGATGTTGTATGACTCGACGCTGTGCGTAGGCTGTCAGGCCTGCGTGACTAAGTGTCAGGATATCAACTTCCCGGCGCGCAACCCGGAAGGGGAACAGACCTGGTCCAATAACGACAAACTGTCGCCATACACCAATAACGTCATCCAGGTGTGGCGTAGCGGCGATGGTGTCAACAAGGACCAGGAAGAGAACGGCTACGCGTACATTAAAAAACAATGTATGCACTGCGTCGATCCCAACTGCGTCTCCGTTTGTCCGGTATCTGCACTCAAAAAAGATCCCAAAACCGGCATCGTTCATTACGACAAAGATGTGTGTACCGGTTGTCGTTACTGCATGGTTGCCTGTCCTTACAACGTGCCGAAATACGACTACAACAACCCGTTTGGTGCGCTGCATAAATGTGAGCTGTGTAACCAGAAAGGTGTTGAGCGTCTTGATAAAGGCGGTTTGCCAGGCTGCGTCGAAGTTTGTCCTGCCGGGGCGGTCATTTTTGGCACGCGTGAAGAGCTGATGGCGGAAGCGAAAAAACGTCTGGCACTGAAACCAGGCAGCGACTACCACTATCCACGCCAAACGTTGAAATCGGACGATACCTATCTGCAGACGGTACCGAAGTACTACCCGCATCTGTACGGTGAAAAAGAGGGCGGCGGTACTCAGGTGCTGGTGTTGACGGGGGTTCCTTATGAGAATCTGGACCTTCCGCAGTTGGCCGATCTTTCAACCGGCGCACGTTCCGAACATGTTCAACACACCCTGTATAAAGGCATGATGCTACCACTGGCCGTGCTGGCGGGCTTAACCGTGCTGGTTCGTCGTAACACCAAAAACGACCATCACGACGGAGGAGACGATCATGAGTCATGATCCTAAACCGCTGGGCGGAAAAATAGTCAGTAAACCGGTCATTATTTTTGGGCCGCTTATCATCCTCTGCATGATCCTCATCGTGAAACGTCTGGTATTCGGATTGGGGTCCGTCTCCGATCTGAACGGCGGTTTCCCGTGGGGCGTGTGGATCGCGTTTGACCTGTTAATCGGTACGGGCTTCGCTTGTGGCGGTTGGGCGCTGGCGTGGGCAGTCTATGTCTTCAACAAAGGGGAATATCACCCGCTGGTGCGTCCTGCATTGCTGGCGAGCCTGTTCGGTTATTCCCTCGGTGGTCTGTCGATCACTATCGACGTAGGCCGATACTGGAACCTGCCGTATTTCTACATTCCGGGCCACTTTAACGTGAACTCGGTACTGTTCGAAACGGCGGTCTGTATGACCATCTATATCGGCATCATGGCGCTGGAATTTGCTCCAGCCTTGTTTGAACGTCTGGGGTGGAAAGTGTCCCTCAAGCGTCTGAACAAAGTGATGTTCTTTATCATTGCCCTCGGCGCGCTGCTGCCGACTATGCACCAGTCTTCAATGGGTTCATTGATGATTTCTGCGGGTAATAAGGTCCATCCGCTATGGCAAGCCTATGAAATGCTGCCGCTGTTCTCGGTATTGACCGCCTTTATCATGGGCTTCTCGATCGTGATTTTTGAAGGTTCGCTGGTACAAAGCGGTCTGAAAGGGAACGGTCCGGACGAGAAAAGTTTGTTCATTAAGCTAACGAACACGATCAGCGTCTTGCTGGCGATCTTCGTGGTTCTGCGCTTTGGTGAACTTATCTATCGGGACAAACTGTCGTATGCGTTTGCAGGCGACTTTTACTCAGCCATGTTCTGGCTTGAGGTTGTGCTGATGGTCTTCCCGCTGGTGGTACTGCGCATCGCGAAACTGCGTAACGACTCACGCATGTTGTACCTGTCCGCGCTGAGCGCGTTGTTAGGTTGTGCAACATGGCGTCTGTCCTACTCGCTGGTGGCATTCAATCCAGGCGGCGGCTACCACTACTTCCCGACCTGGGAAGAACTGTTGATTTCTATTGGTTTTGTGGCTATTGAGATTTGCGCATATATCGTACTCATTCGTCTACTGCCGATACTTCCTCCTTTAAAGCAAAACGATCAAAATCGTCATGAGGCGAGCAAAGCATGAGCCAGAGAATTACTATTGATCCGGTAACCCGTATTGAGGGGCATTTACGCATCGACTGCGAAATCGAAAATGGCGTGGTATCAAAAGCATGGGCATCCGGCACCATGTGGCGCGGCATGGAAGAGATCGTGAAAAACCGCGATCCGCGCGATGCGTGGATGATTGTGCAGCGTATTTGTGGTGTTTGCACCACGACTCACGCTATCTCTTCCGTGCGTGCAGCAGAAAGCGCGCTGAATATTGATGTTCCCGTGAACGCACAGTACATCCGTAACATCATTCTGGCAGCGCACACCACGCATGACCATATCGTGCACTTTTATCAGCTGTCTGCACTGGACTGGGTGGACATCACCTCCGCACTGAAAGCCGATCCGGCGAAAGCCTCGGCGATGCTGAATGGCGTGTCGACCTGGCACCTGAACAGCGCGGAAGAGTTCACCAAGGTTCAGAACAAGATTAAAGACCTGGTTGCCAGCGGCCAGTTAGGCATTTTCGCTAACGGTTGCTGGGGTCACCCGGCGATGCAACTGCCGCCGGAAGTGAACCTGATTGCGGTGGCGCACTACCTGCAGGCGCTGGAATGCCAGCGTGATGCAAACCGCGTCGTGGCTCTGCTGGGCGGTAAAACACCGCACATTCAGAACCTGGCGGTCGGTGGGGTAGCGAACCCTATCAATCTGGATGGTCTGGGCGTGCTGAACCTTGAACGCCTGATGTACATTAAGTCCTTCATCGATAAGCTGAGCGACTTTGTTGAGCAGGTTTACAAGGTGGATACCGCGGTTATTGCGGCGTTCTATCCTGAGTGGCTGGAACGCGGCCAGGGTGCGGTGAACTACCTGAGCGCACCGGAATTCCCGACTGATGGTAAAAACGGTAGCTTCCTGTTCCCTGGTGGTTACATCACGGATGCGAACCTGTCTACCTATCGTCCGATCACCTCTCACTCCGACGAATACCTGATCAAAGGGATTCAGGAAAGTGCGAAGCACGCGTGGTACAAAGACGAAGCGCCGCAGGCACCGTGGGAAGGCACAACGGTTCCGGATTACACCGGCTGGTCAGATGACGGCAAATACTCCTGGGTTAAAGCGCCAACCTTCTACGGTAAAACTGTCGAAGTGGGTCCGCTGGCCAACATGCTGTGTAAACTGGCGGCAAAACGTGAGTCTACTCATGCCAAGCTGAATGAAATCATTGCGATTTACACGAAGCTGACCGGTAAAACGATCGAAGTGGCGCAACTGCATTCGACGCTGGGCCGCATTATTGGTCGTACTGTTCACTGCTGTGAACTGCAGAATGTCTTGCAGGATCAGTATAACGCGCTGATCGTGAACATCGGTAAAGGCGACCACACGACCTTCGTGAAACCGAATATTCCGGCAACCGGCGAATTCAAAGGTGTCGGCTTCCTCGAAGCGCCACGCGGTATGCTTTCTCACTGGATGGTGATCAAAGACGGCATTATCAGCAACTACCAGGCGGTTGTACCGTCAACCTGGAACTCTGGCCCACGTAACTTTAATGACGAAGTGGGACCGTATGAGCGCTCTCTGGTAGGGACGCCGATCGCCGATCCGAACAAACCGCTGGAAGTGGTGCGTACCATTCACTCTTTCGACCCTTGTATGTCATGTGCGGTGCATGTGGTGGACGTTGACGGGAACGAAGTCGTCTCAGTTAAGGTTCTGTAATGCGGATATTAGTCTTAGGGGTCGGCAATATTTTGCTGACCGATGAAGCCATCGGAGTACGTATCGTTGAAGCGTTAGAGCAGCGATATGTGCTGCCGGATTTCGTTGAGATCCTCGATGGCGGCACGGCGGGAATGGAGCTTCTCGGCGATATGGCGAACAGAGATCACCTGATCATTGCTGACGCCATTGTGTCGAGAAAAAACACTCCGGGAACCATGATGATCCTGCGGGATGAAGAGATTCCGGCGCTGTTTACCAACAAGATCTCCCCGCATCAGCTTGGGCTGGCCGACGTTTTGTCGGCCCTTCGCTTCACCGACGAATTTCCGAAGAAACTGACGCTGGTTGGTGTTATTCCGGAATCGCTGGAACCGCATATTGGCTTAACGCCGACAGTGGAAGCGATGATTGAACCTGCTTTAGAGCAGGTTCTTGCCGCGCTGCGCGAATCAGGTGTTGAAGCTATCCCACGGGAGGCGGCGCATGTCTGAGGAGTTGTTAGGGTTCCAGACTCCCCCGAAGACGCAGGTTCAGGCCGCGTTTGAAGAGATTGCGCAGCGTTCGATGCACGATCTCGCTTTTCTGCATCCGAACATGCCGGTGTACGTCTCTGATTTTACGCTATTTGAAGGTCAATGGACGGGGTGTGTTATCACCCCGTGGATGTTGAGTGCGCTGATTTTCCCTGGGCCGGAACAACTCTGGCCGCCGCGTAAAGTCAGTGAAAAACTGGGGCTTCGTCTGCCCTACGGCGCAATGACCTTCACCGTTGGCGAGCTGGATGGCGTTTCACAGTATCTCTCCTGTTCGCTGATGTCGCCGCTAAATCACAGCATGTCAGCAGAAGAAGGGGTCCGCCTGGCGGATGACTGTGCGCGGATGCTGCTGTCGCTGCCGGTCAGCAATCCTGACGCGCCACAGCTAAATCGTCGTGCGCTGCTGCTGGGCCGTAGGAACTGCGAAAATGCATGAGTTGTCTCTGTGCCAGAGCGCCGTTGAGATCATCGTGCAGCAGGCAGAACAACATGATGTAAAGCGGGTCACCGGCGTGTGGCTGGAGATCGGGGCACTCTCTTGCGTTGAAGAGAGTGCTGTGCGTTTCAGTTTCGATATCGTCTGCCAGGGTACGGTTGCGCAGGGATGTGAGCTTCACATCGACTACAAACCGGCTCAGGCCTGGTGTTGGGATTGTAGCCAGGCGGTTGAAATCTTGCAGCATGACGCACAGTGTCCGCTTTGTCATGGCGATCGTCTGCGTGTTGAAACCGGCGATACGTTGAAAGTAAAAAGTATTGAAGTTGAATAACCCGTTGTACATTCCAGGTGGTTAACTATGTGTATTGGAGTTCCGGGTCAGGTGCTGGCCGTCGGTGAAGATATTCACCAGCTTGCGCAGGTTGAAGTGTGTGGCATCAAGCGTGATGTCAACATTGCGCTGATATGTGAAGGCGATACTGCTGAGCTGGTCGGGCAATGGGTACTGGTGCATGTGGGATTTGCGATGAGTATCATCGACGAAGAGGAAGCCAAAGCCACATTAGACGCGCTACGCCGTATGGAGTATGACGTCACCAGCGCCTGATAACCCCTGATGGCAATCTGTTAAGTGCCCTTACATCGCTGTATACTTAATTATACATCGATAGTGAGGACACTCCCATGCTTAAATCCTTACGCCAGCATTTCCTGCTGGCGTTGCTTTTTTCCCTGCCATTAATGGCTCAGGCCGACCGTAAATTTACCGATCAACTTGGCCGCCAGGTGACTGTTCCGGACTCCGTGGATCGCGTGGTCGTGCTTCAGCATCAGACACTAAACCTGTTGGTACAGATGAATGCCACCGACAAAATTGTTGGCGTGATGGCGAACTGGAAACAGCAGCTTGGCGACGGTTACGCGCGCCTGGCTCCGGAACTGACAAAGAAAGCCGCCCTGGGGGATTTAACCCATGTGGATGCTGAAGCGTTGGTGGCTCTGCACCCTCAGGTCGTGTTCGTCACAAACTACGCGCCACAGGAGATGATCGACAAGATAAGCCACCTCGGCATTTCGGTGGTGGCTATTTCTCTGCGTGTTGATACCGCCGGTGAACAGACCAAAATGAATCCGGCGATGGCGGATGAAGAACAGGCTTACGATCGGGGTCTGCGCGAAGGTATTACGCTTATCGGTGATATCGTCAACAAGCCGGAAGAGGCAAAAGCGCTGATTGCAGCAACGGATAAGGGGCGCAAGAGGGTCAGCGATCGTCTGCAGACTATTCCTGAAAATCAGCGTGTTCGGGCCTATATGGCAAACCCGGATCTGACCACCTACGGTTCCGGTAAATATACCGGGCTGATGATGGCGCATGCGGGGGCGCTGAATGTAGCGGCTGCCACGATTAAAGGCTTCAAACCGGTGGCCATGGAACAGGTGATCGCCTGGAATCCTCAGGTGATCTTTGTGCAGGATCGCTATCCGAAAGTGGTCGACGAGATCCTGCAAAGCCCGCAGTGGCAGGTGATTGATGCGGTGAAAAATCATCGCGTGTACCTGATGCCGGACTACGCCAAAGCCTGGGGCTACCCGATGCCGGAAGCGATGGGCATTGGTGAATTGTGGATGGCGAAAAAGCTCTATCCGCAGAGGTTCCAGGATATTGATATGCGTAACGTCGCCAATGACTGGTATCAGCGTTTTTATCGTACTGATTATCAGGGTGTTAACTGATGCGCATACTGGCTGCGGGGAGTTTACGCGCGGTCTGGCGACCGCTGCTGGCGTGTTTTCAGGCGCAAGAAAAACAGGATATTTCCTGTGATTTTGGTCCCGCGGGGTTGCTGCGCGAACGGATTGAAGAGGGGGCGCCGTGCGATTTTTTTGCCTCGGCAAATCTGGCACATCCGCAAGCGTTGCTGGACGCCGGGCGCGCGCTGTTTGTCACGCCATTCACCACCAACCGCCTGTGTCTTTGCGTACGGGAAGATCTCGTGCGTGCCGGTGATGACTGGCTGGCGCTGTTAACCCGGCCGACGCTGCGGATTGGGACATCAACGGCGGGCTGCGATCCGTCCGGTGATTATACCCAACTGCTCTTCTCACGAATGGGTGAGGCAGGAGAACGTGTGCGAAAGCGCGCAGTGGCGTTGGTCGGAGGCAGGGAAACATTAGCGATTCCGCCGGGCAGGCTGGCTGCGGAGTGGTTAATCAACAACGACTACACCGATGTCTTCATCGGCTACGCCAGCTATGCGCCCAGATTGCGTGAGGTTGATACGCTAAAAATCCTGGCAATACCGGAGCCATATAATCCAGTTGCCCAGTACGCTTTTGCGTGTTTAAGTGAACGGGGTAAGCCGTTTTCAGACTTTCTGCTTTCACCACCAGCGGGGGCAATCCTCAGGCAACATGGGTTTAGGTAAACAGGGACAAACGTGTAGGCCTGATAAGCAAAGCGCCATCAGGCAATCATGCCGGACAGCGGCGTAAACGTCTTATCCGGCATCCAGGTTTAGCTCTGGCGCTTATCTTCGGTCTGCGTGTCGAAGTCGCTGGCGTCATGACGTTCATGAAGCTGCTCGTTCAGTGGGCCGTGAGTGCGGTTTACCATCCGCCCACGCTTCACCGCCGGACGCTCTGCAATCTCCTTCGCCCAACGTTGTACGTTTTGATAACTGCCCGCATCCAGGAACTCTGCCGCGTCGTAAACGTTACCTAACACGACGTTACCGAACCACGGCCAGATTGCCATATCGGCAATGGTATACTCATCTCCCGCGACATACTGGTTATGCGCTAACTGCTTATCCAGCACATCCAGCAGACGTTTAGCTTCCATCGTGAAGCGATCGATGGCGTACTCAATTTTCACCGGCGCATAGTGGTAAAAATGGCCGAAACCACCGCCGAGGAACGGGGCTGCGCCCTGGAGCCAGAACAGCCAGTTCAGGGTTTCAGTGCGTTTTTCCAAGTCCTGCGGCAGAAAATAGCCAAACTTTTCCGCCAGATAAAGCAGGATAGAACCCGATTCGAACACGCGACGCGGTGGGTTCAGCGAATGATCGCGCAACGCCGGGATCTTCGAGTTTGGATTGACCTCAACAAAGCCGCTGGAGAACTGATCGCCTTCGCCAATGCGGATGAGCCAGGCGTCATATTCCGCCCCCGTTACGCCCTGCGCCAGCAGCTCTTCCAGCAGGATTGTCACTTTCTGGCCGTTAGGCGTTCCCAGTGAGTAGAGCTGTAGAGGATGCTTGCCGACAGGCAGCGTTTTTTCATGGGTTGGGCCAGAGACCGGGCGATTGATATTGGCGAACGCGCCGCCGTTGGATTTTTCCCACGTCCAGACTTTCGCGGGCTGATAAGTGTTATCGGACATGTTGACCTGCCTTCTGAGGGGTTGTGTTGAAGCAGTGTAGCAGTTCAGTACGTCCGTATTTAACAGAATGGGACATTAAGATGGCCACCCATTGTGAATTTTTCACCTCTGAACGCCATCCGCTTCGTTGAGGTGTATGATAAGTCGACCTCTGTCCGGTTAGTGTTGCAGAGCAGGCAATCAGAGCGAAAAATTCACGCCAGGCTGCTCAGGCTGTATTGTTTTGAGGTAAGGTGCATGAGCAAAGGAACGACCAGTCAGGATGCCCCTTTCGGGACATTATTGGGCTACGCCCCCGGTGGTGTGGCGATCTACTCTTCAGATTACAGCTCCCTCGACCCACGGGACTACGACGATGATGCTGCTTTTCGTAGCTACATTGACGACGAATATATGGGCCACAAATGGCAGTGCGTCGAGTTCGCCCGCCGTTTTCTCTTTCTTAATTATGGTGTTGTGTTCACTGATGTTGGAATGGCGTGGGAAATCTTCTCGCTGCGCTTCCTGCGTGAAGTGGTGAATGACAACATCCTGCCGTTACAAGCTTTTCCTAATGGCTCTCCCCGGGCACCCGTCGCGGGCGCGCTGCTGATCTGGCAAAAAGGCGGGGAGTTCAACGACACTGGTCACGTGGCGATCATTACCCAGCTACTGGGCAGCAAAGTCCGCATTGCGGAACAGAACGTGATCCACACGCCGCTTCCCCCGGGTCAGCAGTGGACCCGTGAGCTGGAGATGGTGGTAGAGAACGGCTGTTATACCCTTCGCGACACCTTTGATGACACCACCATTCTGGGCTGGATGATCCAGACGGATGATACGCGCCACAGCCTGCCGCAACCTGAGATCGCCAACGACGCGTTGAAGATTAGTGGCGCGCGGCTGGAAGACACAGGGCAGTTTGACGGTAAATGGCTCAATGAACAGGATCCGCTGCAGAAAGCGTATGTGCAGGCGAACGGCCATGTGATCAATCAGGATCCGCACCAGTATTTCACCATTACTGAAAGCGCAGAGCAGGAACTGATCAAAGCGACCAATGAGTTACATTTGATGTACCTGCATGCGACCGACAAAGTGCTGAAAGATGACAGCCTGCTGGCGCTGTTTGATATCCCGAAAATCCTCTGGCCGCGCTTGCGGCTCTCCTGGCAACGCCGTCGCCACCATATGATCACCGGTCGTATGGATTTTTGTATGGATGAACGCGGGCTGAAGGTATACGAATACAACGCCGATTCCGCATCGTGTCATACCGAGGCGGGTTTGATCCTCGAACGATGGGCGGAGCAGGGTTATAAAGGGACGGGGCATAATCCGGCGGAGGGTTTGATCAACGAACTGGCGGGTGCCTGGAAGCACAGCCATGCGCGTCCTTTCGTGCATATCATGCAGGATAAGGATATTGAGGAGAACTATCATGCGCAGTTTATGCAGCAGGCGCTGCATCAGGCGGGCTTTGAAAGCAAGATCCTGCGCGGTCTGGATGAATTGCGTTGGGATGATGCCGGTCAGTTGATTGATGGCGAGGGTCGGCTGGTGAACTGCGTCTGGAAAACCTGGGCGTGGGAAACGGCCATTGAACAGGTGCGTGAGGTCAGTGAAACAGAATACGCTGCGGTACCGATTCGTACAGGGCATACCCATCAGGAAGTTCGGCTGATCGATGTGCTGCTCCGCCCGGAAGTTTTGGTCTTCGAGCCGCTGTGGACAATGATCCCCGGCAACAAGGCTATCCTGCCGATTCTGTGGCAACTGTTCCCCCATCATCGCTATCTGCTGGATACGGATTTCACCGTTAACGATGAACTGGTGCAGACAGGATATGCGGTGAAGCCGATCGCGGGACGCTGTGGCAGCAATATCGATTTGGTCAGTCACCAGGAAGAACTCCTGGATAAAACCAGCGGCAAATTTGCAGAGCAGAAGAACATTTATCAGCAGCTTTGGTGTCTACCAAACGTGGCGGGTAAGTACATTCAGGTCTGTACGTTCACCGTTGGCGGTAACTATGGTGGCACCTGCCTGCGCGGCGACGAATCACTGGTGATTAAGAAAGAGAGCGATATAGAGCCCTTAATTGTGGTGAAGGCATAGCCTCTCATTTTGAAGAGAAATCAGCGGTGGTTGTCTGCCGCCGCTGATTCATTAAGGTCATTTCATTCTTAAAACGCTAAAAACGACCTCCTGACAGGCATGTGGGTGCGGCAATCCCGGCCCCGGAGTTGCGTTTCTATTGAAATGACTGAATTTAGTGTTGAATGGCGATATATTTAACTGAAGTTATACGCTGATTTTCATTGCGTCACTGACATCCATGCGATGGGGCGTAACTTGTTTCATTTTTTCGGTTGTTTTATTTAAGGCAATACTACTTTCAGATTGTTTTCGCATAATGTGCTGTGTTATTTCTGAGCAAAAAATAAAAGCTGTGATATTATTCCCAGCATGAAAAGTGACTGACAAAGACGTTCAGTCGCATAATTCAATATACAAACACATGAGTTAACAAGACGTTCTCATACAGTTATATTCTCATATCTAAAAATAGTCCTATTAAATAATATAACACCCAGCGATGCTGGGTTTATTTTGTATTCTGGATTAGTTAAACGTATTTAATTATGTTCGATGATATTGTTGAACAGATATAAACAATATCACATTCTAAATAACGTCACTCTCTATTTATTAACAGTCAACAGACAGGTATTAGCAATGCATTTCATTAAACTGGTTGCCGCTTTTTTATTTGTTATTTCTGGCAGTGTATTTGCAACAGATTTAACGGTGACTCCAGCAGTGATTAAAACGACTAAAGTTTATCAGAGTGGTGCAGTTCCCCTTACGCAAAGTGCTTCTCGTCCTATGGCGACTGTCGAGCAGGGTGGTGTAAATAACCGGGTCTCGATGACTCAGGCGAATGCAGGGAATACGGCAGATATAAAGCAAAATGGTCATAATAATAGCCTGTCGATCTCCCAAAATGGTGGCGATGATATGGCTGATGTGCAACAGGATATCGCGACCTCTAATAGCGATATTACCATTAACCAGGGGACTATGGATTTAGGTACTGATTCTCGTGATGCAAGAACGGTTCACGTTCAGCAACTCGGCGCGACAGGCAGTTCAGTGAATATTACTCAAAATGCTGCGGCTTCAGCATATGTTAGTCAAAGCGGTTCACAAAATAATGTCACCATTGTGCAACGTTGATCAGAACTTCTCGAGCTTGTTCTTGCGTATACGGTGATCAGCGTATTTTTGCTGCCCTGTATGAAGTGATTCTGACCATTTATAAAAAGTGGGATACGAACCTGCTACGCTAAAGTGCTGCCTGTTCGAAAGGGAAGTGGTAATGCTTCCCTTCTCCAGACGTTGTTGCGCCTACATCATAACAATCCGACGTTTCGCACCCTGGCAGGGTATGAGTTGGTTGATCCTGCTTGCCCTATTTTTCTTTTTAACTTAGGCTCAGGCCAGCGTAAAAAAGAAAAATATTTAAAAGGGTGACTATGAGAATTATAACTATCGTTTTTTTGCTGCTTTCATTTTCTGCTATGGCTAAGGATCAAATAGTTACACTTTCGGAATTGCAAATTCTATACGATAAATTAAATATTTCGACTTTTCGAAGTTCTTTAATGCCAAAGAGAACGAAAGATATGGTCTATTTAAGTCAGGCAGGGCTCCCTGCTCCTGAATATTTTAGTAATGGATTTTCGATAGATAATAAAGATTGGATCTATACATTTAGCGTCATAGAGAAAAAAGATAAGAACAGAGACGGCGTTGTTGATTACACAATCTGTTTCGCAGATAAATCGAAAACGGGAACATATCATTCAGTCCAGCCAATGTTGATTTCACCATTAGGCATCGACGGTCAATTTATCGCACTGTCATTCACGGTAGATGGATGTTGACTTCAGAAGGTGAGCGAATCTCGTGAACGCAATCAGGGGAATCGCCTAATATATTCTGGAATAAAACTACATTAAGAAACGTCGAAGTATGGGCATGATACTGTTTTTATCAAGCGTAATTCTTCTGCTTGTTTGCATCCCCAATTTGTTATTAAAGTAACTCATAATGCCTGGGGTGTTTATATCAATTTTGATGCGGTTGAAATGATCCATTGATGATATTTTTTGTGATTCACTACCAAATGATTGGCTGGATAAAGCCTTTCCCGTCCGACACCAAAGAGCAAAATGCTCACAGTTATTTTTAAGCAGGCTGTACTCTGACATACCTAAGCATTGCCGGGCTCTTTGATACGACTTCTCAAGGGAAAATTCAGAGGTGTGTTTTTCATCAAGCGCCATAATGTCAAAGTAACGTTCAAATTTTTCGACAAAATGATCTAAAGCCTCCCTCTTTACCACACCATCTGAAAAATGTATGACTTTCTCATTCCCTGCGTAAATACCAAAATGATAAAACGTAAACCCTAATTTAGATAGCTCTGAGCGAATGACACATCCTCTGCGTATCTTTTCTTCTTTAATGTATTTGGGTTCATGTCCCATAATTTCCACCTTAATATACATCTGTCGCATCAGTTCTGCAGTAACGACCATGATATAACATGCTGTTCTTGAGTAATAAAGATTTTTGGCGACCAACTCAGGAAAAGCGGTGCGTTCATAAATAAAAAACTATCTTTATCTGAGTCTGGAGGGCTCTATGAAAGCATCATGGTTGACTGACATTAAGATAATGCCAATCCTGCTATAGGCAAATTTGCAGGCTGGGGCATTGTGTCCAGAGGGGAAGGTCTATGGCTGAGGAAATATGTTAAGACCGGATGTCGGTGGCAGTGAACGGGCTTAATGAGTACGTTTACCCACAAATCTATCGGAATCCAGAAAGCAAAAAACCAGCTCGTAGGCTGGTTTTTCTGGAATAAGTGGTGCCCGGACTCGGGAGCATTCAGTTATCTATTGAACTGAATTTTATAATAAAACCCTGGTTAGCTAACAGTCAAGACTCATAGTCTGACCCGTTTTTCAGCTCGTAGATCAAAATGAGTGAAAAATCCGGGTTTGATTCCTTGGAATGATTCCCTTAATGCGTCTTTCAATGACGCATTTGAAATGCAGGAATGTTTCGGAGTCTCCGATAATTACGGGACTCGCATCAACTGTAGGTAACCCACCATAATGAGAGCAAACTCGCCATGCTGTTGTTGGAACTGGCGAGCCTGGTAACGTAGTTCACTGGGGGTTAACTCTCCAGTATCGTCAATAAAGATATTACTTCTTTCCGGCAGCGCCTTAGGGGGGGTATGTGCTACCAGTCATCGGCATCGAGCTGGCCGGTATGATTTTTGTCACATCAACAAGGCTTAGCGAAGCATGTATGCGTGGGACATTGACCCCAATAAACCGCGTAATTTAGCACCATCGGCACGATTGACCTGCAATGAGCAGGATAGAACGTGGCAGATAAACCGAGATTGAGCAAACGAAGAAATTACCGCTCAGTGCTGGCATGCAGTGTTTCAATTTACTATTCAAGGGGCGAGGAGTGTTTGAGGGGAAATTTTCTCTATGATATGAATTAATTCGGTTATATTTTTTATATATTGATCACCGAAAATTCATTCTCCATGTAGATAAACCAAGGGAGGTTAATGACATAATCCTCATCCCTGATAGGGTCAGAATGATTTACCAGCCATTAATTAGGTTGAGAGTTTATACATGTTTACAATAATGGTGACATCTATAAACCACTATTAACGTACACCGAAAAAGGTTTTTGAATGCTCTCACTGCAGCTCAAACCCAAGATGAGTTTGCCGACATTATCGGGGATAAAGACAAAATCAGTCAGCCTCGCAGAAATAGACAATACCACTTCCGGACTGGCGGATGGCCATGAGTCGTTTTATTATCGAGTTCGGTAATCGGCTTGACGGTCACTTCTGGGAAAAGACGTTTACACAGAATCGTAAACAGACTCAAAAAATTATTTGGAACGAGCTTATGAAGCAACACACGGTACCTCGAAAAAATGCGATGTTTCGTTTTTTTGCATGGCTGCAAATATTTTTACAAGTCCTTTTTCCTTTAGCATCGACGGTGTCTCACAGTGCGTTAGCCCAAAGCTCTATATCGACCAACATCAGCCAATCCCCGTTTGCCGTTGATAAAAACACCAGTTCAGCGCCAAAAAACACCACGACACTCCCCTATGGCGACACCATGAGCAGCCTTGCCAGCTCATTATCGTCCAATAGTGCCGAAGGTGTGGCCAGCAGTGCAAAATCGGTGGCAACCGGCTATGCCTCTTCGTCAGCCCAGCAATGGCTGAGCCAGTTCGGTACTGCCCGTGTTCAGCTTAATGTGGACGATAACGGCAATTGGGATGACAGCGCCATCGATTTCCTTGCCCCGCTTTATGACAATAAAAAATCCATGCTGTTTACCCAGCTCGGTTTGCGTGCGCCTGATGGCCGCATCACCGGAAATATGGGCATGGGGGTACGTACTTTTTATGTTGAAGATTGGATGTTTGGCGGCAACGTCTTCTTTGACGATGATTTCACCGGCAAGAACCGCCGTATTGGTATGGGGGCTGAAGCCTGGACCAATAATTTAAAACTCTCCGCCAACACCTATGTGGGCACTACCGAGTGGCATCAGTCGCGTGATTTTAACGACTATAATGAAAAACCCGCTGATGGTTATGACGTGCGAGCAGAAGGCTACCTTCCTGCTTACCCACAGCTCGGTGCCAAACTGATGTATGAGCAGTACTACGGCGATAAGGTCGCCCTGTTCGATACCGATCATCTGCAAAGCAACCCTTCAGCCGTCACCACCGGCTTGAGTTACACCCCTGTTCCACTCGTTCAGCTCGCCGTCAACTATAAACGTGGACAGGACTCACTGGACGATACTCAGTTTCAAGTCAACTTCCGCTACGACCTCGGTCGTCCATGGGCTTATCAAGTTGACCCAGAGAGCGTCCGTCTTGAACGTAGCTTAGCGGGCAGCCGTTATGATTTGGTTGAGCGTAATAACCAGATTGTGTTGCAGTATAAAAAGAAAGACCAGCAGAACGTCAGTAACCTGAGTTTGCAAGTCACCGTGGATAACAGTCCATCTGATGGCCTGACGCCTAACTCTGCGCAGGTCTATGCGACGGATAAAGACGGTCAGCCGGTGCGTAATGCGCCTATCGTCTGGTCAACCACGGGATCCGCCAAGTTTGCTACGCCAGATACGGTGACCAACGACAGCGGGATTTCTACGGTCAACTTCACTAACACCTTGCCTGAAACGGTGCAAATCACGGCGAAAAGTGGTGCTGCCAGCGCCAGCCAAAACAGTCAATTCAATGCCGTGACGGTCAGCAATATCACGCTGAAAATCACCAAAGATGGCAGCGTGGCCGATGGCAAAACACCGAACCATGCCGTCGCCACCGTCACGGATATTAACAACCATCCGATTGCGAACACTCAGGTGAAATGGGGAGTCGATGCCCCCGCGACGCTGAAGAGCACGCAGACCTCGACCGATGCCAGCGGTCAGGTCACCACTGACTTTACGTCGACCACAGCGGGAGCGGTTATGTTGACGGCCACCGCGGGTGATAAGAGTGCGTCACAGCAAGGGCATTTCACCGCCGACTCGATCAATAATGTTATCGATACGATGGTGGTCACCCAAGATGGCAGTCCAGCCGATGGGGCCACCCCGAACGTAGTCACCGTAACGGTCAAAGACAGCAATGGTTCACCGGTCAGTAATGCCAATGTGTCGTTGAGTGCGGATAAGTCAACGGTGGCATTTGGCTCAGCCTTGAAAGCGAAAGCCTCTAAATCTTTCCAAACAGATACTCAGGGTTCTCTGACGGTTACCTTTACTGATACGGTCGCAGAAGCGGTCCAATTAACGGCAACACTCGATAATACTAACAACAAAACGGCAGCGGCTAAATTTATTGCTGACAGCCGCTCGGCGAAAGTCAACAACCTGACCATCAGCAAAGATGGCAGCGTAGCTAACGGCACCGCCACTAACCAAGCCACCGTCACCGTCACCGACGCCAGTAACAACCCGCTTTCAGATGTGAATGTCACGTGGAGTCAGGATGGCACTGCCGTATTAGGCACCTCGGCTAAGACGGACACCAGCGGTAAAACAACAGTAACGTTCACCGACACCAAAGCCGAAACGGTGAATATCACCGCCACTGTCAACACCAGCAGTTTGTCCAGGCCAAGTGTGTTTGTGGCAGATACGTCTACTGAGCATGTTTCCACATTGACCATTGATACGGATGGCAGTGCGGCCAACGGCACCGCGCAGAACAGTGCCACGGCGACCGTGGTGGATAGCGGTAACAACATACTGGCGAATACCACGGTGAACTGGACCGTCACCGGCAGCGCGGGCCTGACCTCAGGGACCAGTACCACCAATAGCAGTGGTCAGGCGGTGATGACCTTCACTGACACCAAAGCCGAAACCGTTACCTTAACGGCGAAGGCGAACAGTTCGGATGCAGGACAATCGAAAACCAGCAGCTTTGTGGCAGATATGTCAACGGCGCGAATTATGCTGGCGGTAACATCGGGGTCGGTAGCCAACGGTACTGCGACCAATACAGCCACGGTCACGGTTACGGATGCGAATAATAATCCGCTGCCGGATGTTGCCGTTACCTGGACTCAGAGTGGCAGCGCAATTCTGGCTGACAGCGATTCCACGACAGGTACAAACGGGCAGGCAGTAACAACCCTGACAGATGTGAAGGCGGAAACGCTATCCGTGACGGCAACCATGAGCGTCAACGGCCACGGCGATACACAACCGATGACTTTTGTGGTCGACATCAATTCAGCCAAAATCAGCGATCTCGAGGTTACGACGGGCGCGCTGGCGGATGGAAAAGCCACTAACCAGGCAACAGCGACCGTTACAGATGCGAATGGCAACCTGCTGGAAGGCATGAATGTTACCTGGTCTCAGGACAAAAATGCCGTGTTTGGTGACTCAGACAAAACGGACTCGCAGGGTAAAACGACGGTGACGTTCAGCGACACCCATGCAGAGACGGTGAACGTCACTGCCACGGTGAATGGTAATAGTTTGTCCAAACCGAGTGAATTTGTATCCCTGGTGGGAAACATTGAATTGACCATAACCGCGAACAATCGGGAAGCGAATAATATTGATAGTAACAGTGTGAAAGCGCTGGTTACCGATGTCAACGGCGACCCTATGCCGGATACGCCAGTAGCATGGTCTATCACCGCGCCTACGGCGACCTTGACATCTACTCAGAACATGACGGACAGCACGGGTCACGCTACGGCCAGCGTGAAAGATTCGTTTTCTGAGGATGTTAAAGTTACTGCGAAATCAGGTGACCAAGTTGGTGACGCAACGGTAACGTTCAAACCGATGAATTTTGGACCGGTGACCATCACTCTACCGGAAGGGCCATCCATTACCCCTCAGGAGGCATCGGACGGTACGCCAGTTAATGTTTCCTATTCAGGTGCGCTGGAGTATGACCAAATAACGGTTTCGTTTACCGTAGATAAGACGGCTGACGACCCTGGCGATCACGCTTACAGCATGGTATATACCCTCGGTGTCGATGAGAGAGGTGATCGCCCTGTGGTGGTAACTATCCCGGCCTCTGCGCTGGCGAATATCGATGCACCAGCGGGAGAAACAAGAACGATGCGCGTCACGGCTCAGGTATACCGGCCAAGCGTGGATCGGTCCAGCGCTCCAGCGTATGCGCAATCGGATATTGACTCAGTTCAGTGATTAATATTGTCTGGTATGGCTAGTCCTGATATAGGTTGACAGTTTTCTGCCTGTAAAACGCCTGATGAACATCATCGGGCGTTTTGTATTTAAGAGCCAGATGTGGTCGCTCATAGCTATAAATTGCCACAGATTCTTTTACCATTTTCCAGGCTTGTACCAGATCACCCGGGCGCGAGAGTAAAAACTCATTTTTCAGGATGCCGTTTATCCGTTCAGCCAGCGCATTCTGGTAGCAGTCAAGCCGGCCATATTTACGCAGCCAGACAAGCACGGTGAAGCGCCCCTGAATGCCATATCGCTGCAGGGCCTGTTTATAGGTCATCTCGCCTTTTTCGACCTGCTCAACGACGGCTATTTTAAAGGATAGAGGATAATCACGGTGGGTACGTTTGAGCTCAGTCATCATCACGTTCTCCGTATTTAAGTCAGGAACGTGTCAACGCTATTCAGGATGGGGTCCAGAAATGAAAAAAGCCCCGCTTTGCAGCGAGGCCTTATGAATAGTGGTGCCCGGACTCGGAATCGAACCAAGGACACGGGGATTTTCAATCCCCTGCTCTACCGACTGAGCTATCCGGGCAACGGGGCGCATTAAAACCGATCCGCCTCGTTTCGTCAACGAAATTTCTTCAAATTAATGCAGGCTGCACAATCTATCACCACTTTGCTGTTATTGCACGCATCTTCAGGCAAAAAACGCCGTCCAGGCGGCAGAGATCGGCATCGCCAGCAGCAGGGCAGGCAGCATATTCACCACTGCAAACATCTTAATTCCGCAGATACGTAAACCGGTCGCCAGTAAGAGCAGCCCGCCCACTGCGCTAAAATCCGCCATCATCGCGGGGGTGGTGAGCGGCAGGAGCAACGCAGCGCTGGCGGCCAGCATTAACTGAATGACAAGCATTGGCGCAGAGATGGCGGAAACCGCGATCCCTAAAGAGCAGGCAAAAATCATCGCGGTAAAGAAATCGAGAAAAGCCTTGGCGATTAAAATGCTCGGATCGCCAGTCATTCCCTCATGCATCGAGCCGAAAATGCCGGTGCCGCTTGCGCAAAAGAGCACAATGATCGCCACATAATTCTGGATAAAGGTGTCGTGGACGGCGGTGTTACCTGGTTTCTTAAACAGCCGCTGCGCCTTTGCGACTGCCGCGTTAATGCCTCTTTCCAGGAAACAGATTTCACCAATCAGCGCGCCAATAAGGGTCGCCAAAACCATCACGGGCAGGTTGGCGCATTTGATGACCAGTAAAATACCGATGCCCAGTGAGGCCAGACCGAATATTGAGGTCATTGAGACACGAAGACGTTCCGGCAAACGCTGGCTGAGAAGTGAACCGATCACTCCGCCAACCAAAACAGCGCTGGCGTTAATAAAAGGACCAATAACCATATTAGCTTCCATAACTATACTGTCAGATTGCATTATTATGCCCTGATTATCGCGTTTAATAGCTGTTTCTTAGCAAAGTAAGTGCATACGGATTTTATCTTGCAGCCCCTGGGGAAAACTGCCATGATTGCGCGAATTTTCTCCTGTCTGAATGGGGTTGCCTGGGATGAATGTATTCCCCTCACATCACCTTCAACATCGCCATCTCGTGCGAAGCTTGCCCTTTCCTGTGACCTCCCGACATTCGCTCGCCATGCGGTGAGGGAAGCGTACGCTCACTGCAGGACAACAGTAAAATCAGATAGTGTCTGCTTTTACTGATGTCTGGCGGTCGGAGCTGGTGACCAGTTTGACCCGACAAATCGTTCGGCAAGGCCATTGTGCTTTGTCCGGGGCTTTTACACTCCCGAAACGGGTTTTTGTGCTTATGAAATCAATGAATATTGCCGCCAGCGGTGAGCTGGTATCCCGCTTGTCTACGCACCGTCATGTGGTGGCGCTGGACAGTACCGATTTTACCGACGTCGCGGCAGTCGTCATTACCGTTGCGGACAGCCGTAGCGGCATTCTTTCCCTGCTCAAACGTACTGGCTTTCATTTGCCGGTATTTATGTTCTCAGAAGAGACGACAGATGCGCCTGCGGGCGTCGAAGCGGTCATTGCGGGCAGCGCGCAGGACTGGCTGGAGCTGGAGTCTGCTGCCTGCCGTTATGAAGAGGAGCTGCTGCCGCCATTTTATGACACGCTGACGCAGTACGTTGAGATGGGCAACAGTACCTTTGCGTGCCCCGGGCATCAGCACGGCGAGTTTTTTAAAAAGCATCCCGCGGGTCGCCATTTTTACGACTTTTTCGGTGAAAACCTGTTCCGTGCCGACATGTGCAACGCCGATGTGAAGTTGGGCGATTTGCTGATCCACGAAGGGTCGGCGAAACATGCACAGAAATTTGCCGCCAAAGTCTTCCATGCGGATAAAACCTATTTTGTGCTCAACGGGACGTCAGCGGCAAATAAAGTGGTCACCAACGCGCTGCTGACGCGCGGCGATCTGGTGCTGTTCGATCGTAACAACCACAAGTCGAATCACCATGGCGCACTGATTCAGGCGGGCGCTACGCCGGTTTATCTTGAGGCGGCACGTAACCCGTTTGGTTTTATTGGCGGCATTGATGAACATTGTTTTAACGAGGCGTATCTGCGCGAGCAAATTCGCAATGTCGCGCCGGAAAAGGCAGATAAAGCGCGGCCCTTCCGTCTGGCCATTATTCAACTTGGCACTTATGACGGCACTATCTACAACGCACGCCAGGTGATCGACAAGATAGGTCATCTTTGTGACTACATCTTGTTTGACTCGGCCTGGGTGGGTTATGAGCAATTTATTCCAATGATGGCTGATGGCTCGCCGTTGTTGCTGGAGCTGAATGAAAACGATCCGGGCATTTTCGTCACCCAGTCCGTCCATAAACAGCAGGCCGGCTTCTCGCAAACCTCGCAGATTCACAAGAAAGATAACCATATTCGTGGCCAGGCGCGTTTCTGCCCGCATAAGCGGCTGAATAATGCCTTTATGCTCCATGCGTCGACCAGTCCGTTCTACCCGCTGTTTGCGGCGCTGGATGTTAACGCCAAAATTCATGAAGGGGAGAGCGGCCGCCGTTTGTGGGCCGAATGCGTCACGCTGGGTATTGAAGCGCGTAAGGCCATTCTCGCCAGCTGTAAAATGCTCCTGCCGTTTATTCCTCCCGTCGTCGATGGCAAGCCGTGGCAGGAACATCCCACGGCAGTAATTGCCAGTGAGCGCCGCTTCTTCAGCTTTGAACCCGGTGCGAAATGGCACGGCTTTGAAGGGTATGCCGACGATCAGTATTTTGTCGATCCCTGCAAGCTGCTGCTGACAACGCCTGGCATTGATGCTGAGACCGGGCGTTATACCGATTTTGGTATTCCCGCTACCATTCTGGCGCACTATCTGCGCGAAAACGGCATCGTGCCGGAGAAGTGCGATCTCAACTCGATTTTATTCCTCCTGACGCCTGCTGAAAGCGCTGACAAAATGGCGCAACTGGTGGCGATGCTG
Organism: Citrobacter enshiensis; assembly: GCF_029338175.1. Taxonomy (NCBI): domain Bacteria; kingdom Pseudomonadati; phylum Pseudomonadota; class Gammaproteobacteria; order Enterobacterales; family Enterobacteriaceae; genus Citrobacter; species Citrobacter enshiensis. Next base: position 743,551 of record NZ_CP119862.1, read on the forward strand.
GCGCAGTTTGAACAGCATATTGAAGACGATACGCCGCTTTCAGAGGTGTTGCCGACCATCTTCAATAAATACCCGGTGCGCTATCGTGACTATACCCTGCGCGAACTGTGCCAGGAGATGCACGATCTGTACGTCAGCTTTGATGTTAAAGATCTGCAAAAAGCGATGTTCCGTCAGGAGAGTTTGCCAAAGGTGGCGATGAATCCTCAGGATGCCAACAGCGCGTTTATCCGTGGTGATGTCGAGTTGGTACGTATTTGCGATGCAGAAGGTCGTATCGCGGCGGAAGGGGCGCTACCTTACCCTCCAGGCGTCCTGTGTGTGGTCCCCGGTGAAGTGTGGGGCGGGGCGGTCCAGCGTTACTTCCTCGCGCTGGAAGAGGGTGTAAACCTGTTACCGGGTTTCTCACCAGAGCTACAGGGCGTGTACAGCGAAACAGACACAGACGGCATTAAGCGTTTGTATGGCTATGTGCTGAAGTAAGTACGAAAAAAAACGGGTCACCCAAAGGCGACCCGTTTTTGTCAGAGAAGAATTAATGTGTCACGGGCTGAGAGCCTGTTGGCGTGCGGACGTGTTTGTATTTAAACAGGGCGACGAACGCGAAAGCCAGAATCAGAGAGTAGCCGGCGAAAATCAGCCACACGGTTTGCCAGTCGGTAATACCGTTCAGTGTGTAATGCTCAACCACTTTCCCGCTGACCACACCTCCCAGGATGCAACCGAAACCGTTGGTCATCATCAGGAACATACCCTGCGCACTGGCGCGGATTTCAGGGCGAACTTCTTTTTCAACAAACACTGAACCGGAGATGTTGAAGAAGTCGAAGGCGCAGCCGTAAACAATCATCGACAGAACCAGCAGCACGGTACCGAACGGCGTCGGGTCGCCATACGCGAACAGACCGAAGCGCAGCATCCACGCCACAATACTGATAAGCATAACGTTCTTAATGCCGTAGCGGCTCAGGAAGAACGGGATCGTCAGGATAAACAGAGTTTCGGAGATCTGAGAAATCGACATCATCACCGAGGCGTGCTGCACGATAAAGCTGCTGGCAAACAGCGGGTCTTTATCGAAGCTGTGCAGGAAGGTGTTCCCGAACATGTTGGTGATTTGCAGTTCAGCGCCCAGCATCATTGAGAAGATGAAGAAGATCGCCATACGCTTGTTTTTAAACAGCGCGAAGGCATCCAGACCCAGCATTGATGTCCAGCTCTGGTTTTTCTGCTGGTTGGCTACCGGAATATGCGGCAGCGTCAGGGTGAACAGCGCCAGAACAACGGAGAGGACGGCACCGATGTACAGCTGCATATGGCTCAGTTCGAAGCCGGAGAAGCTCACACCCCACATGGCAAAGATAAAGCCGATGGTGCCCCAGATACGGATTGGCGGGAAGTCGGTCACAATGTCCATCCCCGCAGACTGCAAACGGTAGTAGGAGATGGTATTGATCAGGCCCAACGTCGGCATATAGGCCAACGAGTTAAGGAGGATCACGAAGAACATTGCGCCCGGCGTGGTCACCTCCGCCGCCATAAACAGCGTTGCGGCGCCAAGCAGATGGCAAATGGCATACACCCATTTCGCACTTAACCATTTGTCCGCCACAATCCCTAACAGCGTAGGCATCAGGACGGCGGCGATCCCCAGAGAGCTATAAACAGCACCGATGGAGGCACCGTCAAACTTAAGGGTGACAAACATATACGAGCCGAGGGTCGTGAGCCAGCTTCCCCACAGGCAGAACTGCAGAAAGGAGAGGACTTTCAACTGCAGCTTAAGATTCATGTTAATTTCCTCACACCGTAATGCGGATGAATGTTTTAAAAGGCACATTTGCCGTTGCAATATGATGTGATTCTATCAACGACAGACCTTTGTTTTTTGTTACCTGTGACAAATATTTGCAAACATTTTCCTATTGCAAAGCAAAAGGGTGATGGAGTTAACACTTTTATGTCCCGCCCTCGTGGTTTACGGAGGGCGGGAGGGGACGCAGGGGGGACTATTTACGGCGATACGATTTTTGTGCCGAATTGACCTTATGCAAATAGCGACGCGATTCTGCAGAAGGGTGTCGAGTGGTCAGCGTCTGGTAAACATCTCCCGGTGACATGCTGTTAATAATAGCAGCAGCCTGGATCTTATCGTTGGAGAATACGCGCAACACGCTGCCCGCACCGCCGTTGTAGGCTGTGATCACCGCGTAGCGCCGTGATGTCGGGTTATCGATCCCCCCTAAATAAACATTGCTGAGCATCGCCAGATAGGCGGTGCCGGTATCAATGTTACTGGCAGGATCGAACAGGAAGCTGCGGCTTGGGGTACCTGAACGTCCCTGTGAACGGAAAACGTCTTTCCCGGCGCTATGCTGAACTACCTGCATCAGGCCCAGCGCGTCGGCATGACTGACCGCGTACGGGTTAAAGGAAGATTCAGTCTGCATAATCGCCAGAATGAGTGATTCGTCGACGCCATATTTCCGTGATGCCTGACGCACCATACCGAGGTATTTATGCGCGCGTTTATCAAGGTGGTTTGGGACAAGGTTGATGGTGACGCTGTAAATGATGCGCAGACCGTTGCTGCGGCTTTTAAGCCGGGTTTTCAGCAGGTAATCGGCGAAGTTTGTCGCGCGACCTTCCCAGCGTATGGCCTGGCCTGTATGATCCACCACCTGACCATAGAGGAATGGCTCTTTGGAGATCTTAATGTCATCGACGTCAGAATAGAGATCGACAGTCGTTGGATCGTCGCCCATTAACAGCGTCTTGATAATGGCCCGACGCAGATGTCCGGCGGGATCTGTTCCGGCAATGGTTTCAACGGTGATGGTACCGGCATCAAAGTTGATATGGCTGCGGGTCTGAAACTGATCGGTGTACTTCACATAGTCTTTTGGACCGGCGATCAGAACTTCCTTGAACCCCCACAGATTTTCAATGTTATGGGCAAATTGCCCCATCAAAATATCAAAACCGTTGGTATCCTTGACCCAGGCTTCATTGTACGTATCGCCTTTGTTGGTCGAACTGGAACAGGAGATGAGCAACGGCGCAACAAGTGCAAGCGCGAAAAATTTTTTCATCATTCCGGGAGTGCGTGTTGTGTTGTTATGTGATGTGAAAAAGGGCGGTTAAGCCCTTATTTTTTGTCTTCCGGCGTATAGCCTTCAATGTGTACATCTTTGCCTTCAAACAGGAAGTTAATCATCTCCTGTTCCAGCAATTTACGATGCTCAATATTCATCATGTTGAGTTTCTTTTCATTGATCAGCATCGTTTGTTTATGCTGCCACTGCGCCCAGGCTTCTTTGGAGATTTCGTTATAGATACGTTTTCCCAGTTCGCCTGGGTACAGCTGAAAATCCTGGCCTTCGGCATCACGTTGCAGGAAAGTACAAAAAATCGTTCTGCTCATAAATTATCCTCTTTATCGCCCGACGGCTTAAACCAAAGCGCCGGTGCGTAACTGCTGTAACAAACGCTCCACGGGAGCCGCCAGTCCGACCGACGGCGGTTGCGCTAAGTTATACCAGAGCGCGTTGCCTTCATCCATGCATGAGGTGAAGGAAGACACGGGAAGCCACATGGGCACAATATCCAGATGGAAATGGCTGAAGGTATGGCGAAACGCATTCAGCTGACTAAGTTTATCAGCTTTAATATTCCGTTGCGCCAGCCACTTACGCAGGCCATCCTCATCTTCAAACTGAGGAAAACAGTACAATCCCCCCCACAATCCGCTGGGAGGCCGCTGTGCCAGCAGCACGGTGTCTTCATGCTGCATCAGCAAAAAATAGCCTGTCCGTTCTGGTAGCGTCTGTTTCGGTTTTTTACCGGGGTAGAGCGACCAGCTGTCGTTGGCGGTCGCAATGCAGCCGTTTTGTAGTGGGCAAAGGGAACACTTTGGCTTCGACCGCGTACACACCATCGCGCCTAAATCCATCATTGCCTGGTTAAAGCGCTCAACACCGTTGGCGGGCGTGACCGCTTCGCTCAAGGCCCACAGTTTGTTCTCGACCTCTTTTTTGCCCGGCCAGCCGCTCACCGCATAGCAGCGCGCCAGCACGCGCTTGACGTTGCCGTCGAGAATCGGAAAATGTTTACCCAGTGAGAGAGAGAGTACGGCGCCCGCAGTAGATCGCCCGATGCCAGGCAATGCCGCCACTTCATCGAAGGTTTCCGGAAACTGACCGCCATGTAGCGTGACAACCTGTTGGGCCGCTTTGTGCAGATTTCGCGCCCGCGCGTAGTAACCTAAACCGGTCCATAAATGAAGCACTTCGTCCAGCGGCGCATTGGCTAAATCAGTCACCGTAGGGAAGCGCGACATAAAGCGTTCAAAATAGGGAATTACCGTGGCAACCTGGGTTTGTTGCAACATGACTTCTGAGAGCCATACTTTGTAAGGCGTCTTGTCAATTTGCCAGGGCAGCGTTTTCCGCCCGTATTTATCGTACCAACCCAACACCTGGGTTGAAAATTGAGACGCTTGCATGGTCACCGCTTAATATTGGCTGGGGGGCAGATTGCAGCACAGAGGCAACAGGGTGTAAACCGGAACTTTCCGGTGCTGACTTTCTTCCTTTACTTGCATCCGCCAACTAACTTTGGATAATGCCCGTTTTCGCAACTCAATCACAAGCAGACTTAACTTTTATGAAGAACGACGTCATTTCACCGGAATTTGATGAAAACGGCCGCCCGTTGCGCCGTATTCGTAGTTTTGTTCGTCGCCAGGGGCGACTGACGAAAGGGCAAGAACACGCGCTGGAAAACTACTGGCCGGTGATGGGCGTTGAATTCAGCGAAGAGCCTGTGGATTTTGCGGCACTGTTTGGCCGTGAAGCGCCGATCACGCTGGAGATCGGTTTTGGGATGGGCGCATCGCTGGTGGCGATGGCAAAAGAACGTCCGGAACAGAATTTCCTCGGCATTGAAGTCCACTCTCCGGGGGTGGGCGCATGCCTGGCCTCTGCCCATGAGGAAGGGGTTGAGAACCTGCGAGTGATGTGCCATGACGCAGTCGAAGTGCTGCATAAAATGATTCCTGACAATTCTTTATCCATGGTTCAGCTCTTTTTCCCTGACCCGTGGCATAAAGCACGTCATAATAAACGCCGTATCGTTCAGGTACCGTTTGCTGAGCTTGTGAAGAGCAAGCTGAAACTGGGCGGTGTTTTCCACATGGCGACCGACTGGGAAGCCTATGCAGAACACATGCTTGAGGTGATGACCTCCATCGACGGGTATAAAAACCAGTCTGAAACAAACGATTATGTACCGCGCCCGCAATCGCGCCCGGTAACCAAATTTGAACAGCGTGGTCATCGTCTTGGCCACGGCGTATGGGACTTAATGTTCGAGAGGGTGAAATAATGGCAAAGAACCGTAGCCGTCGTTTGCGTAAAAAAATGCATATCGACGAATTCCAGGAATTAGGATTTTCGGTTGCATGGCGTTTTCCGGAAGGTACATCTGAAGAGCAGGTTGATAAAATCGTTGATGATTTTATTAATGACGTCATTGAACCGAACAAACTGGCCTTTGACGGCAGCGGTTATCTGGCCTGGGAAGGTCTGATCTGCATGCAGGAAATCGGTAAATGCACGGAAGAACATCAGGCGATAGTTCGTAAATGGCTGGAAGAGCAAAAACTTGAAGAAGTGCGCACCAGCGAACTTTTCGATGTTTGGTGGGACTAACAAAACATACGGGGCCAGCATTTGCTGGCCCGATTTGTCTTGAGGGAAAGTTATGATGCGCAAAACGCTGCTGGCGGCAGTTCTAACGTTCACGGCGATGGCCGCACACGCAGATTACAAGTGCAGCGTCACGCCGCGTGACGATGTTATTTTGAGCCCGCAAACGGTGCAGGTGAAAGGCGAAAATGGCAACCTGGTCATTACGCCGGACGGCAACGTGACGTTCAACGATAAGCCGTACACCCTGAGCGCTGCACAGCGTGAACAGGCGAAAGATTACCAGTCTGAATTACGCAGCGCGTTACCGTGGATCGATGAAGGCGCCAGAAACCGGGTCGAGAAAAGCCGTGTCGCGCTGGACAAAATCATCGCCAAAGAAGTGGGTGAAAGCAGCAGTATGCGCGGTCGTCTGACCAAACTTGATGCGCAACTGAAAGAGCAGATGAACCGTATTATCGAACATCGCACGGACGGCCTGACGTTCCACTACAAGGCGATTGATCAGGTGCGTGCGGATGGCCAGCAACTGGTGAATCAGGCGATGGGCGGCATTCTGCAGGACAGCATTAATGAGATGGGTGCCAAAGCGGTGCTCAAAGGCGGTGGGAATCCGCTGCAGGGCGTACTGGGAAGCCTGGGCGGTTTGCAAACATCGATTCAAAACGAATGGAAGAATCAGGAAAAAGACTTCCAGCAGTTTGGCAAAGATGTCTGCAGCCGCGTCGTGACGCTGGAAGATAATCGCAAAGCGTTGGTCAGTAGCCTGAAATAATCCTTTCTGTTTTTTAAGCAACGGCACGGTTTTGTGCCGTTTTGTTTTGTCTATTTCCCTCATTTTGATATCCATCTCTAAAATCAATACATTGGATGACATATTTATCTGTTTAATTGGAAGGCATCACATTATTCATCTCCTGGGTTGCGATAATGCGTCAACTTTTTACGTAACTGGAGAAATAACATGGAGTTTTTCAAGAAAACGGCACTTGCCGCACTGGTTATGGGGTTCAGCGGTGCCGCGCTCGCTTTACCTAATGTCACTATTTTAGCCACCGGTGGGACGATTGCCGGGGGCGGTGACTCAGCAACAAAATCGAACTACACAGCCGGTAAAGTTGGCGTTGAAAACCTGGTGAATGCAGTACCTCAGCTCAAGGATATTGCTGTGGTGAAAGGCGAGCAGGTCGTGAATATCGGTTCTCAGGATATGAACGATGAGGTCTGGTTAACGCTGGCGAAGAAGATCAATACCGAGTGTGATAAAACCGACGGTTTCGTCATCACTCACGGCACCGATACCATGGAAGAGACCGCCTACTTCCTCGATCTGACCGTGAAGTGCAACAAACCGGTAGTGCTGGTGGGGGCAATGCGTCCTTCTACCGGGATGAGCGCAGACGGTCCGTTCAACCTCTATAACGCGGTAGTGACCGCGGCTGACAAAGCCTCTGCCAATCGTGGCGTGCTGGTGGTGATGAACGACACCGTGCTTGATGGCCGTGACGTCACGAAAACCAATACCACCGATGTTGCTACCTTTAAGTCCGTTAACTACGGACCGCTGGGTTACATCCACAACGGCAAAATCGACTATCAACGCACACCGGCGCGTAAACACACTTCCGCCACGCCGTTTGATGTCTCTAAGCTGAACGAACTGCCGAAGGTCGGGATTATCTATAACTATGCGAATGCGTCTGACCTGCCGGCAAAAGCGCTGGTTGATGCAGGTTATGACGGGATTGTGAGTGCGGGTGTCGGCAACGGTAACCTGTACAAAACGATCTTTGATACCCTGGCGACGGCTGCGCATAAAGGGACTGTCGTAGTTCGCTCTTCCCGCGTACCGACCGGCGCCACGACTCAGGATGCTGAAATCGATGATGCGAAGTACGGATTTGTTGCTTCGGGTTCGCTGAACCCGCAGAAAGCCCGTGTGCTGCTGCAGCTGGCACTCACGCAAACCAAAGATCCAAAACAGATCCAGACGATGTTTAATCAGTATTAATCGCTTATGCCCCGGCCTGCTGGCAGGGGCAATTTCTGAAATATCTCCCGAATAAATAAAATTATTCATTTTCTAATTATCAACAGGATTATGATAATTGTGGTTAGCGTTATTCTGGACGGGAGGTCCGCGAGTGTTTCGACAATGGATAGCAGGCGCTGCACTTTTTACGCTGGTTTCAGGTTATAGCTGGGCGGGGGTTGCCCAACCCACCGATCACATCTTAAAAGAGCAGTTTAGTCAGCAGTACCATGGCGTACTTAAACTGAATTCTGTCACCTTAAAAAATCTTGATGCCACAGGCAACCAGGCCACATGGTCTGCGGAGGGCGATGTTTCTTCCAGTGATGATCTCTATACCGGTGTCGGCATGGCAGCGGATTATTATTTTGTTGAAAGAACCTGGACAAAAGATCGTCCCGTTAAATTTTCTGCGATGTTAACCAGTAAAGGAACGCCAGCCTCCGGTTGGACGGTTAACTATTACTCATTCCAGGCGGCTGCCAGTAATGAAGGGCGGGTGATTGCTGATATTAAAACCAGCGATAAATATCTGGTCGTCAATGGCGATGATTTTAACTACCGATTCAGTCAAATCGATGCTTCGTATCTCGCGCAGAAGAAGTCGATCGGAAGCCTGGAAGAACAAATAAAATCGCTGGATAAACAAATTGCTGTCGCTAAAAAAGAGGCCGATGCTTATTGGGGTAAAGGCCCTGACGGTCAGACGCTGACCCGAGAAGATGCTTTCCATAAGATGTTTAAAGCGCGCGATGACTTTGTCAAAGCGAATGACAGTAATACATTTGCCGAGAAATATGAAAAAGACGTTTACCAGCCCGCGTTAGACGCGTGTCATAAACAGGGTGACACGTGTTATGAAACGCCTATTCAGCAGAAAAGAAATGTCGATATTCAGGAGCAAAGACGGCAGGTATTTTTGAAATCAGAAGAACTCAGACGTAAAGCGCAAAACGACTGGATCGCGTATGAAAAAGGGCAGTATCCGCTGAACATGGCCGTCTCTAAACTGCAAATGCAGCAGACGGATCTTCACATTAAGATTGACGATATCACTGAAGGCTATGATCGCTGGAAAAAAGATACCGACGAATTGCGACGTAATGGAATTATTAAGTAACGGGAAGGATGCGCCCATGGGCGCATCCAGAATCACTCGGCAAGGAACAGCTCAAGAAGAGAGTTTAAGAACAGCTTGCCGTGCTGGGTAATTTGCCAGTAATCCTCGCACTCGGTCAGATAACCCTGGGCAATGGCTTCATCGATCTGCTTACGAATAACGTCTTCAGTCAACCCGGTGTACTGCGCAAATTCGCAACGCGGTGCTGCTTCCAGCAGGCGGAAGCGGTTCATAAAGAACTCAAACGGCTTATCAGCCTCTTCTACATCGCGCTGGCTTTCGAGATAACGCCCCTGCATATAACCGCGTGGATGACGTGTTTTAGTGGTACGCAGAATGCGCCCATCCGGGAACGTCACTTTGCCATGTGCGCCACAGCCAATGCCTAAGTAATCGCCAAAGCGCCAGTAGTTCAGGTTGTGCTGACACTGATATCCAGGTTTTGCATACGCGGAGGTTTCATACTGCTGATAACCTGCTGCGGTTAATAACCGATGCCCCTGCTCGAAGATATCCCACAGGGCGTCGTCATCGGGTAATACCGGTGGGCGTGAGCCGAACAGCGTATTGGGTTCGATGGTGAGCTGATACCAGGAAAGATGCGGCGGATTAAGCGCGATGGCTTGCTGTAAGTCGTCCAGCGCCTCTTCCAGCGTTTGATCCGGCAGGCCGTGCATCAGATCGAGATTGAAGCTACGCAGTCCCAGCCCGCTTGCCAGATTTGCGGCGCGTTTAGCTTCTTCTGGGCCGTGAATACGCCCCAGACGCTGTAGCTTGGGTTCACTAAAACTCTGCACGCCAATGGAGATACGGTTCACCCCGGCGCGCTGATAGTCAATAAAGCGATCCGCTTCAACCGTACCCGGATTCGCTTCCATCGTTACCTCTGCATCCGCCGCCAGGTTCAGGCGCGCCCGCACGCCATCCAGCAACGTTTGCATCGCCGGACCGGAAAGGAGGCTCGGCGTACCGCCACCGATAAAAATAGTCTTTACTTCACGTCCTTGCGCGTAAGCCACTTCAGTATCCAAATCGCGCAACAGGTGCTGCACATAATCGTCGTGCGGCACTTCGCCTTTCAGCGCATGCGAGTTGAAATCGCAGTACGGGCATTTCTGCACGCACCACGGGATGTGAATATAGAGACTCAGCGGCGGCAGCTTAACCATGTCGTAAGGCGTCCAGCAGCAGCTTCAATGCTTGTCCACGATGCGAAATCGCGCTTTTCTCTTCACGGCTCAGCTCTGCGGCGGTTTTACCTTCAGACGGCACAAAGAAGATGGGATCGTAGCCAAAGCCGCCGCTACCGGCTGCCTCACGGGTAATGACGCCCTGCCAGCTACCGTGACACACGAGCGGCGTAGGATCTTCCGCGTGGCGCATATAGACCAGCACGCAGTGAAAGCGTGCCTGACGTTTATCGTCCGGTACATCCTGCAGGGCATCCAGCAGTTTTTCCAGGTTCTGCTGGTCGGTCGCATCTTCACCGGAATAACGTGCGGAATAGATACCCGGCGCGCCGCCCAGCACGTCAACGGCCAGACCGGAGTCGTCGGCGATGGCGGGCAGACCCGTCACCTGCGCGGCATGGCGAGCCTTCAGAATCGCATTCTCAATAAAGGTCAGGCCGGTCTCTTCGGCTGAGTCGACGCCCAGCGCCGTCTGCGCCACGACATCAAGCCCGAAATCGCTCAAAAGCGAAGCCAGCTCACGCACTTTACCGGCATTGCCGGTAGCGAGGACTACTTTTTGCATAGGGATACCTAATCAGTTAGCGCCGCAATTTCTTGCGGGATCTGTTGCGGATGAATGATTTTAACCTGTTTGTGGCGGCCGAGTTCGCCCTTTTCAATAACGACCTGGCTTTTGGCCACGCGGAACTGTTTGCTGAGAAACTTCACCAGATGGCTGTTCGCCTGGCCATCGACCGGTGGTGCGGTAATGGCGACTTTTACTTCGTCGCCATGTAAACCCACAATACTGTCACGGCTGGCTTTCGGCTGAATATAGAGCCGTAAAACCAGACCGTCATCGCAGGGTGTAACGGCACTCATAGCGCCATCCACAGCCCCGGTAGCAGCATGTTACCTGTCGCCTGTAAGATCTCCGCGATGCCCATGTTGATGACATACAGCAACAGCACGAGGATCATCGGAGAGAAATCGATGCCGCCCATAGAAGGCAGTAATCGACGAATCGGGCGCAGCAGCGGATCGGCAAGCTGGATGAGCACGTATTCGACCGGGCTGCGGCCCTGGCTTACCCAGCTCATGATCGCCATCAGCAACAGAACCCAGAAAATCAGCAAACCGATGGTTTTCAGTACGATAAGTACGGCAGCAATCCAGATAATCGGCTGGAAAGTGACCACTTTAAACAGCACTATCGCCTTGATAAAGCTGAGAATGAATGCCACCACGACCGATGCGCTGTCAATCGGACCCATGGGCGGAATGACACGGCGCAGCGGCCCGATAATCGGTTGAGTGACTTTCACCACAAACTGCGAAAACGGGTTATAAAAATCACAGCGAGCCCACTGCATCCACACGCGCAGCAACAGCACCATGGTATACAGCTCAATAACGGTCGAGAGCAGGAAGGTCAACGTATTCATGGCGTTCCTTAGTTTTCCTTAATTTTTTGTGTAATCACGTGCACCAAAAATAGCAGTGCCGATGCGCACCATCGTACTACCTGCCGCGATCGCGGCATCCATATCGTCTGACATACCCAGAGACAGCGTATCGACATCAGGGTAACGGGTCTTTAGACCGGCAAATGCTACAGCCATTTGACGGGCAACTTCAAACTGCCTTACATAATCTGACTCAGGCGCCGGGATCGCCATCAGTCCGCGTAGGCGAAGATGAGGCATTCCCGCCACCTCCGCAGCGAGCGCGTCCAGCTCTGTCAGTGGAATTCCTGACTTACTGTTCTCATCGCTGATATTGATTTGAATGAGTACGTTCAGCGGCGGCAGCGTTGCCGGGCGTTGTTCGTTCAGACGGGCAGCAATACGCAGACGGTCGATCGTATGACACCAGTCGAAATGTTCTGCGACCAGGCGGCTTTTGTTGGACTGCAACGGACCAATAAAGTGCCATTGCAATCCGTCGACGCCACTCTCCTGGAAATGGCGAATTTTTTCCACCCCTTCCTGAACGTAATTTTCGCCAAATGCGCGTTGCCCAGCGGTAATCGCTTCTGCGATGGCGCTCGCAGGCTTGGTTTTACTCACTGCAAGCAATGTAACGTCTTCTGAAGACCGCCCGCAACGCGTCGCAGCGGCTGAGATTTTGTCCCGGATCTGTGCCAGGTTATGCGCGATATCGTTCATTTTCCGAGGATGTTCATATGAATATGGAAGAAATTGTGGCCCTTAGTGTAAAGCATAACGTCTCGGATCTACACCTGTGTAATGCCTGGTCTGCGCGTTGGCGAAAACGGGGGCGGGTGGAGATGGCTCCCTTTACGTCACCGGACATTCAGGCGCTCTTAGCGCAGTGGCTTAGTGACGCTCAGCAGGAACAACTGCGGATAAACGGCCAGTTTGATTTTGCAGTGTCACTGGCGGGGAACTTGCGGCTACGCGCCAGCGCTTTTGCTCACCAGCAGGGGACTTCGCTGGCGCTGCGGTTGTTACCAGCCACCTGCCCGATACTGGCGGAACTTCAGGCGCCGCCCGTCTTAACGAATCTTTTGAACTGCGAGAATGGACTTATTCTGGTGACCGGGGCCACCGGCAGCGGGAAATCGACCACCCTGGCGGCGATGGTTGAGTATCTCAACCAGCATACTGAGGCGCATATTCTGACCCTTGAAGACCCCATCGAGTATTGCTACGCCAGTCAGCGTTGTTTGATTCAGCAGCGCGAGGTCGGCGTGCATTGTACTTCGTTTGCCTCCGGACTGCGTGCGGCATTGCGGGAAGATCCTGACGTCATTTTACTGGGCGAACTGCGAGACAGCGAAACGATCCGTCTGGCGTTGACCGCAGCGGAAACAGGGCATCTGGTACTGGCGACGCTGCACACGCGTGGCGCGGCGCAAGCCATTGAGCGACTGATCGACTCTTTTCCGGCACAGGAGAAAGATCCGGTACGCAGTCAACTGGCGGGCAGTTTGCGTGCGGTATTGTCGCAAAAACTGGAACAAGACAAACAGGACGGGCGTGTGGCGCTGTTTGAGCTACTCATCAACACGCCAGCGGCAGGAAATCTGATCCGGGAGGGGAAGAGCCACCAACTGCCCGGCATAATCCAAACCGGGCAGCAGATGGGAATGCAGACCTTCGCTCAAAGCCTGCAGCAGCGACAGGCGCAAGGGAGGCTTTAGAACTCGACAGGGCGATGCGCACAGCCATGACCACGGACTGAGGAAGGTCAGTACCCTTGCTCGAAATAACTTTCGAGAATGATGACGGCAGAGGCGGAGTCGACCTTGCCCTTGTTTAGCGCCCGGTATCCGCCTTGTTCAAACAGGCCGGAGCGCGCTTCAACCGTGCTAAGCCGTTCGTCATGCAGGGTCACCGTCACGCCAAAGCGACCATGAATACGGTTGGCAAACTTACGTGCCCTGGCGGTCAGCGGTTGTTCGGTGCCATCCATGTTGAGCGGCAGCCCCACAATTACCTCGTCGGGTTGCCACTCTTTGAGCAGGCGTTCAATGAGGTTCCAGTCAGGGGTTCCATCCTGCGCTTTGATAGCAGGCAGCGGGCGGGCAGTGCCGGTGATCCGCTGGCCAATCGCAACGCCAATACTTTTCGTGCCAAAATCGAAGGCCAGTAAGGTTCCGCTCATCAGGCGTGCCCCGCCACGCCAGGCATGGTCAGGATATCAATCCCAATCAGTCTGGCAGCTTCGCGCCAACGATCGGCAATCGGCGTTTTGAATAAAATATTGAGATCCGCAGGTGCTGTCAGCCAGGCGTTATCCAGTAACTCTTGTTCCAGTTGGCCTTTTTCCCATGAGGAGTATCCCAGGGCCACCAGCACCTCGGTAGGTTGTTCTTGTGTGCCCAGGGTTTCCAGCACGTCGCGGGACGTGGTGATCACTGTGTTATCTGAAATCCGAATACTGGATGAAAAACGCGACGGCGGGGTATGCAGAATAAAGCCACGGTCTTCCGCCAGCGGGCCGCCCAGCATCACGGCTTTATCAAGGCGAATGGCGGGATCACGAGGTTCTGGCGCGATCTTCAGCTTTTCCAGAATCCCTTCAATCTGTAGATTTTCCAGTGGCTTATTGATGATGATCCCCATTGCGCCATCTTCATTATGTTCGCAAATATAGACCACAGAGCGGCGGAAAATTGGATCCTGAAGAGCAGGCATGGCAATAAGAAAGTGATGCTGTAAATTCATTGTCAGAGGTTCTGTTCCTGGTTTAAAAAAGCAACAGGGGTCAGTATGTGGGTAAAGAGTACGGATGTCACTACCGTAGGCCGGATAAGACGCTCGCGTCGCCATCCGGCATCGGTGTTTTAATGCCTGATGGCGCTACGCTTATCAGGCCTACAAAGGTCGTCATCCTGCAGACGGCTTACTTCTGCAGACGCGCTTCAATCGCGTCCATCAGCATACCGGTAATCGAGACCGGGAATTCTGCTTCAATCTCGCGAATACAGGTTGGGCTGGTGACGTTAATTTCGGTCAGACGGTCGCCAATGATATCCAGACCGACGAAAATAAGCCCTTTCGCTTTCAGCGTTGGCCCAATACGGCGGGCAATATCCCAGTCGCTTTCCGTTAACGGACGCGGTTCGCCACGGCCGCCAGCGGCCAGATTACCGCGGGTTTCGCCACCCTGCGGAATACGCGCCAGGCAGTACGGCACCGGTTCGCCATCCACCACCAGTACGCGCTTATCACCGTCTTTAATGGCGGGCAGATAGTTCTGCGCCATACAGTAGCGGGTGCCGTGTTCGGTCAGCGTTTCGGCAATCACGCCGAGGTTGGGATCGCCTTCCTTCACGCGGAAGATCGACGCGCCGCCCATACCGTCCAACGGTTTGAGAATGATATCGCTGTGTTTTTGCCAGAAGGCTTTCAGCTGCGCTTTGTTGCGGGTGACCAATGTTTCTGGCGTCAGATCGGAGAACCAGGCGGTGAACAGCTTTTCATTACAGTCGCGCAGGCTCTGCGGCTTGTTCACAATCAGCGTACCTTTCTCTTCTGCGCGTTCCAGAATATAGGTGGCGTAGATAAATTCAGTGTCAAACGGCGGATCTTTACGCATCAGAATGACGTCCAGATCCGCCAGCGGCAGATCCTGTTCGCCGGTAAAGTCGTACCATTTGTCGTAGTTCTGCTCGACGCTCAGAGTACGCGTGCGGGCGCGGGCTTCACCGTTAATCAGATAAAGATCGGCCATCTCCATATAATGAAGTTCGTAGCCGCGGCGCTGTGCTTCCAGCAGCATAGCGAAGCTGGAATCTTTCTTGATGTTGATGCTTGCGATGGGATCCATCACGATGCCGAGCTTGATCATTGTTCTTCTCCGTTAGCCCAGATCGCCAAATCGCACCTGAAGCGCGGTAATGGCGGTGAGCGCAGTTGTCTCAGTACGCAGAACGCGAGGTCCTAACAGGATATCAGTAAACTGGTAGCGTGCGGTCATGGCTATTTCGTCTGCCGACAGCCCGCCTTCCGGGCCAATCAACAGGCGAATACGTTCAACCGGCAGCGGTAACGTGTTGATACTGGCACTGGCGCGCGGGTGAAGATTCAGCTTCAGCCCTTCATCTTGCTCAGCGCACCAGGTTTCCAGGTCCATGGCCGGACGAATTTCCGGCACCCGGTTACGACCGCACTGTTCACAGGCGGCAATGGCGATTTTTTGCCACTGCTGGAGCTTCTTATTCAGACGTTCGCTGTCCAGTTTAACGCCGCAGCGCTCAGAAAAAAGTGGCGTAATGAGGCTTACACCGAGTTCTATTGATTTCTGGATAGTGAATTCCATTTTTTCACCGCGCGACATCACTTGTCCGAGGTGAATATGCAGCGGGGACTCACGGTCGTCGAATTCACCACTGAGTATCTTCACCTCCACGCTTTTTTTGCTGGCGTTGGCTATCTCGGCATCAAATACCTGGTTGCTGCCATCAAACAGTTGCAAAGCCTGCCCCGGACCCATGCGTAACACGCGACCGATATGGTTGGCGGCATCTTCGCACAGTGAAATCTGGCTGCCAGAAGAGAGAGGTTCAGGGTGGTAAATGCGGGGAATGCGCATAGTTTAAAATCCGCGTATCTCCCCACGCAAGCGAGTCGCGTGGGGGTTGGGTTAACAATTATTCCCGCTAGTGTAGGTTAGCTCTTTTGCGCCTGGCAAGCGCGTTGCACGTACGGGTTGTGGTTCCCTTGTACTCTGGCGATGCGTTCATCGCGTTCGCATTCCCAGTCGGTGACCGGATATTGCTTATCCCAGGCGTTGAAAAGTTGTGTCTGCTGGCGGGAAAGATTCAGGTTGTATTGATCGCGCATATAAAAGTAGGTACGGGCAATCGAACCCCGTGCGCGCGCTGGCGGTTCAGCCACTTTCTCTTTGAAATCGACCTTCATCGCGCACTGTCCATACTGGCCTTCGCCGCCGTTCCACTGGCTGTACATGAAGTTACCGCGATCGCCGTTGACTTCACCGACCGCCGGTTGCAGGTTATGCATGTCGCTTTCCATCTTGCGGTATTCCGGGTCTTTGGCGCAGTTTTTACGCCCCCCTTCCTGCCAGCACTGCCGCTGGTGACCAAATTGCCAGGCGGGCACCACGTGTTCCCATTCGATTCTGCTGGCGCGGTTTTCATTTTTGCGCACTTTATAACCGCAGGAGTTCAGGTCTACGACACCTTTTTTACCCTGCCAGTCAATTTTGCATCCACAGTAGAAGTCGCCAGGGACGTCAGCGTTGACCTTGACGCCTGCGGCTTTTGCCTGAGAAAAACTGTTAATGCCTTCGGCCAGCGCCGGGCCTGAGAGAGCAGTCGCCAGAAACGCCACTGCAAAAGTGAGATTACGGTACATCACGAACTCCGTGTTAAATCGAGCTCGCAACGTAACGAAAGTTGTTCCTGTATGCAATCAGTCAGATCAGAAAAGTTCCTGATAATTCTGAATGTTATTGTGCGACCAGCGGTTCGCCGCAATGGACGCAGCGGTAAGTCGCTTCGCCGCGCACAATTCGGTTATGGCGACGCACGGTGAGTTGATGTTCCTGGCATTTGCAGCGGTAGGTAAAGGTGTTGCGACGAACGGATTGCAGCTCAAATTGGTGAGTGCGTCTGGCGGGCACGCCAAGTACGTTTTCCATCATCCATTTCCACTCTTTTCCGTGCGGCGCAACACGGCCAAAGTGCTTCCACACCAGTAAATGCGCCAGTTCGTGCGGGACAACTTCGTCCACAAACGCATCGACATTTTCGGTTAATAGCACCGGATTAAGGCGGATTTCATAACTTTCCAGCCAGGCAGTTCCGGCAGCGGTACCGCGCTGCTGATAGACCAGTTTAGGTTCCGGATAGTCACGACCCAGTTTCAGGTTAGCCTGGGCGAGCTTTTCCCGCAGGCTGCGCATGACGGCTTGCTGGATGGCGATAGGGAGACGGACGGTTTTCATAACGGCAGAGAATAGTGCGAGGGGGCGGGGACTGCAAGGGGGAAGCTTCCTCCCGGCTGCGGGAGGAAGCGGCGATGGATTAATCGTGAGCGCCGATTTCGCGCAGTCGACGACCTTTCATCAGGTTACGTTCGATGTGTTCCAGAGAGACGTGTTTGGTTTCCGGAACCAGCCAGAGGGTCAGAATGATGAAGAACAAGTTCAGACCGGCGTACACCCAGAACGTGTTTGCATTGCCCAGCGTGTTGAGCATGGTCAGGAATGTCGCGCCCACAATCATGTTGGCAATCCAGTTGGTTGCCGTAGAGCAGGTGATACCAAAATCACGGCCTTTCAGCGGCTGAATTTCAGAGCACAGTACCCAAATCAGCGGGCCGGCGCTCATCGCAAAGCCAATGATAAACATCAGCAGCATGGCAATGGCAAAGTATTGTGCGGAGGCAGAATGGATACCGATATGCATCATGGTGCCCAGTGTACCCATCCCGATGGCCATCACCAGGAAGCCCAGCGTCAGCGTAGGTTTACGGCCCCAGCGGTCTACCAGACCGATGGCGATGAAGGTTGCCAGAACGTTGGTCAGGCCGACAATAACGGTTCCCCACATCTGCTCAGTGGTGTTGGTGTAGCCCGCCAGTTCAAAGATTTTCGGCGCGTAGTACATGATGACGTTCATCCCGGTGAACTGTTGCATCACCTGTAACAGCACACCCAGGAAGACGGCACGGCGGAAGTTGCTGTTTTCTTTAAACAGCGCCCAGCCGCTCTGTTTCACCTGCAGGCTTTCGCGAATTTCGTCCAGCTCACGTTTGGCTTCTGCGCTGGTATCACGCAGACGCAGCAGTACGCGTTCTGCATCCACGAAGCGACGTTTAGCGGCAAACCAGCGCGGGCTGTCCGGCAGGAAGAACACGCCAATCAACAGCAGAATGGCGGGAATAATGATAACGCCCAACATCCAGCGCCATGCACCGCTGTAACTGAAGGCGGTATCTGAGAGATACGCCCCCAGAATACCGATGGTGATCATCAACTGATACATCGAGATCATGCTGCCGCGAATTTTCTCCGGCGCAATTTCGGATAAGTACAGCGGAGCGGTATAGGAGGCGACACCGACGGCCAGGCCCAACAGCACGCGGGAGACGATCAGGATCTCGACGTTAGGCGCGGCGGCAGAACACAACGAACCTGCCACAAACAGAATCGCACCGATCATCAGGCTTTTCTTACGACCCAGTTTGAACGAGAGCCAACCGCTGCCGACGGCACCAACAGCGGCACCGAACATCATTGAGCTTACCACCCATTCCTGAGTGTGCGGGCTAATCTGGAATTCGTCAGTGATGAAGGGTAATGCACCGGCGATAACACCGATATCCAGGCCAAAAAGTAATCCAGCCAGGGCGGCAAGAAAGCAGACAAAAAATGTCATCGTCTTGTTGGAACGCCCCTGTTTTTTAGTGTCAGGCATAAAGCCCTCCGATTGGGTTGCCAATTTTGTTGATGTTAAGGGTAGGTGAGTACACCGTAAAAATATGTGATGGCAGTCACGTTAGTGTAATCGATTACACTAACATTCATCATATGCATTGTTTAATTATATGAAAAATAATGGAATTAATAATTTTATAACCTGATCTGTTACCAGGAATTAAGATGATGCCGAAAAACAATGTAACAGCAATGAGTGACTGAGTGTGGTGAAGTGTTAATCCAGTTTTAATAAGGTAAAATCGAATGTAATCGCTTCCATTAATTTATCTGTGGAAGGGTAAATACGGAAAACTGGAATGGGTAACAGCGGGGGAAGGCGGTATGAGAAAAGCAAAAGGCCAGCACGAGGCTGGCCTTTGAGAGCGTTCAGTCAGAGGATTATTTCAGACCGGCGGCATCACGCAACGGCTGCGCTTTGTCGGTTTTTTCCCATGGGAAATGTTCGCGACCAAAGTGACCATAGGCTGCGGTTTCTTTGTAGATCGGGTGCAGCAGATCCAGCATCTGAATCAGGCCGTACGGACGCAGGTCAAAGAACTCGCGCACCAGCAGAGTCAGTTGCTCTGAAGGGACTTTCTCAGTACCGAACGTTTCAACCATGATGGAAGTCGGTTCCGCCACGCCGATAGCGTAGGAGACCTGAATTTCACAACGGTCAGCCAGGCCCGCAGCGACGATGTTTTTCGCCACATAACGCGCCGCGTAGGCTGCAGAGCGGTCAACTTTAGACGGATCTTTACCGGAGAAAGCGCCGCCGCCATGACGTGCCATACCGCCGTAGGTATCAACGATGATTTTACGCCCCGTCAGACCACAGTCGCCCATTGGGCCACCGATAACGAAACGGCCGGTTGGGTTGATGAAGAATTTGGTGGACGCGCTCAGCCATTCGCTCGGCAGAACCGGTTTGATGATCTCTTCCATCACCGCTTCTTGCAGGGATTTCTGGTCGATATCTTCGGAATGCTGAGTGGACAGAACTACGGCATCAATGCCGACGATTTTGCCGTCGTCATACTGGAAAGTGACCTGGCTTTTCGCGTCCGGACGTAACCACGACAGAGTGCCGTTTTTACGCACTTCGGCCTGACGCTGCACCAGACGGTGTGCGTAGGTGATCGGCGCTGGCATCAGCACTTCGGTTTCATTGGTAGCGTAGCCAAACATCAGGCCCTGGTCGCCAGCGCCCTGTTCCAGCGGGTCGGCACGGTCAACGCCCTGATTGATATCCGGGGATTGTTTACCGATAGCGCTCAGCACTGCGCAGGAGTTCGCGTCGAAACCCATGTCGGAATGCACATAGCCAATCTCGCGCACCGTATTACGGGTGATCTCTTCGATATCAACCCAGGCGCTGGTGGTGATCTCACCGCCAACTAAAACCATACCGGTTTTAACGTAGGTTTCACATGCGACACGTGCTTTGGGATCCTGTTCCAGGATGGCGTCCAGCACGGCGTCAGAGATTTGGTCAGCGATTTTGTCAGGATGCCCTTCTGAAACGGACTCAGACGTAAAAAGGTGTTTTGCCATGTTTAATTTCACCTAAGGAGAATTTGTTTAGCTCAAACTGTTGTGCGGGAAAGCCATAGCAGAAGATTCTACCAAGGCCTGCAGGTTAGTGACACAGGCAGTCTGAGTGTTAATCAGTATGGATGGATTAACATCTGGATGGCTATTCTAGGTTACTTGTTCACCTGATTTCCAGCTTTTTTTGAGTAAAGCCTCATTGCGTTGAAAACACAGCTGGAAATTTTTCCTGACGGTGATGGCAATGTGTGCATTTATGTTTTGCTTTTTATGTCTCATGTCGGTATAAAACGCGGCGCGCGGCTCATATCCGTCATACTTCACGTTGCATGTGCGTTGGCTTCCTGCAACTCGAATTATTGAGGATAGACAAACAGCACACGACGTTTTCATCGTGTTGCCACTTCCAGCCGGGCTAAAACTTTTGCTTTGGCTTGTGGGTTCGTTCCGTGCGGAGCGGCCGTGGAGGTGATACGAGATAATGAACCGTTGTATTCTGCTGAATCAGTCGCACCGTTCTGGTGTACGAATGTCCCCCACATACTGCATCTCTGCTTTGCATACCTGCCGATGTTATACCCATCTCGGCGCTTCTCAGGACTCCAGGGCCGGTTACGGCATCTAAGGACTGAACAAGGGCGCTCTTGGTTAAACAAGAGTTTTCTCGTGGTTTCGCCGAACCGTCATGCTTAAGTTCGGTTACGTGTTTTACAATGATATGAAAAAGAAACCGGTCGCGCAGTCGGAGCGTCAGCACTATCCGCTGGAAAATCCGCCTGTTTATGGGTTGTTATCGCGTCTTCGGACTGCGATAGTAGTCAACTGTTTTACACTTGTTAATAAAATCTGAGGTTCGCTATGTCTGACGACATTTCTATGGGTTCGCTTTCGTCAGCAGGCGGACAGGGTGTACTACGCTCCATGCAGGAGGTTGCAATGAGTTCCCAGGAAGCCAGCAAGATGCTGCGTACTTACAATATTGCCTGGTGGGGCAATAACTACTACGACGTCAATGAACTGGGACACATCAGTGTGTGCCCGGACCCGGACGTCCCCGACGCGCGCGTTGATCTTGCCAAACTGGTAAAAGCGCGCGAAGCGCAAGGCCAGCGTCTGCCTGCATTATTCTGCTTCCCGCAGATCCTGCAACACCGTCTGCGTTCGATTAACGCCGCGTTCAAACGTGCGCGTGAATCCTACGGTTACAACGGCGACTATTTCCTCGTTTACCCGATCAAAGTTAACCAGCACCGTCGGGTGATTGAATCGCTGATCCATTCCGGCGAGCCGCTGGGACTGGAAGCGGGCTCTAAAGCAGAGCTGATGGCGGTTCTGGCGCATGCCGGAATGACCCGTAGCGTGATTGTCTGTAACGGCTACAAAGATCGTGAATATATCCGTCTGGCGCTGATCGGCGAGAAGATGGGCCATAAGGTCTATCTGGTCATTGAGAAGATGTCGGAAATCGCCATTGTTCTGGATGAAGCCGAGCGTCTGAACGTGATTCCGCGTTTGGGTGTGCGTGCGCGTCTGGCGTCACAAGGCTCCGGCAAATGGCAGTCTTCAGGCGGTGAAAAATCCAAGTTCGGCCTGGCGGCGACTCAGGTATTGCAACTGGTTGAAACCCTGCGTGAAGCCGGGCGTCTGGACAGCCTGCAACTGCTGCATTTCCATCTTGGTTCCCAGATGGCGAACATCCGCGACATCGCGACCGGCGTGCGCGAATCTTCGCGATTCTACGTTGAACTGCACAAGCTGGGCGTCAATATTCAGTGCTTCGACGTCGGCGGCGGTCTGGGCGTGGATTACGAAGGGACCCGCTCGCAGTCTGACTGTTCCGTAAACTATGGCCTGAATGAATACGCCAACAACATCATCTGGGCGATTGGCGATGCCTGCGAAGAGAACGGCCTGCCGCATCCGACGGTGATCACCGAATCCGGGCGTGCGGTGACGGCACACCACACCGTGTTGGTCTCCAACATCATCGGCGTTGAGCGTAACGAATATACCGAACCTACGGCGCCTGGCGAAGATGCTCAGCGCGCGCTGCAAAGCATGTGGGAAACCTGGCAGGAGATGCACGAACCGGGCACCCGTCGCTCATTGCGCGAATGGCTGCACGACAGCCAGATGGACCTGCATGATATCCATGTCGGCTACTCTTCCGGGACCTTTAGCCTGCAGGAACGTGCGTGGGCAGAACAGCTTTACCTCAGCATGTGTCACGAAGTGCAGAAACAGCTGGATCCGCAAAACCGCGCGCATCGCCCGATTATCGACGAACTGCAGGAACGTATGGCGGACAAAGTGTACGTCAACTTCTCGCTGTTCCAGTCAATGCCGGATGCCTGGGGTATCGACCAGTTATTCCCGGTTCTGCCGCTGGAAGGGCTGGATCAGGTTCCTGAGCGTCGTGCAGTGTTGCTGGATATCACCTGTGATTCCGACGGGGCTATCGATCACTACATCGACGGTGACGGTATTGCCACCACCATGCCGATGCCGGAATACGATCCTGAGAATCCGCCAATGCTCGGCTTCTTTATGGTCGGCGCGTATCAGGAGATCCTCGGCAACATGCATAACCTGTTCGGCGATACCGAAGCAGTTGATGTGTTTGTCTTCCCGGACGGCAGCGTAGAAGTTGAACTGTCCGATGAGGGCGACACCGTGGCGGACATGCTGCAATACGTACAGCTGGATCCGAACACGCTGCTGACCCATTTCCGCGATCAGGTAAAACAGACCGATCTGGACGATGCGTTGCAACAGCAGTTCCTTGAAGAGTTTGAAGCCGGACTCTATGGGTATACTTACCTCGAAGACGAGTAAGGCCGCTGTCAGGTTCACTTGAACCTGAGCAATTTAACGGCGATAATTACGCCCAATACGTGATATGCAAATCAATCCCTTCCTCGTCGGGCCTAACGACGCGGAGGGGATTTTTTTTACAGTGATTTTATAAGAGGTCAGGACATGAGCACTTTAGGTCATCAGTACGATAACTCTCTGGTATCTAACGCGTTTGGTTTTTTACGCCTTCCGATGAACTTCCAGCCGTACGACAGCGATGCCGACTGGGTGATCACCGGCGTTCCGTTTGATATGGCAACGTCTGGTCGTGCCGGCGGTCGTCACGGTCCGGCGGCGATCCGTCAGGTATCAACCAACCTGGCCTGGGAGCACAACCGCTTCCCGTGGAACTTCGACATGCGCGAACGCCTGAACGTCGTGGACTGCGGCGATCTGGTGTATGCGTTTGGCGATGCCCGCGAAATGAGTGAGAAATTACAGGCGCACGCAGAAAAGCTGCTTTCCGCCGGTAAACGTATGCTCTCCTTCGGCGGCGACCACTTCGTGACGCTGCCGCTGCTGCGCGCGCACGCGAAGCACTTCGGTAAAATGGCGCTGGTGCATTTTGATGCGCATACCGACACCTACGCCAACGGTTGTGAATTTGACCACGGCACCATGTTCTTTACCGCGCCGAACGAAGGTCTGATCGATCCGAACCATTCTGTGCAGATCGGCATTCGTACCGAGTTCGACAAAGATAACGGTTTTACCGTATTGGATGCCTGCCAGGTCAACGATCGTGGCGTGGACGACATTATCGCGCAGGTGAAGCAGATTGTCGGTGATATGCCGGTCTATCTGACGTTTGATATCGATGCGCTGGATCCGGCCTTTGCGCCTGGCACCGGCACACCGGTGATCGGCGGCCTGACCACCGATCGCGCCATTAAGCTGGTGCGCGGTCTGAAAGATCTGAATATCGTCGGTATGGACGTGGTCGAAGTGGCTCCGGCCTACGATCAGTCTGAAATCACCGCGCTGGCTGCGGCGACCCTGGCGCTGGAAATGCTCTACATCCAGGCGGCGAAGAAAGGCGAATAATCGCTTGTAGCGCCGGATGCCGCTGACGCTTATCCGGCGCTACAGACAGTGTGTTTTGTAGGCCGGATAAGGCGTGATTCAATCGTTACTTGATCCCGTCTGTCGTCATACGATCGCGAATATGTTGCGCACGTTCGGCAGACGCGGGGTGATCGTCGAACATGGAGCTTTGACGGCCCGCTTCTAACCTGGCCAGTTTCTCAAAGCTGGTGGCCAGCCCCAATGGGTCAATCCCACGTTTACGCAACAGATCGTACGAATAGTCATCCGCTTCGGACTCCTGGCGCTGGGAGAACTGCGAGTTCACCAGTTTTTCGCCAAGATCGCCTAATTGCGATTGTGACAGGCTACCAACGATACCGCCTGCAGAGGCTGCGGCGACGCGAACGGCGTTAGTGCCCAGTGCAACCTGCATCCCTTTCTTCACGTGACCGAGCGCAACGTGCCCCATTTCGTGGCCGATCACCGCCTCGACTTCGTTGTCGGTCATCATATCCATCAGTCCGCTATAGACACGAATACAGCCGTTGGCCATCGCAAACGCGTTCACGTCTTTCGCCATATACACTTTGTAGTTCACTGGCTGCCCGTTGATGTTGTCACCGAGCGCGGACGCAATTTTGCTCAGACGTTTAGCGTATTCACTGCTGGCCGGGGCGATGGTTGCCTTACCGTCCATCTCCTGGCATGCCTGGTCGCTCAGTGTTTTGATCTGCGCATCACTCAGGCTATAGGCCTGTAAGGCTTCACTACCAGACGTCATCAGCCCGCCTGAATCCATGTTCTGACAACCGGTCAGAGCGAATGCAATTCCACAGGCTAGTAATGCAGAACGAATTTTCATTGTGATTATTCCACGTTAATGATTATTGCCATCATCTGAAATTTCCCGCTGTTGAAGAGCAGGGAATTTAGACAAAGTATAAAGAGAATCCTTATAAATGAGCGAGTAGATTGCGCAACCTACGATCGTGTTCAGGAGATTTCCGAAACGGCAAAAGGATGCTCCATGTACATGGCTCGCGGCTTGGGTTACATTGTTGGCACTTTTTTCCGGCGTAGCCCAAAACGCGCGGTCGTCAAGTCGTTTGGGTATGGCCTTCATCATCCGATCTGGAGTCAAAATGTCCTCACGTAAAGAGCTTGCCAATGCTATTCGTGCGCTGAGCATGGACGCAGTACAGAAAGCCAAATCCGGTCATCCGGGTGCCCCGATGGGTATGGCTGACATTGCCGAAGTCCTGTGGCGTGATTTCCTGAACCACAACCCTCAGAACCCGGCCTGGGCTGACCGTGACCGCTTCGTGCTGTCTAACGGCCACGGCTCCATGCTGATTTACAGCCTGCTGCACCTCACCGGCTATGATCTGCCGATGTCTGAGCTGCAGAACTTCCGTCAGCTGCATTCCAAAACCCCGGGCCACCCGGAAGTGGGTTACACCGCGGGTGTTGAAACCACTACGGGTCCGCTGGGTCAGGGTATTGCTAACGCAGTCGGTATGGCTATCGCAGAAAAAACGTTGGCAGCGCAGTTTAACCGTCCGGGTCACGACATTGTTAACCACTATACCTACGCTTTCATGGGCGATGGCTGCATGATGGAAGGTATCTCTCACGAGGTATGTTCCCTGGCCGGTACGCTGAAACTGGGTAAACTGGTTGCGTTCTACGATGACAACGGCATCTCTATCGATGGTCATGTTGAAGGCTGGTTCACCGATGATACCGCTAAACGTTTCGAAGCCTACGGCTGGCACGTGGTGCGTGGTGTTGACGGACATGATGCACAAGCAATTAAACGCGCAGTAGAAGAAGCGCGTGCTGTGACCGACAAACCGTCCCTGCTGATGTGCAAAACCATCATCGGTTTCGGTTCCCCGAACAAAGCCGGTACGCACGATTCTCACGGTGCGCCGCTGGGCGATGCAGAAATTGCACTGACCCGTGAGCAACTGGGCTGGAAACACGCACCGTTCGAAATCCCGTCTGAAATCTACGCGCAGTGGGATGCCAAAGAAGCAGGCCAGGCGAAAGAGTCCGCATGGAACGAGAAATTCGCCGCTTACGCGAAAGCCTTCCCGCAGGAAGCCGCTGAATTCACCCGTCGTATGAAAGGCGAAATGCCGTCTGACTTCGACGCGAAAGCGAACGAGTTTATCGCTAAGCTGCAGGCTAACCCGTCCAAAATCGCCAGCCGTAAAGCGTCTCAGAATGCGATCGAAGCGTTTGGTCCGCTGCTGCCAGAATTCCTCGGCGGTTCCGCTGACCTGGCACCAAGCAACCTGACCCTGTGGTCCGGTTCTAAAGCGATCAACGAAGATACTGCCGGTAACTACATCCATTACGGTGTACGTGAATTCGGTATGACCGCTATCGCGAACGGTATTTCCCTGCACGGTGGTTTCCTGCCGTACACCTCTACCTTCCTGATGTTCGTTGAATACGCACGTAATGCCGTACGTATGGCAGCGCTGATGAAACAGCGTCAGGTGATGGTCTACACCCACGACTCCATCGGTCTGGGCGAAGATGGCCCGACTCACCAGCCAGTAGAGCAGGTGGCTTCTCTGCGTGTGACCCCGAACATGTCCACATGGCGTCCGTGTGACCAGGTTGAATCCGCAGTCGCGTGGAAATATGGCGTTGAGCGTCAGGACGGCCCGACCGCACTGATCCTTTCCCGTCAGAACCTGGCGCAGCAGGATCGTACCGAAGAGCAACTGGCGAACATCGCTCGCGGTGGTTACGTGCTGAAAGATTGCGCGGGCCAGCCTGAGCTGATCTTCATTGCTACTGGTTCTGAAGTTGAACTGGCCGTGGCTGCCTGGGACAAACTGTCTGCGGAAGGCGTTAAGGCGCGCGTGGTTTCCATGCCGTCTACCGACGCGTTCGACAAGCAGGATGCCGCTTACCGTGAATCCGTACTGCCGAAAGCCGTTTCCGCACGTGTTGCTGTGGAAGCCGGTATCGCAGACTACTGGTTCAAGTATGTGGGCCTGAACGGCGCCATCGTCGGCATGACCACCTTCGGTGAGTCTGCACCGGCAGAGCTGCTGTTTGAAGAGTTCGGCTTCACCGTTGACAACGTCGTTGCCAAAGCGAAATCGCTGCTGTAATTACGCTGTTTTCGTTAAAAACGGGTCGCTCAGGCGGCCCGTTTTTTTTGAACGCTCAGGGTAAAGATAACGGGGATGGGGTTAACAAATGACCTTGTTCAAGGCGAACCACCCGGGGAAAGTGACGCTGTGTAAACGCAGCATCATGGCTAATTGCTATCACGCTGGTATCCCGCTGGCGGCAAACCGCGAGCCAGTTCTCGAAGACGGTCAGCCAGTGTGCGTCAAAGTCCCGGCTGGGTTCATCAAGCATCAGAATGGCGGGCGCCATTGCTTCAAGGCTTGCAACGGCGACCATTCGGCGCTGCGCCGTATGCAGATCCAGCGGATGCGCGTCGGCAACATCGTCTAACTGACACAATTGCAATGCGGCGGCGGTGCGTTGCGCAACTTCATCCGGCGATCGTTTTTGTAACCGCAATCCAAAGGCGACTTCTTCTGACACTTTGCTGTGAAACAGTTGGTTTTCGGCTTCCTGAAACAGGACGCCGAACACGTTTGCCCGTTCACGGTTTTTCAGTTGCGCAATCGGTCTTCCCTGAAGGAGGATGGAACCGGATGACGGGGAGAGCAACCCGGCCATCACTCGCAGCAGCGTGGATTTACCCGCGCCATTATCACCGGTCAGCGCCAGCCATTCGCCTGTTTTGATCTCCAGTGAGATTGCCCGAAGACAATCGTCCGAGGCTCCCGGCCAGCGATAATTGACCTCAGTTAGCGTTAGCATCGTACAGACAATTCTCCGTTATGAAGCTGCCAGGTGTGTTGGCAATACGCGAGAAAAGGCGCGGGGTCGCGCTCGAAAAGTATAATCAGCGCCTGTTGCGCCTTCGCCCAGTCCTGCAAACGCTCCAGCAGCAACTGGGTGGCGTGTGCGGTTAAACGACTGAAGGCTTCATCAAGGATCAGGAGCGTCGGTTGCATCGCTAATGCACTGGCAATCACCACGCGTTGCGTCTCCCCGCCGGAGAGCGTTCCAGGATGGCGATGGCGTAGCGTCTGACATGCTGTCAGAGTGAGTGCATGGTCAATACGGCGCATGATTTCCGCCTCGCTGAGCCCGAGATTTTCCGGACCAAATGCGACTTCTTCTTCCACGCTGAAGGTACAACCGGAAAGCTGCAGGTAAGGCGACTGCTGGACGAGCTGAATGGTTTGTGACTGCTCTACCAAAGTGCGCTCGCCGATCGGCGCGCCCAGAAGGTATCCTTTGCCCTCAATCTCGCCAGGCAGAAAATCGGGGTACCAGCCGGCCATCAGTTGAGCCAGCGTGCTTTTCCCGCTGCCGTTATCACCAAAAATCGCCACCATGCCGGGTTCAGCGTAGTGGAAATTAACCTTAGACACAGGGCGTGTGGTCTGTGTCGGGTGATAGCAAAACTGTTCTAGCGTAACCATATCCAGACTCCCGCTTCCGCCAGCATGAAAAGCACCATACTGTAGCGCGCCACACGCTGAAACGTACTGTCCGCTGGCGCCCATAGCGTGGTACGGCGTCGGTGTAATCGAAATGCCCGCATATCCAGTGCTGCGCCGCGTACCGCCAGATCGTTGAGGGCATTATGTGTCAGAGGAACAATCAGCGCAGGCATGGCGCGAAGCCGCTGATACCAGCCTTCATCCAGCGGCACACCGCGTGCGCGCTGCGCTTCGTGAATGATCGCCAGTTGTTGCCTGAGCTGTTCTACCACCAGCAGCGGCCCCGCAAACAGATAAGCGACGCCAGGGGGTAAACGAGACGCAAACAGCGCGCGGATAAACTGGCGAACCGGCACGTACTGCATCCAAAGTTGTGACGTGGAGACAATCGCCAGAATCCGCAGCCACAACGTGATGGCTTGCGCCCAGCGCTGTGGATCGCGCGGCTTACCGCTGATCCACTCGCTAAGCCAGCCGCCGTGCACGAGCCACAGGCCAAATCCCAGCGAAAGCATCAGCCACGCAACGTATTTTGCCCGCTGACGTGTGGCCTTCACCCCCGCTAAACAGAGAAAGGCGGCTCCGCTGTAGAAAGGAAGTATGGTGTTAGTGGGCAGCAGCAACGTGGAGCAGGCCGCCAGTGCCCACAGGGTTAACGAGGTGAACGGGTGCATTAGCGCACGGCAGACATTGTGGGGAAATGGCGTGTAGTGCGAAGCGGCAGCTGTCGCAGTAGCATCCAGACGATAACCGCCGTCAGGATCTTATCGACCAGATTGGCACCCAGCACGGTAATGGCGACAGATTCCACCAGATTCTGGCCGACAGAGTGCATCCAGGCGATAAACAGATCGGCGCCGCTGCCGGTCACCCCGCCAAAGAGCGCGGTACGCAAGGGTACGGCAACCAGCGTGACCGCCAGTGTAATCACCACGCCGCTGGCCACGACTTTCGGTAATGTGCGAAACCAGCCCGCCCGTGCCAGCCATCCAGCGACCAGGCCAATGATCATGGCGACGGGCGCGAATGCCGCTGCAATAGGATCGGTCAACAATCCCCAGAGTAGATTAGTCAGTAATCCGGTCAACATACCAATGACGGGACCTAACAGCACTGCGCTTATCAGGGTGCCGATAGAATCCAGAAAAATGGGCAGTTTCAGCATGCTGATGAGCTGTCCGCCGATCATATTGATGGCTATAGAAATCACAATCAGTACCAGCGACTGGCTGGAAAATTGACGACGCGCCATAAAAAACCTCTTACCAGGTGAAGGATTAACGGGGGGAAATAACCAGTTCGTCATAGGTGGAAATCGCACAAGGCTGGCGGTTAAACGCCACTGCGGTCAGCTCGCCGATCACCAGTTCAAGCGTGGTGCGAACGGTGCAGCCAGGCATCATATGGCCGCCCAGCATGGCACCCTTTGGATCTGAGACTGAGAGATGCAGATGTTCGCCAGTGAGTTCGAGCGTGCCGCTCAGAGAGATCACTTCATACGTTCCGCTAAGCAGTGTGGTTTCTTCCTGTCCGGCGTATCGCAGGGCGATGTCGGTCAGACTGC
The DNA here is from genome assembly GCF_029338175.1 of Citrobacter enshiensis. Lineage (NCBI taxonomy): Bacteria > Pseudomonadati > Pseudomonadota > Gammaproteobacteria > Enterobacterales > Enterobacteriaceae > Citrobacter > Citrobacter enshiensis. The sequence continues at coordinate 774,049 of NZ_CP119862.1, forward strand.
CGGTACAACCTGCAATCCAGGCGGCTTGCAGCTGGTGTTGGTTTACAAACGCATGTAACTGTGTGAAGACTTCCTGACCGGGAAGCAAACGAAGCGCATAAAACCGTGCTTCAGACGAGGGAAGATGAGATGTAGTCATATTTTGAGGGACTCCGAGACTCGGACGTAAAGCTGATAATATAGACGCTGGTGGCTGTGCTTCCTGATATAAATCAGGATTTACGACGCGACAACGAAAAGATCTTGCTACGCTTATTCGCAATTCTGGAATATGGAATAAAACAGAGGCGAGTGGGTGCCGAAATGTGACGTAAGTCAGATAACTGCGTTCTTTGACTGGACAATCATTCCTTTTATTCCTGGTTTCGCTTATTCTAGCTGAAGCGTTTCAGTCGATTAAATGTTCGACAAGTAATCAATCAGTCGCAGTTTGCGACAGGTAAGGTTTTCCTCGACGATTTGCTGGATTACTCTGTCAGCCTCATTTGAATCGGGATAGCCTTGCAGGAGACCTATGACCGTACGCGTAGCGATTAATGGCTTTGGTCGTATCGGACGTAATGTGGTTCGTGCTTTGTATGAATCCGGACGTCGGGCGGAAATCACCGTGGTGGCAATCAACGAACTGGCGGATGCTGCAGGCATGGCGCATTTGTTGAAATATGACACCAGCCATGGGCGTTTTGCCTGGGATGTTCGCCAGGAGCGCGATCAGCTCATCGTTGGCGATGATGCTATTCGCATTTTGCACGAACGGACTCTCGACGCGCTTCCCTGGCGTGAACTGGGTGTTGACGTCGTGTTGGATTGCACCGGTGTCTACGGCAACCGCGAGCACGGCGAGGCACATATCGCCGCTGGCGCAAAGAAAGTGCTCTTTTCACATCCTGGCAGCAACGATCTCGACGCCACCGTGGTATTTGGCGTGAATCAGGAACAGTTGCGGGCAGAACACCACATTGTCTCGAATGCCTCCTGCACCACCAATTGCATTATTCCGGTCATCAAGTTGTTGGATGATGCTTATGGCATTGAGTCCGGAACCGTCACCACGATCCACTCGGCTATGCACGATCAACAGGTGATTGATGCGTATCATTCTGACCTGCGGCGTACGCGAGCTGCGAGCCAGTCGATTATTCCGGTTGATACCAAACTGGCCGTCGGTATTACGCGAATTTTTCCGCAATTCAACGATCGATTCGAAGCGATTGCCGTCCGCGTGCCGACCATAAATGTGACGGCGATCGACTTAAGCGTGACGGTGAAAAAACCAGTAAAAGCCAATGAAGTCAATCAGTTGCTGCAAAAAGCAGCACAAGGTGCATTTCATGGTATAGTTGACTATACGGAATTACCGTTGGTCTCTGTAGATTTTAACCACGACCCGCACAGCGCCATTGTTGATGGCACTCAAACGCGTGTGAGTGGTGCTCACCTGATCAAAACACTGGTCTGGTGCGATAATGAATGGGGCTTTGCTAACCGCATGCTCGACACAACGTTAGCTATGGCTGCTATTGGTTTCAGGTAAGGCGCGTGAGCGCTTGCAAAACTTTAAGAATCAACGAGAGGATTCACCATGTCTGTAATTAAGATGACCGATCTGGATCTTGCTGGTAAACGTGTTTTTATCCGTGCGGATCTGAACGTACCAGTTAAAGAAGGGAAAGTAACCAGCGACGCGCGTATCCGTGCTTCCCTGCCAACCATCGAACTGGCCCTGAAGCAGGGTGCAAAAGTGATGGTAACTTCCCACCTGGGTCGTCCTACCGAAGGCGAGTACAACGAAGAATTCTCTCTGCTGCCGGTTGTTAACTACCTGAAAGACAAACTGTCTAACCCGGTTCGTCTGGTAAAAGATTACCTGGACGGCGTTGAAGTTGCAGCCGGTGAACTGGTGGTTCTGGAAAACGTTCGCTTTAACAAAGGCGAGAAGAAAGACGACGAAGCACTGTCCAAAAAATACGCTGCATTGTGCGACGTATTCGTCATGGATGCCTTCGGTACGGCTCACCGTGCACAGGCTTCTACTCACGGTATCGGTAAATTCGCAGACGTTGCTTGCGCAGGCCCGCTGTTGGCTGACGAACTGGAAGCACTGGGCAAAGCACTGAAAGAACCGGCTCGCCCGATGGTGGCTATCGTTGGTGGTTCTAAAGTTTCTACCAAACTGACCGTTCTGGATTCTCTGTCTAAAATCGCTGACCAGCTGATCGTGGGCGGTGGTATCGCCAACACCTTCGTTGCTGCTCAAGGCCACAACGTCGGCAAATCCCTGTACGAAGCTGACCTGGTTGATGAAGCAAAACGTCTGCTGACTATTTGTGACATCCCGGTTCCGGCTGACGTTCGCGTAGCGACTGAATTCTCTGAAACTGCAGCGGCTACCCTGAAATCTGTTTCTGACGTTAAAGAAGACGAGCAGATCCTGGATATCGGTGATGCTTCTGCACAGCAACTGGCTGAAATCCTGAAGAATGCAAAAACCATTCTGTGGAACGGTCCGGTAGGCGTGTTTGAATTCCCGAACTTCCGTAAAGGTACTGAAATCGTTGCTAACGCCATTGCAGACAGCGAAGCATTCTCCATCGCTGGCGGCGGCGACACTCTGGCAGCTATCGACCTGTTCGGTATCGCTGACAAGATCTCCTACATTTCCACTGGCGGCGGCGCATTCCTCGAATTCGTGGAAGGCAAAGTACTGCCGGCAGTAGCAATGCTCGAAGAGCGCGCTAAGAAGTAAGTCATTAAAGGGCAGGGAAACCTGCCCAATTTTCAGCGCGCTTTGCAAGCACGCACCATTTTCTAAGGCCCGACGATACAGGACAACGAAACATGTCTAAAATTTTTGATTTCGTAAAACCAGGCGTAATCACTGGTGATGACGTACAGAAAGTGTTCCAGGTAGCAAAAGAAAACAACTTCGCTCTGCCAGCAGTTAACTGCGTCGGTACCGACTCCATTAACGCCGTTCTGGAAACCGCTGCAAAAGTTAAAGCGCCGGTTATCGTTCAGTTCTCTAACGGTGGTGCTTCTTTCATCGCGGGTAAAGGCGTGAAGTCTGATGTTCCTCAGGGCGCAGCAATCCTGGGTGCTATCTCTGGTGCGCATCACGTTCATCAGATGGCTGAACACTACGGTGTTCCGGTTATCCTGCACACTGACCACTGCGCGAAGAAACTGCTGCCGTGGATCGACGGTCTGCTGGACGCGGGTGAAAAACACTTTGCTGCTACCGGCAAGCCGCTGTTCTCTTCTCACATGATCGACCTGTCTGAAGAGTCTCTGGAAGAGAACATCGAAATCTGCTCCAAATATCTGGCGCGCATGTCCAAAATGGGCATGACCCTGGAAATCGAACTGGGTTGCACCGGTGGTGAAGAAGATGGCGTAGACAACAGCCACATGGACGCTTCTGCACTGTACACCCAGCCGGAAGACGTTGATTACGCGTACACCGAGCTGAGCAAAATCAGCCCACGCTTCACCATCGCCGCTTCCTTCGGTAACGTACACGGCGTCTACAAGCCAGGTAACGTGGTTCTGACTCCGACCATCCTGCGCGACTCTCAGGACTATGTTTCTAAGAAACATAACCTGCCGCACAACAGCCTGAACTTCGTTTTCCACGGCGGTTCCGGTTCTACTGCTCAGGAAATCAAAGACTCCGTAAGCTACGGCGTAGTGAAAATGAACATCGATACCGACACCCAATGGGCGACCTGGGAAGGTGTTCTGAACTACTACAAAGCGAACGAAGCTTACCTGCAGGGCCAACTGGGCAACCCGAAAGGCGAAGATCAGCCGAACAAGAAATACTACGATCCGCGCGTATGGCTGCGTGCTGGTCAGGCAACCATGATCACCCGTCTGGAGCAGGCTTTTACTGAACTGAACGCGGTTGACGTTCTGTAATGTAAGCCATTCTGCATGACACGAGGCCCGCATTTGCGGGCCTTTTTTATGATGAATTCAAGATACTGTCAGTACTGAATGTGTGATCAACTTGGCAGAATCCGTCCTTTTTGTTTACTCTTGTCAAACTGCCAGTCTGTTGGGGCCGGCTTTATTTCTCCCGTTTGGGTAAGCAAAAAAGGAATAGTGAATGGAAGATCTCAATGTTGTCGACAGCATTAACGGTGCAGGCACCTGGCTGATTCGCAACCAGGCATTACTGCTGAGTTATGCCGTTAACATCGTTGCTGCAATCGCTATCATCATCGTCGGGATGATCGTGGCGCGTATCGTGTCGAATACCGTGAACCGTCTGATGGTTGCGCGTCAAATTGATACGACGGTCGCGGACTTTCTCTCTGCGCTGGTTCGTTACGGTATCATCGCCTTTACGCTGATTGCGGCACTGGGTCGCGTTGGGGTTCAGACCGCCTCCGTCATTGCTGTACTGGGTGCCGCAGGTTTAGCCGTTGGTCTGGCGCTGCAGGGGTCTTTGTCAAACCTCGCGGCAGGGGTATTGCTGGTGATGTTCCGTCCGTTCCGTGCCGGTGAGTACGTTGACCTGGGCGGCGTCGCGGGAACGGTACTTAACGTGCAAATTTTCTCCACCACCATGCGTACCCTGGACGGTAAAATCGTGGTGATCCCGAACGGTAAAATCATCGCCGGAAATATTATTAACTTTTCCCGTGAGCCGGTTCGCCGTAACGAATTTATTATCAGTGTGACATACGATTCCGATATTGATCAGGTGAAAAAGATCCTGACCGATATCATTCAGTCTGAAGATCGCATTCTGAAAGACCGTGAAATGACGGTACGTCTGAATGAGCTGGGCGCGTCATCGATTAATTTCGTGGTGCGTGCCTGGAGCAACAGCGGCGATCTGCAAGAAGTGTATTGGGATGTGCTGGAACGCATTAAGCGTGAGTTTGATGCGCAGGGCATTCGCTTCCCGTCGCCGAAAATGGACGTCAACTTCAAGCGCGTGAAAGAGAGCGCGGCAGAGTAATTTTTACGTTTTCGTATGGCCTGATGGCGCGATGCTATCAGGCCTACAACGGCAGTCTTTCGTCGTCCGTATCAAGCATTCGCTGTCATCCGGCATTTTCTTCTCTCTCCATTAATTCCTCTAATCTGTGATTAAAATTATCAATTTCCGCTAATGATTTTGCCGCGCTATAGTCTGCACTAAAGATGAATAGTTCGGGATGTTTAACGTGTTGTCTTATTATTTTCAAGGGCTTGCGCTCGGCGCGGCCATGATTTTACCGCTCGGCCCACAGAATGCGTTTGTCATGAATCAGGGGATTCGTCGGCAGTATCACCTGATGATTGCCTTACTTTGCGCTGTCAGCGACTTACTGCTGATTTGTGCGGGGATCTTTGGCGGCAGCGCATTGTTAATGCAGTCGCCGTGGCTGATGGCGCTGGTTACCTGGGGCGGCGTGGCCTTTCTCCTGTGGTATGGCTTCGGCGCGTTAAAAACGGCAATGAGCAGTAACCTGGAACTCGCCAGCGCGGAAGTGATGAAACAGGGGCGCTGGAAAATCATCGCCACCATGCTGGCGGTAACATGGCTGAATCCGCATGTTTATCTGGATACCTTTGTGGTGCTGGGGAGTCTGGGTGGACAGCTGGATGTCGAACCCCGACGCTGGTTCGCTCTCGGTACGGTAAGTGCGTCATTTCTTTGGTTCTTTGGCCTGGCGCTGCTGGCCGCCTGGCTGGCGCCGAGGCTGCGTACCGCTAAAGCCCAACGCACGATTAATATTCTGGTGGGTCTGGTGATGTGGTTTATCGCTTTTCAACTGGCAAAAGAAGGTGTTGCGCACGTTCATGCTCTCTTTATTTAGGCCTGGTCTGATAGACAATATGCAGATACCCGCTAAGCTTGCCTGCATGCGCCCTGAGTTTCAGGGCGATTAACGAAACATGGAGGAGCGACAGTGAAGTTCAAAATGATGGCCCTGGCGGCATTAGTCGGATTCAGTGCAATCTCGGTACAGGCAAATGAATTACCTGCCGGACCGCACATTGTGACTTCCGGTACAGCAAGTGTGGATGCGACTCCAGATATCGCGACGCTGGCGATTGAAGTCAATGTTGCGGCGAAAGATGCGGCAACCGCCAAGAAGCAGGCGGACGAGCGCGTGGCGCAGTATCTTTCCTTCCTTGAGCAAAATCAGATAGCGAAGAAAGATATCAGTTCAGCCAACCTGCGCACGCAGCCGGACTACGATTATCAGAATGGTAAAAGTGTCCTGAAAGGCTACCGTGCGGTGCGTACCGTTGAAGTGACTCTGCGTCAGCTGGATAAACTTAACGCCCTGTTGGATGGCGCACTGAAGGCCGGTTTGAACGAGATCCGTTCAGTCTCGCTGGGTGTTGCGCAGCCGGAAGAATATAAAGACAAGGCGCGTAAAGCGGCGATTGACGATGCAATCCATCAGGCTCAGCAACTGGCGGCGGGTTTTAACAGCAAGCTGGGACCGGTCTACAGTGTGCGCTACCACGTCTCCAATTATCAGCCCAGCCCGGTGGTACGGATGATGAAAGCGGATGCGGCGCCTGCCGTGTCGGCTGAGGAAAGCTATGAGCAGCCGACCATCCAGTTTGGCGATCAGGTCGATGTGGTATTCCAGTTGGAACCTGCCGCAGGGCAGCAACAGGCAACTCCCCCTAAAGCCCAATAATCTACAGAACCCGGCGTCACTGCCGGGTTTTTAGTCCTTTCCTTATTTCCCGCATTTATTCTGTGAGCAACTGTAAAAGTGGGACGCCACATCCAGTCTTTTTCTTCAACTGCATGAGGATATGCCATAGTGAATTTTTGAGGTGACTATGGATATCTTTATTTCAAAGAAGATGCGCAATTTCATTCTGTTAGCGCAAACCAATAATATTGTCAGAGCGGCGGAAAAAATACATATGACGGCCTCTCCCTTTGGCAAAAGCATTTCGGCGCTGGAGGACCAGATTGGTTACACGCTGTTTACCCGCAAAGATAACAGCATCAGCCTGAACAAAGCGGGGCAGGAGCTGTATCAAAAACTTTTTCCGATTTATCAGCGTTTATCCGCAATCGATAACGAAATTCACCACTCGGCCCGCCGCTCGCGCAATATTGTGATCGGAATCGACAATACCTATCCCACCATTATTTTCGATCAGCTGATAAGCCTCGGTGACAAGTATGACGGCGTGACCGCGCAGGCCGTTGAATTTAGCGAGAACGGGGTGATCGATAACTTGTTCGACAGAAAGCTCGACTTTATTCTTTCGCCGCAGCAGGTTTCAGCCCGCGTCCAGCAGCTGGACAATCTCACCGTGACAGACTTACCGCCGCTGCGTCTGGGGTTTCTGGTCTCCCGGCGTTATGAAGAGAGGCAACCGCAGGAGCTCTTACAGGAATTACCCTGGCTACAAATGCGCTTCCAGAACAGAGCCAATTTTGAAGCAATGCTGGATGCGTATATGCGCCCGTGTGGGATTAGCCCTACGATTATCTATCGGCCGTACAGTTTTATGGCGAAGATTAGCGCCGTAGAGCGCGGACAGTTTTTGACGGTAATACCGCATTTTGCCTGGCGTCTGGTGAATCCGGCAAAACTCAAGTATTTCGACGCGCCGCACAGCCCGATGTATATGCGTGAGTTTCTCTATTCCTTGAAGAACCATCGTTATACCGCCACGATGCTTCAGCATATTGCCGAAGATCGTGACGGTACCGCGAACTAACCGAGCATCGAACCGCTTTCCTGCAGGTTGCGGTGGAGATCAAACGCGTGACTAAGATCGTGATGGATATGCCCGCCGGGGGCATTTTCCAGATAACGGTGCAGATAATCCCGGTACAGCGGATGCGCGCAGTTGTCGATAATCGTGCGCGCGCGCTGAAGCGGGGATAACCCGCGCAAATCAGCAATACCTTGCTCGGTAATAATGACCTTCACGCTGTGTTCACTGTGATCAACGTGACTGCACATCGGGACAATCGTTGAAATCTTCCCGTCTTTCGCAATAGATGGCGCCATGAAGATAGACAAATAGGCGTTGCGTTCAAAATCGCCGCTGCCGCCGATGCCATTCATCAGATTGACACCGGCAATATGCGTCGAGTTGGCGTGGCCATAAATATCAAACTCAAGACCGACATTCAGTGCAATTACACCAAGGCGGCGAATAATCTCCGGATTATTGGAGATCTCCTGTGGCCGGAGCACGATGCGGCTGGCGAAGAAATCCATATTGTCGTAAATCTTCTGCAGTGAATTAGCCGAAACGGTCAGGCTGGATGCGCTGGCGCCGGTAATTTTCCCCGTCTCCAGCAGATGCACCACCGAGTCTTGCAGTACCTCGGAATACATCATAAACGGCGGGATCTCCGGATTTTCGCCAAGTCTCGCCATGACCGCATTGTTAATATTGCCAACCCCGCTTTGCAGGGGCAGAAATTCAGGTGGAATGCGCTGATTCACGATTTCATTGAGTAAGAACGTCACGACGTTGTCGGCAATTTGCTGGCAGGTCGGGTTTTCTTTTGTCGTCGTGTTTCTGGCGTCGGGTAATTCGGTTTCCACCAGGGCGACAATCTTTTTGGGATCAATCTGCACACAATGGCTACCTACGCGATCCATGGTATGAAAAATAGGTACGCTATTACGTCTCGGCGGCGCGCCGGGAATGACGATATCGGCCAGTTCGGAGACCCGCGGACTATGGTAGTGATTCAGTTCTATGATCACCTTTTTCGCCCGCAGCAGCCAGGTCGGCGCATTGCCGATCCCGCTGGAAAGCCAGACCCGGCCATCCGGTGCAATCGATGAGGCCTCGATCACCGCAATGTCAATGTCGCCAAAGAAGCCGTAATTGACCATTTGCGCCACTTCGCTCAGGTGCAGATCGACAAAATTAACCTGCCCCTGATTGATTTTTTCCCGCAGGCCGGAGGAGGTCTGATAGGGCGCTCGCCAGGAGACGGCGTCCGCCTCCGACAGTGCGTCGTCTGCCGCCGCGCCGATAGAGGCGCCGGTCAGCAGACGGATCTGAAAGGGCTGTTGTGCGTCATGCTTTTCACTGGCACGTCTGGCAATGGCGGCGGGCAGGGCTTTCGGCGATCCGGCCGGGGTAAAACCGCTGAAGGCAACCATATCATCGTGCTGAATAAACTCCGCCGCTTCATCGGCGCTCATTCGTTTCATCCTGCGTTCCTTAGTTGGACGCTATTAATGACCGACAAAATTCGGTTTCCGTTTTTGCAGGAACGCGTTCATCCCTTCCTGATAGTCCTCGCTGTCGTAAACGGCGCGGCGCATTCCCTGGATACGCTCAAATTCGTCGGAATTCATGGTGTGCGCTTCACCCAGTACGCGTAGCTCTTCCTTGATGACGGCAATTGCCAAAGGCGCTTTTTCTGAAATGTGATGCGCTATCTGGAGGGTGAAATCTTCCAGCTCGGCGACATCGACCACATGGTTAAGAATGCCGACAGCCAGCGCCCGTTGTGCGGTAATGGGGGAGGCGGTAAAAATCAGTTCTTTGACGATGTGGAAACCTGCGTCACGCGTCAGGTTGTGAATGCCCACCAGGTTATACGGCACGCCGAGATTGACCGGGGTCATCGAGAAGGTCGATGTGCTGGCGGCGATAATCAGATCGGAACTCATGATCATTTCAAACGCGCCGCCCCAGACGCTGCCTTCGACCATGGAGATCACCGGTTTGGGATATTTTTGGATCATGCGAGTGATCTGACGCAGCGGATCGTCATAAGAGAGTGGATCGCGCCGTCCGGTGGGCAGTTCGTGAATGTCATGGCCCGCCGAGAAGACTTTTGCCCCGCTGGGGGCGCGCAAAATAATGCAACGAATGTCCGGTCGATTCAGGTCGCTCAGCGCCTGCATTAAATCGTCCATAAAGACTTTACTCAGGGCGTTGAGTTTACGGGCATAGTTAAACTCAATAACCGCAACTTTATGGATAATGACAACGTTAACATATTGATAAGACATAAAAGTTCCTTTATTCAAAATACTGATGCTGAAGAAATTCGTTGATGTGACGCAGGCCGGTACGCGGTGACAGGTCATTGTTTTTGACCGCCTGCAGCATTTGATGGAAATAACGATCAAATTCGGTACGGGTAAAGAGCAGGCGCAGCACCGATTCTTCGGTCTGTTTTTGCAGCCACTCTACCGACTGCTGCTGGCGAACTTGCGCCAGCCGACCGCTGGCGGTGAGTGCGGATCTGAAGTCGGCGATGGTCTGCCAGATCTCTTCAATGCCGCGTTTTTCAAGCGCGCTGCAGGCCAGAACCTGTGGCTGCCACTCTTCGTACTTGCGGCGTAAAATGTGCAACGCGGATTCATACATATGGCGGGCAATGGCGACGTTGGGGCGATTGTCGCCGTCATCCTTGTTGATGACGATCAGGTCCGCCATCTCCATGATCCCTTTTTTGATCCCTTGCAGTTCGTCGCCACCGCCCGCGATTTGCAGCGAGACAAAGCAGTCCACCATGCGGGCGACTTCAATTTCTGACTGACCCACGCCAACGGTTTCGACAATGACCACATCGAAGCCCGCCGCTTCGCAGAGCAGCATCAATTCGTGAGCGCGCTGGCTGGTTCCGCCCAAATGCCCGCTGGAGGGCACCGGGCGAATAAACGCGGCATCGGAGCGCGCCAGTTCCGTCATGCGGGTTTTGTCCCCGAGAATACTGCCGCCGCTCACCGGGCTGCTCGGGTCGACGGCGATAACAGCCACTTTCAAACCGTGGCGGATAAGCAACATGCCGAATGCTTCCAGAAAGGTGCTCTTTCCCGCGCCTGGCGTACCGGTAATGCCCAGGCGCAGGGCGTGACCGGTGAACGGCATGATCGCATCCAGCAGTGTTGTGCTCAGCGTCTGATGTCCGGGATGGCGGCTTTCTATTAGCGTCATGGCCTGAGCGAGCGTGGCGCGATCGCCCAGCCGTAATCGCCGGATAGACTCTGCCAGCGTGGCGTCGTTAATCATGATGTTGACCAATGCGGGTCAACACGTCGCGTACGCTTTCCAGCATGGGGGTGCCGGGACCATAAATTGCCGCGACGCCGCGTTGTTGCAGGAAGGCGTAATCCTGAGGCGGGATCACGCCGCCTGCCACGACTAAAATATCTTCGCGCCCCCAGTTTTTGAGCGCTGTCACCAGTTCAGGGATCAACGTTTTATGACCGGCGGCCAGCGACGATGCGCCTACCACGTGTACATCGTTTTCGATCGCCAGACGGGCGATCTCTTCTGGCGTGGAAAACATCGGGCTGAGATCAACGTCGAAACCGAGATCGGAATAGGCGCTGGCGATCACTTTCGCGCCGCGATCGTGACCATCCTGGCCCATTTTGGCGATCAGGATCCGCGGGCGGCGGCCATGGTCGGTGAGAAACTGTTCGGTTTGCGCAAGGATGGCGTCGAACTCAGCGGCGGACTTGCTGGATTGATGATAGCTTTGCGCAATCACGCCGGTGACGCACTGGCTGGGGACCAGGTAACGGTCGAAAGCCGTTTCCAGCGCGTCGGAAATTTCACCCAACGTGGCGCGAGCCCGGGCGGCAATCACTGCGGCGGCAAGCAGGTTTTCATTATGTTGTGCGGCATGGGTGAGGGCGCTCAGTGCGGATTTGACCGTCGCGTCGTCGCGGGTGGCACGGATGTGTTTCAGTGAGGCAATTTGCTCGTTGCGGACTTTAACATTGTCTATTTCCAGCACTGACGTTTCATCTTCTTTCTCCAGCTTGTATTTATTCACACCGACGATCACCCGTTTGCCCTGATCGATCAGCGACTGTTCGCGAGCGGAAGCCTCTTCGATCATCCGTTTTGGCAGTCCGGCTTCGATAGCCTTCGCCATGCCGCCCGCCTCGTCGATCTGCTGGATGATCGCTCGCGCCTGCTTGACGACCTGATCGGTCAGTGACTCTACATAGTAAGAGCCGGCCAGCGGATCGACGGTGCGACAAATTTCTGACTCTTCCTGAATAATGATTTGCGTGTTACGGGCGATACGCGCCGAAAAATCGCCAGGCAGACCTAACGCTTCATCGAAGGCGTTGGTATGGAGAGACTGGGTACCGCCAAGCGTAGCGCCAAGCGCTTCAATGGTGGTGCGGATGACATTGTTATAGGGATCCTGCTCGGTCAGACTCCAGCCGGAGGTCTGGCAGTGGGTGCGCAGCGCCAGCGATTTCGGGTTGGTCGCCCCAAAACTGCTGACCGCTTCGCTCCACAGATAACGTGCGGCGCGCAGCATGGCGACGTTCATAAACAGATCCATGCCGATCCCGAAGAAGAAGGATAGGCGGGGGGCAAAATCATCAATTTTCAGCCCTGCGGAGAGTGCCGCCTTGATGTATTCAATGCCGTCCGCCAGGGTGAACGCGACCTGCTGTACACAGTTGGCGCCTGCTTCACCCATGTGATAACCGCTGATACTGATGGTGTTGAAGCGCGGCATATTGCCCGAACACCAGGCAATGATGTCGGCGATAATGCGCATGGAGGGTTTTGGCGGATAAATATAGGTGTTGCGGCACAGGTACTCTTTCAGGATATCGTTTTGAATCGTGCCGGTGAGTTGTTCTGGTGTGACGCCCTGTTCTTCTGCAGCCACGATATAGAACGCCATTACCGGCAATACCGCGCCGTTCATGGTCATGGAGACGGACATCTTATCCAGTGGGATCTGGTCGAACAGGACTTTCATATCTTCCACGGTATCAATGGCGACACCGGCTTTACCCACATCGCCAGCCACACGTGGATTGTCAGAGTCGTAACCGCGATGGGTGGCGAGATCAAACGCCACGGATAACCCTTTTTGCCCCGCAGCGAGGTTGCGACGGTAAAAGGCATTGGACTCTTTGGCGGTTGAGAAACCGGCGTACTGGCGAATGGTCCAGGGTTGCGCCGTGTACATGGTGGCGCGTGGGCCACGAACATACGGCGGCAGGCCGGGGAGGGTATCCATCACTTCCAGGTTGTCGAGGTCGGCGGGGGTATATAACGGCTTGACGGCGATCCCTTCTGCCGTGTGGCGTACAAGATCCTCGACGGTTTTTTCCTGACGGCTGAGTTCCTTATTGGCCAGCCGTTGCCAGTCCTGCAAATTTGACATGTGTTGCTCCGTATTACGCAATGGAATGGGTTCTTGCGAATACGGTGAGCTTTTTAACCTGCGCTGTCGCCAGCAAAAAATAGCCAACAACGCGTCGTTTTTTGCCGCCTGGGATTATTTATTTTGTGATGGATTTCAAAGACTTTTTTTTGCAAGTGAGCCGGATAAACTCAATGTTATCCGGCAATCGGGCATTAATCCTGACGCAGCACCTTATGACCGTACGCCAGCAGCGCGTCAGTGACGTTGCGCATCATGCGGCTTTCCGGCGCAAAACGGTGCCAGTAAAGCATCCGGCGTTGAAACAGACCGGGCGTTAAGTCGATCAGCTCGCCGCTGTTTAACTCTCTCTCAATCTGCAAATGGGGGATCATACAGCAGGTCGTGCCCTGACGAGCCAGCTGTACAAAGGCTTCAGAAGAGTTAACGATGTGGCACGGTACGCTACCTGGCGGCAGATCGAAGTTTTGCTGCAGGAAGGCCTGGTGCATATCATCGAGATGGTCAAACGCCACGGCGGGCGCTTTCAGCAGCGCCGAGCGGGTGACGCCGTTCGGAAAATAGCGTTCCGCAAAGGCGCGGGAGGCCACGAACAGATAGTCGAGTGCGCCGAGCTTATCGACCAGGCAACTGGGGAGCGCCTGGTGCTGAATACTCACTGCGCCCACCACCTCGCCGCGGCGCAGACGTTCTTGCGTACGGGTTTCATCTTCCACCTGCAGGTTCAGGCGGATAGGCGAATCAGCCAGCACGGGGGCCAGCGCAGGCAGTAACCAGGTGGCCAGACTGTCGGCGTTAACCGCCAGCGACAACAGCAGCGGCGTGGAGCCGGTTTGCTCGTCTCCCAGCCATTCGTCTTCCAGCAGCTCAACCTGACGCAGCAGCGCCAGCAGCTTTTGCCCTTGCTCAGTCGGGCGTGGCGGAACGGTACGTACCAGCAGCGGCTGCCCGAACATATTCTCAAGCTGTTTTATGCGTTGCGAGACGGCGGATTGCGTGATGCACAGCTTCTGTGCCGCGCGCTCAAATCCTCGTTCACGTATCACCGCATCCAGTGCTTGTAGTGTTCTGTAGTCCGGACGTTTCATTGCTATGACGTACTCCTGAAATTTGGGGGGTTCTGCACTATGACACAAATTTTAGTTGGGTACAGACGAATTCCACCGTCCGCAAATGGGGTTGGGGACATTTTTCTCGTCAATGTTCTATAATGCGCCTGAAATTTCACACCACAGGCGAAACGATCATGACGCAGGATGAACTGAAAAAAGCAGTAGGATGGGCGGCACTTCAGTATGTACAACCCGGAACCATTGTAGGAGTAGGGACAGGCTCAACCGCCGCGCACTTTATTGATGCGCTGGGTACAATGAAAGGCCAGATTGAAGGCGCAGTGTCCAGTTCGGATGCGTCCACTGAAAAACTCAAAAGCCTTGGCATTCACGTTTTTGATCTTAACGAAGTGGACAGCCTGGGTGTCTACGTTGACGGCGCGGATGAAATCAACGGCCACATGCAGATGATCAAAGGCGGCGGCGCGGCGTTAACCCGTGAAAAGATTATTGCCTCGGTGGCGAAGAAATTCATTTGCATCGCGGATGCCTCCAAAGAGGTGGATATTCTGGGGAGTTTCCCACTGCCGGTGGAAGTGATCCCGATGGCGCGTAGCGCCGTTGCACGCCAGTTAGTGAAGCTCGGTGGTCGTCCGGAGTATCGTCAGGGCGTGGTGACGGATAACGGGAACGTGATCCTCGACGTACACGGCATGGAAATCATCGACCCTATCGCGATGGAAAATGCCATCAACGCGATCCCGGGCGTTGTGACCGTCGGCCTGTTCGCCAACCGTGGTGCGGATGTTGCGCTGATTGGCACCGCTGACGGTGTGAAAACCATCGTGAAATAATCTGACAGGGGAACCGCTCCCCCTGTGAAAAAATTTTCGGTAGGGCAAATTTGGTGACATGTATCACGTTTAGAATGTTGCCCTACCGATCTCGCTGAACTCCCGGTACTTCCCAGCATTTTACTCTGTTATTTCCTGCCGAATGATATTTCCTCAGAATGGCGACGCAAACGTTCATATTGCCGCGATAGTTTTTTTTGATATGTTGAAGGCGGATGCAAATCCACACACACAACATCAGATTGATAAAAAGACAGGATCGGGGAAATGGCAAAGGTATCGCTGGAGAAAGACAAAATTAAATTTCTGCTGGTTGAAGGCGTGCACCAACGTGCACTGGAAAACCTTCGCGCAGCAGGTTATACCAACATCGAATTCCATAAAGGCGCTCTGGATGCTGAGCAACTGAAAGAATCGATCCGTGATGCCCACTTCATTGGTCTGCGATCCCGTACTCATTTGACAGAAGAGGTGATTGAAGCGGCAGAGAAACTGGTGGCGATTGGCTGTTTCTGCATCGGTACCAACCAGGTTGATCTGAGCGCGGCGTCAAAACGGGGTATCCCTGTGTTTAACGCGCCATTCTCAAATACCCGTTCTGTCGCGGAACTGGTGATTGGTGAACTGCTCCTGCTGCTTCGCGGCGTACCGGAAGCAAACGCCAAAGCGCATCGTGGCGTCTGGAACAAGCTGGCGGCTGGCTCTTTTGAAGCGCGTGGCAAAAAACTGGGCATCATTGGTTACGGCCATATCGGTACTCAGTTGGGTATTCTGGCGGAATCGCTGGGGATGCATGTCTACTTCTATGACATTGAAAACAAATTACCGCTGGGCAATGCGACTCAGGTACAGCACCTCTCCGATCTGCTGAACATGAGCGATGTCGTGAGTCTGCACGTACCGGAAAACGCCTCAACCAAAAACATGATGGGCGCGAAAGAGATTGCGTTGATGAAGCCGGGTTCACTGCTGATCAACGCCGCACGTGGGACGGTTGTGGATATTCCGGCACTGTGCGATGCGCTGGCAACCAAACATCTGGCGGGTGCCGCGATCGACGTCTTCCCGACGGAACCGGCAACCAACAGCGATCCCTTCACCTCTCCGCTGTGTGAGTTCGACAACGTGATCCTGACTCCGCACATTGGTGGCTCAACCCAGGAAGCGCAGGAAAATATCGGTCTTGAAGTTGCCGGTAAACTGACGAAATATTCTGACAACGGCTCCACGCTTTCTGCGGTTAACTTCCCGGAAGTGTCGCTACCGCTGCACGGCGGCCGCCGTCTGATGCACATCCACGAAAACCGTCCGGGCGTATTAACTGCGCTTAACCAGATTTTTGCTGAACAGGGCGTCAACATTGCGGCGCAATATCTGCAAACCTCTGCGCAGATGGGTTATGTGGTCATTGATATTGAAGCCGATGAAGATGTGGCGGAGAAAGCGCTGTTGGCGATGAAGGCGCTCCCGGGAACCATTCGCGCGCGTTTGTTGTACTGATTTACCTGTTCTGCCCGGTGGCGCTACGCTACCGGGCCTTATTTCGTGTAGACATCCACACCGTAGTCCCAGCCAGGCAAAAACGTCGCCCGGTTCGGATGAATATCCCTGATTCGTTTCCTGCCGCAGTTGAGTCCTCTTGCAACGTATACATCCTGTTTACGAGCGTTGCCGCAATCGGTGATTAAAGCCATCGTGGCGCGTTGAGTATCAAAAAAAGGAACTTACGATGGGGCTTCAGCATAGGGCTGAAACGGAAAAGCCCCTACCGCAGCAGGGGCTTAAAAAAGGAAAGGGACGATGATGAGATACGTCATCATGCTGCTAATCCTGTTAATCATAGCCTGGCCAGCATATTAACAGAGAGGAAGCAGGAGGGAGGTTCGCCTCCCTCACCCTTTACCGAGGAATTTAGGTCAAAAAAAAAGCGGTGTCAATGGGAAGAAAACGGCGGCCATTCCCACACTTTCGACGGTGTCACTACAGCCGGTAAAGGAATATCCCACTCTTCAACCGGCAGTTTTTCGACTAACTGACAGTCATGGGCGTAGCCTACCGGTTGGATCCTGTGTTGCCGCCAGTTCTGCAATGTCCGGTCATAAAATCCACCGCCCATGCCCAGACGCTGCCCCTCTTCGTCAAACGCCACTAACGGCGTTACCAACACATCCAGTTGCGCAAGCGGCAATACGTCGCGTACATCCAGTTTCGGCTCCTGAATCTTCAGGCGATTGGTGACCAGTTCGCTTTGGGGATGATAGTGCAGAAACAGTAAATTGCCGGGGCTAAACGGGTGCAGGACCGGGAGATAAACACGTTTACCTGCTCGCCAGAGTTGTTCGATCAGCGGTTGAGTGTCGAGTTCGCCATCGAATGAGAGAAATAACGCGACAGTGTGCGCCATCACTACCGGAGGGTAAGCAAGCATTCTGTTCGCCGCGTGCTGGCCGAAATGGGTTTGCTGCTGGGGAGTCAGTGCCCGTCGACGTTGACGTATTAGCTGGCGGATTTCTTGTCGGGATAAAGGGAGTTCGGGAAGTTGTGTCATAGCAGTTGGTAGGTGAAGGGGAATCTCCGAGATGCCGCCGCAGGCTGTAACCCTTGAACCCTTGGTTCAAGGTGAATGCGTCGTCACAGTTTTAAGGCTTCTCGGACGGACCGAGCATGCTCACCAACCGTGGAGCGCCACATTCTTGTGGTATGAAATATCGGCTCAGGGGACTGGCCCGCTTGCAAACATCTCAGAGAAATTTTGTCTTCACGGTCACTCTACCATAGTAAACCGAAAAGTGTTATTCAAAGTTTTGGCCCGTTTTTTCGGTTATGCGACCCTGATCAAGCAACGCCTGTTCGATGGTCTGTTGCAGCATCCGAATACGTTGTTCCATGCTCGCCGCGTAGTCACGCGTCTTCGCTTTTTCCTGAGCTAATTCATAGCTGATGTTCAATGCGGCGATGAAAACCAGCTGCTCAGTATTTGTGACTTTAGTGCGAACTTTTAGATCTTGCAAACGCTGATTAAGATCGTCCGCTGCCTGATTCAACGCATCCTTTTGTTCAGGCGGGCAATTCACTCGCAGTGAACGGCCAAATATTTGGATATCGACGGGTTGTGCAGACATGCCACCTTCCTGCTGATTGACTGCGCTGCCTTCGTCTCCAGACCCAGGGTCCGCGAAGGGGCGACACTATAGCTACCCTGGTATGAAGATACAAGCCCTTTTCTGGTTCACCAGGGTCCAAAGTGGTAGCATATCATGAATATCCTCCCTTTGATGACGAATGCTTATGTCTATACAGAATGAAATGCCTGGTTATAACGAAATGAACCAGTTTTTGAACCAACAAGGGGCAGGACTGACCCCAGCCGAAATGCACGGTTTGATCAGCGGGATGATTTGCGGCGGCAACAACGACAGCTCCTGGCAGCCGCTGCTTCATGACCTGACAAACGAAGGTCTGGCCTTTGGTCATGAACTGGCGCAAGCATTGCGCAAAATGCACGCCGCGACCAGCGATGCGCTGGAAGATGACGGCTTTCTTTTTCAGCTTTTTCTGCCTGAGGGAGACGACGTCAGCGTGTTCGATCGCGCCGATGCGCTGGCGGGATGGGTCAATCACTTTTTGCTCGGCCTTGGCGTCTCACAGCCTAAGCTCGACAAAGTGACGGGTGAAACCGGCGAAGCGATTGACGATCTGCGCAACATTGCGCAGTTGGGCTATGACGAAGACGAAGATCAGGAAGAGCTGGAGATGTCGCTCGAAGAGATCATCGAATATGTGCGTGTTGCGGCGCTGCTTTGCCACGACACCTTCACGCGTCAGCAGCCAACCGCGCCGGAAGTGCGCAAACCGACTCTGCACTAAGAACGAAAACGCCAAGGAGAGTGTTATGAGCGAACTATCCCTGCAAGAATATCTGCGTCGCCGCCAGGCATTACTGGCGCAAATGCCGCCTGGCAGCGCGGCGCTGGTTTTCGCCGCGCCAGAAGCGACGCGTAGCGCGGACAGTGAATATCCGTATCGCCAGAGCAGCGACTTCTGGTATTTCACCGGTTTTAACGAACCGGAAGCTGTGCTGGTGCTGATTAAAAGCGATGACACTCATAACCACAGCGTTTTGTTTAACCGGGTTCGCGACCTGACCGCAGAGATCTGGTTTGGCCGTCGTCTCGGGCAGGATACCGCGCCAGAAAAACTGGGTGTGGATCGTGCGCTGGCGTTCAGCGAGATCAATCAGCAACTCTTCCAACTGCTTAATGGCCTGGATGTGGTGTACCACGCGCAAGGCGAATATGCCTGGGCGGATGAGATTGTCTTTACCGCACTGGATAAGTTGCGCAAAGGGTCGCGCCAAAATCTTAAAGCGCCGGCGACGCTCACCGACTGGCGTCCGATGGTGCATGAGATGCGCCTGTTTAAATCAGCGGAAGAAATTGCTGTGATGCGACGCGCCGGAGAGATCAGCGCGCTGGCGCACACGCGGGCGATGGAGAAATGTCGTCCGGGCATGTTTGAGTATCAACTGGAAGGGGAGATTCACCACGAATTTACGCGTCACGGCGCGCGTTATCCTTCCTATAACACCATTGTTGGCAGCGGCGAAAATGGCTGCATCCTGCATTACACCGAAAATGAAAGCGAAATGCGCGATGGCTCGTTGGTGCTGATTGACGCCGGATGTGAATACAAAGGGTATGCCGGCGACATCACGCGAACCTTCCCGGTCAGCGGCAAGTTCACCCCCGCCCAGCGCGAGATCTACGACATTGTGCTGGCGTCGCTGGAAACCAGTTTGCGCCTGTATCGCCCGGGTACTTCCATCCAGGAAGTGACCGGCGAGGTAGTGCGCATTATGGTAACCGGCCTGGTGAAACTGGGCATCCTGAAGGGCGAAATCGAACAACTGATCGCTGATAACGCCCATCGTCCTTTCTTTATGCATGGCCTGAGCCACTGGCTGGGGCTGGATGTGCATGATGTCGGAACCTATGGTAAGGATCGCTCCCGTCTGCTTGAGCCGGGTATGGTGCTGACCGTGGAGCCTGGTCTCTACATCGCGCCGGATGCCGACGTACCGGAAGCGTATCGCGGTATTGGTATCCGAATTGAAGACGACATCGTCATCACGGAAACCGGTAACGAAAACCTGACCGCCGGCGTAGTGAAAAAAGCCGACGACATCGAAGCCTTAATGGCTGCGGCGCGCCAACAATGAGCGTGATTATCGTAGGTGGCGGGATGGCCGGGGCGACGCTGGCGCTGGCAATCTCTCAATTGAGTCATGGCAAACTGCCGGTTCATCTGATTGAAGCGACGGCGCCTGAAGCCCAGGATCACCCCGGTTTTGACGCCCGGGCGATCGCCCTGGCGGCAGGCACCTGCCAGCAACTGGCGCGGATGGGTATCTGGCAGGCGATTGCCGATTGCGCAACGGCCATCAATACCGTTCACGTCAGCGATCGCGGGCATGCCGGTTTTGTGACTCTGGATGCGCAGGATTATCGTATTGCGGCGTTAGGACAGGTCGTTGAGTTGCACGATGTCGGTCAGCGCTTGTTCGGACTGTTGCGCAAAGCACCGGGCGTGACGCTACATTGCCCCGCTCGCGTCGCCACGGTTTCGCGCACGCAGGAGCAGGTCAATGTTACGCTGGAAAACGGTGATGTGATTACCGGCGACGTTCTGGTTGCGGCTGATGGTACGCGTTCTGCGCTGGCAACGGCCTGCGGTGTGGACTGGCAGCAAACGCCATACGAACAGTTAGCGGTGATCGCCAACGTGGCTGTTTCTGTGCCCCATGAGGGGCGTGCGTTTGAGCGCTTTACCCAACATGGTCCACTGGCGATGTTGCCAATGTCCGGGGAGCGTTGCTCACTGGTGTGGTGCCATCCGCTTGAGCGGCGTGATGAGGTGATGGCCTGGTCTGATGAACAGTTTTGCCGTGAATTGCAGAGCGCATTTGGCTGGCGACTGGGGCGTATTACCCAGGCGGGAAAACGCAGCGCCTATCCGCTTTCGCTGACGACGGCGGTCAAAGCCGTCACCCATCGTACCGTGCTGGTGGGGAATGCCGCGCAGACACTGCATCCTATCGCAGGACAAGGTTTTAATCTTGGATTACGTGATGTGATGAGCCTTGCCGAAACGCTGACCCAGGCATGGCAAGCCGACGAAGACGTCGGCGAATATCGCGTGCTGTCGCGTTATCAACAGCGTCGACAGGCAGACCGTGAAACAACGATTGGCGTGACGAACAGTCTGGTTCATCTGTTTGCTAATCACTGGACGCCGCTGGTTGTCGGGCGCAATGTCGGATTGATGGCAATGGAATTATTGACACCGGCACGCGATGTGCTGGCGCAGCGCACCCTGGGTTGGGTCGCGCGTTAAATATGACCTGTAGGCCGGATAAGGCGAAGCCGCCATCCGGCAGGGTTACCCGCACAAATGCCTGATGGCGCTACGCTTATCAGGCCTACGGATTACAGGTTTTGGTTTCGAGGAGCAAACAGTGCAAAGTGTTGATGTAGCTATTGTGGGTGGAGGCATGGTAGGTCTGGCCGTCGCCTGCGGCTTACAGGGTAGCGGCTTACGTGTCGCCGTGCTGGAACAGCATGTCCCTCAGCCACTGGCGAATGATGCTCCACCGGCGCTTCGCGTGTCGGCCATTAATGCCGCCAGCGAAAAATTGCTCACGCGTCTCGGCGTGTGGTCAGATATTGTTGCCCGTCGGGCCAGTTGCTATCACGGCATGGAAGTCTGGGACAAAGACAGCTTTGGACGCATTGCGTTCGATGATAAAAGTATGGGCTACAGTCATCTTGGGCACATTGTTGAAAACACGGTGATCCACTATGCCCTGTGGCAAAAAGCGCAGAAATCCTCGGATGTTACGCTGATGGCTCCCGCAGAACTGCAGCAGGTGGCCTGGGGGGAAAATGAAACGTTTCTGACCCTGAAAGACGGCACGATGTTAACCGCTCGCCTGGTGGTTGGGGCGGACGGCGCGAACTCCTGGCTGCGTAGCAAAGCCGATATTCCGCTGACTTTCTGGGACTATCGCCATCATGCGCTGGTCGCTACCATTCGTACCGAAGAGGCGCACGATGCCGTTGCTCGCCAGGCGTTTCATGGCGAAGGTATTCTCGCGTTTTTGCCCCTCGTCGACCCGCATCTTTGCTCTATTGTCTGGTCGCTTTCGCCACAAGAGGCTGAGCGGATGCAACATGCGAGCGAAGAGGAATTCAACCGGGCATTGAATATTGCGTTTGATAACCGACTCGGGTTGTGTCGCGTGGAAAGCGAACGCCAGGTCTTCCCGCTGACGGGGCGTTATGCCCGCCAGTTTGCCGCCCATCGTCTGGCATTGGTCGGTGATGCCGCCCATACCATCCATCCGCTGGCGGGGCAGGGGGTTAACCTCGGCTTTATGGATGCTGCGGAACTTATCGATGAACTGAAGCGTTTGCAGCGTCAGGGCAAAGATATCGGTCAGTATCTGTATTTGCGTCGTTACGAGCGCAGCCGTAAGCACAGTGCCGCCATGATGCTGGCGGGTATGCAAGGTTTTCGCGAGCTGTTTGCTGGGGAGAATCCCGCGAAGAAATTGCTGCGCGATATTGGTCTGAAACTGGCCGATACCCTCCCTGGTGTAAAACCGCAACTTATCCGTCAGGCGATGGGGCTTAATGATTTGCCTGAGTGGCTTCGTTAACAAATCCCCCTGCTTCTAAGAGTTTGAGACCCGTCACACTTTCTTCTCCCGGCCTTCGTGCCGGGGGACTCACCTCATTTGAAATAATCTAATTCCACGTCGTTTTTCGCATTAGATTTTTTTATATCACGATTTTTGCTCGTCTCGATTTTTGACATTTTTTTAGAATTTAATATCGATTAAATCGGTTTTTTGTGCCTGTGATTTGTGTGTTATGGATTCGTTAATTATATTTTTGGTTTTTTGTTCTGTGGTCTGCTTTGCCATTTTTTGGCATAAGCTAATGTGATAGTTAATTTTACCTTATGGTTAAGCGTCAGTTTCGGTGGTAAGTTCAATGGAAAAGAGAACGTTTGCGTTGAGGCCATGACGTGGCTTCGATGACGGGTTTCGTGGCGTAAATTTCATCACGAAATGGTTGCAAGCCCTGCTTATTCAACGAGGAAAAGATGGCTCAACAGACTCCTTTGTACGAACAACACACGTTATGTGGCGCCCGGATGGTCGATTTCCATGGCTGGATGATGCCGCTGCATTACGGTTCCCAGCTCGATGAGCATCATGCTGTGCGCACCGATGCCGGTATGTTTGATGTTTCGCATATGACGATTGTCGATCTGCGAGGCAGCCGCACCCGGGAGTTTTTGCGTTATCTGCTGGCAAATGACGTGGCAAAGCTAACGAAGACCGGGAAAGCCCTCTACTCCGGTATGCTTAATGCCTCAGGCGGCGTAATAGATGACCTTATCGTCTACTACTTCACTGAAGATTTCTTCCGCCTCGTTGTTAACTCCGCCACCCGCGAAAAAGACCTCTCCTGGATTTCCCAACACGCCGAACCGTATGCCATCGACATTACCGTCCGTGACGATCTGTCGTTGATCGCCGTGCAGGGGCCAACCGCGCAGGCGAAAGCAGCCGCGTTGTTTACTGAAGAACAGCGTCGCGCAGTCGAAGGGATGAAACCGTTCTTTGGCGTCCAGGCGGGCGATCTCTTCATTGCGACAACCGGCTATACCGGTGAAGCGGGCTATGAAATCGCCATGCCAAATGAAAAGGCGGCAGATTTCTGGCGTGCGCTGGTGGAAGCTGGCGTGAAGCCGTGTGGTCTGGGTGCGCGTGATACGTTGCGTCTGGAGGCTGGCATGAACCTGTACAGCCAGGAGATGGACGAGAGCATTTCTCCATTAGCCGCCAACATGGGCTGGACCATTGCCTGGGAGCCGACTGACCGTGATTTTATCGGTCGTGAAGCGCTGGAAACGCAGCGTGAAAAAGGGCATGAGCAGTTGGTGGGGCTGATCATGACGGAAAAAGGCGTGTTGCGTAATGAGTTGCCAGTTCGCTTTATCGATGCACAGGGCAACACGCAGGAAGGCATTATCACCAGCGGCACTTTCTCTCCGACGCTGGGCTACAGCATTGCGCTGGCGCGTGTGCCTGCGGGCATTGGTGAAACGGCGATTGTGCAGATCCGTAACCGCGAGATGCCAGTAAAAGTAACGAAACCTATTTTTGTGCGTAACGGCAAAGCCGTCGCGTGATTCATCCTTTTTTGGAGATTGATTGATGAGCAACGTACCTGCAGAACTGAAATACAGCAAAGAACACGAATGGCTGCGTAAAGAAGCGGACGGTACTTACACCGTGGGCATTACCGAACACGCTCAGGAACTGTTGGGCGACATGGTGTTTGTCGATCTGCCAGACGTCGGCTCTACCGTTAGCGCAGGCGATGATTGCGCGGTAGCAGAGTCCGTCAAAGCGGCCTCTGATATTTATGCACCGGTGGGGGGCGAGATCGTGGCCGTTAACGACGTGCTCAGCGACTCTCCGGAGCTTATCAACAGCGAACCGTATGCGGGTGGCTGGATTTTCAAAATCAAAGCCAACGACGCGAGCGAAATCGACGCGCTGCTGGATGCCACTGCATACGAAGCCCTGTTAGAAGACGAGTAAATACGCTTCATACTTCGCGCTGCAGGTGCGTTGGCTGCGCTCGTTCACCCCAGTCATGTACTTATGTACGTTCCTGGGGATTCACTGACTTGCCGCCTTCCTGCAACGCGAATTATTTTGCGTATTCAGGTAAGTAGAGACACCTACGATTCACTGCACGTTTCAGGAACCATCGCCCATGACACAGACGTTAAGCCAGCTTGAAAACAGCGGCGCTTTCATTGAACGCCACATCGGACCGGACGCTGAGCAACAGCAAGAGATGCTGAATGCCGTTGGCGCCGAGTCGTTAAACGCGCTGATCGGCCAGATTGTGCCGAAAGATATTCAGCTTGCGACCCCGCCGCAGGTGGGTGAAGCTGCGACCGAATATGCTGCGCTGGCAGAACTCAAAGCTATCGCCAGCCGCAATAAGCGCTTCACGTCTTACATCGGCATGGGTTACACCGCCGTGCAATTGCCGCCGGTTATCCTGCGCAATATGTTAGAGAATCCGGGTTGGTACACCGCGTATACGCCATACCAGCCGGAAGTCTCCCAGGGGCGTCTGGAATCGCTGCTGAACTTCCAGCAGGTGACGCTGGATCTGACCGGCCTGGATATGGCCTCTGCGTCTCTGCTCGACGAAGCGACTGCGGCTGCCGAAGCGATGGCAATGGCGAAACGCGTGAGTAAGCTGAAAAACGCTAACCGCTTCTTCGTTGCCTCTGACGTGCATCCTCAAACGCTGGACGTGGTCCGCACCCGTGCGGAAACCTTCGGTTTTGACGTGATCGTCGACGACGCCGCAAAAGTGGTTGATCACCAGGATGTGTTTGGCGTGCTGTTACAGCAGGTGGGCACGACCGGGGAAGTTCACGACTACAGCGCGCTAATTACCGAGCTGAAGTCGCGCAAAATTGTGGTCAGCGTCGCCGCCGATTTTATGGCGCTGGTTCTGCTGACTGCGCCAGGCAAACAAGGCGCAGATATCGTTTTCGGTTCTGCACAACGCTTTGGCGTGCCGATGGGCTACGGCGGCCCGCATGCGGCATTCTTTGCCGCGAAAGATGAATTCAAACGCTCTATGCCTGGCCGTATTATCGGCGTATCAAAAGATGCGGCGGGCAATACCGCTCTGCGTATGGCGATGCAGACCCGCGAGCAGCATATTCGCCGCGAGAAAGCGAACTCCAACATCTGTACCTCTCAGGTGCTGCTGGCCAATATCGCCAGCCTGTATGCGGTTTATCACGGGCCGGAAGGGCTGAAACGCATTGCAAATCGCATTCATCGCCTGACCGATATTCTGGCAACCGGCCTGCAACAAAAAGGGATGAAGCTGCGTCATGCGCACTACTTTGACACGCTGTGCGTGGAAGTGGCTGACAAAGCTGCGGTGCTGGCGCGCGCTGAAGCGGCAGAAATCAACCTGCGTAGCGATATCCACAATGCGGTAGGCATCACGCTGGATGAAACGACCACCCGTGAAAACGTGCTGGCGTTGTTCTCCGTGCTGCTTGGCGAAAACCATGGCCTGAATATCGACACGCTGGACAAAGATGTCGCGTATGACAGCCGTTCTATTCAGGACAGCATGCTGCGTGAAGACGATATCCTGACCCATCCGGTGTTTAACCGCTATCACAGCGAAACCGAGATGATGCGTTACATGCACTCTCTGGAACGCAAAGATCTGGCGCTGAATCAGGCGATGATCCCGCTGGGCTCCTGCACCATGAAGCTGAACGCCGCTGCCGAGATGATCCCTATTACCTGGCCGGAATTTGCTGAACTGCATCCTTTCTGCCCGGCGGATCAGGCGGAAGGGTATCATCAGATGATAAGCCAGCTTTCTGAGTGGCTGGTTAAACTGACCGGTTACGACGCCGTGTGCATGCAGCCAAACTCGGGTGCGCAGGGCGAATATGCGGGCCTGCTGGCGATTCGTCATTACCACGAGAGCCGCAACGAAGGGCATCGCGATATCTGCCTGATCCCGGCGTCTGCCCACGGTACTAACCCGGCGTCCGCGCAAATGGCGGGGATGCAGGTCGTCGTTGTCGCGTGTGACAAACAGGGCAACATCGATCTGGCGGATCTGCGTGAGAAAGCGGAGCAGCACGGCGATAGCCTCTCCTGCATCATGGTGACGTACCCGTCCACCCACGGCGTGTATGAAGAGACGATCCGCGAAGTGTGCGAAATTGTTCACCAGTTTGGCGGCCAGGTTTACCTTGACGGCGCAAACATGAACGCGCAGGTCGGTATCACCACGCCAGGCTTTATCGGCGCAGATGTATCGCACCTCAACCTGCATAAAACCTTCTGCATTCCGCACGGCGGTGGCGGCCCAGGTATGGGTCCTATCGGGGTGAAATCGCATCTGGCGCCGTTTGTGCCAGGTCATAGCGTGGTGCAGATCGAAGGCATGCTGACCCGTCAGGGCGCGGTTTCTGCTGCTCCGTTCGGTAGCGCATCTATTCTGCCGATTAGCTGGATGTACATCCGCATGATGGGCGCAGAGGGCCTGAAAAAAGCAAGCCAGGTGGCCATTCTCAATGCTAACTACATTGCCAGCCGTCTGAAAGATGCTTATCCGGTGCTGTACACCGGTCGTGATGGTCGCGTGGCGCACGAATGCATTCTCGATATTCGCCCGCTGAAAGAAGAGACGGGCATCAGTGAACTGGATATCGCCAAACGCCTGATCGACTACGGTTTCCATGCGCCGACCATGTCCTTCCCGGTTGCGGGTACGCTGATGGTGGAACCGACGGAATCCGAAAGCAAGGTTGAACTGGATCGCTTTATCAATGCGATGCTGGCGATTCGTGCTGAAATTGATCGCGTGAAAGCGGGCGAGTGGCCACTGGAAGATAACCCTCTGGTTAACGCGCCGCACACTCAGAATGAGCTGGTGGCGGAGTGGAATCATGGATACACCCGTGAAATCGCCGTGTTCCCTGCGGGCGTAGAGAACAAATACTGGCCAACGGTAAAACGTCTCGACGATGTTTACGGTGACCGTAATCTGTTCTGCTCTTGCGTACCGATGAGCGAATATCAGTAATTTTCCGCTTCAACTATCTTTTAAAGGCGCTTCGGCGCCTTTATTTTTGGGGGTAAGGGGATGGCAATCGCACTTGTAACAGGCGGCAGTCGGGGGATCGGGCGCGCAACCGCACTGCAACTGGCGACAGAGGGTTACACCGTCGCCGTTAACTTTCATCACAATATTCGCGCGGCAACGGAAGTGGTCAACGCGATTGTCGCTGCGGGCGGTAAGGCATTCGCCCTGCGTGCTGACATTAGCGATGAAAGCCAGGTGATGGCGATGTTTGAATCTCTCGATCGTACCGGCGAACCGTTGACGGCGCTGGTGAATAACGCCGGGATTTTGTTTGAACAAAGCACGGTAGAAAACCTGACCGCCGAACGGATTAATCGCGTGCTGGCCACTAACGTGACCGGTTATTTCCTCTGTTGCCGGGAGGCCGTGAAGCGAATGTCGCTGAAGCATGGCGGTAAGGGCGGGGCGATTGTTAACGTCTCTTCGGCGGCAGCACGGCTTGGCGCCCCTTTCGAGTATGTCGATTACGCCGCGTCGAAAGGGGCGGTAGATACGCTCACCACCGGGCTGGCGCTGGAGGTGGCGGCGCAGGGGATCCGCGTGAACTGCGTGCGCCCTGGCCTTATCTATACCGACATGCATGCTTCCGGCGGTGAGCCAGGTAGGGTTGATCGCGTTAAGTCCATGTTACCCATGCAACGTGGCGGGCAACCAAAAGAGGTTGCTCAGGCGATTGTCTGGCTTTTGAGTGAGAAAGCGTCGTATGTGACGGGCAGCTTTCTTGAGCTGGCGGGTGGTAAATAGGACGTTAATTGCCGGAGGACGCGTTTTCGCCCTCCGGCAAAAAATCACAGATTCTCGCCGTTGCTGGCAATCACCTCTTTATACCAGTTGAAGCTCTTCTTACGTGAGCGTGACATATCGCCAGTACCGTCGTCATGCTTGTTCACATAGATAAAACCGTAGCGCTTGCTGTACTGTCCGGTGGTGAAAGATACGCAGTCGATGCAGCCCCACGGGGTGTAGCCCATCAGATCCACACCATCATACGTCACGGCTTTCATCATCTCTTCGACGTGGGCGCGCAGATAGTCGATACGGTAGTCATCGTTGATGCTGCCGTCATCTTCCACTTTGTCGTAGGCGCCAAACCCGTTCTCCACGATAAACAACGGTTTCTGATAGCGTTCATATAGCTCGCAAAGCGCGTAACGCAGACCGGTCGGGTCAATTTGCCATCCCCAGTCCGAGGCTTTCACGTGTGGATTCGGGACACTGCCTTCAAAGCCAGAAATCGCATCGCCACTGCCGCCTTCGGCCTTCACGGCGTTGGTCATGTAATAGCTGAAACCAAGGTAATCACAGGTACCTTCACGCAGAACCGCGTTATCTCCTTCTTCCATTTTGATGTTAAAACCACGGCGTTCCCATTCGTTTAGAACATAAGAGGGGTAGTAACCGCGAAGCTGAACGTCGGTAAAGACATAGCGCTCGCGCATTGATTCCTGGGTGAACATGACATCTTCGGGTTTGCAGGAGAAGGGATAAAGCGGCACCATCGCCAGCATGCAGCCGACTTTCATTTCAGGATTAATACGGCGTGCCGCTTTCACTGCCAGGGCGCTGGCGACAAACTGATGGTGCAGCACCTGATACATAGTCTCTTCTGGGTTTCCATGCTCGGTGTAGACCACGCCGGAACAGCAGTAGCCAAACAGGGGCGCGCGCCAGTTCCGCTGGTTGTTTATCTCGTTGAAGGTCATCCAGTATTTGACCTTGTGCTGGTAGCGTTCAAACACCACTTCAGCGAAACGCACAAAGAAATCCACGACCTTACGGTTAGTCCAGCTTCCGTACTGCTGTACCAGATGCAACGGCATTTCGAAGTGGGAGAGGGTGATAACGGGTTCGATATTGTATTTAAGCAATTCATCGAACATGTCGTCGTAGAATTTCAGCCCTTCTTCGTTAGGCTGGGTTTCATCACCTTGTGGAAAGATACGGGTCCAGGCTATAGAGGTTCGGAAGCATTTAAAGCCCATTTCAGCGAAGAGTTTAATATCTTCTTTGTAGTGCCCATAGAAATCGACCGCTTCGTGGTTGGGATAGTATTTTCCTGGCACCACTTGCTGGGTGATTTCACGCGGAACGCCGTGCGCGCCGCCGGTCAGCACGTCACAAATGCTCGGTCCTTTGCCGCCTTTGTTCCAGCCGCCTTCAACCTGGTGGGCAGCGACTGCGCCGCCCCATAAGAAATCTTTCGGTAAGGTGAGTTTTTTCATCTGGCTCAATCTCAAATTAATGATCTTCTGATTTTGAGTCTAACAAAGGGACATGAAATGTCACGATATAACAAAATAGCCGTGATGTGACTTGTTACATCGAAAAAACAAATTGTTTTTTTACGCTAATTTTTTCGCCAGTTTACGGCCTAAGGTCTCGAGAATATAAATAACAGGGATCTGCGTCGTAATATCATAAACACCGGCAATACGCGTTTGCGGCACATGCCAGGAGAGATTAAAGTCGGCCAGTTTTGCCAGTGCGGAGTGTTCATGGCTGGTAACGGACAACACTTTGCAGTTATGCAGGCTGAACTGACTGGCAAAACGCAGGATCTCTGCGGTTTCTCCGGAAACCGAAAGCACGATCGCAAGGGCGTTTCTGGCCATATCATTGGTGACAGGGAAATAGGGGTCATCAATGTGGTTACTGAATTTTCCGACGTTTGAGAAAAAGCGTGCACCATATTTAGCTAAGGCCCCGGAGGTTCCGGCGCCGACGAATATAATTCGCTCGGAAGATAAAATAATCTCTACCGCGTGATCGAGTAAATTATCAAATTCGTCGTTATTCACACTTTTAAAAAAGCTGATAATTTCGCTGGCACCGAAATTAGCCTGTTGCGGTTCATTCTGCTCTAAATATAATTTAAACCGCACGCGAAACTCAGAGTAGCCATCACAGTTCAGTTTGCGGCAGAAGCGCAGCACCGTGGTGGTCGAAACCCCTGCAGCATCAGCCAGTTCGCGAATGGTCATGTAGACGACGTTATCGCGGTTTTTGATGACATAGTTGTAGACCAACATCTCAAGATTGTTGAGACTGGCGATGGCAGCGTGGGAGAACATACTCACAATGGCAATACTCACTCATCAGACTTCATCTTCAGGAAATAATAACATGCAGCCAAACGACATGACTTTTTTTCAGCGCTTTCAGGATGACATTTTGGCAGGGCGGAAAACCATTACCCTGCGGGACGCCTCAGAGTCTCATTTTAACGTGGGGGATGTTCTGCGTGTGGGACGCTTTGAAGATGACGGCTATTTCTGCACGATAAAAGTCACAGGAACCTCTACTGTGACTCTGGACACGCTCAGTGAAAAACATGCGCAACAAGAAAACATGTCTCTTGATGAGTTGAAGCAGGTGATTACGGAAATTTACCCTGGGCAGTCACAATTTTATGTGATTGATTTTAAATGTCTTTAATTATTGAGAACAACTGTTAGTTGAAAATTTTAATTTAATTGCATGATTTATAATGATTATTTTAAATCAGATATTTATTTGAGCTAACAGGTGTTCACTGGAACCATTCTCAGTTACGCTAAAGAGGCAATCACGAACGTGAACGTTTCTCCGGAGTAGCTCATGGTTGAAAAACCTTCAATAAAACAGGGATATTCTCTGGCAGAAGAAATTGCCAACAGTGTCAGCCACGGTATTGGGTTGGTATTCGGCATTGTGGGTCTGGTTCTGCTGCTGGTACAGGCTGCAGACAGCCATGCCAGCGTCACGGCGATTACCAGCTATAGCCTGTACGGCGGCAGCATGATTCTGCTGTTTCTCGCCTCTACGTTGTATCACGCTATCCCACATCAGCGAGCGAAAGTGTGGTTGAAAAAATTCGACCATTGCGCGATTTACCTGTTGATTGCGGGGACTTACACACCGTTTCTGCTGGTAGGGTTGGATTCACCGCTGGCGCACGGACTGATGATCGTTATCTGGAGCCTGGCGCTGCTGGGAATTCTGTTCAAGCTGACCATCGCGCACCGGTTTAAAGTGCTCTCGCTGGTGACGTATCTGACGATGGGGTGGCTGTCGCTGATTGTGGTGTATCAACTTGCGGTCAAACTGGCGGCGGGTGGCGTGACATTGCTGGCGGTCGGCGGCGTGATTTATTCGCTGGGGGTGATTTTCTATGTCTGTAAACGCATTCCCTATAACCATGCAATCTGGCACGGTTTTGTGCTGGGAGGCAGCGTCTGCCATTTTCTGGCGATTTATCTGTATGTCGGACAGGCATGAGTCGTTTTTGCCGGATAGAGTTTGCGCTTATCCGGCCTATAAAAGCGCATCGTTGGCCGGATAAGGCGTAAGCCGCTATCCGGCATTAATGTTTTACTCTTCCAGCGAATATGGCAGCGGTTCAATGTGCAATGTGTTGGCATCGTCGCGGACGCGAAATACGCTGTCAGCTTCCATGTCGTTATTCATCACGACTTGTACCCGCAACCGGCCATCGTCTAACTGTACCGCAGCGAGAACCGTACCGGTACGACGCCAGTTTTCACCCATCTGCAGTTCAAGATCTTCTCCCGCTTCCGGCACCCGACTGGCAATACCCACCAGAGACCACAGCGCGCGTTTGTTCGCGCCACGGAATTTCGCACGAGCAACCATCTCCTGACCGGTATAGCAGCCTTTCTTAAAGCTAATTCCCCCCAGCGCCTGAAGATTGGTTGCCTGTGGAATAAACTGTCCGCTATTTACCGTGTCAATGATCGGGATACCGGCTTCAATATCCAGAGCAAGCCACTGCTGGCTGTTGTTGAGTGCTGCTTCGCCACGTAACTTTTCGGTCAGCGTTTCTGCCGTGGCGACATCGGTCACCAGCAGGAAGCGCTCCGCCGGATGTTCAAACCACAGTAAAGTAGACGCATCTTTCGTCACCACCGGGTTTTCGGCATCCGGCAGTTCGCTAAAAAGAGGCGCCAGCGCTGCGCGTGCCTGAAACCCCGCAACGCCAAGCAGAACGCGTTCATCATCAGGCGCAATGACGACTTTAGAGAACACGGCGTACTTTTTCAGTTCAGTCAGTTGGGCATCGCGCAGACTGCGGCGCTCAATCCAGGCAAATCCTTCGCCATCACGGAACAAACGAAGATTGCTCCACATCTTTCCTTTGGCATCGCAATGAGCGGCCAGGATATGGTGATGCTCTGTCAGTTGACTTACGTCGGCAGTGACCTGCCCCTGGATATATTTTTCGCAGTCTGCGCCGGTAATGGTGGCCAGCGCCCAGTCATCTAATGTGATCAACGTCAGAGGCAAACGCGCCGACGTTGAAGGCTGACGAGGAGGAAAAGGTGTAAACGCCATAATAATGTCCTGATTTGCTTAACGCCGTAATAATGACTAATGGTAAAAGAGCTATTGCCCATTGCAAGCGCTTTAGACATTCCATTTGTGCCCTTTCGTCTGCTTTGCGAAGCGCCATGCAAAATGGATGAAGCATTTGACTCAATGTCTTTATATTTAGCGATCGTGCTTCCGATGATGGAGATTCCCGCAAAATAACATGAAAAACACGTTACAATAGCCGGGTACTTCATTTTCGCGAGACAGGAAGAAGAACATGGATATTAACAACAAAGCACGTATTCACTGGGCATGCCGTCGTGGTATGCGTGAGCTCGACATTTCCATCATGCCGTTTTTCGAACATGAGTACGATAGTCTCAGTGATGATGAAAAACGCATTTTTATTCGTTTGCTGGAATGCGATGATCCGGATTTATTCAACTGGTTAATGAATCATGGTAAGCCGGCAGATGCAGAACTGGAACAGATGGTGAGACTCATCCAGACACGGAATCGGGAACGTGGTCCTGTGGCAATCTGATTTACGCGTCTCCTGGCGCGCACAGTGGCTGTCCTTGCTTCTTCATGGGTTGGTCGCCGCATTGATTTTGTTGATGCCCTGGCCATTGAGCTATACCCCTCTGTGGCTGATATTGCTCTCACTGGTGGTGTTCGATTGCGTACGCAGTCAGCGACGCATCAATACCCGTCAGGGCGAGATTAAATTGCTGATGGATGGGCGTTTGCGCTGGCAGGGGCTGGAGTGGGCGATTCTGAGCGCACCCTGGATGCTCAAGACGGGCATGATGATGCGTTTGCGTTCGGATAGCGGTCGACGTCAACACTTATGGTTGGCGGCGGATAGTATGGACGAAAAAGAATGGCGTGAGTTACGTCGGGTAATGTTGCAGCAAACGGAACAAGAGAAGCACTGACGAACGGGCGGAATGCCTGATTCGTCAGTGAGAAGCGTCAGAAAGCGCTCTTTTAACCGCGCTCGTTTCAGGAGTAGTGTTCGGCCATCTCACTGAGAATTTGCTCGCACCAGACCTGAATACGTTCGTCGCTAAGATCGTACTGATTGGTTTCATCCAGCGCCAGGCCGACAAACAGTTGCCCGTCGGCAATCACCGGTTTAGGGCTGGTAAACTCGTATCCTTCCGTTGGCCAGTAACCGACAAATGTCACCCCTTTGGTGGCGAGTTTGTCGTGCAGCATGCCAAGCGCATCAAGGAACCATTCACCGTATCCCAACTGGTCGCCCATACCGTAAAGCGCGACGATTTTACCTTCCAGATTGAGAGAGTCCAGCTGTTCCCAGACGGCTTCCCAGTCCTCCTGAATTTCACCGAAATCCCAGGTAGGGATACCTAAAATGAGCACATCGTACTGCTCCATTAAGGTGGGGGCGTCATCCTTGAGGTTGTGCAATGTCACCAGCTCGGGTCCCAGAATATCGCGGATTTTTTCTGCCGCCATTTCGGTGTAACACGTGCTGGAACCGTAAAAAAGACCCATGTTCATTACGTAACATCTCGATTCTGCTGTAGCGTTGCGGGTAGTGTACCAGAATCGCTGCATTCACGGCACAATGAGGCATAATGCATCAAAAATGAGAACGGAATAAGGGGCGAAAGTGGAACAGGATCTGGCACGCATCGAGCAGTTTCTTGATGCCCTGTGGCTGGAGCGAAATCTGGCGGAAAATACGTTAAGCGCGTATCGTCGCGACCTGTCGATGGTGGTTGAATGGTTGCATCATCGCGGGGCATCGCTGGCGACGGTGCAAAGCGACGATCTGCAAGCCTTACTGGCGGAACGGATGGATGGCGGCTATAAAGCCACCAGTTCTGCGCGTTTGCTAAGCGCCATGCGACGTTTTTTTCAGCATCTTTATCGTGAAAAATTTCGTGAAGACGATCCGAGCGCGCAACTGGCGTCACCTAAACTTCCGCAGCGTTTGCCAAAAGATCTCAGTGAAGCGCAGGTAGAGCGTTTGCTACAAGCGCCGCTGATTGAACAACCGCTGGAGCTACGCGACAAAGCCATGCTGGAAGTGCTTTACGCAACGGGGCTACGTGTCTCTGAGCTGGTGGGGCTAACGATGAGCGACATCAGCCTGCGTCAGGGGGTTGTGCGGGTCATCGGTAAGGGAAACAAAGAACGGCTGGTTCCGCTGGGCGAAGAGGCGGTGTACTGGCTGGAAACGTATCTCGAACACGGCCGTCCTTGGTTGTTGAACGGTGTGTCGATTGATGTGTTGTTTCCCAGTCAGCGCGCGCAGCAGATGACACGCCAGACGTTCTGGCACCGAATTAAACACTATGCCGTGCTGGCGGGGATCGACAGCGAGAAATTGTCGCCACACGTGTTGCGTCACGCCTTTGCCACGCATTTGCTCAATCATGGCGCAGATTTACGCGTTGTGCAGATGTTGCTCGGGCATAGCGATCTCTCGACGACGCAAATTTATACTCATGTCGCGACCGAGCGCTTGCGTCAACTTCATCAACAGCATCACCCCAGAGCGTGAATGCTGACAGGAAAGGATAGGCTATGAAAAAAAGTATTATGATGTTCACCCTACTGGCGACGGCGTTTGCGGGTATGGCCCACGCCGATGATGCAGCGATTCGCCAGTCGCTGGCTAAACTGGGTGTTCAGAGTTCGGAGATTCAGTCGGCGCCGGTTGCCGGAATGAAAACGGTGATGACCAATAGCGGCGTGCTGTACGTTACCGAAGACGGAAAACACATTATCCAGGGGCCGATGTATGACGTCAGCGGCGCCCATCCGGTAAACGTCACCAATAAATTGCTGATGAATCACCTGAACGCGCTGGAAAAAGAGATGATCGTCTATAAAGCGGCGCAGGAAAAACACGTCATCACCGTTTTCACCGACATCACCTGCGGCTACTGTCACAAGCTGCATGAAGAGATGAAAGACTATAACGCGCTGGGGATCACCGTGCGTTATCTGGCTTTTCCACGCCAGGGGCTGGCAAGCCAGGCTGAGCAAGATATGAAGTCTATCTGGTGTGCAAAAGACAAAAATAAAGCCTTTGACGATGCGATGGCGGGTAAGAGCGTCACTGCCGCCAGCTGCGATGTGAATATCGCTGACCATTATGCGCTGGGCGTGCAGTTTGGCGTCAGCGGTACGCCGGCAATCGTGTTAAGCAACGGCTATGTCGTTCCCGGATATCAGGGCCCGAAAGAGATGAAAGCGTTTCTTGACGAGCATCAGAAACAGACCAGCGGTAAATAATTCGCGTGAAACAACAGATACAACTGCGTCGGCGTGAAGCCGATGAGACGGCGGACCTTCCAGGCGATTTGCCGCCTTTGCTGCGACGTTTGTACGCCAGTCGGGGAGTGCGCTGCGCGCAGGATCTTGAGCGTAGCGTTAAAGGCATGCTGCCGTGGCAGCAACTGAGTGGCGTCGAAAAGGCCGTTGAGATCCTCTATAACGCCTTTCGCGAGGGAACCCGCATTATCGTCGTGGGCGACTTTGATGCGGACGGGGCGACCAGTACCGCGCTCAGCGTGCTCGGAATGCGCGCGCTGGGCTGTGACAACATCAGCTATCTGGTGCCTAATCGCTTTGAAGATGGTTATGGTTTAAGTCCAGAGGTGGTGGATCAGGCGCATGCCCGTGGCGCGCAACTGATCGTGACCGTGGATAACGGCATCTCCTCCCATGCGGGTGTGGAACATGCGAAAGCGCTGGGTATCCCTGTCGTCGTCACCGATCACCACCTGCCGGGCGACACACTGCCTGCCGCAGAGGCCATCATTAACCCGAATTTGCGGGAGTGTACATTTCCGTCTAAGTCACTGGCGGGCGTCGGCGTTGCGTTTTATTTGATGCTGGCGCTGCGGACTTTCCTGCGTGATAAAGGGTGGTTTGACGAGCGCGGCATTGCGCCGCCGAATCTGGCGGATCTGCTTGATCTGGTCGCGTTAGGAACGGTGGCGGACGTGGTGCCGCTCGATGTGAATAACCGAATCCTGACATGGCAGGGGTTGAGCCGTATTCGGGCGGGCAAGTGCCGTCCGGGTATTAAAGCGCTGCTGGAGATCTCAAATCGCGATCCGCAAAAACTGGCTGCCAGCGACCTGGGTTTTGCCCTGGGACCGCGACTCAATGCGGCAGGCCGACTGGACGATATGTCCGTTGGCGTGGCGTTGTTGCTGTGTGACAACATTGGTGAAGCGCGCGTACTGGCCAACGAACTCGATGCGCTGAATCAGACCCGCAAAGAAATAGAGCAGGGCATGCAGGCGGAAGCGCTGACGCTGTGCGAAAAGCTGGAGCGCAGCGGCGAAACGCTTCCCGGTGGTCTGGCGATGTACCATCCCGAGTGGCACCAGGGGGTCGTTGGGATTCTGGCCTCTCGCATTAAAGAGCGTTTTCACCGTCCGGTGATTGCTTTTGCCCCCGCGGGCGACGGTACCCTAAAGGGGTCAGGTCGTTCGATTCAGGGACTGCATATGCGTGATGCGCTGGAGCGTTTAGACACGCTCTATCCGGGCATGATGCTGAAGTTTGGCGGCCATGCGATGGCGGCAGGATTATCCCTCGAGGAAGCCCAGTTTGAACACTTCCAGCAACGTTTCGGCGAGCTGGTCACCGAGTGGCTGGATCCGGCGCTCTTGCAGGGTGAAGTGGTATCCGATGGCCCACTGAGCGCGGATGAGATGACGATGGAAGTGGCGCAACTGTTGCGCGATGCCGGACCATGGGGACAAATGTTCCCTGAACCGTTGTTTGACGGACGTTTTCGCCTGTTGCAGCAACGGCTGGTGGGTGAGCGCCATCTGAAGGTGATGGTCGAACCCGTCGGCGGCGGCCCGCTGCTTGACGGTATCGCGTTTAACGTCGACACGACGTGCTGGCCGGACAACGGTGTACGCGAAGTGGAACTGGCCTACAAGCTGGATATTAACGAGTTCCGCGGCAATCGCAGTTTACAGATTATCATTGATAACATCTGGCCGATTTAGCATCACTTTCA
This sequence comes from Citrobacter enshiensis, assembly GCF_029338175.1. Lineage (NCBI taxonomy): Bacteria > Pseudomonadati > Pseudomonadota > Gammaproteobacteria > Enterobacterales > Enterobacteriaceae > Citrobacter > Citrobacter enshiensis. The sequence continues at coordinate 812,190 of NZ_CP119862.1, forward strand.
CTGTAATTAAAGGGCGAAATCCGCTAATATTCCGCCCTTATAACCGCATTTTGACTCGTCCAATAAAAGAAATCAGACCATGTTTGAAATTAATCCGGTAAATAACCGCATTCAGGACCTCACGGAACGCTCCGACGTTCTTAGGGGGTATCTTTGACTACGATGCCAAGAAAGAGCGTCTGGAAGAAGTAAACGCCGAGCTGGAACAGCCGGACGTCTGGAACGAACCCGAACGCGCTCAGGCGCTGGGAAAAGAACGTTCTTCCCTTGAAGCCATTGTCGATACGCTCGATCAAATGTTGCAGGGACTGGAAGATGTTTCCGGCTTGCTGGAACTGGCTGTAGAAGCCGACGACGAAGAAACCTTTAACGAAGCCGTTGCTGAACTTGATACGCTGGAAGACAAACTGGCGCAGCTGGAATTCCGTCGTATGTTCTCCGGTGAGTATGACAGCGCGGATTGCTACCTCGACATTCAGGCGGGCTCCGGCGGTACTGAAGCGCAGGACTGGGCAAGCATGCTGGAGCGTATGTATCTGCGCTGGGCAGAAGCTCGCGGCTTTAAAACAGAAATTATCGAAGAGTCGGAAGGCGAAGTGGCAGGGATCAAATCCGTGACCATTAAGATCTCTGGCGATTACGCGTATGGCTGGCTGCGTACCGAAACAGGCGTTCACCGTCTGGTGCGTAAGAGCCCGTTCGACTCCGGCGGTCGTCGCCATACGTCGTTTAGTTCTGCGTTTGTTTACCCGGAAGTGGACGATGATATCGATATCGATATCAACCCGGCTGACCTGCGTATCGACGTCTATCGCGCATCCGGCGCGGGCGGACAGCACGTTAACCGTACGGAATCCGCGGTGCGTATTACCCACATTCCGACCGGGACGGTCACCCAGTGCCAGAACGACCGTTCTCAGCACAAAAACAAAGACCAGGCCATGAAGCAGATGAAAGCGAAGCTTTATGAACTGGAAATGCAGAAGAAGAATGCCGAGAAACAGGCGATGGAAGACAATAAATCTGACATCGGCTGGGGTAGCCAGATTCGTTCATATGTCCTTGATGACTCCCGCATTAAAGACTTGCGTACCGGGGTTGAAACCCGTAACACGCAGGCGGTGCTGGATGGCAGCCTGGATCAATTTATCGAAGCAAGTTTGAAAGCAGGGTTATGAGGAACCAACATGTCTGAACAACACGCACAGGGCGCTGACGCGGTAGCCGATCTTAATAATGAACTGAAAACGCGCCGCGAGAAGCTGGCTGGCCTGCGCGAGCAGGGTATCCCGTTCCCGAATGATTTCCGTCGCGATCACACCTCAGACCAACTGCATGCTGACTTCGACGCGAAAGAAAACGAAGAACTGGAAGCGCTGAACATCGAAGTGTCTGTAGCGGGTCGTATGATGACACGCCGCATCATGGGTAAAGCGTCTTTTGTTACGCTGCAAGACGTCGGCGGCCGCATTCAGCTGTACGTTTCCCGTGACGATCTGCCGGAAGGCATCTACAACGAGCAGTTCAAAAAATGGGATCTCGGTGACATCCTTGGCGCGAAAGGTAAGCTGTTCAAAACCAAAACGGGTGAACTGTCTATCCATTGCACCGAGCTGCGTCTGTTAACCAAAGCGCTGCGTCCGCTGCCGGATAAATTCCACGGTCTGCAGGATCAGGAAGCGCGTTACCGTCAGCGTTATCTGGATCTCATCTCTAACGATGAATCCCGCAACACCTTTAAAGTGCGTTCACAGATCATGGCGGGTATCCGTCAGTTCATGGTGGGTCGTGGCTTTATGGAAGTTGAAACCCCGATGATGCAGGTGATCCCTGGCGGTGCCGCAGCACGCCCGTTCATCACCCATCATAATGCGCTGGATCTGGATATGTACCTGCGTATCGCGCCGGAACTGTATCTGAAGCGTCTGGTGGTCGGTGGTTTCGAACGTGTATTCGAGATCAACCGTAACTTCCGTAACGAAGGGATCTCCGTTCGTCATAACCCAGAGTTCACTATGATGGAACTCTATATGGCGTATGCGGACTACAAAGACCTGATCGAACTCACCGAATCTCTGTTCCGTACGCTGGCGCAGGACGTTCTGGGTACCACTGAAGTGCCTTACGGTGATGAAGTCTTCGACTTTGGTAAACCGTTCGAAAAACTGACCATGCGTGAAGCCATCAAGAAATATCGTCCAGAGACGAATATGGCGGATCTGGACAGTTTTGATTCAGCTAAAGCGATTGCGGAAAGTATCGGTATTAAGATCGAGAAGAGCTGGGGTCAGGGTCGTATCGTGACCGAGATCTTCGAAGAAGTGGCGGAAGCGCATCTGATTCAGCCGACCTTCATCACTGAATATCCGGCAGAAGTTTCTCCTCTGGCGCGTCGTAACGATGAAAATCCAGAAATTACTGACCGCTTCGAATTCTTCATCGGGGGCCGCGAAATCGGTAATGGCTTTAGCGAGTTGAACGACGCCGAAGATCAGGCTCAGCGTTTCCTGGATCAGGTTAACGCGAAAGATGCGGGTGATGACGAAGCGATGTTCTACGACGAAGACTATGTGACGGCGCTGGAACACGGTTTGCCGCCGACTGCGGGTCTGGGCATTGGTATCGACCGTATGGTTATGCTGTTCACCAACAGCCACACTATCCGCGACGTGATCCTGTTCCCGGCGATGCGTCCGGTTAAATAAGCCTCACGCGGTCAGATAAAACCAACCCCGGCAAATGCGTCGGGGTTTTTTATTTTTGGCGGCTGTAATTTAACAATGCTTCACGCGCTGTATTGTCCGATGCCTGCATCACCATCCACGGACTGAAAGCCCACGGCGCGGCGCTAATCCCACCCAGAACACCCTCCAGATCGCTCCACTGGTACTCCATCACCTCATCGTTATTCACGCTGAGCTCGCTGACCATCCGTGCGGCATAGACCGGGCAAACTTCGTTCTCCACGATCCCGTTTGGATCGGTAGCGCGGTAACGAAAGGCAGAATAGACGGGGGTCAGGCTGGAAATCTCCACGCCCAACTCAAAACGGCAGCGTCGGATAATGGCGTCTTCAGTGCTTTCTCCTTGCTGTGGATGACCACAAACCGAATTCGTCCAGACGCCTGGCCACGCTTTTTTTGATAGCGAGCGGCGGGTGACCAGAAACTGCCCTTTCTTGTTGAAGAGCCAACAAGAGAAAGCGAGATGTAAAGGGGTATTGAAGGTGTGGGCCGCATACTTTTCCAGTGTTCCGGAAGGCCGATCCTGCTCATCCAATAAAATAATGTGTTCCTGTTGCATAATGTCTCGTCGTGAATGTTAAGCACACACCATTATAGGGCATGAAATATCGCGACAGAATGATTTCTCAAGAATGTATGTGATGGCGAGGGATTCGACACCAGCGTCATTTGACGCGGGTGTCGGGAGAAAAAGAGGATTTAGAAAAACAGCAGCATGAAATTGAACCGACTTTCAATACCCAGAGCAATACTGTCAGAAATGGCGGGTATCGAGATCAGCATGAGCAGCAGAATACTCAGAATACAGCGCAATAAAATATGCATTTTATTCATCCTGCTGGTTTTTTTTCAGTTTGCGCATCAGCAACCACATACGGACGGTTCTGACCTTTAATTTTTTATCGGAGATCGATTCTTGCGCCAGCTCGGTGTGATGCTGATAGCCGTTAAAGAAAACATTCAGTACGACGGCGCTGACCGTTGCCAGCATAATGCCGCTGTGTAGTAGCGGCTGGAGAACGGCGGGTAACTGGGAGAAAAAGTTATGGGACAGCGTGGGTGTCATGCCGACGCCAAGACTAATCGCCACAATGTAGAGGTTGTAACGATTGGTGGTGTAGTTACAGCGTGACAGAATGCGAATCCCGGTTGCCAGCACCATGCCAAACATCACCAGACCCGCGCCGCCGAGGACAAATTGCGGAATTGAGGCGACCAGTACTGCCATTTTAGGCACCATGCCGAACAGAATTAAAATGATACCGGAAGCAATGCAAACCCAACGGCTGTGCACGCGCGTCACGCTGACCAGACCGACGTTTTGTGAAAATGAGGTATGAGGGAAGCTGTTAAAAAGCCCGCCAATCATCGTTCCTACGCCGTCCACGCGCAGCCCGCGAATAATGTCTTGTGAGGAGAGTTTACGACCAACAATTTCCCCGAGCGCGAGGAACATCCCCATCGATTCAATAAAAACAATGATCAGGACTGCCGTCATTGTCAGAATTGAGACCGGATCAAATACCGGTGTACCAAAGGCCAGCGGCGTCACAATGGCGAACCATGAGGCATCGTGCAGGCCTGACAGATTAACTTCATTCATCATCCACGATAACGCAAAGCCAAATACAATGCCGAGTAAAACGGCAACGTTGGACATAAAACCTTTGGCATAACGGGTAATGAGTAAAATAAAAATTAATACGGCAAAAGAAATGCCTAAATATATCGGGTTGCCATATTCAGGATTTCCTTTTCCTCCCGCCGCCCAGTCGATGCCGACCTGAATAATACTCAGACCAATAGAGGTAATCACCACGCCGGTGACCAGGGGGGGGAATAATGGCATTAAACGCCCGATAAGTGGTGCTAATAGCGTTGTGATAAAACCCGCAGCAATTGTCGCGCCAAAAATACCCAGCAAACCGATATCTGGATTCATACCGATAGCAATCATTGGCGTAACGGCGGCAAACGTCACCGACATAATCACCGGCAGGCGAATTCCCATAAAGCGACCGATGCCGATACATTGCAGAAGCGTGACGACACCACAGCAAAAAAGATCGGAGCTAATGAGCAGAGCGATCTCCGCTTTGCTGAGCCCGAGTCTGTCGCCAATCATCAACGGTACCGCGACCGCGCCAGCGTACATGACAAGGACATGCTGGAGACCGAGTATGACAAGCTTTCCTGGAGATAATATGCGGTCAACCTCATCGCCAGGGCGGTTTTGACCCGAGGAAGAGGGCAATTGAGAATCTATGGCGCTCATGCGTTTTTCTCCTTTAACTCGCCTGAGTAAAAAGCAACCGTTTACGTTTGCTAAAACAGTAAAAGGACATGCTCGTGGAATGCCAGTTTTAGTCTGTGTGGAAAGGTATAGGGTGGAAATGCGGAAGAAATCACACAATTGCTAATTTGGGGAACACCAGGTAAAGAGAGGTGGCCTGGATTTTATCTTTTGTTTTCTCATATTGATAAGTGTTTAATCATTATGGAATGGAGTGATTCATTTTTTATTACCCTGTAAGCATATATTGTTCAGGTTCATTGCTATGAAATTTGAAGAATCCGTAATGAGGTTAATTAAAGAAAAACTCACAGGTGTTCATTTTTTAGTTTGATGTAAGTCGCAAAGTTATAAATAAACTTTCCTGCGCGCAAAGATATGCCCGTTTATTGCATCGCGATATCTGAAAAAAATAACTAACCAGATGAAAAGGACGCAAATGAACACTTTTATTGTTGCCGATGCGATGGAATGTATAGGCTGCCATGCTTGCGAAATCGCCTGCGTTTTGGCTCATCATCAGGAAAACTGGCCACAAAATCGTAGTGACTTTTTACCCCGAATCCATCTTGTGGGGAAAGGAGAGATCGCCCGTACTGTCACATGCCATCACTGTAGTAACGCGCCCTGTGTTGCTTCTTGCCCGGTGGATGCGCTCACCTTTCACTCTGATAGCGTACAACTGGACGAGCGGCGCTGTATCGGTTGTAAAAGCTGCGCAATCGCTTGCCCATTTGGGGTTATCGAGATGGTCGATGCTGTTGCGCAGAAATGTGACCTTTGCCATCAACGTGTTTCGGGTGGACAAGCCTGTGTTGAGGCATGCCCCACAAAGGCGCTGCGCTTGATGGATGACAAGGGCTTGCTGCAATTGCAAAAGGTTCGGCAGCGCAGGAGTGCAGAAGGTGATGCAGCGGGAGGCAGCAGGCTTTCCCGTCGTGAAATGTTACTTTCCGCTGAGCCACGTAAGGGGGCGGAGAAACGTTCCGCTGCGGAGCGGAAAACACATTTTGGCGAAATTTATCTCGGTCTGGATCGGCAGCAGAGCGTTTATGAAAGCGGGCGCTGTGTCTATTGTGCGGAAAACGCGAATTGTAACTGGCACTGCCCCCTGCATAACGCGATTCCCGATTATGTGCGCCTTGTCCGTGAGGGACGCATCATTGAGGCGGCGGAACTCTGCCACCAGACCAGTTCTCTGCCGGAGATCTGTGGTCGGGTTTGCCCGCAGGATCGTCTCTGCGAAGGCGCCTGCACGTTGAAGGATCTCTCTGGCGCGGTATCAATAGGCAACCTTGAGCGATACATTACTGACACCGCACTGGCAATGGGCTGGCGCCCCGATCTTAGCCGCGTCGCTTCTCGCCCGCAGCGTGTGGCGGTGATTGGCGCAGGACCCGCAGGTCTCGGCTGTGCAGACGTATTGACGCGTGCGGGCGTGCAGGTCGATGTTTATGATCGCCATCCGGAAATTGGCGGCATGCTGACCTTTGGTATCCCGCCTTTTAAGCTGGAAAAAAGCGTTCTGAGCCAGCGGCGGGAGATCTTTAGTGCGATGGGGATCGATTTTCACCTGAACTGCGAAATTGGTCGTGACATTCCCTTCCATTTTCTCACTGAAAAGTACGATGCCGTTTTTATCGGGGTGGGAGCTTACGGACTTATGCAGGCCAATTTGGCGCAGGAAGATGCCCCGGGCGTGATCCAGGCGCTGCCCTTCCTGACCGCGCATACCCGACAGCTTATGGGATTGCCCGAGGTTGCGGAGTATCCGCTTACCCCTGTCGACGGGAAACGGGTTGTGGTGCTGGGAGGCGGCGACACCACCATGGATTGCCTGCGTACCTCTATACGGCTGAACGCTGCCAGCGTGACCTGCGCCTACCGTCGGGATGAAGTCAGCATGCCAGGCTCGCGTAAAGAGGTGGTCAATGCCCGCGAGGAAGGCGTCGAATTTTTGTTTAATGTTCAGCCGCAATATATCGCGTGTGATGATGACGGACGGGTCGCCGCGGTGGGGTTGATTCGTACTGCAATGGGGGAGCCAGGTCCGGATGGCCGTCGTCGACCGCGCCCTGTGGCGGGCTCTGAGTTCGAACTGCCAGCCGACGTTCTCATTATGGCGTTTGGTTTTCAGCCGCATGCCATGCCCTGGTTGCAGGGGAGCGGCGTTGAGCTGGATAAATATGGCCTTATCAAAACGGGTGACGCAGGGCGTTTATCCACCCAGACGCATCTGGAAAAAGTGTTTGCTGGCGGTGATGCGGTTCATGGTGCGGATCTGGTTGTCACGGCGATGGCTGCCGGGCGACAGGCTGCACGCGATATGCTGGTCATATTCGAGCAAAAGGAGGCGCGATGAAGGCGTCTATTGTCGTCAATCCGGTTGATTGTATAGGTTGTCGTACCTGTGAAGCTGTCTGTGCGTTGGCGAACTTACCGGCTACGGAGGTGAAGACCCGCATTTCCCTTCCCCGGCTAAAAGTGCGACGCCTGAACCCGGCCAGCGCCGCGAATCCTGTCTGAAATCACTCCGCGCCTTCCGGCGCGGAGCATCTCCTATATCGCCCATCCACCAGCATAAAATGCGACCAGCGCGACGGTGATGATGATGGTTCCGATATTTAGCTTCTGCCACTCACGTGCGAAAACGCGACCCACAACCAGGGTGACAAAACCGAGCATAATCCCCGTGACGATGTTGCACGTCAGAACGATAAAGACGGCGCAAACCAGTCCGGACATGGCATCAATGAAGTCATTGAAATCCAGCTTCGATACGTTACTCAACATCAGTAACCCCACATACATCAGCGCAGGGGCAGTCGCGTAACCAGGGATCAAGTACGAGAGTGGTGATAAAAACAGAATCAGCAGGAACAGACAGCCGACGATAGTGGCGGTTAGCCCGGTTTTCCCACCTGCTGCGGTGCCCGCAGCGGATTCGATATACACGGCAGCAGGCGCCGCGCCCACCAGCCCGGAGAACACGGAGCTAATGGAGTCGCTGGTCAGCGCTTTGCCGCCATTGATTATCTGGTTGTCTTTATCTAACAGATTCGCCTGGCCGGCGACGGCGCGGATCGTACCGGTGGCATCAAACACCGCCGTCATGACCAGCGCCAGCACGCTGGGCAATACTGCTGGCTGTAATGCGCCCATGATATCAAGACTGAAAATCAGTGATTTTCCATCTGCATCGCTCAGACTGGGCATAGCGACCAGACCTTGGTATTTGACTGCAGGATCAAAAATCAGGCCGATAACGGAGATGGCGATAATGACCAGCAGGATCCCGCCAGGGACGCGACATTTCTCCAGACCGAAAATCACCGCCAGTCCCAGCAGACTCATCATGACCGGAAATGAGGTGAATGCACCGAGCGCCACCGGCAGCCCTTCCAGCGGATTTTTAATGACCATGCCGACACCGTTAGCCGCGATGAGCAGCAGGAACAGCCCAATGCCGATCCCCGTACCATGGGCGATCCCCATCGGCAAATTACGCAGGATCCAGGTACGTATGCCGGTTACGGATATGGCGGTAAAAATAACGCCCATCAGGAAGACGGCGCCAAGGGCGACAGGAATACTGATATGTTGTCCCAGTACCAGACTAAACGCGGTAAATGCGGTCAGAGAGATCGCGCAGCCGATCGCCATCGGCAGGTTTGCCCATAGCCCCATCAGCAATGATCCGAAGCCCGCGACCAGACAGGTGGCGACGAAGACTGCGGCAGGCGGGAAACCCGCTTTACCCAGCATTCCGGGGACAACGATGACGGAATACACCATGGCAAGAAATGTGGTTAATCCGGCCAGCACCTCCTGGCGAACCGTGCTGCCCCGGGCTGAAATTTTGAAATAAGCATCCAACGCGCCGTGAGATTTCGGTGAGTCGGTGTTTTGTAGTAGATCTCCAGACATAATAATGTCCTCAGCAGAGAGTAAGTGTTAAATCAGGTCCGTTCGTAAACCAGACGACCGTCGACGTAGGTGCGATAAATTGAGCGGTCGTCGCCCAACGTCATCATCACGAACAATTTGTCGACCAGGGATACCGAGTTGTCATAGCGCAGTTGTTGGAGAGGCGTCGCCGTAGGCTCCAGCACCACGAAGTCCGCCTCTTTGCCCGGCATAAAATTGCCGATAAGGTTGTCGAGCCCCAGCGCTTTCGCCCCGCCCAGCGTGGCAAGGTAGAACGCTTCATAGGCCGAGAGTCGATATCCCTGCAATTGCACGACCTTGTAGGCTTCGTTCAGAGTCTGCAGCATGTTGAATGTTGTTCCTGCACCAATGTCAGTGCCCATGCCGACTTTAATTTTCTTACGCCAGGCTTTTTGCAGATTAAATAAACCGCTGCCGAGGTAGAGGTTGGAGGTCGGGCAGAAGGCGATGCTGGAGCCGGTTTCACTCAGGCGATCCCACTCTTTTTCCTCCAGATGTATGCAGTGGGCAAAAACACAATTTTTACCGGTCAACCCGTACTGGTGATACACATCCAGATAGCCGTCATGGTCAGGATAGAGCGCTTTCACCCAGGCAATTTCGTCTTTGTTTTCACATAAATGCGTATGCACCCAGGTATCGGGATACTCTTCCCGAAGGCGCTGAGCCATCGCCATCTGCTGCGGGGAGGAGGTCGGTGCGAAGCGCGGCGTGATGGCATAGAGCAGGCGACCATTTTTGTGCCAGCGTTCAATCAGCGCCTTACTTTGCAGGTAGCTGCTTTCTGCATCATCCAGCAGATAATCCGGCGCGTTGCGATCCATCATCACTTTGCCGGCAATCATGCGCATATTGATATGACTTGCGGCTTCAAACAGCGCATCGACCGATTGCGGATGGACCGTACCGAAGACCAGAGCGCTGGTGGTACCGTTACGTAATAGCTGCTTGATGAAAAAAGAGGACATCTCGCGGGCATATTCCAGATCCTCATAGCGCCGCTCTGTGGGGAAAGTGTGTTTATTCAACCACTCCAGCAATTGCTCGCCATAAGCGCCCACCATTTCGCTCTGTGGATAGTGGATATGGGTATCGACAAACCCCGGCACGACCAGTTTCCCACGATAGTCGCGGATGCGAATGGAGTCAGGAACCTGGTGTTTTCCCTTTTCCCATTCGCCAAACCACTCGACTTTCCCCTGTCGAATCAGCAACAGTCCGTCTTCAATAAACCGCAGCGCCGACGCTATCTCTTCGGGGTCTTCAACGGTACGGGCGACATCAATAAAGCTGCCTCGTACTGCTTTTAACGTGTGTTCTCCTGACATCGTATACTCCTTTACAGTTAATCCGTCTCTTCCACAGCGGCGATGCCCGATAAGACTTCTTCTTGTCGGTAGCCGCCGGGGAGGATGATATTCAGTAGAATGGCTGTCAGCCCGCCAGCGCAGATGGGGTTTTCCACTAACACGTAAATGGAGGCAGGCAATATTTTGAAAATTTCTGGGTCATAGGAGACACCAAGCCCAAGCCCTAGCGAGGTGGCGACAATGAGCGTTTCGCGGCGTTTGAGCCCGTTGGTGATAATGATGCGGATCCCGGCGATCGCAATCATCGAAAACATCAACGTCATTGCACCGCCAAGCACCGCCGAAGGGATGGTGGTAAAGAACCCGCCGATCATCGGAAATAGCCCGAGGATCACCAGCATCACGGCGATCGCGCGTCCGATATAGCGCGAGGCGACGCCAGTCATCTGAATCACCCCGTTGTTCTGTGCAAAGGTCGTTAACGGCAGAGAACCTACCGCCGAGGCGATGACCGATACCAGACCGTCTGCCAGTACGCCTCCCTTCAGGCGCGACTGATACTCTTCTCCCTGAATAGGGCGTCTGGAAACCATCGCTGTCGCGGTGATATCGCCCACCGCCTCCAGCACGCTCAGTAAGTAGATGGTGCCGACGACCAGGAAGTGATGAAAATTGAACTGAAAACCATATTTGAAGGGGATCGGTATGGTTACCAGCGGCAGGTTCCGCATACTGCTGAAGTCCACCATGCCAAGGCATAAGGAGACGATATATCCAACGCACAGCCCGATCGCGATACCGCCCATGCGCAGTAGCGGGCTGCGACAGCAGTTGAATCCGATGACCACGACCAGTACCAGCAAGCCGACGCCAATATTTTCGTAATTCCCGTAGGTGCCGCTGCTTTTTGCCGCGAAACCGCCGCCAAAATCGATAATGCCAACTTTAATCAGGCTCAGGCCAATCATTAGCACCACAATACCGCTGACGGTTGGGGTAATCACTCTGCGCAAATAAGGCAGGATAAAAGAGGAACCCACCACCAGAAATGCGCCGACGAAGGAAACGCCGAGCAGAGATGACATGATCAACTCTTCATGAAAACCGTCGCTTTTCATACCGCTGCCAAGAGCAATCATGACAGTCACAAACGAAAAATTAACGGATTGAATGGAGAGTAAGCCGGAACCGACAATACCGTAACGGTTTACCTGTAGCCATGTACCGATGCCGGAGGCGATCATCGCCATTGAGACCAGATAGGCGGTTGTTTCCGCAGAGAGCTGTAGCGCGGTGCCTACGATTAATGCTGGCGTGACCATCGGCACGAAGATGGCCAGCAGATGGGTGATAGCGGCAATAATGGCCTGGTGAAAGGGAGGGCGATCCTCCAGTTCGTAAATAAGATCGGAGCCTGCACGAGTTAAATCAGACATCCCTTCACTCCTTATAAGCAAATTTGATCATCTGAATCAGCAGGATTAAATTCTGCGAATTTAAGGCGCAGGACGCCCTGAGAACGGCTTATCTCATTTCCGCAGACGGCATTTAATCGTTATTGAATCATGGAAACGGGCCGCCGAAGCGGCCCGCGTTGTTACATTTTTTTCAGTGCGGTCAGTATTTTCTCTGGTGTGAAATGCCATTCCCGCAACCAGACGCCACAGGCATCATGAATCGCGGTAGCGATGGCGGGTGCTGCACCGTTAACACCGATTTCAGAGATGGATTTGGCGCCAAAGGGTCCGACTTTATCGTCACTCGGCACCAGGACGGCACGAAAATCACGCGGAATATCACCTATTTTGGGTGCGCCGTAGCTGCGCAGATCGCGGGTCAGCGGATGACCTTGTGCATCATAGATAATTTCTTCGGTCAGGCTATGGCCGATAGCTCGCATCGACGCCCCGTAAATCTGCCCCAGCGCTAGCTCTGGGTTCACCGGTGTGCCGCAGTCCAGCAGTGCGTAGAATTTATCCAGGCGAATTTCACCAGTACGCGTATTGACTGCCACTTCGGCAAAGTTTGCGCCATACGGGAAGGCGAAATCGGGGGTGATATAGCTGGCGGTGGCAACCAGGGTACCAAAGCCGGTGCCGGTCTCCGCCTTATGGGCGATTTCACCGTAGCTGACCTCTCCTTGTTTACCGCGTACGACGCCTGGCGCAGCCAGTTGAACGTCGGCCAGAGGCTCTCCCAGCATTTGCGCACCGTGGAAGAGGATTTTTTCCCGCAGATTCTCCGCCGCTTTACGCGCTGCATTACCCGAGAAGCAGGTACCGGACGAGGCGTAGGCACCTTTGTCGAACAGCGCATGGTCGGTGTCGCCTGAGATGACGTGAACCTCTTGCGGCGCGCAGCGCAGCACTTCCGCCGTCAGTTTCGTCACCACGGTATCGAGTCCGGTTCCAATATCAGCGCCACCGGAGTGAACGATAAAGGTGCCATCCGACTCCAGTTTGATCATGCAGTTGGCCTGATCGATATCCGGAATCCCCGACTTCTGCATAATAATGGCGACCCCTCGGCCTGTGCGCCAGTCACCGTCCTGCGGTTTGGGGGAAGACCAATTGATCATTTCACGTCCCTGACGCAGGATCTCCTCCAGCGCGCAGCTGGCGGCGGAAGGGACAGAGGTCGGGGCTTTACCTTCACCGATTGCGCCGAGTATTTTCAGTTCCTGTCCTTCGTGAACCCTGTTGCGCTCAATAATCTCCAGTTGGTCTATTTGCAACTGCTCGGCCAGTTCTGCCAGCGCCATGGTCATGGCAAACGTGCCTTTTGGCGCGCCGTACCCCTGATAAGCACCGGTGGGGCAAATGTTGCTGTAGTAGGTGGTGACCTGGAAATCGACGTTGTCACAGGGGTACAGCGGCAGCGAAAGCGCAGGACCGTTACACGGTACGGTGAGCGAATGGTTGCCGTAAGGCCCTGTATTAGCGCGGAAATCCATTTTTACCGCCGTCAGACGACCGTCTTTCTTCGCACCCAGTTTCACCGTCACTTTCGCGACGTGGCGGGAAGTATTGGCAATAAACTCCTCTTCACGGGTATAGCGGAAATAAACCGGGCGTCCGGTCACGCAGGTGGCCCAGGCGCAGACCTCTTCCAGCAGGATGTCCTGCTTGGAGCCAAAGCCGCCGCCCACGCGTTCCTTAATGACATGCACCTTGTGCTGCTTCAAGCCGACAAGACGCGCAACCTGACGGCGAAGGTGCCATGGAACCTGGGTTGAAGCGTGAATCACCAGGCGATCGCCGTCCATGCGTGTAAAGCAGATATGAGTTTCTGCCGGGCACTGTTGCGCCTGAGTGGAGGAATAGGTGCGTTCGATAATGACATCAGCATCAGCAAAGCCCTTTTCCATATCGCCGATATGACCGTGGATGCTGGCAGCAATATTTTTCCGGGGGCGTGAGCCAATCGGGAAGTTGATGATCATGTGCTCGCCGCGCTGCGCCGCGTGGCGGTTATCTTCTTCCAGCGTGTCCGGCGCACCGGCGACATACACGACCGGTTCATCGTGAACCACCGGCGCGTCTTCCGCCATGGCTTCATCAATCGACATGACCGGCTTGAGCACTTCATACTCGACGTGGATGAGTTTCAATGCCGCCAGCGCAATCTCTTCGCTTTCCGCGACCACTGCGGCAACACGATCGCCGACGTGACGCAGTTTCTTACCAAACATACGGCGGTCGAGCGGAGAAGGTTCCGGTGCGCTCTGGCCGCCAGGTGTGTAATAGATGTCCGGGCAGTTAAGATGGGTGATTACGTGAACCACGCCGGGCAGCGCTTGTGCTTTACTGACGTCCAGATGCGTAATGAGCGCGTGAGCGTGTGGGCTACGCAACATTTTGATGGTGCAAGCGTCTGGCGTAATGCGGTCTTCCACATAACAGGGTTTGGCCTGCACCATTTTAGCGGCATCTGTTTTCGGCAAGAGCTTGCCAACCACAGCGAGGTCATCACGGAAAGTGGGTGCAATATTGATACTGGCCTGCGGGTCGTTTTTACGCGCTACTGCCAGTTCTATCACCTGATAGTATTGTTGCCAGCCCGCATCGCGGCTGAATAAACCGGAGAGCGCATCGTCGATCTCTTCACGGGTGGGGATGGCGATACGATCGAGCAGATCGCTGATAATCAGGGCGGCGGCCGGATCGTTGTATCCGGATTGCACTACGCCGGTATCCACCATTGCCTGCTGTACCAGGCTCAGTTCATTCCATTTACCCAATGATTCAGAGGTGCGGATCTCTGCCTGATCTAACTGAGCCGCTATCAGCAGGGAGGCGTTGACGATGCGACCGTTATAAAGAATCGCGTCGGAACCGGCGAAGCCGAAGCCGTCGTCACTGTTGCGTACTGAGTGCATACCCAGGTTGAACAGCAGTGCTTGCGCGTTTTCGCCAGGATTCACTTTCATCTCCTGCGCCGCGCCGTTTAACGTAAAGTGAATCATCATACGGCTTCCTCCCCGGCCTGTTGGCAGTCGGCAAACAGATCGGCCACCAGGACTCCTGTGATATAGCGCTTATAGGCCACGCTGCCCCGAACATCGTCCTGTGGGAAAATAGCGTTTGCGACGGCCTGTTCCAGCACGCTGCCTTCCAGTTTTTGCGTTTCCACATCGCGTAACCTTAGCGCTTTGTCCGCCACGCCATCCAGCGCGATGCGCATGCTGTCGTGCTCTGTCAGCGCAACGGCAGCGGTCACGACGGTTAATCCTGCCTGCGAACGGCTGATTTTGCGGGTAGCGCAGGGGAGGTAAGGATCTTTAATGATAATTTCAGTCAGCAGGCGATCGCGCGGATCGGCCAGATAGCTCTCCAGTGACAGGTTTTCGCCGTTACCAAAAACCAACTGCGTATCCAGCGCCAGCAGCACGGGGAGTAAAACGGATTCTTCCTGCAAGGCGGCGATCTCACCGCCGATTGTTGACTGGTTGCGTAAATGGCGGGAGTAGATAAAACCTAACGCTTCCCGTAGCGCTGCCGGGAGGTAGCGGGCATCACGTAAGGGTTGCAGGCGAGTCATCGCCCCGATACGCAATGCACCGTTGTCCCAGTCCACCCAATCCAGTTCCAGATCCTGCAAGGAAATGGCAATACGTTTCTCGGTACGTGTTGGCGTGGCGTTGAGTTTGCTGCCCCCGGCAAACCAGATGGCATCATCCTGATAGCGGCGCTTAAGTTCCAGCGCCTGTTCTACGGAGTCGGGCCTGAAAAATTGATCAATCATCATCTTTCCTCATCAATCCCTCTCCTCAGAAGGAGAGGGCGTGGGCTATGCCAGTGCATCCATCCGGCGCCACATACTGGCGGCGGCTTTTCTGGCCTGCGCATAAATTGAATCGCAATCGAAAGTGAACTGGCGGTCCTCATACACCATCACGCCATTTACCATGACGCTATGCACGCTGCCTGAACCGAGACCGAAAGCGATATGCCCGGCGACGTTCTCCGCCACCAGCGGGGTGGGCGCTGAATAATCGAAGAGGGTTAAGTCAGCTTTGTACCCTGCTTCCAGTCGACCAAAGTTCGCCCCGAAGTTACGACTCAACAGTTCGTTACCGTTAGCCAGCGCTTTAGCAAAACTGTCTGGCCAGAGCGGTCCGCCCGCGTCGCGATGCTTGAAGAAGGCAAACTTCATCTCTTCAAGCATGTCGGAGCCGATACCGTCAGTACCCAGCGCCAGATTACGGATGTGGGTAAGGTGATGGTTGTAGCCGACATGGTTATTCATGTTCGAGCGGGCGTTATGCACCAGGAAGGCATCCTGCTGATTCAGCAGAGCGATATCCTCTGCAGACAGATACAGGCCGTGCGCCACCAGCGTTTTACTGTCGATAAGGTCGTATTCAGCCAGCCTGACCAGCAAATCTTTGCCGTACAGGTGGTGGCTGTGGGAAACGTCATAAAGGTCTTCTGCGGCATGGATATGTAACCCACGCTTCGTCGCTTTAACCGCCTCGCGTAGCATCTCCAGTCCGGCGTCCGGTACCGTAAAGGGGGCATGAGCGCCAATATGCGCTTCCACCAGATACGGCTCGGTTCCGGTTTTACGTGCGTCGTCTATCTGGCGAGCGAAACGAATATTTTCTTCGACACCTTCCTGTAACTCTTTGATTCCATTGTTACGGTCAGTGGTTTCAAAGCAGGTCATGGCGCGCAGGCCAACGTTTAAAAATGCGCTGCGCAGCGTGGAGAGCGACCCGGCAATATATGCCGGGGACGCATGGTGATCGATGACCGCTGTGCATCCGCTCTTAATGGCCTCCATCGAGCAAATCAGCCCGCTGTAGTAGAGCGACTCCTCATCCAGCGCACGATCCAGTCGCCACCAGAGGTTTTTCAGCGTCGAGATAAAATCCGGGCTAGGGGCGATTTGCGCCATGATCCCGCGTGATAAACCGGAGTAAAAATGGTTATGCGCGCAGACCAGTCCCGGCATCACAATCCGACCATGCATCTCTTTCCACTGCGCTGCAGGGTAGCGCTGCGTCAGTGCATCGCCGATATCGACGATAACGTCTTTTTCGATGGCAATATCAACGCCTTCCTGCACTTTTGCCGGGTGGAGCTGTACGGCGGTGACATTTTTCAGAATCAACATGATTACGCCTCCACGCGACCCAGCAGGTAATGATGATGCTGGTGGACATAGCTGATGATGCGACACATTTCATCCAGCTCTGGCGGTATGCTGGCGAACTGACCTTCGCTGTTCATGTTTAATACCCAGTTTTGACTATTCAGCCGTACCCGTACCTGGTCATCTACCACCAGGAATCCCGGGTTGCTGCTGTTGTCGAAATCCTGTGGCAGACTGAAGACAGTGACCTTGTCTTTGTACGGTTTCCCTTGCCACGGGCAGAATTGAGCGCAGTTACCGCATTCGTTGCAATACGCGTCCAGGTGCAGTGTCTGGAAGCGGTTCTGGAAGCCGGGAACGGGGATCGAAACGTTGGCGCGGTTCGGGCAAACGTCAACGCACTTGCTGCAGACGTAGTTGCATTCAAGGCAGCGCGCCGCTTCCTGCGCAACAAACGCGTCGCGATCGTCTTTGTCGACCATCGCAACGGATATTGCGCCTTTGCGTTGATAGATCTCTGCGGGACTGACGTTGTTCCAGCGCTTATCTCCGTGGTGGGAACGAATATTTTCCCGGTAGAGGATGGTATCCGCAGCCCGACGTGCAGAGCCGATGGCCGCAACGATGGAAGAGGGACCGCGCTGGACGTCGCCGATCATAAAGACGTTGGTAAGAAGTGTTTCACCGCTATTGTTGATCTCCGGCCAGCCATTCTTATCCAGCGGTACACCCATTGCATTCAGCGCCTCAGTATCCTGCTGTTCGCCAATGGCAGTGATCAGGCTATCAGCATGAAGGGTCAGGGTTTCGCCGGTTTCAACGGGACGGCGTCGACCTTTCTCATCGGGTTCGCCAAGTGACATCACACGCAGCGTTAACGTGCCGTCGGCATCAAAACGTTCCGGATTGTTCAGGAAGCGGAATTCAACGCCATCATGCAGCGCTTCTTCGTACTCTTCGCGCCAGGCGGGCATTTCCTGTAAAGAGCGACGATAAACGACGGTGGCTTTTTCCACGCCGGGTACGCGTAGCGCGGCACGAGCGCAATCCATCGCGGTGTTACCTGCGCCGACGATCACCACATGTTTGCCCAGCGTCAGGTCTGCTCCCTGGTTGTATTCGCGCAGGAAGGGGAGTGATTTCCAGATGTGTGGATTATCACCCTCCAGCTTCACGCCGCTGTTTTTATCCGTACCGGTCGCGATCAGGACATACTGGTAGCCCTGATTTTTTAACTGTTCAACGGTCAGATCCGGCGCGCAGCCATACTCAAACTTCACGCCGTGAGCGGCGACAAAGTCGATATCGTGTTGAATTAACTCCGCCGGAATACGGAACTGAGGAATGATATTTTTCACCACGCCGCCCGCGTTTGCTTCACGTTCGAACAGGGTGACTGAATGCCCTGCCCGGGCGAGGAAGTAACCTGCAGCAAGCCCCGCAGGACCTGCGCCAATCACCGCGACAGGATGACGGGAACCGGAACCGGCCGGTTTATGCCAGCGTTGTTTGTACTCTTCCCAGCCTTTCTCCAGCGCGACTTTTTTAAGTTCGCGGATATTCAGCGCGCTGTCATAGTCCAGTCGGGTACAGTTGTACTGACACTGGTGATCGCAGATATGGCCCGTGATGGCGGGGAGGGCGTTGCGTTGATAGATGAGTTCCAGCGCGTCGGCATAGCGGTGCTCGCCGAGCAGGCGAATGTACTCCGGAATATCCTGTTTGATGGCGCAGGCTGTAATGCATGGCGCGACATAGCAGTCGGTAAGCGGTAAACCTTCAGCAACGTCGATACGCTCTTCCGGCTTCCAGTGTTTCTGCGTGTACTCCATGGTAATGGCGTCTTCCGCCAGCTTGTTCAGGCGTGCGACGTCGACGTGTTTCATCTCCCACGCATCTGATAATTCCAGTTCCCGCATGCATGCGCTCAGGCGCAGGTAACCGCCGGGTTTCAGCAGGTCGGTTGCCATGGTGATAGGGCGAATACCGGTATCAAAGATATCGCGGATCGTCAGTTGACTTGCTCCGCCGGAATAGGAGATCGGCAATTTGCCGTCGAAGGCGCGGGAAAGTACGGCGGCCACATTGATGGAGAGTGGGAACAGCGCCCGACCAGACATGTACATCTCTTCGCCGGGAAGTGCGCCTTTGTTATTGATAGTCCCCAGCGTGTTAGTCAGTTTTACGCCGAAACCGAGAGATTTTTCTTTTGCCAGCACCATCAGCCGTTGCAGCATTTCCAGGGCCTGAGCCAGCTTAAGATCGTGCTCGAACGACTCCTCTTTCAGTCCAATGTACCCGAAGCCGCAGTTATCAAGAATTTCACGCACTCTCTCGTAGCCCAGTAGCGTGGGGTTGAGCTTCACGAAGGTATTCAGCCCTTTCTCTTCTAACATGTAGCGGCAGATGGCTTCGATTTCGTGCGGTGGACAACCGTGCATAGTCGAAAGCGTGACCCCTTGCACCATGTTGGCAGGGATGCGGGCTGGTAATGCCTGCAGGTTTTCTCGTTGTTGGGTCAGGTCGTGACGCGCCAAAAATGCGTCATCATGCAGCCACTGGTGGAGCGTGTCGCGGTATTGCGCAAACTTAGGATGCGCCGATGCGTCCATCATATTGTCGATGAACTGTTGCATCGGCGGCTGTTTAATTCCGTCAAGGTTGTAGCCGACGCTCATATTAAAGATAAATGACTTACCCGCGTCGGAGTCGGAAGGCTGCAGTAACTGTTCCAGCAAGTGCAGGGCAAACCAGGCTTTGAGGTATTCATCCCAGGCTTTCAGCAGCGTGAACTCGGTGGACCATTCGGTGTTGAAGCACTCATCTTCAGCATCAATGCAGGGTTTTTCCAGCTCCAGACGATCCAGAATCTGGACTGTTTTGAGTTCAATGAAACGACCACCGGTTAGCCAGGAGGTGACGATGTTTTGGGCAAGCTGAGTGTGCGGGCCGGCGGCGGGGCCGACGGGAGTGGCACAGGTTTCACCAAACACGCTGACCGACTTCCCTTTTTCTGGCGAGTAAAACTGTTGTTCGGGAATACCAAAGATAGAGCGTTGTTGTTGGTATTCATCAAATATGCGCGTCAAAAGCTCCTCAAACGGAATGGGACGCATAATATCCCCCATAACCCTCTCCTTAGCTTATACAGATATCATTGATTGACCGGTATAGATAAATCCGGCGGTTTGGGGATATAGAGCAACATTCGCACCACTCTTACGAGCCAACGGCATAAAAATAAAATTTTGTGAGGGGGTTCTAATCTTGGTCGTGCTTTGTGAAATATCTCACAGATACCAAATGAGAATTAAAATCAGTCTGAGCGGATATTGGCAAGGGGTGTTTCATGAGGTTGCTTATTTTTCTCAAAATTAGCGAATTCTTATCATTATGATAAGGAGGGAGGATGCGGTTAAAATATTTGAACGCAATCGTTTAACTCAGTCGGTTGATTTTTTATATTACTTTTTCTGTGCATTAATAAAATCCTCGGGAGTATCGATATCTAAAGTAATGCCAGCATCTGTCATTTCAATCGTATAATGTTCGCCCATCAGTAATGCCTGGCGCATACTGCTGACATTCGGTTGAGATATAGCCTGTATCAGACACGATTTTGGCAATAAAACAGGGTGTCCTGGCATTCCTTTATAGCATGGAATGAGGGCACCATTGTTACGTAACGACCAGAGTTTGCTAAAGATATTCACATTCAGACTGGGCATATCGCCATGAGTGATAAAGCAGAATTCGCTGCTCACTGCGGTCGCTGCCGTTTGTATTGACGAAAATAATCCATGGGCATACTCTGAGTTGTGGATAATAATGATATTCGACTGGCCTGCATAACGGCGATGAAGTTCATCGGCGCGATAACCGGTGACTAAAATAATTCTGCTGCAAAATTGCAATGCGTTTTTGATACTTGCATCAAGAATTGTTCCCTCTTGCCAGGGTAACATCATTTTCCATTTTCCCATTCTTGATGATAATCCGGCAGCAGTAATTATGCAGTCGATATCTGGCATAGTGATCCCTTTATTTGGTTGTTATGGCGTGACCAGAGAATGTCGTCACCAAAGAGGCTCATGAAGGATAGTGAAGAGTATAATAACCCCCACATCTTTATTCTTTGATTTGGGTGTGCAGAACCACCCGTCGATTATTTCGGTTGTCGGAGCCGGGGGAAAAACCAGCACCCTTTTCTGGTTGGCTCAACTTTTTCACGCCTGTGGCCGACGGGTGTTGATCACGACCACTACGCATATGTTTCTGCCTGAAACGCCCTGGCCGATCATCTTCTGCCACGAACCCGCGAAATTACCTCGTCAACAACTCATGCAACCCATACAGGTTTGTTTCCACGCGTGGAAAGCGCCGTTGGGGAAAGCCCGCGGCTTTCAGCCCGCGGTGATTGACGCGTTGGTTGAACGGCCAGAATGTGACGTGATTCTCGTCGAGGCTGATGGCGCCCGTGGATTCCCACTGAAAGCGCCGGATGAGCACGAACCTTGCATACCTGAATGCAGTTGCAGTGTGATTGCCGTTATGGGCGGGCATACCCTGGGGGAAAAAACAGGGGCAGACAATGTGCATCGATGGCCACAGTTTGCTGGGATCACTGGCCTGAGGGCAGAGGTTCCCCTACAGCTGAGGGATCTTATCCGGCTGGTTCAACATCCGCAGGGCGCATTTAAGAACGCACCGCCAACCAGTCGGCGGATCTGGTTCATCAACCGTTTTTCTCAATGTGAGAATAACGTTGATGAAAATGAACTGATTCAACCGCTATTACAGGGAGATGTTGATGCCGTCTGGTTGGGGGATGCTCAGGAACGCCCTGCAATCACACGCAGATTTGTGAGATAGCGACCCCGGGAAACCGGGTTACCGAAAGGATATCCATTGAGGTTTTTATGAATATTTTCACAGAGGCTGCAAGACTTGAAGTGCTAAATTGTCCGTTTGCGCTGGCGCAAATTGTTGATAGCCGGGGTTCAACGCCCCGCCATTCCGCACAAATGCTGGTACGTCAGGATGGGTCTATCATCGGTACCATTGGCGGTGGGATGGTAGAACGTAAAGTTATTGATGAATCGCTACAGGCGTTGCAAGAAAGAAAACCGCGTCTGTTTCATGGGCGGATGGCGCGTAACGGGGCTGATGCTGTGGGATCGGATTGCGGGGGCGCGATGTCAGTGTTTATTAGTGTGCACGGTCTGCGACCTCGTCTGGTATTAATTGGTGCCGGGCATGTGAATCGCGCAATCGCGCAGGGCGCAGCGCTGCTGGGGTTTGATATTGCCGTGGCGGATATCTATCGCGACAGTTTAAACCCTGAATCCTTTCCTCCGTCTGTCCACTTGTTGCATGCCGACTCCTTTGCCGCCGCAGTGGATGCACTGGAGATCCGGGAAGATAATTTTGTACTCATCGCGACGAACAATCAGGATCGGGAAGCGTTGGACAAGCTGATCGAACGACCCATTGCATGGCTCGGCTTGTTGGCGAGTCGCCGTAAGGTCCAGCTTTTCATGCGTCAATTGCGGGAAAAAGGCGTCTGTGAAGAACACATTGCCCGCCTGCATGCTCCGGTGGGTTATAACATTGGTGCTGAAACGCCGCAGGAGATTGCAGTAAGCGTGCTGGCGGAGATCCTACAGGTTAAAAACAATGCTCCTGGTGGATTGATGATGCGAGCGGCACATCCGTCCGGACATCAACGTGTGGTGATTCGTGGCGCGGGGGATATCGCCAGTGGTGTGGCGTTGCGTTTGTTCCATGCCGGATTCAAAGTGATCATGCTGGAGGTGGAAAAACCGACAGTGATCCGCCGTAGCGTGGCATTTGCACAGGCCGTATTCGATGGTGAGATGACGGTAGAAGGCGTGACGGCGCGACTGGCAACCACCTCAGAGGACGCGGTCACGCTGTCGGATCGCGGTTTTATTCCCGTATTGATTGATCCTGCGTGTACGCTGGTTGATTCGCTGAAACCTGTTTGCGTGGTGGATGCTATTCTGGCAAAACAAAACCTGGGGACACGCTCCGGTATGGCGCCAGTGACCATTGCCCTTGGGCCTGGATTTACTGCGGGTGAAGACTGTCATGCGGTGATTGAAACAAATCGCGGGCACTGGCTCGGACAAGTCATTTACTCCGGTTGCGCACAGGAGAATACCGGTGTTCCTGGAAATATTATGGGGCATACTTCGCGGCGCGTGATCCGCGCGCCAGCTGCGGGCATCATGCGGACCAACGTTAAATTGGGCGACCTGGTGGAAGAGGGCGACGTGATTGCCTGGGTTGGCGAAAGTGAAATTAAAGCGCCGCTGTCGGGAATGGTGCGCGGATTGTTAAATGACGGGCTGGCGGTCGTGGGCGGTTTTAAAATCGGCGATATTGACCCCCGTGGCGAGACGGCTGATTTTACCAGCGTATCTGACAAAGCAAGAGCAATTGGCGGCGGTGTACTGGAGGCCTTAATGATGCTGATGCATCAGGGCGTGAAAGCGACGAAGGACGTATTAGAGGTTGCCTGAAGTCGAATCGCTGGCTGGTTTTGTGCTTATCTTATCGGACCTACAACTCATACTCGCAATGTAGGCTCGATAAGATGTGTTAGAGTCGCCACCGGGCGAACGGGTTACTGGCAAATAACAGTGCCAGTTTTTCCTTCAATCCCTTCTTTCGCCTTGCTCAGCACCGTAATTAAGGCTTCGCGTCCTGGACGGGAACGGGCAAATGAGGCGGCAGCCTCGACCTTTGGCAGCATTGATCCTTTGGCAAAATGGCCTTCGTTGATAAAGCGCTCTGCATCGTTTAACGACAGGCGATCCAGCCACTGTTCATTTTGTTTACCAAAGTTAATTGCCACTTTTTCAACTGCGGTCAGGATGATGAGCATATCCGCATCGATGATCTCCGCCAGTCGGGCGCTGGCCCAGTCCTTGTCGATGACTGCGCTGGCACCACGTAGATGATGGCCTTCACGGATCACCGGAATACCACCACCGCCAACGGTGATGACAATCTGACCCGCCTCAACCAACGCTTTGACCGTCTCTTTTTCGATAATGTCTACCGGTTTAGGTGATGCGACAACGCGGCGGTAACCACGTCCAGCATCTTCTTTCAACGTATAACCTTGCTTCTCCAGTTGTTCTGCTTCCTGCTGAGTAAAGAACGAACCGATCGGTTTGGTCGGATTGAGGAAGGCAGGATCGTTGGCGTCGACTTCTACCTGAGTCACCAGCGTTGCAACCGGGTTGTGCATACCGCGAGAGAGCAACTCTTCGCGTAGCGCGTTTTGCAGATCGTAGCCGATATAGCCCTGGCTCAACGCCACGCAGACGGACATCGGCAGCATGGGGGAATGCGCTTCAGTTTTTGCTGCGGCTTCAAAAGCCTGGTTGATCATTCCTACCTGAGGTCCGTTGCCGTGGGTGACAATCACCTGATGGCCTTGCGCAATTAAATCCACAATGGCCTGGGAGGTAATTTTAACCGCCTGCATCTGCCCCGCCAGATCTTCTCCCAGCGCATTCCCACCCAGCGCGAGAACAATTTTCTTACTCATTTTTCCTCACTCATTTTATTCCGTTGTCTGTTTCATGAATCCCGGGCTGTGATGACATCGCGGGAGGCGTAAATGGTTTGCGTCGCAGGAATCGCCCGCGACCCGCTTTACCTGTAAAAACACCATCGCAGAAGAGGGTTTCGCCACGGGAGAGTGTTCTGACAATCGTTCCCTGACAGTGGAACCCCTCCCAGGGGGAGTAACCGGCGTTATCGTGCAGGTTGGTATGGCGAATCTCCTGGCGCTGTCGCGGATCGATAATGACCACATCGCCATCAGAACCTGGCGCCAGCCGCCCTTTCTGCGGCCACAGACCGAACAGTTTGGCGGGCATCGCGCTGGTTAAATCGACAAAACGCTCGGGCGTAATACGCCCGCTCATAACGCCGTGGGAGAAGAGGAGCTGCATACGGTTTTCCACACCGGGTAACCCATTGGGGCAACGGCTGAAATCTCCGCCGGAGATCTGCTGGCGTTGTGCCATCGAAAATGTACAGTGATCGGTTGCCACCACATCGATCGCGCCGTCGCTGATGCCGCACCAGAGTTTGTCCTGCTCGCGGATATTGCGTAATGGCGGGCTGAGAATGAACTTCATGCCGTCTTCTGCGTCATAACGCCGCTCATCGAGCAGGAGATACTGCGGGCAAGTCTCTACCCACACAGGCTGATGGTTGGCTCTGGCCAGGCGTAAATAGTCCAGCCCTAATCCGTTGGATAAGTGGACGATATACAGCGGTGCGTTGCCGGCGAGCTGCGCAAGATTGATCATCCTGGCGATAGCTTCAGCTTCACACTCCAGCGGTCGACTCAGAGCGTGATAGCGTGGGGACGTTAACCCCGCAGCAATAAATTCCGCGCGTTTACTGGCGATAGCGGCGTCATTTTCCGGATGTACGGTGGTCAGCGCGCCGGACTCATGCAAACGGCGCAGCGCCTGCAGCGTTTCGTCATCGTTGAGTTTGTACTGATAGGTCAGATACAGTTTGAAACTGCTGATCCCCTCATCAACCATCATCGGGATCTCATCGAGGATGGCGTGATTGATATGCTGAATGACGCCGTGGAAGCTGTAATCGATCACCGCTTTGTGCGCGGCATAACCGTGATAAACCTCCAGTTGATGACGCAACCGGCATCCTGTCGGCCCAAATCCCATATGGTCGATAATGGTTGTTGTACCGCCACACGCCGCCGCGCGGGTACCGGTAAAAAAATCATCACAGCTACGGGCAAGTCCTACGTCAATATTGAAATGTGTATGCACATCCACGCCACCGGGGAAAACGTAACAGCCTGCAGCGTCAATAACTTCACAGGGGAGCTGCGGCGTAATTTCTGTGTCCAGTTGGCGTACGATGCCGCTCTCAATCAGTAAATCTTGCTTTGCTTGTCCGTCAGCGTTAACGACAGTGCCATTTTTGATTAATACGCGCATAGCAGACTCCATGTTCCCTCCGGCAAACCGGAGGGAGACGAGTGAAGGATAATTATTGTGTTGCCAGCCAGCTCAGCGGAATAGCCGCGTACATTGCGGCACAGGTGACCAGATGAGATTTCCAGGTTTTCTCGTTCGGCGCATGGGCTTCTGGTTCTTTGCCTGGTCCAAAGCCGATGACCGGGATACCGTGACGCCCCATGATCGAAACACCGTTGGTGGAGAAGGTCCATTTATCAACGACCGGCGTTTTACCAAACAGCCCTTCATAGGCGCTGACAAGCGCTTTAACGGTGAAATGATCTTCTTCTACTTTCCAGGTCGGGAAGTAGCATTCGGTTGGGTAAACCAGCCCGGTCCAGGATGGACGGTCGTAGTTGTACATGGAGACTACGGCGTTTGCATTCTTGACGGCAGGCAGGGCGCGGATTTCTTCCAGCGCGCCTTCCCAGGTTTCACCCCAGGTCAGGCGGCGGTCGATAGAAACTGCGCAGCTGTCTGCAACGGCGCAGCGACTTGGCGAGGTGAAGAAGATTTCAGAAACGGTCAGGGTGCCTTTACCGAGGAATTCGTCATAGCCCAGATGTTGTGAGAGTCCCTGTAATTCGTTGAGGATCGGGCCCATTTTGAAGATGGCGTTATCTCCGCGTTCCGGCGCCGAACCGTGGCAACTGACACCCTGCACATCGATGCGAATTTCCATACGGCCACGTTGTCCGCGATACACCTGGCAGTCGGTAGGTTCGGTACTCACGACGAATTCTGGACGGATGCCTGACTGCTCAATAATGTACTGCCAGCACAGGCCATCGCAGTCCTCTTCTTGCACCGTACCGGTGACCAGCAGCGTGTATTCATCTTCCAGACCGAGATCTTTAATGATCTTGCCAGCGTAAACCATTGACGCCATACCGCCTTCCTGGTCAGACGTACCGCGTCCGCCGATCAGTTCATCGGTTTCCATGCCTTTATAGGGATCGAATTCCCAGTTTTTGATATTACCGATACCCACGGTATCAATATGGGCGTCCATCGCGACCAGACGTGGGCCGTGACCGATATAGCCGAGGATGTTGCCCATCGGATCGATTTCTACTTTATCGAAGCCGACTTTTTCCATCTCCTCTTTAATACGATGTATGACGCGTTTTTCATCGCAGCTTTCGCTGGGGATGGCGACCATATCGCGCAGGAAGCGCGTCATATCGGCCTGGTAATCTTTTGCTTTTTCCAGAATCAATTTGAATGGAATGTGCTTAGCCATTATTTTTCTCCAGTATTTAACCCCGTATCTCCTACGGAGTCGGTTCCAATAGGATGATTACGGTGCGACCGGATGTTTGCCTTCCCAGACGACTTCACGATAGTGCTTCACATCGGTATCGCCTTCGGTACTGATGACCAGCACGACGGAGTCTTTATTCAACGCCAGTTTTTCCATCAAGGTCAGACGCTGCGGGTGATGGTGGACAGCCGCCAGAACGCCTAAGCCCACGGCGCCTGACTCGCCAGAGATGACTCGCGGATCGTTGCCCAATGGATTGCCCAACACGCGCATCCCCAGCGCGGCAACGCTGTCCTGGCAGGAGATAAATTGTGTTGAGCAGTTACGCAAAATTTCCCAACCGAGCGGGTTCGGTTCACCACAGGCCAGACCGGCCATGATGGTGGCCATATCGCCGCCGACATTAACGATGTCACCTTTTACGCCTGAACGATAAATGCAGTCGGCTTTATCCGGCTCGACGATGATGCTGTGTAGCTGTTGTGGGGTGTAGACATCCACCAGGTAGCCCAGTACGCCGCCAGCCATTGCGCCAACGCCCGCTTGCAGCAGAACGTGAGTAGGCGTGACGCCCATTTCACGCATCTGTTCTACCGCTTCATCAGCCAGAGTGGCGTAGCCCTGCATAATCCAGGTGGGAATTTTGGTGTAGCCTTCCCAGGCGGTATCCTGCACCACTTCCCAGCCATTTTGTTGGGCATGCTGCATGGTCAGGCGAACGGTATCGTCATAGTTCATGTCGGTGACAATACACTCTGCGCCGAGGTTGAGAATGGCATCAACCCGTTCCTGGGCGGAGCCTTTAGGCATGTAAATAACCGCATTTTGCCCGAGTTGTTGGGCTGCCCATGCGATGCCACGACCATGGTTACCGTCAGTGGTTGTGGCGAACGTCATTTTTTCGCCAATGGTTTTTTTAAGTTGCTCGAAGGACAGCGTCTCTATATCAAGATGATATTTTTCGCAGAGCAATCGGGCGATGGCGTAGGCGCCGCCGAGCATCTTGAATGCGTTAAGTCCAAAACGTTGTGATTCATCTTTGACGAGGATTTTTTTCACGCCAAAGAGGTTGGCAAGACCGTCCAGCGCGCGGAGCGGCGTCGGATGATATCCTGCGATTTTTTGGTGGAACTGGCGCGCCACTCGGGCTTGTTTTTGCGAAAAGAGCGGTGATGTTTCGCCAGTATAAAAATGGTTGTCGGCAATATCGATCTTCAATGAGAACACGGACATATCCTATCCTTTTGGCCTCCAGGAATGGAGAGCCGACCGCCAGGTCGGCTCGAGGTTTTATTTCATGCGTTCTTGCGCTTCTTTCAGCAATTGCTCAAGCAATGCGCCTGGTTTTGAATATTTACGGGACAGGATCATCGCGGCGATGATGTACGGTTTCCAACTGGCTTCTTTGTAGGTGGCGATGCGGTATTTTTCGAACACTTCTTCGGTGACTTCACCCTCTTTGCAGGAGACACCGCTGATATCTGCTGGCAGGCAGTGCATGTAAAGTGCCTCGCCATCGCGGGTGAGCTTCATCATCTCTTCAGTGCAGTGCCAGTCTTTATGCTTCGCGTTTTGTTCCAGACACTGTTTTTCCAGATCTTTCAGGGCTGCGTGATCGTCAGCGCGCAGAAGTTCCGTGCGTTTTTCCATCACTTTGTACGGGGCCCATGACTTCGGATAAACGATGTCAGCGTCCTTGAATGCCTCTTCCATACTGGTGACCTGGCGGAAGCTGCCGCCTGAGGCATTGGCGTTGTTTTTAGCGACTTCGATAACATCTGGGATCAGGTCATAGCCTTCAGGGTGCGCCAGCGTGACGTCCATGCCGAAGCGGGTCATCAGACCGATAATGCCCTGCGGCACAGAAAGGGGTTTACCGTAGCTGGGTGAGTAAGCCCAGGTCATGGCGATTTTTTTACCTTTCAGGTTTTCCAGCGAGCCAAAGTGTTCGCGCAGCCAGGCAAGGTCTGCCATCGCTTGCGTCGGGTGGTCGATGTCGCACTGCAGGTTGACCAGCGCTGGACGTTGCGGCAGTACGCCCTGTTTGTAACCATCATCAAGCGCGGCGCCGACTTCGCGCATATAGGCGTTGCCTGCGCCAAGATACATGTCATCGCGAATGCCGATCGCATCAGCACAGAAAGAGATCATGTTGGCCGTTTCACGCACGGTTTCGCCGTGAGCGATTTGTGATTTTCCTTCGTCGAGATCCTGCTGAGCCAGACCGAGCAGGTTGAGGGCGGAAGCATAAGAGAAGCGAGTGCGGGTGGAGTTATCGCGGAAAACAGAGATACCTAATCCACTATTGAAGACTTTCGTCGCGATATTCTCGGCACGCAGTATTTTCAGCGCCGCAGCAACATCCAGTACTTGTTTTAGTTCGTCCGGCGTCTGCTCCCACGTTAACAAAAAGTCCTTCTCATGAAGGTGTGAGGTCAGCGAATTGATATCCTTTATCAGCTCATTAACAGTTTTCATCGTAAGGTCCCGGTAGTGGAATGACAGGCAAAAAGCGGTTTATTTTGTTTCACTGTGACTAAGCCTCCTGATTGGGGTTATCACAGCCATACCTGGGACTAACAATAAGTGTGCCAGAATTATATAAATGGTGGTGAAAGGGTATTTTGTCAGGTGATATGTGTTCTTGATCACAAATTAAGCTGGCGTACTCTAAAGATGTGAATAAACGAAAACGTTTGGCTTTTTAAATATTGTATTTATCACTATGAACAGTCGTCAGGATTAATGCTGGCACGAGCGCTAAAACTCGTCAGTTTGATAAACTAATGCCGGTAATTCTCATATTGATATGGAAATGTGATATCTCTTCCATAATTTCATTAGAAAATGATAAACAGCCCGTGTTTCTATCAAAGTAAATTCTGCCTGAGTTAATATTATTATATTTTACGAACCATAAATGTCCTAAATGATCAGTCATTTAAGCGATTTCGGAAGGTAAAGCATGGTGCTCGCAACTACACAGTCCGTTTTGATGCATATTCAACCGACAATTCAGCGTTTCGCCAGAATGCTTGCCAGCGTTTTGCAACTCGAGGTTGAGATCGTTGATGAAAACCTGTGCCGCGTCGCAGGTACTGGCGCGTATGGAAAATTTCTCGGCCGTCAATTGAGCGGCAATTCAAGACTGCTGAGCTATGTACTCGAAACAAAAAAAGAAAAAGTGGTGACGCATTCCCGATTTGATCCGCTGTGCGAAGGGTGTGACAGCAAAGAAAATTGTCGTGAGAAGGCCTTCCTGGGAACGCCGGTTATTTTACAGGATCGTTGTGTGGGAGTGATAAGTCTGATTGCAGTAACGCATGAGCAACAAGAACATATCAATGACAACCTACGGGAATTTTCAGATTACGTTCGCCATATATCCACGATTTTCGTTTCGAAACTTCTGGAAGATCAAGGGGGGAGTGACAGTATCAGTAAAATATTCTCAACGATGATTGAGAATATGGACCAGGGCGTGTTGGTTATTGATGAAGATAACCGTGTGCAGTTTGCTAATCAAACGGCGTTAAAAATACTCGGCATTGCGCAGAATAATATGATGGGCAAATCAGTCAGGTTCAGACCGTTAACGTTTGAAAGTAATTTCACCCATGGGCATATGCAACATATTGTCTCCTGGGATGATAAAAGTGAGCTGATCATCGGCCAGTTACATAGCGTTCAGGGGCGGCAATTATTCCTGATGGCATTCCACCAGTCGCATACCAGCTCGTCCGTGGCAATTGCTACGGACGAGCCGCATATTGAGCAACTGGTTGGCGAATGTCGGGTTATGCGCCAGCTTAAGCGGTTGATTGGCCGCATTGCCCCCAGTCCTTCCAGCATCATGATTGTGGGGGAAAGCGGCACAGGGAAGGAGGTTGTTGCCCGAGCGATCCACAAACTGAGTGAACGACGAAATAAACCGTTTATCGCTATTAACTGTGCCGCCATTCCGGAGCAGTTGCTGGAAAGTGAACTGTTTGGTTATGTGAAAGGTGCGTTTACCGGCGCGTCAGTTAACGGAAAAACAGGGCTGATTCAGGCGGCTAACACCGGGACGCTGTTTCTTGATGAGATTGGCGATATGCCGCTAATGTTGCAGGCTAAACTGCTAAGGGCTATTGAGGCGAGGGAGGTTTTGCCCATTGGCGCCAGCAGCCCCGTGCAGGTAGATATCCGTATTATCTCGGCCACGAACCAGAACCTTGGGCAGTTTATTGCTGAGGGTAAATTTCGCGAAGATCTCTTCTACCGCCTGAACGTCATTCCGCTCACATTACCGCCCCTACGCGAACGCCAGGAGGATATCGAACTGCTGGTGCATTACTTCCTGCATCTGCATACTCGCCGTTTAGGGCTGGTTTATCCGGGTATCGCGCCTGATGTTGTGGCTCTGCTCAGGCGCCATCGTTGGCCGGGTAACCTGCGCGAGTTGAGTAATCTGATGGAGTATCTGGTTAACGTTGTTCCCTCTGGTGAAGTGATAGACAGTACGCTTTTACCGCCGAATCTTACCAGTAATGGCAAAGCGCCGGATTCCGATGGGATTGTCACCAGCGCCACGCATCTGCTGTCTGATGATGCCGGAGGTACTGCGCTGGAGGAGATGGAAAAACAGATGATCCGCGAAGCGCTGTCTCGTCACTCAAATAAAAAGCAGGTGGCGGATGAGTTGGGCATCGGTATCGCCACGCTGTATCGCAAGATCAAAAAGTATGAGCTGTTGAACGTGTAAATCTTTGAATATCCGGCCTGAGTTCAGGCCGGATATTCTCTTATTTCTGCTCTTCACAGCGTTGCACGGTATCGACGATCATCTGATAACCGGTACAACGACACAGATTTCCTGCCAGGCCGCGGCGGATCTCAAGAATGGTGAGCGGCTGGTTACGCGGTTTGGCCAGCATTGCGGTTGTTGCCATGATCAGACCTGGCGTACAAAAGCCGCACTGTACGGCGCCGGATTTCGCGTAGGCCATTTGAACGTGGGAAAGCTGCCCCCCTACTGATTCGCCTTCCAGAGTGCGGATATGCTTTCCCTCCACCCATGCGGCCAGATACAGACAGCTGTCGATGGCGGTTCCGTCGACCAGTACCGTACAGGCGCCGCACTCACCCACACAGCACCCTTGCTTCACGCTGAGCAATCCCTGTTCGCGTAACAGTTCGGAGAGCGGCATCCCCGGCATGATGCTTAGCTGAAAAGGTACGCCATTGATTTCGCATTCGATTGCGATTCTGTCGGTGTGATTCATTGCAGTACTCCCCCCGCCGCGACGACGGCTTCACTGATCACTTTTTTCGTCATCGTTTGGATGAGATGTAGACGAAACTCCTTACTGGCACGCCAGGAAGAGCGCGGGGCGACGTCTTGTATGACGGCTTCGCTGATGGCGTCCAGCGTTTGCTGGGTCAATGGTGCATTTTGCGCTGTCTGTTCGGCATGCTGACAGCGGATTGGCGTTGGCGCGGCGACGCCAAAAGCCAGTCGTAACTCACTGAAATTACTGTTGTCCAGTCGACAGAAGGCTGCACAACCGATCGTAGCTATATCCATGGCGTCACGCATTGCATATTTAAAATGCGCGCTGCCGCTATGGGTTGTGGGCTGCGGTGGGAAGTGAAAGGCGACCAGTATTTCATCATGCTCAAGAGAAACCTTGCCAGGACCGGTGTGAAAACCGTTAATCGCGGCGAAACGCACCCCCTTTGGTGAATGAATCTCAAGTGTGGCGTTATAGATTAAGGTTGGCGTCGCAGAGTCTGCGCTGGTCGCGCCGTTGCATATATTGCCGCCGTAGGTGGCGACGTTACGGATTTGCGGTCCGGCGATGGAGGCGGCAGCGGCGCACAACGCAGGGAGATGGCGTTGCGTTAAGGGGTGTTCAATCAGTTCGTTAAAGGTGGTGGCGGAGCCTATTCGCAGTGCGCCATCGTCGGTAAGCGTAATCCCCTTCAGTTCCGCCAGATTGTGAATATCGACAATATGGCGATAGCGGTCATTGTGATGATGAAGTTGAATCAGCACGTCGGTCCCACCTGCGAGCAGTTTCGCTTGCGGATAGCATGTCAGCAGACTGATGGCATCGGAAATAGCCGAAGCGCGGTGGTAAGAAGCAAAATCAAACATGGTGTTATCCTCAAATCAAAGCTGCCAGATGGAACTCCTCAAACAGACGTTTCGGCGTCAGGGGCAGCGTATCTATCGCTACGCCTGTCGCCATCCTTACCGCGTTGCGAATGGCCGCGGCGACGGGAATGATGGGGGGTTCACCCAGCGATTTATGTCCGTAAGCGGATTGCGGCTCCTGCGTTTCGACAAAGGCGCTTTCCAGCTGTGGGAGGTCGGGCATGGTGGGCATTTTGTAATCCAGAAGGTTGGGATTACGCACAATGCCGCTGTCTGCATCGATGATCATCTCTTCAAACAGCGACCAGCCAATGCCCATCCCCATACCGCCGTGTACCTGACCTTTTGCCAGTAACGGGTTCAGGATGTGCCCGGAATCGTGGACGTTAAGGATTCGGTTGATGGTGACCTTGCACAACGCGATATCGACAGTCAGATCGACAAACGTGCAGCCAAACGCGGGCGGATTCGTGGTTGTCTTCACCGAGCATTCCGCTGACAGTTGACCGCCGCGTTCCGGATGATAAAACGCATCCATGGCCAGATCTTTTAATGACAATAACGGATCTTCTGGACGGTCGGAGAGGACGATATTGCCTCCCGTCAGCGTCAGACTCATGGCTGACTGGTGCAATATTTCAGCGGCGTGCTCCAGGATCTTCGCCCGCAGCTGCAATGCCGCTTTGCGCAGTGCCGGAGCGGCAACATAGCTCTGGCGAGAGGCGAATGCGCCAGGGTCGAACGGCGTAATATCGGTGTCCTGGGTTGAAATGACGTGCACATCGCTGACCGGCACGCCGACGGTTTCAGCCACCATCTGCGAGAACACGGTATCGGCCCCCTGGCCAATTTCGGTGGCGCCGCTCTGTACGTTGATCGTTCCATCCTGATTCATCAACAGACGGGCGCCGGAGATCTCGACCCCGACTGGCCAGGTGTTGGACGTATAACTAAAGCAGGCGACACCAATTCCCCGACGGATATTGCCCTGCTGGTGATTCTGACATTCAGCGCGGCGCGTATCCCACTCGAACAGTTCGCGGCCTTTTTCCAGACATTCCGGTAGGCCTGCACTGTAGATGCGTTTGCCCGTTATTGGGTTCGAAT
This sequence comes from Citrobacter enshiensis, assembly GCF_029338175.1. Taxonomy (NCBI): domain Bacteria; kingdom Pseudomonadati; phylum Pseudomonadota; class Gammaproteobacteria; order Enterobacterales; family Enterobacteriaceae; genus Citrobacter; species Citrobacter enshiensis. Next base: position 846,633 of record NZ_CP119862.1, read on the forward strand.
CCCCCTCACGGGCAGCATTACGTAAACGGATGTCCACCGGATCGATGCCCAGATCGGCGGCGGCGTCATCCAACATTGATTCTACGGCGAACACCACCTGTGGCGCGCCATATCCGCGCATCGCGCCTGCGGAGGGGAGATTGGTGTAACACGTTGTGGAGCGGTAGGCATAAGCGCTGCGAGGATAAAGATAAGCGACTTTATTACCACCGGCGGAAGCGATGGAGTGGCCGTGCGAGGCGTAAGCACCGGTATTTGACAGGACATCAAGACTGTAGCCTTTCAGCGTGCCGTCGCGGTTAATGCCCAGTTGTCCGCTAATCGTAAACGCATGGCGGGTGCGGGAAGCGAGGAAACACTCTTCGCGGCTGAGAGACACTTTCACAGGAATGCCGCCGAGTTTGCTGGTCAGAAATGCTGCCATTGGTTCTTCCAGCACATCCTGTTTGTTGCCAAAACCACCGCCGACATACGGTTTGATAACCCGAACGCACGACCACGGAATACCAAGCGCCTGACCGACCACCCGACGCACAATATGGGGGATCTGCGTGCTGGAGACGATTGAAATCCGGGAATCCTCTTCCATCCAGGCAAAAGAGGTCACGCTTTCCATATGACAATGCTGTATGACGGGAGTCTGATAGCGGCCCTGAATCTTATAGTCCGCCGCATCAATCTCTTGCTGTACATTACCGGTCGTCATTTCGCTCTGTTTAAGCAGATTTCCACCGGCATGAATCTCGACGGCGTCAGGCGCCAGAGCCGCTTCCGGCGTGGTAATCACAGGTAACGATTGCCATTCGACGCTGACCAGCAGCGCCGCTTTTTCTGCGGTTAATTCATCTCTTGCCACGACGATAGCGACAGCATCTCCGTGATGGCGGACGTGGCGGGTCAGCAGATAACGGTCGGCAACATCACGTTTCTTGTCATCCAGGCTCCAGGCATGGCCTGCTGTCGCAAACGGAATATCAGGCACATCTTCCCAGGTAAAGACTGCCAGGACCCCTGGCAGGTTTTTGGCCTGGTCGCAGTTGATGTTGGCGGCATAACCATGGGCAATTGGGCTACGAACGTATTTCGCGTAGCACATGCCCGCCATAACATAATCATCAGTGTATCGAGCCCGCCCGGTGACTTTCGCAATGGCATCCACGCGCATGCACGATTCTCCGGTTGCGGTTGCTTCCCGCGCTTCCATAGACGTCCCCTTGATTTGAACATTCGGTTCTTAAGGCAATGTATTCGTCAAATCAGGCAAGAATTACGCCAGAAGCGGAAATTGGTGGCAGGAGGTCAGGGAAGTGTGATGATGTTAAAAATATAACCCTGCCATGATGGTAATAACCGCAGGATTCTGCCTACTCCACTTATCATTATGAGTTTAATCAAATCATTGTGATACACGTGCGTAACGTCGTGATACCGTTCATTGAAGATCCTTTCCGGACGCAATACATTGGGCATCCGGCTTCTGGCTGTTATTATATGGCGTCTGGAAATATTGCGAGGAATGGTTTTGAGTGCGGGATGCCTGAACAAAAATAGCCTGAGTATTGCGATGTTACTGTGTGCGGGGCTGCTATTAGCAGGCTGCTCCAGCGATCAATCCTCTGATGCAGGCAGCTATTCTGGCTCTGTTTATACCGTGAAGCGAGGGGACACGCTGTACCGCATTTCGCGTGTGACGGGTACCAGCGTTAAGGAAATCGCGCGTCTTAACGGCATTTCACCGCCTTATACCATCGAAGTAGGGCAAAAACTGAAAGTCAGCGGCGGGGCTAAAACCAGCACTGCATCCCGCAAAACGGCGACGAAATCCTCGACGAAAACGGCTGCGGTTACCCCGTCTTCAGCGGTGCCACAGTCTTCCTGGCCTCCGGTGGGGCAACGTTGCTGGGTATGGCCTGCCAACGGTAAAGTTATTCTGCGGTATTCGACAGCGGATGGCGGTAATAAAGGGATTGATATTTCCGCCGCGTCTGGAACCCCGATCTATGCGGCAGGCGCAGGGAAGGTGGTGTATGTCGGCAACCAATTGCGTGGCTACGGCAACCTCATCATGATCAAGCACAATGAGGAATACATCACTGCGTATGCGCATAACGACACGATGCTGGTGAATAACGGGCAAAGCGTGAAAGCCGGGCAGAAAATCGCCACGATGGGGAGCTCTGACGCCGCCTCCGTGCGGTTGCACTTCCAGATTCGCTACCGTGCAACCGCGATCGATCCTCTGCGGTATTTACCGCCGCAAGGGAGTAAACCAAAATGCTGACGGCGAATTAATCGCCAGTCAGTGTGCGAGTCTCTTGCTAACAAGAGCGTAAGGTTTATAATGCCTTACGCAATTCAAAGCGGGCGTAGTTCAATGGTAGAACGAGAGCTTCCCAAGCTCTATACGAGGGTTCGATTCCCTTCGCCCGCTCCATAATCTCCCCTTGTGGCAAACCTTCGTTAAAACTCGTTTTTCTTTCAACAGATTACTTAACATAAGTTATCGTGAACGTTCGACCAATGAACGACGATTTACCAGCACAAGGTACACTGTTAGTTGTCACGGATAGTTACTCTGAAAGTAAGGGTATAACTATTCGGCGGTAGCAGTTCCAACCCTCACACCGCGACAGCACAACGTTCAGAGCATATACTCGTGTCAATTATATTTTGATATATTAGGCAGTTACTACACTAATGTACGTTTCCGTTCCATTGGACCTCAGACCCCTTTGACGTCAACCGAACCTTTGATATCCGCACCGCCGTCATCCTTTAGCCACAGATAAACCGGAATTGCCATGTGAAAACGCCTTCTCTACTTTTTAAATGGTGCCGCAACTTACAGCGATGCTGTGAATACCCAACGCCAGACAGGTGTCAGGTTGATTACCACTCAACAGTTAATCACTGAGAGATAAAAATAATATTGATATTGCTGAAAATATATTTACATCTATTTTAGTTCTAAAAAAGTTGTTTAAGTGATTGCATTAATTATTCAACAGTCATTTGAATTGACGTATGAAAATATATCCAGGTTTAGCTGGTGGGTAGTTTTTTGGTGTATGTTTTATGCCAACATGTATAATGTAACAATTTAATTTCAGATGTATTATGGTTGTAAAATTAATACCATTACCTCGGTAAAAGCAATCTCAAATCTGGCAAGCACTGCATTAAGTCTCAAATAAGACGAAACTGTTCTGCATAAAAACACAGCCAATCGGGCTAAACCACCGAACGGCGCTCCTGTATCAGCAGGGTTTAGGCTTAATCGCATCGACAGGTAAATTCAATAGCCTGGCGGAACGATTTCTCTCCGTTTTTCATTCCCTGCAAAACTTAGCGCAGCCATAGACTTACAGTCAATTTTCCGCGATATGTTGTAGCTAATCGCCTGATGTCCGAGAGTTTTTGTGCAGACCCAGGGCATCTCACTCTTCCTCATCGCTATAAAAAGTCCATTATCGGATTGATATTTTTCTGTGATTCTCTCAGCACAGAATGTAGATTAATAGAATTCTTCAGTGTCATTCTGCAAAATATCAAAAATACACCAGGTTAGAAAATAATCGAGAATCATTATCAAATTCCAATAATTTATTCAGCACGCACAATGCGTTATTTGATAGCAGAGCTCAGGCTTTTAGCCCCGGTCTTGCGCTCAGTGACGTCTCTCGTTTTGCGCGCGCCCAGCCTTATTTATGAAAAATTGTTTATTGCTGCAACATTTTATTACAGATAGACTACATTTTGCTCATACCGTACAGGATTTCGGAAGAATTAAGAATGAATCAACTTTCAGTCACTGACAGAAGCAGACGTTTCCGCTTCCTGGTGTGGTTACAAATCTTTTTACAGGTATTGTTCCCGCTGGTTTCAGCCATGCCGCACGGCGCCCTGGCGCAGAGTCCGCCTGATTCGGCATCCGTATCTTCGCCTTTTTCCGTTGACCGCAGCAAGCCGTCAGCCGACGCTTCACTGCCCTACGCCGGAACATTAGGCTCCGTCGCCAGCTCGCTCTCTTCCGGCGGAACGAGCGGCGTGGCCGACAGCGCCAAATCCGCTGCCACCGGCTATGCCTCTTCAACGGCTCAGCAGTGGCTCAGCCAGTTCGGCACCGCACGCGTTCAGCTCAACGTTGACGACAGCGGCAACTGGGACGACAGCGCCGTCGATTTCCTCGCCCCTCTTTATGATAATAAAAAAGCGGTACTGTTTACCCAGCTCGGCCTGCGCGCCCCCGATGGTCGCACCACCGGCAACGTTGGCATGGGCGTGCGCACCTTCTATACCGAAAACTGGATGTTCGGCGGCAACGTCTTTTTTGACGACGATTTCACCGGCAAAAACCGCCGCGTCGGTTTCGGCGCGGAGGCCTGGACTAACTACCTGAAACTGTCGGCCAACACCTATGTCGGCACCACCGAATGGCACAGCTCGCGCGACTTCGACGACTACAATGAAAAACCGGCGGACGGCTACGATGTGCGTGCCGAAGGCTATCTGCCCGCATACCCGCAGCTCGGGGCGAAGCTGATTTACGAACAGTACTATGGCGATAAGGTTGCCCTCTTCGACACCGATCACCTGCAGAGCAATCCCTCAGCCGTGACCACCGGCATCAGCTATACGCCGGTTCCTCTGGTGCAGTTGGCGGTGAACTACAAACGCGGTCAGGATTCGATGGACGACACCCAGTTCCAGGCGAATTTTCGCTATGACTTTGGTCATGACTGGCGTTATCAGGTTGACCCGGAAAATGTGCGGGCTGAGCGCAGCCTGGCAGGCAGCCGCTATGACCTGGTCGAGCGTAACAACCAGATTATTTTGCAGTATAAAAAGAAACCAGATGAAGGGGTGAGTAAACTTAACCTGCAGGTTATTACTGATAATTCACCGGCCGATGGTTTTACGCCAAATACATTACAGGTACTGGCCACCAACAGCAGTAATGAGCCGGTTCGAAACGCAGCCATTGCATGGTCGGCCTCCGGTGAAGCTAAACTCAGCGCTCCTGCAGCAGTCACTAACGCCGAAGGTATCGCCGTTGTTAACCTGACCAACACCAGCGCAGCGACAGTCCAGGTGAGCGCAAAAAGTGGTAACGTAACGGCCATGCAGGACAGCCATTTCAATACTGTGATGGTCAGCCATCTGATCCTGGCTTTAGAAAAAGATGGCAGCGTAGCCGATGGCGTCACGCCCAATAGCGCTATCGCCACGGTCACGGATATCAATAATCGCCCTATTGCCAACAGTAAAATTGCGTGGTCCGTAACAACGCCGGCAAAACTCAAAAACACCGAAACAACAACGGATGCTAACGGACAGGCGCGGACGCAATATGTTTCGACTCAGGCTGGAGCCGTCACCATTAAGGCGAGTGCCGGAGATCTGAACGCCACCCAGCAAGGCACCTTTGTTTCTAATGCCGCCAATGCGCAGATAACTGATTTTACAATAACGACCAATAATAGCCCTGCCGACGGGGCGACGCCCAATAAAGCGCTGGTGACCGTAAAGGATCAGAATGGCAATCCAGCCAACGGCGTCAACGTCACGGTCAGTGCGGATAAAAACACGGTGGCGTTTGCTGCCTTAAAGAGCGCCAGAGCAAGCTCAGCAGCGCAGACCGATGCCAATGGTCAGTTGGTTATCTCGTTTACCGATACCGTGGTAGAAACCGCGACGTTAACCGCAAAACTTGATAACAACAGCACAAAAACGGCGAATGCCCAGTTCACCGCCAATAGCGCCACGGCGCAATTGCAGGATTTAACCCTCACCAAAGACAGCAGCTATGCCGACGGAGTCACCGCCAACACGGCAGAAGTCACGGTCAAAGATGCTAACGGCAATCCGGTGAGCGCAGTAGATGTCATCTGGAGTGCGGATAAGAGCAGCGTTAAGTTTTCGTCCTCCGCGACGGATAGCACTGGCAAAGCCACGGTCTCTTTCACCGACACCATTGCCGAAACGTTGACGCTAAAAGCCCAGTTAGCTAACGGCAACAATCTGACCGTTCAGAGCCACTTTGTTGCAAACGCGGGTACCGCGACCTTACAAAATCTGAAGGTTACGAAGGATGGCAGCGCCGCAGACGGCAGCGATGCGAATACCGCAGAGGTGTATGTCAAAGACGCGACGGGCAATCCCATTGTCGGTGAAGATGTCGTATGGTCGTCCGATAAAACGGATGTCGCGTTCACGCCAGGGGGAAAAACAGACAGTACCGGCAAAACAACCGTGAGCTACACCAGTACGGTTGCCCAGAACCTCCAGTTGACCGCTAAACTCAGCAATGGGCAAAGCGCCAGCGCATCTTCTTTGTTTGTTCCTGATACGGCAAGCGAGAAAATTAGCGCCTTCACCGTCACCAGTGGAGCCATTGCCAACGGTACGGCGACAAACACCGCCACGGTGACAGTCGTTGATGCCCAAAACAACCGGGTGCCCAATGCAGACATATCGTGGAGCGTGGACGGCACGGCAAAACTTGCCAGCGCAACGGGGAAAACCGGCCCGGATGGACAGCTGAGCGTCACCTTTACGGATCTCAAGGCCGAAACGGTAAACGTTAAAGTTCAGCTATCATCGGGAACCAGCGAGACGCATTCCAGCACCTTTGTGGCTGACGCCACTACCGCCAAAATTGGCGACTACACCGTAACAACGGGCGCCGTCGCCAACGGTATCGCAACCAACTCCGGCAGCGTTACGGTTGTCGATGCCAATGGCAATCCTCTCAACGGTGTGAATGTCGGATGGACCGTCACCGGTACTGCGCAACTGGCCAGCCAGACGGGAACCACGGGAAGCGATGGCATCGCCACCGTCAACCTTACCAATGTCACGGCGCAGGAGGTCACTCTTACCGTCACGGTTGGCAGCGAAAGCCAGGGGCTACCGACACGGTTTGTGGCCGATGCGGGTACGGCAGTGATTCAGACACTGACGCTTGACACCACCGGCAGCCTTGCCAACGGTAGCGCATCCAACAAAGTGACGGCAACCGTGGTCGATGGCCAGGGCAATCTGCTGGCCGATCAGGCCATCACCTGGACAGCCGATAAGAGTACCGTGCAGCTCTCACCGTCGGGTAATACGGGAAGCAATGGGAAGGCGTCGGTGAGTTTCACCGATACCGTCGCGGAAACGGTGATCCTGAAAGCCCAGCTTGCCAATGGCGACAACAAAACTCAGTCCAGCCAGTTTATTGCTAACGAATCAACCGCCGTTATTACCGATATGGTGGTTTCCCCGGACAACAGCAGAGCGGATAGCGTTCAGGCAAACATCGTCACCGTGACAGTCAAAGATGGAACAGGCAACCTATTACCGAATCAAAACGTTCAATGGACTGCCAGCCGGGGAGCGGTCGTCCTGACGCCGTCAGGCGCCACCGATACCAGCGGTAACGCCAGCGTCAGCATGACGGATACCCAGGGCGGCCCCGTGGATATCACTGCTAAACTGGATAATGGCAGTTCGATGGTGCGCACGTCGACGTTTCTGAGCCTGAATGTTGTATCGCTACAGCAGGACATAACCAGCCAAAAAGCGAACGGCACCGACGTTATTACCTTTACGGCTACCGTAAAAGACAGTAGCGGCGCCGTTGTGTCTGATACGGCGGTGAATTTCTCGACAACCGGCAGCGCCACCCTCAGCGCAAGTTCTGTTCAGACCGACAGCAGCGGCCAGGCGATCGTTACTCTGAAGGATGAATTTGGAGAGGACGTGACGGTTAAGGCAACATCGGCAATAAACGCGGCGGATACCGGGCAGAGTAAATCCGCCACTTTTGTTGCCGCCAAAATAACCGCGGTCATCGCTGGCGGGCATACTTTTGCTCCCGATATTGGATTCCCTCAGACAGGGTTCTATTCAGCCGAATTCCAGCTTGTCGTTGATGGTGATGCGGCTAATGCCAGTAATTACACCTGGACCTATAATCAGGAAGCCAGTGATTGGATCCGTATATTTTCGCCCGGTGTCGTATCAATCCGGTCAACCCCCCCTGACCCCAATAGTACCGTCACCATCACGGCGACGCCGACAGGGGGAGGACAGCCGCTAACCTACACATTTACCATAAATCACTGGTTTGTTTCAGAAGCACAGGCCTCGGCTGACCCCGCCGAAGGCGACGCTACCTGCCAGTCCAGAGGGCGCGAAACGCCGAGCTATGCCGATCTCTCAAACGGAGCGCCCAGCAGCAATGGGACTCGCGCACTCGGCACGCTTTTGGGAGAATGGGGAGATCCGAGACAATATCCTTCCTGGAGTAGTTCTGGCAATGTGCAAGGATCGTGGGCCAAAGAAACAGCGACAACCGGCACAGGGCAAAGAATTTATGTACTGTGGAATAGTAGCTTCGTTGATGAGCAGGTCTTAACAGCGCCATTTAACGTAGTAAATGTTGTCTGTAAGGCCTATTAAAGGCACTCAGGCCCATATTTAAGCGAGTTTTAAATATCATCAGGAGGCGATACTTGCCTCCTGATTTTTTTTAAGGCATCAGCCCATCGGGGGGGCTCGTCTCAATACCCGCCATCAGATTTGCCAACACGAGCTTAACAGGAACCAGGAATGATTCCTCCCGCTGTTGAATACGGAGGATTTACACAGTACAAATTCACAGTTCAAAAGGAGTGCTATGATGTTCGTCGAGCTTGCTGATGGGTATAGGTGGCGGTATTGGCGCAAATACCGCGCAAACTACCGCGGTGATCGACTTTACCGGTGAACATTTGTCCCGGGCCAGCACTGTCTGGAACCTCAACCGGCAGATGTCATTTAGCGTTGGTGCTGCGCTTTTCACACTGCTGTTTAATCTGTTGCAGCAACTCACCACGACAACATCCGCTTATCACTCGGCCTTCCTTATTGCTGCGCTGCCTGGCCTGCTGCCCCTGCTTACCCTTATGTCACTCAATAAACAACCGGAGTCGTTATGCAATCAAAAAGAGAATTAATTGCACATCAAAGCGTAGTAGACCTGCATCGATGGATTGAAGAGGTGTTCGCGGGGCGTTCTGATTATCCCGCCGCGTTGAATCACCTGCTCGGCAGTTTCAGCCCGTCGTTCAAAATGGTGACCATGAAAGGGCAGAGTATTGGTTTTGCAGAGGTGGAAAACCTGTTTCGCAATAACACCGGTGATCGCCCGAACCTCCAAATTGACATTGATAGCTTTGAAACCCTGCAGTTGTCGGATTCTTCAGTCATTTGCCGTTACCGTGAAACTCACCGTAATGAAGGCAATGTGCACTCTCGCTGGTCGGTTGCCGTAATTGATATCCAGAATGAGCAACCCCGCTGGCATTACCTGCATGAAACAGCGATTGCGGACTGATGATGAAGTCATATTACATGGAACAGATCCGAAATCTGACTGACCACATACAGGAAGGGGTGCCCATCACATCACTAGATACGATGTTTCAAGGGTCACTGTAGCTGCGATTTTTGAATGATATTATGCGGCGAGCATTAATGCCGTTAGATTGCAGGGTGAGGTTAATTATCAGAAGACCTCATCTTCGAATAACTCAGCATTCCGTCGCTATGTCAGTATGAACTTAATTGCTGACAGGATGAAATACATTGCGCATGCGATCTGTATTACCCGGAACCCCCATCTGACATAGCGCCATTGATGCCGTTCTCGGGCATCAGCCTCTGCAATAGCAGGGTCGCTATGTTCTTTTTTTCGCTTTGTCCTCAGAGCATCAACGGCCCACAGGACAAGGATCGCGGCAACAATTGTTTTCAGGAGGAGGCTGATATCCACGGTAAATAGATCCCGCTTATTTGTTTAAGAAACCAGACTAACCAAAAGACCCTATTATAACTATGGTTAAATGTGATATTAGTTCATTGCAATTTTAATCAGTCCGGTTATTAGTTTAGGTCAGAAGGGGAAAGCCCCTGCCTCTGGGCGAATACACGACTCTATCAGGAATGACGCGCTTAAACTGATCAGCGCAATGGCGTCTTTTATATTCGTCTCAGGATGAAGTCCACCAATCGCCTGACCGTTTCATTTCCTTCTCATCGCCGTAATAAAGTAGCGTGTAGCGGTCAACCAAACCCAGCCACAGAACAATCAGACTGTCGCATTTAAGTCAGGGGAGAATAAGGTCGCCATTAAGGATAAGGAACTGGCACCTTACGGGCGATAGTGGAAGAAGGATTGAGCGATTGTGCCAGCGAGTCCCTCATCAACCGAGTAATGATCTAATCACAAATTTGCTGAGTACGTTACGATTTCCCTGATGCAGGAGTGACATATCATCATGACTATCGTTGACCATACCATTGCTGGTTATCCCGATTTCGAGCTAGGTCTGAGCCCCCAGCGCGCTGTGCCTTATCGAATCTACCAACCCGAACGGGGAAGTCATGGGCTCGTCGTCTATTTACCTGGTTTTGGTGCTGATCTTGGCGGTTATACCCAGTCCTTCTGCGAAAAGGTTGCCGAGCGTCACGGCTGTGCGGCTCTGAGCGTCGAATATTTTTGCATGCGTTCACGTCCTCAGGTCGGAGCTAAAGTCACGTTTGAACCTGAAGACCGCCGTCAACTCGAAGCTCATTTGCCTCTCAAAATTGCCCGTTATGGCACAGATGAACAGGTGTTAAAGGCTGTTTGCGCCCTCAAACCAGATGTGCCTCTTACGCTTACCGCCTCGTTGACGCCACCGGATGGTTCCTACCAAAACTTTGGCATCATGGCCGCACTGGACATTGTGGCTGCCATTAATGATGTCCTGACTCGTTATCCGATCAACCGTGACAACATCATATTGGTGGGCGCGTCCTATGGGGGGTATCTCGCACAATTGGTGAATAAACTCAGGCCTGGTCTGGTGCGCGCGCTGTTTGATAACTCCTCCTGGGCGGAGCCCAACCTCACCTATGTCTTCGGGCGCGAAATAGGGGCATGTGAGTACTCCGCCGGGGCCAACGAACGGGTGATGCTGGCGATGTGCGTAAATTCTCCCTGGCGCAAAACCGCGGGGCACCCCCATTACTTCGGTCCGAGTGAATTCCTGATCCGGGGTTTTAGTCGTTCACAACTGGAGCAGATGGTCAGCCAGGGGGCCAATCAGACCTTCTGTCTGATGGTTCATTCTGCTGAAGATCGCAATATCGCCCCGCTGGCGGCTAAAGTGGAAATGGCGCAGACCATGCTGGAGCTGGGCTGGCCTGTCGAAATGTTGATCTTTGATGCCAGCGATATTGATGGTAGCTACATCAAAAATACCGATCATGGCATGGGTCTTTCTATGTTTACCTTTTTCGAGCGCGGCTGTGAGATGCTTCACACCATGGCCCGCCCTTTCAAATACGCCGCCGCTGAGCACGTTATCTATCACGCCGGAAAGTATCGGTACGAATTTGACTATCGCCATGGCGATATTCGGGCCAACCGCTGTTTACTTGACTGATCCTCCGTGCCCGATAAGGCCAGTGATGAGATCCTGTCAATCCATCACCAGCCCGGCAGCGTCTCCTCCATCTTCCTGGAACACCAGAATACAATGGCAACCGCGCCTTCCGGAGAATCGAGTATTGTTCATGGCTATTAACAGCCAGGGTACTCGATTCTGTTCCTGAAGCCACTACGTCACGGCAGACCGCCTGGTCAAAACTGCAGTTGACGCAGATAAGCCACGCTGTCACTCAGCGCTTCTCCCTGCAACTCCTCAACGATGATTGGGACCTGAGTGAGTCCGTGACTTGCCAGCATCGTAAGCACTTTCTGATAATCAATAAGGCCCTCATTCAGACGAACTGGGATTTTTTGCCCCCCTTCGAGGACGAAATTTTTAAAGTGGAACAGACGAATGCGTGGTCCGTGCTGGTTAAGGAAATCTTCGAAAATGGACTCCCATGACGCCGCATTGTCAGCATTGAGCAAATTGGCAATATCGAAGGTCACGCAGAAGTGTTCGCCGAGTTGAGTATTCAGGCGCATCAGGCTGTCGGCATCATAAATGACATGATCGTATACAGGCTCAACCAGGAAACGACATTGCGCACGTTCCAGATTGGGCTGTAACTGCTGGAAACTGGCCAATACGTGTTGAAAGGCGGGTTCTGAGTGGTTTTCCGGATGCCATGTCCATGCATCGTCATTCAGAGAGCCCGTTTCGCTACCGATGAGCCCGATACCGCAGCGCAGACCCATGTCGATATTGAACCGCGCGCGCTCTATCTCACTGGCCAAAAATGAGGTGTTTGAATGGACCGGGTTGAAGTAACTGGCGAGCAGGAACACCGATATCCCAGCGTCCTGAATCTGCTTAATATTGCCGACAATCGTCTCAATATCGCGGGCTTTGTATGCCTCTTCCCAGCTTTTGTGGATTGCCAGCTGCAGACCGTCAATGCCCAGTTCACGGGAAAAGGCCACCATTTCTGCCGGGGTCTGCCCACTGAGGTCATGTCCCCGGGCGCCAATGTTCAATTTACGCATAACGACTCCGTTAAAGTCCCATGGAAAAATGCCAGACAGTGATGTCGTTAGCGTCTTTATCCACAGATGAATAAGGGGGGTGATACTGATATGTTGATGCTATGGCAATGGTATCAGCCGTTTTCATCGCTGAATAGCCACAGGTTTAACAGACACTTTAGAGTCATTAAAGATGGTTAATGAGAGGTACCTATGCTGCCTTTCGCCATACTGTCTTTACTCATGGGGGGCTGCCAGTACGTTGGCCATATACTGAGCTGAAAGCACGGGTCAGCTTGATACGCAGAGTATGCGTTATGTCACACACCTGAACTTATGGAGGAATGCTGGTTTTCATATCTGTTTTAGCGAACGTGTGTTTGATTTTATTTTTGAGCGGCGTATCCTGTCTTTACATTGAACAGGAGGAATGATGTCTCTGACTTCCCTACAACTCTTCAAAACTCTCTCCGATGAAACTCGTCTGGGCATCGTTTTACTGCTCAGAGAGATGGGCGAACTGTGCGTGTGCGATCTCTGCACGGCGCTGGATCAGTCTCAACCCAAGATCTCCCGTCATCTGGCAATGCTACGGGAAAGCGGTTTATTGCTGGATCGTAAGCAGGGGAAATGGGTTCATTACCGCTTATCTCCACATATTCCTTCCTGGTCTGCTCAGGTTATAGAGCAGGCCTGGTTAAGCCAACAGGACGACGTTCAGGCCATCGCCCGTAAGCTGGCATCGGCAAACTGTTCTGGCAGCGGTAAAGCGGTTTGCATCTAAAAAATTTGCCTGAACACATATGATTTTTCGAATGTGAGGTATTGAAATGAAAACGTTAACGGTATTTGACCCTGCGCTGTGTTGCAGCACCGGCGTCTGCGGTACAGATGTTGATCAGGTGCTGGTCGATTTTTCTGCGGATGTGCAATGGCTGAAAGGGCGTGGTGTTCAGGTCGAACGTTACAACCTGGCACAACAGCCGATGCGTTTTGTTCAGAACGAGAAAGCGAAAGCATTTCTTGAGGCTTCTGGGGCAGAAGGGCTTCCACTGTTGTTGCTGGACGGCGAAACGGTGATGGCAGGGCGTTACCCAAAACGCGCTGAACTGGCTCGCTGGTTTGGTATTCCACTGGAGAAGGTGGGATTAGCGCCGACACGTTGCTGTGGTGGTGATACGTCCTGTTGTTGAAAATGTCAGGAGGACAGATGAAATTCTTACAGAATATCCCTCCCTACCTGTTTTTTACCGGTAAGGGGGGCGTGGGTAAAACCTCTATTTCCTGCGCCACGGCAATTCGTCTGGCAGAGCAGGGCAAACGGGTGCTGCTGGTCAGTACCGACCCGGCCTCAAACGTAGGTCAGGTCTTTGGCCAGGCTATTGGCAATACTATTCAGCCAATAGCCACCGTGCCTGGATTGTCGGCACTTGAGATCGATCCACAGGCCGCCGCGCAGGAATACCGGGCCAGAATCGTTGACCCCATCAAAGGTCTTTTGCCGGAAGACGTTATCAAAAGCATCAATGAGCAGCTTTCGGGAGCCTGCACGACAGAGATTGCCGCTTTTGATGAGTTTACCGGATTGCTGACTGACGTCTCTCTGCTGACCCGGTTTGACCATATCATTTTTGATACCGCACCGACTGGTCATACTATTCGCCTTCTCCAGTTGCCAGGTGCCTGGAGCAGCTTTATTGAGAGCAATCCCGATGGTGCTTCCTGTCTCGGGCCGATGGCCGGACTGGAGAAACAGCGTGAGCAGTATGCTCATGCCGTTGAGGCGCTTTCTGATCCGAAACGTACCCGACTGGTGTTAGTCGCCCGGCTGCAAAAATCCACATTGCAGGAAGTTGCGCGTACGCATGACGAACTTGCGGCGATTGGACTTAAAAACCAGTCTCTGGTCATTAACGGCGTTCTGCCAGAAACCGACGCGGCAAGCGACACATTAACTGCTGCAATAGGGCAGCGAGAGCAGGAGGCGCTGGCAAATCTTCCCGCAGGTTTGTCGGCGCTCCCCACGGACACGTTATTCCTTCAACCGGTCAATATGGTCGGCGTATCGGCACTGAGAGGGCTTCTCGGCCCACAACCTGAGACGGCGTCATTTTCTGAAGAATACATTCAGCAACGCCCTGAAATTCCTTCGCTTTCTGCATTGATTGATGAAATCGCCCGCAATGAACATGGCCTGATCATGCTGATGGGCAAAGGCGGTGTGGGGAAAACCACGATGGCGGCTGCCATTGCCGTCAGACTGGCCAAAATGGGATTTGATGTACACCTGACAACATCAGACCCTGCGGCGCATCTCAGCACGACCCTTAACGGTAGTCTCAACAATCTGCAGGTCAGCAGGATCGATCCTCACGAGGAAACGGAACGCTATCGTCAGCATGTCCTTGAGACGAAGGGAAAAGCGCTGGACGACGCGGGGAAACGCCTGCTGGAAGAAGATTTACGCTCTCCCTGCACCGAGGAGATTGCGGTTTTCCAGGCCTTTTCACGGGTAATTCGTGAAGCGGGTAAGCGTTTCGTGGTCATGGATACGGCACCCACCGGGCATACGCTACTGCTGCTGGATGCCACGGGTGCGTATCACCGCGAAATTGCTAAGAAAATGGGCGATAAGGGCCATTTCACCACGCCGATGATGCAGCTTCAGGATCCGGAGCGAACCAAAGTGTTACTGGTCACGCTGCCGGAAACCACACCTGTGCTTGAGGCGGCAAATTTGCAGGCCGACCTTGAACGCGCGGGGATTCATCCCTGGGGCTGGATTATCAATAATAGCCTTTCCATTGCGGATACCCGTTCGCCGTTGCTTCGTCTGCGTGCGCAACAGGAACTCCCGCAAATAGAGGCAGTTAAACACCAGCACGCCTCTCGTGTCGCGCTGGTCCCGCTACTGGCGTCAGAGCCCACGGGCATCGAAAAACTCAAACAGCTCGCAGGTTAATTTTTTACGCATACAGGGTGGCGTTGCTGCCCTGTCAGGAGGTTTTATGTTACTGGCAGGAGCCATTTTCATCCTGACCATCGTGTTGGTTATCTGGCAGCCAAAGGGATTAGGCATTGGCTGGAGCGCCACGCTGGGTGCCGTACTGGCTCTGGCATCGGGTGTGATACACATTGCTGATATTCCGGTGGTGTGGAATATCGTCTGGAACGCCACGGCCACCTTTATTGCCGTCATTATCATCAGTCTGTTGCTGGATGAGTCCGGCTTTTTTGAATGGGCCGCACTGCACGTTTCCCGCTGGGGAAATGGGCGTGGGCGTCTGCTGTTTACGTATATTGTTCTGCTCGGCGCGGCGGTGGCGGCACTGTTCGCCAATGACGGCGCGGCGTTAATTTTGACGCCGATCGTTATCGCTATGCTGCTGGCGCTGGGGTTCAGTAAAAGCACCACGCTGGCGTTCGTAATGGCGGCAGGCTTTATTGCCGATACCGCCAGTCTGCCGCTTATCGTGTCAAACCTGGTCAATATCGTTTCGGCTGATTTCTTCCAACTGGGATTCGCTGAATATGCGTCAGTCATGGTGCCGGTGGATATTGCCGCCATTACTGCCACGCTGGTGATGCTGCATCTGTTTTTCCGCAAAGATATTCCGCCCACTTACGATCTGGCGCGACTGAAAGAACCTGCAAAAGCCATCAAAGATCCGGCGACGTTCAGAACCGGTTGGATTGTACTTCTCCTTCTGTTGGTCGGTTTTTTTGTCCTTGAACCGATGGGGATCCCTGTGAGTGCGATTGCGGCCGTGGGGGCGGCAATCCTGTTTGCAGTGGCCAAAAAAGGTCATGGTATTAACACCGGTAAAGTGCTGCGCGGAGCGCCCTGGCAGATCGTGATTTTCTCGCTGGGGATGTATCTGGTGGTCTATGGGCTGCGCAACGCCGGACTCACAGAATACCTTTCCGGTGTGCTGAACTTACTGGCAGATAAAGGTCTGTGGGCGGCCACGCTGGGGACGGGATTCCTGACCGCATTCCTGTCTTCTATCATGAACAATATGCCTACCGTATTGGTTGGCGCATTGTCGATTGATGGCAGTACCGCGTCCGGTGTAATCAAAGACGCGATGATTTATGCCAACGTCATTGGTTGCGATCTGGGGCCGAAAATCACCCCTATTGGTAGCCTGGCAACACTGCTCTGGCTGCATGTACTTTCACAGAAGAATATGACGATCACGTGGGGATACTACTTCCGCACCGGGATTATCATGACCCTGCCTGTGCTGTTTGTAACGCTGGCTGCGCTGGCGCTACGTCTCTCTGTCACTTTGTAATGAGATACTGATATGAGCAACATTACCATCTATCACAACCCGGCCTGCGGCACTTCGCGAAACACGCTGGAGATGATCCGTAACAGCGGTACCGAGCCGACCGTTATTCATTATCTTGAGACTCCTCCCTCACGTGATGAACTGGTCAAACTCATTGCCAATATGGGGATCACGGTACGGGCGCTGCTACGTAAAAACGTTGAACCGTATGAAACGTTAGCGCTTGCTGAAGACCGCTTTACTGACGATCAGCTTATCGACTTTATGCTGCAACATCCCATTCTGATTAACCGTCCGATTGTGGTGACACCGCTGGGAACCCGGCTGTGTCGTCCTTCCGAAGTGGTTCTGGATATCCTGCCGGATGTGCAGAAAGGGGCTTTTGCCAAGGAAGACGGTGAGCAAGTCGTAGATGTTGCTGGAAAACGACTGAAATAAATATTAAGGGGGCGTTTGCCCCCTTATTCATTACTTCGCCTGTTTTATCAAAAAATAACAGAACGCTATTGTTCATCGTGCAGGGATCGGCTGTAACTTATACCGATATGTATAAGATAGCCTCAGGATATTATCCTGCCTTGCATTATTGTTTATTCAATATCGTCGCTGTCGGGTAATAGCCTGTTGCCGTGAAAATATAACAACGCGCTATAAAGGGTTTATTTTCCGACTGTTGGCTTAAAATAACCAATACCGATCGTTTTACGAAAACGCCAGTTTTGCCACTGTGGCCATAATACATCGGCGATCATCGCAATCGCTATCCAGCGGAACCAGGTGGCGAACGTATTACTATGTCCCTGAGGTTCTTTATATCCCTTCACCCAACCGTCATAACCCCGTTCGCCGAGTAAGGTGTCCGGGAATCCACCGTCTGCATTCTGGAAGTCGAGCAATTTCACCAGCATACTGCGTAACCAGTGCTCAATTTCATCACTGCGCTGTGGGCAACGGGCGTGGCCGTGCGCCAGAATATCGATAATATCGACATCAATGCAGCTGCTGCGGATGGCCAGTGGTTGCTCCAGACAACGACTCATTGACTGGTTGAAATAGGGAATATTTTCATCGAGCGCATAAAAGACATGCAAATTATGCGTCGCACCGCAGAGAGCAAATAATAATGCCTCCTGACTGTATTGCTGACCCGGTCCCCAGAAACCAGAATAGGGCTCGCTTTGCTGATTATGCCAGAAGATCATATCCTGCAAACGCTGAGCCGCAGGGCCGCTTGGATCTCTTTGCTGTTCGAGCAACAGAAAACTGCCCATATTGACGATATTGTTCCCTTCCAGCCAGGGATCGCGCATATCGCGTTGACCTAACCATGCCCAAAAATATTGTGGATCGAGGTACGGTTTCAAGAACGGCAGTTCGAGGCGATCCAGCTGATCCAGAACATCCAGCGTACCCATACAGTAGTTTGTTGTATGAAAGCGCATGTACTGGCGAGTGATATTGGCATCCGGCCCTTTCCAGGTTTCGCTCCAGCACAACCCCGGCAACTGGAAAAAACCTTCCTCTTGCTGATGGCCTAATACCCAGTCCGCCAGCGCTTTTTTCTCCGATATTTCATCGCCTAATAAAACGCGAGCCATTGTCCCATCGTATGTGCCTGGCAACAGCATCTGCGGCCACTGTTCTGGCTGATGAAGTTCGCTGACGCGTAATACGCCAGGCGTTCCGTTAGGGAGTTGCATGCTGTTAAGCCAGAGGAGACTTTTCTCTTTGGCTGCAAGAATTCGTTCCTGTAACAGGCTATCGGTAAATGACATGTTCAGTTCCTATACGATGAAAATTATTTAAATTTAGCCGCAGCCATTGTTGGAATTAAAAAATGCATAATCAGGAAACCCAGCAGATAGGCAAATCCGCCCATCAGGAAAATAGACCAATAGTTGCCTGTCGCTTGCAGGATATGGCCTGTTGCCTGTGTAAAGAGGATTGAACCGAGAGAACCAATTAAGCAGCCAATACCGACAACGGCACCCACAGCCTGTTTAGGGAACATATCCGATACGCTGGTATATAGATTGACTGACCAGCCCTGATGCGCCGCGACAGCAAGTCCAATCAGCGAAACCGCGACCCAAAGATTAGAAGCATTCGAAACCAATAAAATAGGTAGTACGCAAGTGGCGCATAACAATAACGTCAATTTACGCGCTTTATTGACGGCCATACCGCGGTTAACCATCCACGCCGGGAGATATCCGCCAGCAAGACCGCCCATGGTTGCCAGAATATTGATTAAAACCAGTGGCATTGCCATATGAGCCATATCAATGCCGCGGGCGTCATGCAGCCACTTCGGTAACCAGAACAGGAAGAACCAGAAGATCGGATCAGTCAGAAACTTACAAATGGCAAATGCCCAGGTTTGCTTATATTTCAGCAGTCCCAACCAGCTAATTTTTTGCTGTGATTGTTCGGTGGTACCCGCGTCATCATCCTGATTAATCCAGGCTAACTCTTCTTCGTTTACTTTTTTTATCTTCTCCGGTTTTCCGTATAAAAATAACCAGAAAACAATCCAGATAAACCCGACAGCACCGGTTGCGACGAACGCTTCACGCCATCCCCATTGTAATGCAATCCAGGGAATAATAATGGGAGCAAAAATATTACCGACATTGGAGCCCGCATTAAAAATACCGGTAGCAAATGCGCGTTCTCGTTTCGGGAACCATTCAGCAGCAACCTTTACTGCGGAAGGAAAGTTGGCGCTTTCCCCCAGCCCAAGGAATATACGTGCATAAATGAATCCAATCACTGTGCCGACCATACCATGAGCCATCGCCGCCACACTCCAGAGAGCCAGAGCGATAGGTAAGACCAGGCGGGCACCATAAACATCAACGATACGTCCACACAGGAATAAACCTAACGCATAGGCGGCCTGAAATGCCGTCACAATATTGCCGTATTCAATCTCGTTCCAGCCAATATCTTTTTGTAGCATTGGCGCGAGTAACCCTAAAATAGATCTATCAAGGTTATTTATGGTGACTGAAAAAAAGAGTAATGCGCAAATTGTCCATCGATACCGACTGGTTGTTGAATTCATTTTTACTGCTTGCTTACTGACACCACTTTGCAACTGCCCCATCGTATTTCCTCCGTCACGATATGAGATCTTATCCAAACAGACACAGCAAAATTTACGTTCAGCCAGTGTAAGTGACCTGGTCTGAGTCCGTGACGGGTTAGAAAGAGAATTGAGATCCCTGAAGTCCTGCCATAATTTTATGTGAGTAATATCGCTACCCACCGTTGTTAGTGTGATGAAGATCACTACGATAAAATTAATTATGAGATGCTGATCACTCTGAAAGACTCTACATTTTAGACTTTTGTCACATTTACATGTTTTTTCCTCTCTCTCAGCCTCCTGAGCCCGAGGATCGCCATCAAGCCCGGTATATGAGCCGTTATTCTTCAGCAACACCTCTTTTATGAAGGATATCTCATGCTGGAAAAATCTGACCTGGCAGAAAATGCCGTTGAATGCCTGCACAACGAGCAATATGACCAGCCATACAATGCGCAGAATCTTAATCATACCAATCTGTTATTCACTGGCGGTCGCGATCATGAAAGCCTGAGTGGAGAGTGGCGATTTACGCTGGATCTCCACGACACAGGGTTAAGGCAAAAATGGCACCTGCTGGAAAAACGCGATGCTGAAATGCGCCGGGATCCGTATGATTACGATCCCTTTGCCGGTGATACCGTTCCGGTGCCGGGATGCTGGCAGATGATGAACGAAAAATGGTTCTATTTTGAGGGAAGTGCGTGGTACACCCGCGAAATCGACTATATCGTGCAGGACGCTGATGAACGT
The DNA here is from genome assembly GCF_029338175.1 of Citrobacter enshiensis. Classification (NCBI taxonomy): domain Bacteria; kingdom Pseudomonadati; phylum Pseudomonadota; class Gammaproteobacteria; order Enterobacterales; family Enterobacteriaceae; genus Citrobacter; species Citrobacter enshiensis. The sequence goes on from NZ_CP119862.1 coordinate 867,244, forward strand.
ATTTTTTTACGCGTTGGCGCCGCTAACTACGATTGCAAAGTTTTTCTCAATCATCAGTTCATCGGCAATCATTACGGTGGTTCAACCCCATTTTGTGCTGAGTTAACGCCGCTATTGCAACCAGGCAATAATGTGTTGATGCTGTGCGTGAATAATAATCGCACCACCGACAGGCTTCCTTTGAGAAATAACGACTGGTTTAACTATGGCGGAATATATCGTGAAATCGATATTATCCGAACGCCGCGAACCTATATTCAGGATCTGTTTGTCTATTTAGTCCCTGATGGGAACTATAATCAAATCGCCGTGAGAATAGCGGTTGAAGGTGACGCGACAGAGGTCAATTTCGCCCTTGCTGAGCTGGGTATCTCCGTGACTATGCCGGTGATTGACGGGGTTGCTGAAGCGACATTGTCTGCTGAGCCGCAACTTTGGTCTCCTGAGCATCCTAAATTGTATCGGGTTATGGCGTCGTTGGGACGTGACTGTGTCAGTGACCGCGTGGGGTTCAGACAAATTGAGGTCGTGGGAACGGATATTCGTCTGAACGGTAAGTCGCTCTATCTTCGGGGCGTAAATTGCCATGAAGATGATGTCCTGTTAGGGAAAATGACCAACGAAGCGGATATCCGCCGCCGTTTTCAGGATGCCAAAGAGCTTAACTGCAACTACCTGCGACTGGCGCATTATCCTCACCATGAGATGGCCGCGCGTATTGCGGATGAAGTGGGTTTGTTGCTCTGGGAGGAAATTCCAAACTACTGGGCGATCGATTTTAAAAATCCGGCAACCCAACGTGATGCGCATAATCAGTTGATGGAGCTTATTTATCGTGACCGAAATCGTGCCAGCGTGATTATCTGGTCCGTCGGCAATGAAAATGCCGATACCGATGAGCGACTGAATTTTATGACCTCGCTGGTTGATGCCGCCCGCCAGGCCGATCCTAGCCGTTTGATTTCTGCCGCTTGCCTGGTCAATCATGCCAAAATGAAAATTGAAGATCGTCTGGCAGATTTTCTCGATATCATCGGACTGAACGAGTATTACGGTTGGTATGAAGAGAATTTTGATGATCTGATTGTGCTGGGAGAAAACTCGTCGCCCACAAAACCTGTTGTGATCACCGAAACAGGGGCCGAAGGTGTGATAGGCGATCATGCTCCTCAGTCTGGGCCTTTCTCGGAAAACTATATGGCGGATGTGTACCGCAAGCAGACCGAGTATTTGCCAAAACTCAATTATGTCCGTGGTTTTACCCCCTGGTTATTGTATGACTACCGTACAGAAAGACGTCAGAATCCTTACCAGAAAGGATTCAACTGTAAGGGGCTTATTACCGCTGACAAAATAACACGTAAAAGGGCATTTTATGTGCTGCGCGATTTTTATCAGCAACTCAAAAATGCCGGGTCATTAGCGGATTAATCTGCTGTCAGACTTTCTGCCAGGCTAAGCAGCCTGGCAGGATCAAATAACATGGCCAGATAATGGGGTTGTTGTTGTTCTTCTTTATCGAGCCATTCGGAAATTCGATGCGCTAACAAGCGTAGCTGATTAATCTCTTTGGTTAACTCAAATAAAGAGATACCACTTTGATTTCCGTAGCGGTCTAACATCATTTTCATGGCGACGCATCGAGCGACGCCGTTAAACATCTCGGTGTAGTAGGGGACGCGTTCCCAGACGCGTTTGAACAGGTCTCTTTTCTCTTCCGACATCGCAATCGAATGTATTATTTGGTGTAGCCGATTACGGGAATCCTGGGCCAAAAAGATCGCCCGTTGCTTCTCTAATAATAATTGCTGGTACTGTTCGCGCCCGGTGTCCGGATCGTCCATCGGGAATAATGCCGACATGGTATAATCGTCAGAATGGCGTAAATGTAACTGAAGCTGTTTTACGGCTTGGGCATAGCTTTCAGGTACCTGGCTGTAGTGGTGTAAAACATGTCCTAATATATAGGGCGTTTTTCTCATCCATTCGTAGCTGCAGGTATACAATTGATGAAAGGTGTTTAATTCAGCCGTTCCTACTTTATGCTCAAGCATATCCGTGAGCCAGCAGTGAAATGCCTGTTTTTCAGACATAAATATTTCACGGCCAAACATGGCTAAACCATGTAAATTCACCGAATTTACCGAGTTGATCAGGGAGCTGTTAGAGATCCACTCCCAACTGAGCCTGCCCGTAATTGCTTCAAGGTGCTCGCCAGCCATGCTTTCGACCCAACTCAGACGGCCCTGAATTTCTTCTAATAAGTAACAGGGCAGCAGTGTCCAGCCGTACTCCAGCCCCCACATATCAAACTCAATCCACTTGACCCGCCCTTCGAGTTGAGTCAGTAAAGGATTATTCACAAAGCCGGGGCGATAACCATGAGCCACGGCCTTAATTGATACCCGCACATCCGGTGGTAATACCTGTAACGCATTCACTAATTGCCATGATGCCGCCTCATCCTCCATATAGTCACGCAGGACCATTTTCTTTCCGAGGCTTCGCAGGGTTTGATAAAGGTAAGGGATTGTCGTGACCCAACTGGCTTTGTATGGCTGATGTCGGGGAAGATTCACAATTATGCCATCAATACCGGATAATTGTTGTAAGGCCTCGAAGAGATCCTGCTGATAAAAATTTTTCCAGAAAATTTCGTCCGCGCTACTATTTTCAATTAACGCATATTCGGGATACTTTTCTTGTATTTTTCCATCCCGGGGCAGGGCTTCCCCTTGTAACCAAACACCAATGCCTGATGCCCGACAGTAACGGCATAAACGTTGCAGATATAATAAATGTTCCTGACGCTCGCGTAGTAGATTCTCACGGCCATGCTGACAATAAATTGAGGGCGAGACTAATAAAGATAATAAATTCTGCTGGTTAATGACCAGCCCATTAAATTGGTCCCGAACCATCACCGCAATGACGCTCTGCAAATATGGCCAGTGCCAGATCAGCGAAGAATTCACTTCTAATAAACGAAGCGGAATAGAAGTCTGCACTTAAAGAAACCACGCAAGCAATGTTAATCGTACCTTCTATTTTATAGCCGTTGCTTCTGTCGCACCAGAGTTAGTTGGGGACAATAACAGATTAAAACGCTGCGAAACAGTCGAATGCAAATCAAAAATAGTGTGAGTCCAGAAAGGCGTTCTTATTTTTAAAATATCATTTCGGTGAATGTATCGTAGTCACCAGACGCGTGCAGGACTATGCTTAGTCTCGACACCCTAAAAACAACAGAGGCAATGTCATGGATAAAGAATTACTGGAAGCGGGGTACCGGGCTTATAGCGGTGAGAAAATAGATGTCTACTTCAATACGGGGATTTGCCAGCATTCGGGGAACTGCGTGCGCGGCAGCGCGAAGCTTTTTAACCTGAAACGCAAACCGTGGATTATTCCGGATGAAGTGGATGTCGCCACGGTGGTCAGAGTGATTGATACGTGCCCGAGCGGTGCGCTGAAGTATCGGCATAAATAAGCGAGGGACAAATGGAAATACTCGAAGGTCATAACAAATTTTATGTTAACGATGCTGAAGGCAATCCGGTTGCGGAGATTGTATTTGTACCCACAGGGGAGCATTTGAGCATCATTGAGCATACTGATGTCGATCCCAGTCTGAAAGGGCAGGGGGTAGGTAAAAAACTGGTGGCGAAAGTGGTGGAGAAAATGCGCCAGGAAAACCGCAAGGTCATTCCGCTCTGCCCGTTTGCGAAACACGAGTTTGATAACACTCGTGAATATGACGATATCCGCGCCTGAGTATGGTTTCCCGCCGGATGGCGCTTCGCTTATCCGGCAAACCGTAGGCCGGATAAGGCATAGCCCCCGTCCGGCATATCACTCCCGGTGCAGCAGGTCCTGATAAATTCCCGTTAGTACCCCTTGTGGGCCAAACTCTTTTTTAATCCACTGGGTCACACGGCCTGTAGCCGAATGCTGAGTCGCCAACAACATACGTGAGTCCTGACGAGGGTTGTGGATCTGACGCGTCACCAGCAGCGATTTTTCCATGGCTTCCCGCACCATGTAGTCTGGCAAAAAGCCAATCCCTTCACCCAAAATCTGGCACTGGCACTTGGTGTTGAAATCGGGCACCAGAATCGACTCCTGACCATGCAGCAGCCAGCCCACTTTTTTATTAATCGTGTGCGCCGTATCTTCGACCATGATGTTTGGGTACAAGCGCAGTTGGCTCTCGGAAATGGGCTCCGGCATAAAGGCCAGCGGATGATCCGGGGCGATAGCAAATGCCCAACGGATGGCGCCGATTTCGGTGTAGTCGATACCGCCGCCATCGAGCAGCGTGTCCGGCGCGCCAATCGCGATGTTGGCCTGGTTATTGATAATGGAATCCCAGACGCCGTTGTACACCTCTGTCGTCACCGTGATCTGACAGGTTGGAAACTGCTTTTTCAGCACCTGCAACAGTCGGGCGGTATGTTTTGGGGTATAGAGCAACTGATTGATGCAAATGCGCACTCGCGCTTCAATGCCCTGGGCAATGGTGTCAATACTGCGCTTGATGGCGTGGAAGTCGTTCAGCAGATCGGTCGCTTTGCGAAAGAAATAGCGACCAGATTCGGTTAACTCAATGCTGCGCGTGTTGCGGGTAAACAGAACAACATCAAGTCCCATTTCCATCCGCTTGATGGTGTAACTAATGGCTGAGGTGGTTACGCCAAGCTCCTCTGCCGCCTTACTAAAACTGCCATAGCGGGCAGCCATCGTGAAGGCCAACAGATTCTCCTCGGTAAAAATTGAATTCATCTTTCTCCCCTCATGCCCTGCGTTTGTCGTCTGTCATGCAGCGATTGTTGAATGTATTTGTAATCCTTATGGCAGGCAATCAGTTTTGAACGAAATTTAACACTAAAGTTACATTTGATTTGAAGAGAATCACACTTCTGAACTTTAGTGACAGGCCACACGCTGTGCTGCCTGGCGCGGGGCACTCACGCATTACAACCCAGGATAGAAAGGAGGCTAACCATAAGAGAAAGATTGCTCTGCCGCACATTTTGTCTTTATTGTGAAATTTATTTCAATAATCGACGTGCTTACGATGAATGAAATTTAAGCGGATGTTTTTCTCATCACTCTGTTGCTATTCTCAGGCTATCGGAATTGCAAGAAGTCTAAAAACTGCAGGAGAGGGAATATGTCTGAGAACGAACTCATCACAGAATTTCTGCTAGCAGCAGAGCAGGGCAATGCTGAAGGATTAAAATCCTGTCTGGAAAATAATGTGGATATTAACGCCACTAATCGTCAGGGACGAACTGCGATTATTATTGCCAGTCTGAATAAACACTACGAGTGTGTGTCTTTATTGATTGCGGCGGGTGCGGATATTAATAAGCAGGATCAAACCTGTTTTAACCCTTTCCTCATCAGCTGTCTGGCCAACGATTTAACCCTGCTGCGTACGGTATTACCTGCCAACCCTGATCTCGACCGTCTGAGCCGTTTTGGCGGTGTGGGAATTACGCCAGCCAGCGAAAAAGGTCACGTCGAGATTGTCCGTGAACTGCTCACACGCACGAATATTAACGTCAACCACACCAATTTTGTCGGCTGGACGCCGCTGCTGGAAGCCATAGTGCTTAATGATGGCGGCGCAAAACAGCAGGAAATCGTCAAGCTGCTGCTGGACAACGGTGCGAACCCACACATGACAGACAAATACGGAAAAACCCCGCTGGAACTGGCGCAGGAGAAGGGGTATCACGAGATTGCCGGGCTGTTGATTGCCGCAGGCGCCTGACGGAGGAACACCATTATCGCATCGCCATTACGGCAATGCGTCAGGGCCTTAACGGCAGATAGCGCGTTTCTCGCACAGCGAATGGAGGGACGGGTTGAACAGGTTTTTTCCCGGGCGGTCAACCTGTTCATCCCCGGACAGCAGCGATTACTGACACTCCTCAGCGAACGCTGCGATAACGCCCCCAACAGCTGCCGTCTGGCGCTGACGCATTGCAATCACCTGTTCCGCCCTGGTGAACAGGTCAGATTTACGGCGTCAGGGATCGCAATAGGCGATGATAAATGGATTGAAACCGTTGCCTGCACGCGCTGGTTGATGCCTGAAATATCAATGAGCGCAGACTGTTTTACCGCCATTCCCTGGCGGCGCTGGGCCGGGACGCTGTATCAGCATCTCGGATGTGACGACACTCTGTTTCTGTATACCGGCGATAATTCCTTTTATCGCGAATTAGCCAGAGAACTGCAGCAGCGCCGCCAATATTTACTTTCTGCGCTGCAGCAACAACAAAATATGACGGATGCGATTACCCGCCTGATCGGTCTTGGAATTGGATTAACGCCGTCATCCGATGATTATTTAGTGGGTTTGAGCATTATTTTATTTATCCGCGGACATCCGCTGGAAAAATATCAGGACGCATTTTTAACAGCCTTACGATACGCCGGGGAAAATACCACGCTGTTCAGCAAAATTACGCTGGAAGAGGCCTTTCATCGGCGTTATCGGGAAAGTATTACGCGACTGGTAAAAAATATTATTACCGAGTCAGATAATTTATCTACCCACATTATTACCGACATTAAAAATATCGGTTCAAGTTCTGGCTGCGACATGCTTTACGGTATGGCGGACGCCTGTGCTTTGAGCCACTGGTCCGGAGGGAATTATGTCAATCAGGATAGTTGTTAAAAAGAACACGTATTTTGATTCCGTCTCGCTAATGTCCATCTCCACGCGCGCCAATAAGCTGGAAGGTGTGGAGCAGGCGTTTGTGGCGATGGCGACAGAGATGAATAAAGGCGTACTGAAAAATCTCGGTCTGCTTACGCCAGAGCTGAACGAGGCAAAAAGCGGCGATCTGATGGTTGTGATTAAGGGCACCAGCGACGCGGCGAACGAGCAAACGTTGGTCGCCATCGATGCGTTATTCACGCATAAAGAACAGGGCGGCCAGCATGAAGCGCGCTACGCCACCCTGGCCAGTGCGAAGGCACACGTGGCTGACAGCAACCTGGCGGTGATCTCGGTCAACGGGTTATTCGCAGCGCGCGAAGCCCGGCAGGCACTGCAAAACAACCTTAATGTGATGCTCTTCTCTGACAATGTCTCCATTGAGGATGAACTGGCGCTTAAGCAACTGGCACACGAAAAAGGGCTGCTGATGATGGGACCGGATTGCGGTACTGCCATCATCAACGGTACGGCGCTGTGCTTTGGCAACGCCGTGCGTCGCGGCAGTATCGGTATTGTTGGCGCATCGGGTACCGGTAGCCAGGAACTGAGCGTACGTATCCACGAATTTGGCGGGGGGATTTCTCAGCTTATCGGCACCGGCGGGCGCGATCTGAGTGAAAAGATCGGCGGTCTGATGATGCTGGACGCCATCGGCATGCTGGAGGCCGACCCGCAAACAGAAATTATCGCGCTGATCTCCAAACCCCCTGCGCCTGCCGTTGCCCGCAAGGTGCTAGAACGCGCGCGCAATTGTCAGAAACCGGTGGTGGCCTGTTTCCTCGGTCGTGAAGAACCGCCCGCAGACGAAAACGGCCTGCTGTTTGCACGCGGAACCAAAGAGGCGGCGCTGAAAGCGGTACTGCTGACGGGGGTGAAAAAAGAGAGCCTGGATCTCCATCCGCTCAACTGGCCGCTGATCGAAGAGGTGCGCACCCGCCTGACGCCGCAGCAAAAATACATTCGCGGACTGTTCTGCGGCGGCACGCTGTGCGACGAAGCCATGTTCGCAGCGATGGAAAAACATGACGAGGTTTATAGCAATATCCACCCGGACCCGAGCCGCCGTCTGACCGATCTCAACCGCAGCGTGGCGCACACCTTCCTCGATTTTGGCGATGACGATTTTACCAACGGCAAGCCGCACCCGATGATCGACCCCACCAATCGCATCAGCCGCCTGTTACAGGAAGCGCGCGATCCACAGGTGGGCGTGATCGTGATGGATTTTGTTCTCGGGTTCGGATCGCACGAGGATCCGGTCGGCGTCATGATCGATGCTGTCAAAGAGGCGAAGGCGATCGCCGCCGCAGAAGGACGTCCGCTGGAAATTTTGGGCTATGTGCTCGGCACTGATCTCGACACGCCGTCGCTGGAAAAACAGTGCCAGATGCTAACGGACGCCGGTGTTATCTGGGCGAGCAGCAGCACCAATACCGGATTGCTGGCGCGTGAATTTGTTTGCAAAGGGGAGGAAGCCTGATGAGCCAGTCACTGTTTAACCAGCCACTCAACGTGATTAACGTCGGCATTGCCATGTTCAGCGATGACCTGAAAAAACAGCATGTACCGGTCACCCAACTCGACTGGACGCCGCCGGGTCAGGGCAACATGCAGGTAGTCAGCGCACTGGATCAGATTGCAGATTCCCCGCTGGCGGAGAAAATTGCCGCCGCTAACCAGCAGGCGCTGGAACGCATTATTCAGTCCCATCCGGTACTGATTGGCTACGACCAGGCGATCAATGTCGTACCGGGGATGACCCGCAAAACCATTCTTCACGCCGGACCGCCGATTCGCTGGGAAAAAATGTGTGGCGCGATGAAAGGTGCCGTGACAGGGGCGCTGGTATTTGAGGGGCTGGCGAGCGATCTGGAGCAGGCGGCAGAGCTTGCCGCCTCCGGTGAAATTACCTTCTCGCCTTGCCATGAGCATGACTGCGTGGGGTCGATGGCGGGAGTCACTTCTGCCTCAATGTTCATGCACATCGTGGAGAACAAAACCTACGGCAATCGCGCTTATACCAACATGAGCGAGCAGATGGCGAAGATCCTGCGCATGGGCGCTAACGATCAGAGCGTCATCGACCGTCTGGTGTGGATGCGCGATGTGCTGGGACCGATGTTGCGCGATGCCATGAAACTGGCGGGTGAAATCGATCTGCGACTGATGCTGGCGCAGGCGTTGCACATGGGTGATGAATGTCATAACCGCAACAACGCAGGCACCGCGCTACTGATTCAGGCGCTGACGCCGTGGATTATTCAGACCGGGTATCCGGTGGCGCAGCAGCGTGAAGTGTTTGAGTTCGTCGCCAGCAGCGACTACTTCTCTGGCCCGACGTGGATGGCGATGTGTAAAGCCGCGATGGATGCCGCTCACGGCATTGAGTACAGCACCGTCGTGACCACCATGGCGCGTAACGGCGTGGAGTTTGGTCTGCGCATCAGCGGTCTGCCTGGACACTGGTTCACCGGTCCGGCGCAGCAGGTGATTGGCCCGATGTTCGCCGGTTATAAGCCGGAGGACTCCGGGCGTGATATCGGCGACAGCGCCATCACGGAAACCTACGGTATCGGTGGCTTTGCCATGGCAACTGCGCCCGCCATCGTGGCGCTGGTGGGAGGCACGGTGGAAGAGGCCGTCGATTTCTCCCGTCAGATGAGAGAGATAACGCTGGGCGAAAACCCGAACGTCACCATACCGCTGCTGGGTTTTATGGGGATCCCTACGGCTATTGACATCACGCGCGTCGGCAGTACCGGCATTTTGCCGGTGATCAATACCGCCATCGCGCACAAAGATGCGGGGATCGGCATGATCGGCGCCGGCATTGTCCACCCGCCGTTCGCCTGCTTTGAAAAGGCGATTCTGAGCTGGCGTGACCGCTACTGCCAATAAAAACCACAGGGGCTAACACCGTTAGCCCTACTGTCGCGAAGCTAACAACGTTGTTCACCTGCAGGGCCGGGCGATCGTCGGGATCGCAAATGATGCTTAACCTGTGAAGGATATTCCATGAACAGAATAAAACTAGAGTGGAAACGTGGTGACTGGGCCGCATACTTCGGGCTGATGACCAACAATCTGACTAACCTGCTGACGATGATGGGGCTACTCATCTTTGTCGTGGGGATCCCCAAAGAGATCGTGTATGGCCGCATTGCGCCTGCTTTTGGTCTGGCGGTGCTGGTGGCGAGTATCTTTTATGCCTGGTTTGCCATGCAGATGGCGAAACAGACGGGGCGTACCGATGTGACGGCGCTGCCGTCCGGGCCGAGCGCGCCGTCGATCTTTACCGTAACTTTCCTCGTTCTGATGCCGGTTTACCAGCAAACTCGGGATGCCGACTTCGCCATTCAGATAGGCCTGGTCTGGTGTTTTGTTGAGGCGCTGATCCTGGCGGGCGGTTCCTTCCTCGGCGAAACCATCCGTAAGATGATCCCGCGTACCGTGCTGCTCTCCTGTCTCTCCGGCCTTGGTTTATTACTGCTGGCGATGAACCCGATGCTGCAGGCTTTTGAAGCGCCAACGGTCTCTTTCATCGTCTTGCTGCTGATCTTTATTAACTGGTTCGGTAAAAAACCGATCTTTGCACGTATTCCCACCGGCCTGTTGCTGCTGATTGCCGGTACTGCGCTGGCGTGGATTTCCGGTCTGCAAAGCCCGGAAGCGATTAAAGCGTCGATGTCTTCATTCGGTTTCAACCCGCCGGAAGTCCATGTCGATAGCTTCCTGCAAGGGTTGCCGCATGCGCTGCCGTACCTGGCCTCGGCGGTGCCGTTGGGGCTGGCGAACTACATTTTTGACCTTGAAAACATCGAAAGCGCCCACGCCGCTGGCGATGAGTACAACACCCGCAAAGTGATGCTGGCGAACGGTCTCTCTTCCATGCTCGGCTGTTTGATGGGGAACCCGTTCCCGGTCACCGTTTACGTGGGTCATGCCGGGTGGAAAGCGATGGGCGCCAGCATTGGTTATACCCTGGCGTCGGGCGTCACCATGTTCCTCGTCCCGCTGTTTGGACTGGGGGCATTTATGCTCGCCATTATTCCGATGACCGCCATCGTACCGATTCTGGTCTTTATCGGTGTGGTGACTGCCAACCAGGTGGTGCGCGAAACGCCAAAAATAGAGGTGCCGGTCATTTTCATCTGTCTGTTCCCGTGGATAGCGAACTGGGCGCTGACCATCGTGAATAGCGTGATGGGGGCCGCAGGGACGTCGGCGGCGAAGCTGGGCAGCGATCTGTTGCACAGTAAAGGCGTCTATTACGACGGACTGGTGCATCTTGGCAACGGTGCGCCGCTCGCCAGTATGCTGTGGGGGTGTATCGCCATCTTCGCGATTATCAATAAACCGCTACGTGGCGCGGTGGCTGCCGCCTGCGGCGCGCTGCTGTCGCTGTTTGGGGTGATCCACTCGCCGATGGTGGGGATTGCCGAAGGCACTTCACTGATGTTCGTCCTCGCCTACCTGATGGTGAGCGGCGTGTTTGTACTGAAGCATTTTCTCGACAGTCGGGAAGCGGTGACTGATACCGCGCAGGAACCGACGAAAACCACCTGAATGCGTTGATGGGATGAATACACGATGAAAGAACTTGTGGTCGTTGCCATTGGCGGCAACAGCATTATCAAAGATAACGCCAGCCAGTCGATTGAACATCAGGCTGAGGCGGTGAAAGCAGTGGCGGATACGGTGCTGGAGATGCTGGCCTCGGATTACAACATTGTGCTGACCCACGGTAACGGGCCGCAGGTTGGGTTGGATCTGCGACGTGCGGAAATCGCCCATGAACGCGAAGGGCTGCCGTTAACCCCGCTGGCGAACTGCGTGGCCGATACTCAGGGCGGTATCGGGTATCTGATCCAGCAGGCGTTAAACAACCGCCTAGCGCGTCATGGGGAACAGAAAGCGGTAACCGTCGTGACGCAGGTGGAGGTGGACAAAAACGACCCTGGTTTTGCCAATCCCACGAAGCCAATCGGTGCGTTTTTTAACGCCACCCAGCGCGATGAACTGCAGCGGGCGAATCCGCAATGGCGTTTTGTGGAAGATTCCGGTCGCGGCTATCGTCGGGTTGTCGCTTCGCCGGAGCCGAAACGCATTGTCGAAGCGGATGCCATTAAAACGCTGACACAACAAGGTTTTGTGGTCATTGGCGCGGGCGGTGGCGGGATCCCGGTGGTGCGAAGCCCGCTGGGCGATTATCACAGCGTGGACGCGGTCATTGATAAAGATCTCTCCACGGCGTTGCTGGCCCGCGAGATCCGCGCCGACATTCTGGTGATCACCACCGGCGTTGAGAAAGTCTGTATTCACTTTGGCAAACCTGAGCAGCAGGCGCTGGAGCGGGTGGATATCCCCACCATGACCCGCTACATGCAGGAAGGGCATTTCCCGGCAGGCAGCATGTTGCCCAAAATTGTCGCCAGCCTTGCGTTTCTGCAGCATGGCGGAAAACAGGTGATCATCACCACGCCGGAATGTCTGCCCGCCGCACTGCGCGGCGAAACGGGCACCCATATTGTCCATTCATAAAAGGAAGATGCGATGAAGGAAAACAAAAGCCGCCGTGAGTTTCTGAGTCAGAGCGGCAAAATGGTCACCGCCGCCGCACTGTTTGGCGCGGCGGCGCCGGTCGCGTATGCTGCTAATTCAGTCGGGACAACCGGTGACGCGAAAGGCGCTATGACCATCAACGACACACATTACTATCTGGATAACGTTCTGCTGGAAGCAGGCTTCGATTACGAGAATGCGGTAGCGGTGCATACCCGAACCGAGCTGCAAACCGTTGAGATTCAGGACGGAAAAATGGTTGCGCTACGCGCCAATAAAAGCCATCCGGATGCGACGCTGGCGCATTACGATGCGGGCGGGAAGCTGATGTTGCCCGCGATGCGCGACATGCACATCCACCTGGATAAAACCTTCTACGGCGGGCCGTGGCGATCGCTGAATCGCCCGGCGGGCACCACCATTCAGGATATGATCGCGCTTGAGCAAAAGTTGTTGCCTGAGCTACAGCCGTATACCCAGGAACGGGCAGAAAAGCTGATTGACCTGTTGCAGTCCAAAGGGACCTCTGTGGCGCGAAGCCACTGCAACATTGAGCCGGTATCCGGGCTTAAAAACCTCGAAAATTTGCAGGCGGTACTGGCACGCCGCAAAGCGGGTTTTGCGTGTGAAATTGTGGCGTTTCCACAGCATGGTTTGCTGCTGTCAAAATCAGAACCGCTGATGCGCGAAGCGATGCAGGCGGGGGCGCACTACGTTGGCGGGCTGGACCCAACCAGCGTGGATGGCGCGATGGAGAAATCCCTCGATACCATGTTCCAGATTGCGCTGGATTATGACAAAGGGGTCGATATTCATCTGCACGAAACCAGCCCGGCGGGCGTTGCGGCAGTGAATTACATGGTTGAACGGGTGGAAAAAACGCCGCAGCTCAAAGGGAGGTTAACCATCAGCCACGCCTTTGCGCTCGCTACGCTGAATGAGCAACAGGTGGATGCGCTGGCAACCCGAATGGCCGCTCAGCAAATCACCATTGCCTCGACGGTGCCGATTGGTACGTTACATATGCCGCTCAAACAGTTGCGCGACAAAGGCGTGACGGTGATCACCGGTACGGACAGCGTGATCGATCACTGGTCGCCGTATGGCCTGGGCGACATGCTGGAAAAAGCGAACCTGTACGCGCAGCTCTATATTCGTCCTAACGAACTCAATCTGTCGCGGGCATTATTCCTGGCGACGGGGGATGTGTTGCCATTGAATGATAAAGGTGAGCGCGTCTGGCCGAAAGCGCAGGATGAAGCCAGTTTTGTGCTGGTGGACGCCTCTTGTTCTGCCGAAGCGGTGGCGCGGATTTCGCCGCGTACCGCGACATTCCATAAAGGCAAGCTGGTGTGGGGGAGCGTCGCCAGCTAATGTCTGTGCTCACCGTGGAACCGCATGTCCTGGATCCACGGTGGGCTTCTCCTGCCTCTCACAGCCCCTTATCTAACTGACGATACCCATATAGCCATGGATGCCCATATAGACGCCGACCAGGCCGATTAACAGGCTGGAAAAGTAAGGGGCTTTTCTGGCGAGGCGATTAAATCCGCTCCAGCGTTTAGCCGCTTGCTGGACACTGATTGCCGCTCCTACACCCACTGTCACCAGCGTGAGCGCCAGACCAACACTGAAGCAGAGCACCATCGTTGCTCCCAGGGTGAAGGCTTTAAGCTGGATGCAAATCAGCAGCACGGTGATTGCCGCAGGACAGGGGATAAGCCCGCCGGTCAGGCCAAATAATACAATCTGCCCGTTCGTCACTTCTCTGCCGTGAAAGCGGCGCTGGATGTCACTGGCATGCGCGAGTTCATGGGCGTCCTGATAGGCTTTTGAGCCTGTGGTTAATCCTTCCAGTCCCGTATGGTCGTGATGGTCATGATCGTGGTGATGGTGTTCATGCTTATGGTGGTGATCGTGCTCATGATTATGCTCATGCTCATGCTCATGCTCATGATGGTGATGATCGTGCTCATGGTGATGATGGTCATGCGCTTCCGTCAGCCAGTTCCGCTCACCTTGCCAGGTGCGCCAGAACATCCAGGTCGCAGTGCCCAAAATAATGATCGCGGAAATAAACTGTAGCCAGGGTTCAACCGATTCTGCGGTAAATGCCCGGCTGATATACATGCCTCCAAGCGCGATAAGCCACACAACCGCAGTATGCGAAAGTGTGGCGGCAAGCCCCAGCATTACAGCCTGCCTGACGGTGCCTTTAATCGCGATGATAAATGCCGCCATCATCGTCTTGGAGTGTCCGGGTTCAAGCCCGTGCAATATGCCTAACAAAATCGCGCTGGGAATAAAAAACCAGGCGTTACCTTGCTGAAGAAGTGTCGAGAATTCGCCCATGAGAATGATTCTTAGTTTTTATACCTGTTTTCATTCTACTCCCCCCCAGTACCGAATACTACCCCCCAGTAGAAGCGCAATGCTATAATCCACAATGATTTATGTTAAGGAGGTATTGTTATGTCACATACAATCAGGGATAAACAAAAGCTTAAAGCGCGTACCAGCAAAATTCAGGGGCAGGTCGTTGCCTTAAAAAAAATGCTGGATGAACCCCATGAATGCGCGGCTGTTTTACAGCAGATCGCCGCGATTCGTGGCGCGGTGAACGGACTGATGCGGGAAGTTATCAAGGGTCATCTGACCGAACATATTGTTCATCAGGGCGATGAAGTAAAGCGCGAAGAAGATCTGGATGTGATCCTGAAAGTGCTGGATTCCTATATCAAATAGTCGGGGGCGCCACCCGACTATTGCTGTGTCATTAACAACAAACGAATGTTTGGTTCCGGTGCGTAATATAGCGTTCAACATGTTTAAAACCGCTGATCGACTCCAGCGCCAGTAACAGGCAGGAGACGGCTTGCGCTTCTTGCTGAGCAGATTGATGCGCCAGGGGTACGCTGTGAGCGGCGATATGATTTTGCAGTGCATTTTCACATAAACGCCGTACCGCTGGAGGAAAAGCCAGCTGCCGTAGCGACTGCTCCAGTTCGGCAAACGCCTCGTCTGCCTGCATGGTAAAAATCAATAACAATATGGCGTTTAATGCTCGCGTCTCTTCTTCGTAATATCCCATCTGGATGTCCCTGCATGTCCAAAACGTTGTGGTTTCGGGCTCTCGGTCCTGAAAACCGCTCCTTGTCGATGTTACCGATGCCTTTGCCAATGAATTAGCGAGCTATCAAACTCTTTCTTTACCATCGGAAAGGGCGATTTTCCCTTTGCAATAGGCAGCGAATGAATAAATAGTGTATTTATTTTACCGCCCATTCTTTTTTCGATTCGTTGCTTATAAGCATACACGCTGCGTATATCCGTATTTAGTATTTGAGCTATTTGATGTGGGTTTTGCCCTGACACCATATTTCCCATAATGGTAAATTCCATCTGCGTGAGCGTATTCCCTTTCGAAAAAGACAAGTAGCGCCCAATGAACACTTGCCTTATTTTTTCGTTGGCGATCTCCAGTCCGTCGTCATGGTAGATGACAGCCGAAACGGCAGTATGATTTTTCCGCCAATAGTTCGCTAACGACTGCATATTCCGATCGCTGACCAGTATTATCCCCATTCCCGTACTGGCGAGATAGTCAATCCATTCGGTATTCAGAAACAGCCGCAGGTAGCTAATTGAAAAATCCACGAAAATATAGCCGCTTAATCTGGCATTATGGTTATTATTTAAAATGCCATCCATGACCCCGCGATTAAAATAAACACTTTGTTCTGGCCACATGCAAAAACACGCATTGGTGCAGTACTGTAATCGAGGTGATTTCTCTGGCATGATATTACAACGTAAAGAACAACTGCTGCAGGTAATGTTTTTTAATTTAACATCCAGCCCCATAAAGAACCTCCCTATCCGTAGATAATTTCATAATTTCATCCGTTTTTAAACCTGTCAATACTCCACGTCATACCTTGTTACTGTCGTGAATTCGTTTAAATATCAAAAATTACTACTTTTCTTACTGGTCATATTTTTTGATTTTTCAAAAAATAATTGAATGCTCGTTAACGTTTGCACATCCAGTCGAGAGAGAGGCACAAGCTCATAACGCATGTACGCGTCGACCAGGATTTTTATCTATGGCACCAGGAATAGTTATATTAAAAAAATGTATGAGATTTATCTCTAAATGGCATCAATGGTTAAAGGTTGTGGTTTTGTTAATTTTAACCGTTGATTTGTAACGCGACTATTGAGTTATATAAATGGTAATTTATCTGTTTGTTCGGTTTTTAGTCGTGTCGTAATAATATCCAGGGAAGAGTGAATATTCATCAAAAAGGGTCTTAACTAAGAAAAAATGATCTTATCAACAGTGAAGGTGTTTGATTTATAACTATTTTTGATTGTGTTTTTTGATGCTAATCCCATTAGTTAATATTTATAGTGATCTCAATATAAGAATTTTGTAGCATTACATTCATGATATCAATATGAAAAGGAATACCGTGCCTGACGTGTTAAAACATGCTGGATATTACGCTATTAATCACCTGGTTTACTTTCACACTGGCGAACGTACACTTTCAAATAGTGTTACAGATGAAGTGGTTACCCTGCAAACGCCCGCGAGTCTGATTCTCTTATGTCTAATAATGAATAATGGGAGCGTCGTTTCACAGAAAGAGCTTATCGCTGCGGGATGGGGGGAGAAGAACAGTGTGACATCCGCAAATACGTTTTATCAAACCATTCTTATTCTCAGAAACGCATTAGAAGGCATGGGATTACCGCGTGACATTATCAAAACAATTGCTCGCCGTGGGTTAATGATTGCAGCGGATATTCAGGTTCGCGATATCGTACAAACACCCCCAGCAGCAACGATTTTAATGCCACCGGTTGACGCTCCGATTGAATTACCGGTTACTGAAGCGATTGTTACGCCGATGGTTGAAGCGCAGAAGAGAGCGAAAAACCTGTCGTTTCGTTCTCCTCGGTCTGGCCTGTTGCTTTCTTTATCGCTGCTGGTTGCCATTATCGGCGGGGTCATCGGCACCTTTCAACTGCGTCAGGAGTCTTTGTTATCGTCGTATGATATTTTGGCTACGGATAAATTTCCCTCCTGCACTGTATTTCAGAAGGGAAATGATGTGCTAAAAAATCATTACCTGCGGTTTATGCAAAATCATAATGAATTATGTCGCGAGCATAACTATATCTTTCTCTCTGGAATGAGCAGTGCCAAAAATATTGCAGCCGTGATTTGCCCACAGGATGTCAGGAAAAAGGCGTCCACCAAATGTACAACTTACTATTCGATTAATAATGAAAACTAAAATACTCTTGTTCGTAATTGTTGTATTGGTCTCTCTGGTCACAGGGGGAAGCATCTGGTATTCCAAGAAAACTAACCCAAGAATAGATTGCAGCGGTTATGCCGTCTGGGATATCGACCATGAGGTTTTCTCAGGCGATATTTCTTATCAAATGCATAACAGTCAGGGGGTCATCACCCTTACCGGCATTTTGAAAACGTCTGACTCCCGACTTTACAAAGTGAGTCGCGTCATTTACTTCACGTATAAGAAAATACGTAAACACTATATTCTCACCAGCAGCAGGATTGTTCAGTTCCCGTCCGATAACCTAAAAGACACCGGTGAGCGCAAAGCACTCCCCGCATTGTATTTAGCGCGTGGCGCTTCATTTTCGCTTCTGATTAACAAGTATCGGGAAGGTTGGGCATTTACCACCGTGGGTTCGCCATCGTTGCTCTGTATGGATGCGAATTAACGAGAAGTGAGGGGGAAATTTAACGGCTCAAACACCTTCAGGCGTGTGAGCCGTTAAGATTGTCGTTAGCTAAAAAACATCACGGAAACACAGAGCAGACCAACAATCAGGGTTACCAGATTACTCAGTGAGCGGTAGGGTTTTAGCGTCGGGATCAGATAGGTCGACAGCGTCGGCATGATGAACAAAATCATGGCGATGAGCGGGCCGCTGATCGCGTAAATCATTGAGATTGCATTTGGGTTAATGCAGCAGACAATAAAGGTGATCACCGAAACCAGCATAATGGAAAGCGCGCGATGAAAGGCGCGGCTTTTCTTCACGCCAACCTGCTGTAAGCCGGTTTTCACCACCTCAGTTGCCCCTTCGATCACGCCGAAATAGGTGCCGAGGAATGACTTCGACATGGCGACAACGGCGACAATAATCCCGGAAATCGACAGCCAGGCGGGGGCATTTTGCATCATCGACAGCGCGGACAGAATGGTTACGCCCTCATGTTTGGCCGCTTCAATGTAAGCGGGCGGAATCGAGAGCAGACAGCTAAAGACGAAAAACAACACGCTCAGGCTGATGATCAGGTAGGCGACCTTCATGATTTTTTTGCATTTACCCATGGCCTGCTCGCCATATTTTTCACGCCTGTCGATGGCAAACGTGGAAATAATCGGCGTATGGCTAAAAGCGAAAACCATCACGGGAATAGATATCCATACCTGATGAAGCGTGTGCTGATCGAAAGACATCTGGCTGGTCAATAAAGAGGGTTGCCAGCTTCCGGTCAAATAGAACGAGAGAAATAAAAAGTACGCGATGAGCGGAAACACCAAAAATCCCATCACACGAAGCGTGGCATGGCGCCCCATCAGAAAAATCAGGTTCAGCGTCACCACCACGCCCAGACTGACCAGCATACGGATGCGGAGGTCTACCTGCAGATGCTTTGCCACCTGTTCGGTGAGCGAGTTGGTGATCGCCACGGCATAAATCAGCACGACCACAAAGAAGGCAATAAAATACAACGCGGTGATCAGGCTGCCTACCTTTTTACCGTAGTAGTGTGTTACCGCGCCGGTGATCCCTTCTCCTGCAGAGGTTTTCGACGAGAGGATGAACTGACACAACGCCTTGTGCGGCCAGTAAGTCAATGGCCAGGCGACCAGCGCGGTGATAAACAGAACAATCGCCCCCGCGGAACCCAGCTGTATGGGGAGGAAGAGGGTTCCTGCACCTACGGCAGTTCCATATAACGCGAAACTCCAGAGAGTCTCTTCTTTTGACCAAATTTTCGACATTATCTGAACGTATCAACTATAAAATAAACAAAAAAGAAGCACAATTTACCATAAACAGGGGTTATTGCGGGAGGCTTAAACATAGAGGGAGCGAACAGATAAAATGCCGGAATCACAGCGACTCCGGCAAATCAGAGCGTTATCAGGCAGTAACGCGCTGCTGGCGATGTTTGATCACACGATGGCGCAACGTATCGTAGGCCCAGTTATAGAGCATGGTGTAGGGCAGGAAGAACAGGAAGAAACCTATTTCCAGTGTGAATGCTTGTAGCAGACTGACACTCAGCACATACGCCACAATACTCACCCCAATCACGATAAAGCCGCTTTCAAATCCCAGGGCATGAAAGGCGCGGACTTTGGCGGTACGTTTGACCAGATGCGCAGGCCAAAAACGGTCAAACAGCGCGTTATAGATGATATTCCAGATCATCGCAGTGGTTGCCAGCAGCACGGTGAGGCCGCCCATTTCGAGAACGGAGCGCTGCATTAACCATGCCGTCGTTGGGGCGAGAATAGCCGTTGCGATACCCTCAAAGCAGACGGCATGAAAAATACGCTCAGGTAAGGAGCGGCGTTGTACAGCATCGTGTTGCATAGCGTGAAACCTTCTTTTATGTTCGGAATAGTGTGGAATCCTGGGCATTTTATCGCTTAATGTGATATCTAAAAGATAGTATCCATCGATAAAGTAGATAGTTCATGCGCTACTCTCCTGAAGCATTAACGGCGTTTGTAGAAACCGTCTCCTGCGGTTCCTTTTCTGCGGCGGCGCGGCGGCTGCGTAAAAGCCAGTCCACCATCAGTACGGCGATCGCGCATCTGGAGGCCGACCTCGGTTTCTCGCTATTCGACCGATCGTCGCGGCAACCGGTGCTGACGGAAGAGGGAAAACGGGTGCTCAGCTATGTGCAGGCTATTTTGTCGGCGAGCGACCGGCTGGATGAAGTGGCATTGTCGTTGTCCGGAGAAACGGAAGCGCGCCTGACCTTTGTCCTTTCCGACACTCTGCATCCGGATGTTCTCGAAGAACTGATGGTGCAGTTTGATCGGCAATTTCCCCACACGGAGTTTGAATGCCTGATCGGTGAGGATGAGGACGTTATCGATCTGTTGCAAAAAGGGCGCGCGCAGGTGGGGTTGATAGAGGCCCGCGACGACTACCCTACGGATATGGGCGTCACGCGGTTGCCGATGCAAACCTGGATGGGACTGTATGCCGCCGCAACGCACCCGCTGGCGACGCAGGAAAAAGTCTCCTGGGATCAACTGCATACCTGGCGTGAACTGCGACTGAACACCTATTTTGAAAGCGGCGCCAACGTGGCGAGAGGACCGGTGTGGTCCGCGCCTAACTATTTATTATTGCTCAGTATGGCGGTACAGGGATTCGGCTGGTGTGCGCTGCCCTGTGCGTTGGTCGAAGAATTTGCCGCGGAGAAACCGTTGGTTCAGCTGGATGTACCCGGCTGGCCCAGGGCTATCTCTATCGATCTCCTCTGGAATAAGAAATCTCCCCCAGGAGCTGCGGGAAGCTGGCTCCGATACCATTTGCAACAGGGACGTGTCGCGACGTAGCCCCAACGATACGTATTTCCTTTGTGATAAAACTCACTTTTTTTAAACATTCGAGATAACTATTTTTAACAATCCTCTACTATTGCGGTGTTATTTTGCGCAGAGGTGGTAATGAAAGAGGTTGTGATAGTTGGGGCATTACGAACACCCATTGGCTGCTTCCAGGGAACGCTGGCTCGACATTCTGCCGTTGAGCTTGGCAGCGTGGTCGTGAAAGCGTTAATGGCGCGCACGGGTGTTGATGTACATGCCATCGATGAAGTTATCCTCGGTCAGGTTCTGACAGCAGGAGCAGGGCAGAATCCTGCTCGTCAGTCCGCCATCAAAGGCGGGTTGCCGAATACGGTTTCCGCTATCACCATCAACGATGTGTGTGGCTCAGGGCTAAAAGCGTTGCATCTGGCGACCCAGGCTATCCAGTGCGGTGAGGCGGATATTGTGATTGCGGGCGGACAAGAAAACATGAGCCGCGCGCCGCATGTTCTCACCGACAGCCGGACCGGAGCGCAACTGGGCAACAGCCAACTGGTCGACAGCCTGGTTCACGACGGTTTGTGGGATGCGTTCAACGATTACCACATGGGCGTGACCGCTGAAAATCTGGCGCGGGAATACGGGATCAGCCGCGAGTTGCAGGACGCCTATGCGCTCAGCTCTCAGCAAAAAGCGCGTGCTGCAATCGATGCGGGCCGCTTTAAAGATGAGATCGTGCCTGTTACCACTCAGCGCAATGGGCAATCAAGGGTGATTGATACGGACGAACAGCCGAGAACCGATGCCAGCGCCGAAGGGCTGGCCAGGCTGGATCCCACGTTCGATCGTCTGGGATCGGTAACGGCAGGAAATGCCTCGTCAATTAATGATGGCGCCGCCGCCGTTATGATGATGAGTGAAGCCAAAGCGCAGGCGTTGAATTTACCCATACTGGCGCGTATTCGTGCTTTTGCCAGTGTCGGCGTGGACCCCGCGCTGATGGGGATCGCCCCCGTTTATGCCACTCGCCGCTGCCTGGAACGGGTTGGCTGGCAACTGGCAGATGTGGATCTTATCGAAGCCAACGAAGCGTTTGCAGCGCAGGCGCTTTCAGTGGGCAAAATGCTGGAGTGGGATGAACGCCGGGTGAACGTTAACGGTGGCGCGATTGCCCTCGGCCATCCTATTGGCGCTTCAGGTTGTCGAATTTTGGTTTCGCTGGTGCATGAAATGGTCAAACGTAAAGCGCGTAAAGGGCTGGCGACGTTATGTATCGGCGGCGGGCAGGGCGTGGCATTGGCTATCGAGAGAGACTGATCATCGCCTTGCCGCTGGCATAAAAAAGCCCTCCACACGGAGGGCAAGACCAGTTACAGAAACACTCGAACAAAGAATAATTTATCAAAACATCGTTTCAGTATTTGTGATTCATGACGCAAGTTGATGAGAAACCGCGTCATAACCGCCTCCGCATTTCCTCTCTGTTTACTGCACCTGGCCTCTCTGTTGGGCAATAATCGCAATATTTCAATTATCTCTTTGTTTTTAAATAAATTATTTTTTATTTTTTTGATGCGCTGCGCCTGACCGTGATCGAGACTACACTTTTGACAATAAAAATCATAAAAATGAAACGTTGTTTTATTTATAATTGAAAACAGATTCACGGAGGGATATCATGGCCTCATTAGGTAAAACGGAACAGCGTTTTGCTCTCCGTTCAGGAATTCACGGTCGATTTATCATTGGAGGTAAATATGGACGTAAGACAGAGTATCCACAGTGCGCACGCGAAAACGCTGGACACCCAGCAACTGCGCAATGAGTTTTTAGTTGAAAGCGTGTTTGTGGCTGACGAATACACCATGGTTTACAGCCACATCGATCGCATTATCGTCGGTGGTATTATGCCGGTGGCGAAATCAGTTTCGGTAGGCGGTGAAGTCGGTAAGCAACTGGGCGTGACCTACTTCCTGGAACGTCGCGAATTAGGCGTGATCAACATTGGTGGTCCGGGCACGATTACCGTTGACGGCCAGTGCTATGAAATTGGTCATCGCGATGCGTTGTATGTGGGTAAAGGCGCGAAAGAAGTGGTTTTTGCCAGCGTAGATACCGCAAAACCGGCGAAGTTCTACTACAACTGCGCACCGGCGCACACCACTTATCCAACCAAAAAAGTGACGCCAGCCGATGTGGCTCCGGTCACTTTAGGCGACAACACCACCAGTAACCGTCGCACCATCAACAAATATTTTGTTCCGGATGTTCTGGAAACCTGCCAGTTGAGCATGGGGCTGACCGAACTGGCGCCAGGCAACCTGTGGAATACCATGCCGTGTCATACCCATGAACGCCGTATGGAAGTGTACTTCTATTTCAACATGGACGAAGACACCTGTGTCTTCCACATGATGGGGCAGCCGCAGGAAACGCGTCATATCGTGATGCACAACGAGCAGGCGGTGATCTCGCCGAGCTGGTCTATTCACTCCGGTGTGGGCACCAAAGCGTATACATTCATCTGGGGCATGGTGGGCGAAAACCAGGTCTTTGATGACATGGACCACGTCGCAGTAAAAGATCTGCGCTAGTCGCGAACGGCAATGATGCCTGTCCGTGACAGGTACTAAAAAATTAAGGGTTTACAATGATTCTGAATGCATTTTCTCTCGAAGGTAAAGTAGCGGTCGTTACGGGTTGTGATACCGGTCTTGGTCAGGGTATGGCGCTGGGTCTGGCAGAAGCGGGCTGCGACATTGTCGGGATTAACATCGTTGAACCAACAGAAACGATTGAACGCGTTACCGCGCTGGGTCGTCGTTTTTTAAGTCTGACCGCTGATTTGCGTCAGATCGACGGTATTCCGGCTCTGCTGGAACGTGCGGTGGCGGAATTTGGTCATATCGATATTCTGGTCAACAACGCGGGTCTGATCCGTCGTGAAGATGCGATCGATTTCAGTGAAAAAGACTGGGACGACGTGATGAACCTGAACATCAAGAGCGTGTTCTTTATGTCTCAGGCTGCGGCGAAGCACTTTATTGCTCAGGGTAACGGCGGCAAAATCATCAACATCGCCTCCATGCTCTCCTTCCAGGGCGGTATCCGCGTTCCGTCTTACACCGCATCAAAAAGCGGCGTTATGGGCGTAACCCGTCTGATGGCGAACGAATGGGCGAAACACAACATCAACGTGAATGCGATTGCCCCAGGCTACATGGCCACCAACAACACGCAGCAGCTGCGTGCTGATGAAGAGCGCAGTGCGGCAATCCTCGAGCGTATCCCGGCGGGTCGTTGGGGTCTGCCGAGCGATCTGATGGGTCCGATCGTATTCCTGGCTTCCAGCGCGTCTGATTACATCAACGGCTATACCGTGGCTGTTGACGGCGGTTGGCTGGCGCGTTAATTCGCCAACCGTAAATGCCCGATACTGCGAACGCGGGTCGGGCATTTTCCTCTCCTTTTCCCTTCTTCCCTTCTTCTCTTCGTCTCTTCGCTGGCCTGACTTACTCAGACTGACGTGCCATCCGCGCTTACCGCATCACAATTGAACTGGAAACTTTGAAATAACTTTGTTTCACTGCAATCAGCGTTCAACGAAGGAGTGCGCAATGAAAACGATTGGTTTGCTGGGCGGCATGAGCTGGGAATCCACCATTCCCTACTACCGTTTAATCAACGAAGGCATTAAGCAACGTCTGGGCGGTTTGCACTCTGCGAGCCTGTTGCTGCATAGCGTTGATTTTCATGAAATTGAAGCGTGCCAAAGCCGCGGCGAGTGGGACAAAGCGGGCGATATTTTGGCGCAGGCGGCGCTGGGCCTTGAGCAGGCGGGCGCTGAAGGGATCGTGCTGTGTACCAACACGATGCATAAAGTGGCGGATGCCATTGAATCTCGTTGCCGGTTACCGTTTTTGCACATTGCCGATGCGACGGGGCGCGCCATTACCCGCCAAAACATGACGCGCGTGGCTTTGTTGGGAACGCGCTATACCATGGAGCAGGATTTCTATCGGGGACGGCTGGCGCAGCAGTTTGCGATTGAAACCCTGGTTCCGGAGGTTGATGCGCGTGACAAAATTAACCAGATTATTTTCGATGAGCTGTGCCTTGGCGAGTTTTCCGCGCGGTCACGTCATTATTACCTGCAGGTGATCGAGAGCCTGGCGGCGCAAGGCGCGCAGGGCGTTATTTTTGGCTGCACCGAGATTGGCTTGCTGGTCCCGGAAGCGGACAGCGCGCTCCCGGTGTTTGATACCGCTGCAATTCATGCCGCAGATGCGGTGGAGTTTATGCTTTCGTCGTCTGCGAAAGAATAGCGTCCAGCGGATCGATAAGGCGTGGCAACGAGGCTTGTAGATGTTCACTGAACGCGTCGACCAGCGCGGAGGATGGGCGGTGTAAGGGGCGGATCAGGCTGACGGTAAAGGGAACGTCGATACTGAAACGCCGCACGGTAACCCCGCTTGCCGCATAATCCAGGGCGGTAAACGGGTTGACGACGGAGATCCCGGCTCCCGCGCGCACCATCGCGCAGACCGAGGCGGCGCTGTGGGTTTCGATAACCATACGGCGCTTAACCTGATGCTCATTGAACAGCGTATCCAGCAACTGACGGTAACTATCAGTGCGCGACAGGCTAATGTAATTTTCCCCCTGAAAATCGTCAGGCGTCAGCACGGACTTTGCCGCAAGCGGATGACCTGATGGCAGGACGCACACTTCATTTCGCGTGAGCAACGCGGTGCGTTCAGTCCCCGCAGGTGCATGCAGGGTTTCGGTCAGACCAAGATCGTGGCGCTGCGCGGAAAGCCACTCTTCCAGCAACGGCGATTCCTGCGGCACAATGTTCAGGCTGACATCCGGGTAACGGGCAAGAAAAGGCTGCAGCAGCGCCGGTAAAAAGGATTGCGAGAACACCGGCAGACAGACGATAGACAACTCCCCCTGGCGGAATTCACGTAAACTTTCCGCCGCGCTCACAATGCGATCCAGCCCATACCAGGAACGCTGGACTTCCTCGAACAGCCGCAGCCCTTGTACCGTTGGATGTAGTCGCCCGCGAGTCCGTTCAAAGAGTTTTAATCCCAGCACTTTTTCGAACCGCGCAAGTTCCCGGCTGACGGTCGGCTGCGAGGTATGCAGCAGGTTCGCCGCCTCGGTCAGATTCCCGGCGGTCATCACCGCATGGAAGATTTCAATATGACGAAGATTCACGGCGGCCATCGGTTTTCCTTAGTGGGGATAATCCATATCATTTTTGCATAGAGTCAGGATAAAACGATATTTTTTATTCTCTTCAGGTTGTGGCGTAATCATAAAAAATATCTTGCCCGGAGCCCGCTATGCCACATTCACTGACCTGCACAGAGACCTCGCTTAACGCTGAGAATTTGCTTCACTTACCGGCTGAGTTTGGTTGCCCGGTCTGGGTGTATGACGCGCAGGTTATTCGCCGCCAGATAGCGGCCCTGCAACAGTTTGATGTGGTGCGTTTCGCCCAGAAAGCCTGCTCGAACATCCATATTTTGCGCTTGATGCGTGAGCAAGGGGTAAAGGTCGACTCCGTGTCGTTGGGCGAGATCGAGCGCGCGCTGGCGGCGGGGTACAATCCGCAAACGCATCCGGATGACATTGTATTCACCGCCGATGTGATTGACGCCGCCACCATCGCCCGCGTTAGCGAGTTGCGTATTCCGGTCAATGCCGGGTCCGTGGACATGCTGGATCAGCTCGGCCAGGTTTCTCCCGGGCATCGGGTCTGGCTGCGTGTGAATCCTGGATTTGGTCATGGTCATAGCCAAAAAACCAATACCGGCGGTGAAAACAGCAAGCACGGTATCTGGCATACCGATCTTCCGGCGGCGCTGGCGGTGATACAACGCCACCAGCTTAAGCTCGTGGGCATTCATATGCATATCGGTTCTGGCGTTGACTACGGTCATCTGGAGCAGGTGTGCGGCGCGATGGTGCGTCAGGTTATCGAATGTGGTCAGGATCTGGAGGCGATTTCCGCAGGCGGTGGATTGTCGATTCCCTACCGCGACGACGAAGAATCCGTTGATACGCAACACTATTACGGTTTGTGGAATGCCGCGCGTGAGCAAATTGCACGTCACCTTGGGCATCATGTGGCGCTGGAAATTGAACCGGGGCGCTTTCTGGTCGCGCAATCCGGTGTCCTGGTGACGCAGGTGCGCAGCGTAAAACAGATGGGGAGCCGACACTTTGTGTTAGTAGATGCCGGTTTTAACGATCTTATGCGCCCGGCCATGTACGGCAGTTATCATCGTATCAGCGCCCTGGCGGCAGATGGACGCTCGCTGGAAACGGCACCGCAGGTGGATACCGTCGTTGCGGGCCCGCTGTGCGAATCAGGCGATGTGTTTACCCAACAGGAAGGCGGAAAAGTGGAAACCCGCGCGTTACCGGCGGTTGCTCCCGGTGATTATCTGGTGCTGCACGATACGGGGGCGTATGGCGCATCCATGTCCTCAAACTACAACAGCCGTCCACTGTTACCGGAAGTGTTGTTTGATAACGGCGAAGCAAAACTGATTCGCCGTCGTCAGACTATCGAAGAGCTGCTGGCGCTGGAGTTATTCTGATTGGTAATACGGCCCGGTGGTGACGGAATCGCGGAGTACCAGGGTTCCCGTAAAGGGAGGGATGGGCTCCAGCGCCTTGCCGCTGACCAGCCGTATGGCCTGATCGATAGCCGTGGTTATCATATTATCAATGGGCAGATAAACCGTAGAAAGCCCCGGCTCAAGCCATTTTGCGCTGGGGGCATCGTCAAAACCGAACAGTGAAATATCCTGTGGGATCCGAAGCCCAGCCTGATGTAGCGCTTTCGAGGCGCCCAACGCCATATCGTCGTTACAGGCGAAAAGGGCGCTAAACGTCACACCTTCATCGAGCAATTCACGGCACGCATCGTAGCCACGCATCATGCTGGAGTCCCCGTATTTTACCTTTGCTGGATCCCAGGCAATGCCGTTTTTCTCCAGCGCTTTACGATACCCCATTAAGCGGGATTTTCCGGTTGGGGTGTGGATGGGAACGGTAATACAGGCGATATCACGATGGCCCTGCGTGATCAGATAATCCACGACCTGAAAGGCGGCGTCTTCCTGTTCGAAAAAGACGGCGCGATCCCGGGCCAGGCTGACGTCGCGATTGATCACCACCAGCGGCATGGCGATCGTATTGATAAGCGCCATGATCGCCTTTTCGCTCATATAGCGGGTATAGAGAATGATGGCGTCACATTGCCTGTCGGCAAGCATCTGTACCGCTTCCTGCTCGCGCTCCGGCGTATCGTGACCGTCGGTGACAATCAACTGCTTACCGTGAGATTCCGTCTGGCGCGAGGCCTGTTGCAGTAGTCGACCGAAGTAGAATCCGTCAAACGTCGACACCACCAGACCAATGCTGTTACTGGTACGGTTCGCCAGCGATCGCGCCAAAAAGTTGGGGCGATAATCCAGGGCTTCCATCGCGTTAAAGACTTTTTGCCGCGTGCTCTCTTTTACCTGTCCTGTCCCGTTAAGCACGCGAGAAACAGTCGCCTTTGATACGCCCGCACGACGTGAAACATCCAGCATTGTTGTCATGACGCTATTCCGGTGATTCGTTTGACGAAGAATTCCCTGACTCCGTCGGCGTCGAAACAGAGTGTCGACGGACCAGAGTGGGGCTAAACACATGAGTGATGTCCGGCACAGGACGCTTTTCCGCCAACGCGAGCGCCAGCTCCGCGGCCTGCGTCGCCATCGTCACAATAGGATAACGCACGGTGGTTAGCCGTGGGCGTACATAGCGGGAAACCAGAACGTCATCGAAACCAATCAGGGAAATCTTCGACGGGACGTCGATGCCGTTATCATTTAATACCCCCATGGCACCAGCCGCCATGGAGTCGTTATAACAGGCGACAGCGGTGAAGTTTCGCCCACGGCCTAACAGCTCCGTCATGGCCTGTTCGCCCCCGCTTTCGTCGGGTTCGCCAAAGGTCACCAGCCGATCGTTACTCGGCAGGTGACTCTCTGCCAGCGCGTCGTAATAACCTTGCAGACGGTCTTCCGCGTCCGAAATGGTGTGGTTTGAACACAGATAGCCGATCCGGGTGTGTCCTTGCTGAATAAGGTGACGGGTGGCAAGCCAGGCGCCGTAGCGATCGTCCAGAGCAACACAGCGTTTCTCAAATCCTGGCAGGATCCGGTTGATCAATACCATGCCGGGAATTTGCTTCATGAGCGAGGCCAGCTCGGCATCCGGGAGCATTTTTGCGTGAACAACCAGTGCTGCGCAGCGGTGACGGATCAGCTGTTCAATCGCCTGACGCTCTTTGTGTTCGTTGTGGTAGCCGTTGCCAATCAGTAAAAAATTACCGGTGTGATAGGCCACTTGCTCAACCGCTTTCACCATCGCGCCAAAAAAAGGATCGGACACATCGCCCACC
This sequence comes from Citrobacter enshiensis, assembly GCF_029338175.1. Classification (NCBI taxonomy): domain Bacteria; kingdom Pseudomonadati; phylum Pseudomonadota; class Gammaproteobacteria; order Enterobacterales; family Enterobacteriaceae; genus Citrobacter; species Citrobacter enshiensis. The sequence goes on from NZ_CP119862.1 coordinate 896,624, forward strand.
ACCAGACCGACGGTCTCCGTCGATTGTTGGGCAAGGGCGCGGGCATTGGCATTGGGGTGATAACTGAGAGATTCCATCGCGCTGGTCACCGCAAGACGAGAGGCTTCACTGGCTTTGGGGGAATCATTGATCACGCGAGAAACGGTGGCGACTGAAACACCAGCCAGTCGGGCCACATCCTTTATGGTCGCCATGACACTAGTACCTATTGAGGGTAAACGCTTACATCCTGTCAGTGTTACGGAAAAAGAGGGGCTATTCAAGCAGATTGCCCATCCTGACCTCGCAAATGTGAGCGCACACCAATGAAGTAAGACAGAAAATAGAGAATACAAACCTTTGGTTACACTTTGCTAAAGGCTGTTTCGATTGTTCGCTGGTGGGGAATTAGCGCGAATTGATAGAGTCGAGATCCCAGAGGTATTGATAGGTGAAATCAGCTTTCGGGTTGATCACACGAATTACACCAACCTGCGCAGATGCGCAGGTTTTTTTTGCACCTACGACAATCTGTAAACAGTAACACATAATTTACACAACTCGTTGCATTTGCGTTCATTCCTTTGCGTTTTCGCACTGGCGCACATTCAGCGTGGAGACCACAATCAAGATCCCAGAGGTATTGATTGGTGAGATTATTCGGTACGCACTTCGTACCCTGTCTCTTGCACCAACCTGCGCGGATGCGCAGGTTTTTTTTCGTCTCTGTTTTGCTGCCACTGTCGCCCCCATTGCCCATCTCGTGTAATCTGCCTCCACTCATTTTTACCGAATTGATGGACAAAGGGAGTGGTAATGCTATTTGGATTTTTTCGTAACCTGTTCCGCGTGCTGTACCGCGTACGTGTCACGGGGGATACCGGAGCGTTGCAGGGACAGCGTGTTTTAATCACCCCAAACCACGTTTCTTTTATTGATGGCATATTGCTGGCGCTATTTTTACCGGTTCGCCCTGTCTTTGCGGTCTACTCCTCTATCAGCCAGCAGTGGTACATGCGTTGGCTCACGCCGCTGATTGATTTTGTTCCGCTCGATCCCACCAAACCGATGGCCATTAAACATCTGGTGCGTCTGGTTGAGCAGGGACGCCCGGTCGTTATCTTCCCGGAAGGGCGTATTTCGACGAGCGGTTCGTTGATGAAAATCTACGATGGCGCCGGATTTGTGGCGGCGAAATCGGGGGCGACAGTGGTGCCGGTCCGGATCGAAGGTGCCGAGTTAACGCGTTTTAGCCGCCTGAAAGGTCTGGTGAAGCAGCGCTTTTTCCCGCAAATTCGCCTGCACATCCTGCCGCCGACGCACTTACCGATGCCAGAAGCGCCGCGTGCGCGCGATCGCCGAAAACTGGCAGGGGAGATGCTGCATCAAATCATGATGGAAGCGCGCATGGCCGTGCGGCCGCGTGAAACGCTGTATGAGTCGCTCCTGACGGCTCAGTATCGCTACGGCGCAGGCAAAAACTGCATTGAAGATATCAACTTCACGCCGGATACGTATCGTAAACTGCTCACTAAGACGCTGTTTGTTGGCCGTATTCTGGAAAAATACAGCGTCGAAGGTGAGAAGATTGGCCTGATGCTGCCAAACGCGGGCATCAGCGCGGCGGTGATTTTCGGCGCGGCTGCGCGTCGCCGTATTCCAGCCATGATGAACTACACGGCAGGCGTCAAAGGGCTGACCAGTGCGATTACCGCCGCCGAAATCAAAACCATTTTTACCTCTCGCCAGTTTCTTGATAAAGGCAAACTCTGGCATCTTCCCGAGCAACTGACGCAGGTTCGCTGGGTGTATCTGGAAGATCTCAAAGCGGATGTCACCACTGCCGATAAAGTGTGGATTTTTGCCCATTTGCTGATGCCACGTCTCGCGCAGGTGAAACAGCAGCCTGAAGATGCCGCGATGATCCTCTTTACCTCCGGTTCTGAGGGGCACCCGAAAGGAGTGGTACACAGCCATAAGAGTCTGCTGGCAAACGTGGAGCAGATCAAAACCATCGCGGACTTCACCGCCAATGACCGTTTTATGTCCGCATTGCCGCTGTTCCACTCATTTGGACTGACGGTCGGGTTGTTCACACCGTTACTGACTGGCGCAGAAGTCTTCCTCTATCCCAGCCCGCTGCACTATCGCATCGTGCCGGAGCTGGTCTATGACCGTAACTGCACCGTCCTGTTTGGCACATCAACGTTCCTGGGCAACTACGCGCGTTTTGCCAATCCGTATGACTTCTACCGTCTGCGCTACGTGGTAGCGGGCGCGGAAAAACTGCAGGACAGCACCAAACAACTTTGGCAGGACAAATTCGGCCTGCGTATCCTGGAAGGGTACGGCGTCACCGAATGTGCGCCAGTGGTCTCGATTAACGTTCCGATGGCGGCAAAACCGGGCACGGTTGGCCGGATCCTGCCAGGAATGGATGCGCGTTTGCTTGCGGTTCCCGGTATTGAAGAGGGCGGTCGTCTGCAGCTTAAAGGTCCCAATATCATGAGCGGATATTTGCGGGTCGAGAAACCGGGCGTGCTGGAAGTCCCAACCGCCGAAAATGCGCAGGGTGAGACGGAACGCGGCTGGTATGACACCGGAGATATTGTGCGCATTGACGAAAATGGTTTTGTGCAAATTCAGGGGCGCGCCAAACGCTTTGCTAAAATTGCAGGCGAGATGGTCTCACTCGAAATGGTGGAACAGCTGGCGCAGGGCGTGTCGGCTGAAAAAATGCACGCCACGGCCATCAAGAGCGACGCCAGCAAAGGGGAAGCACTGGTTCTTTTCACGACCGATGGCGAGCTCACGCGTGAAAAACTGCTGCAATATGCCCGCGCTCACGGCATCCCTGAACTGGCTGTCCCACGGGATATTCGTTACCTGAAACAACTTCCGCTTCTTGGCAGCGGCAAGCCCGATTTTGTGACGCTGAAAAGCCGGGTGGATGAACCGGAAAAACATAATGAGTGAGTCAGTGCACACTAACACTTCAATTTGGTCGAAGGGGATGATGTCCGTTATTGTCGCGCAGTTTCTCTCTGCGTTTGGCGATAACGCACTGCTCTTTGCCACGCTGGCGCTGTTGAAAGCGCAGTTTTATCCGGACTGGAGTCAGCCGATCCTGCAAATGGTGTTTGTGGGCGCTTACATTCTGTTTGCTCCTTTTGTCGGGCAGGTCGCGGACAGTTTTGCCAAAGGCCGGGTCATGATGTTCGCCAATGGTCTCAAACTGCTGGGAGCCGCCAGTATCTGCTTCGGGATTAACCCATTTGTCGGCTATACGCTAGTCGGGATTGGTGCCGCCGCTTATTCTCCGGCGAAATACGGCATCCTCGGCGAGCTGACCACGGGCGATAAGTTAGTGAAAGCTAACGGCCTGATGGAAGCGTCGACCATTGCCGCTATCTTATTGGGTTCTGTTGCGGGCGGCGTGCTGGCTGACTGGCACGTGATTGCCGCGCTGGCTGCCTGTGTTCTGGCGTATGGCGGCGCGGTGGCGGCGAACGTCTTTATTCCTAAACTGGCTGCCGCGCGCCCGGGGCAATCCTGGCACCTGGGCAAGATGGCGCGTAGCTTTTTCCACGCCTGTAGCTCGCTGTGGCGCAATGGCGAAACGCGATTCTCTCTGGTAGGCACCAGCCTCTTTTGGGGGGCTGGCGTTACGCTACGTTTCCTGTTGGTGCTGTGGGTGCCTGTGGCCCTGGGGATCACCGATAACGCCACCCCGACCTATCTTAATGCGATGGTGGCGATCGGGATTGTGGTCGGCGCGGGCGCGGCGGCAAAACTGGTCACGCTGGAAACCGTGGCACGCTGTATGCCTGCGGGGATCCTGATTGGCGTGGTGGTGCTTTTATTCTCCCTGCAGCACGCGCTGCTCCCGGCCTATGCCTTACTGATGCTGATTGGCGTACTGGGCGGTTTTTTTGTGGTTCCGCTCAATGCGTTATTACAGGAGCGCGGTAAAAAAAGCGTTGGCGCAGGGAATGCTATCGCCGTGCAGAATCTGGGCGAAAACAGCGCGATGTTGCTGATGTTGGGCATCTACTCGTTAGCGGTTCTGGTGGGTATTCCGGCGGTCGCGATTGGTATCGGGTTTGGGGCGCTATTTGCGTTGGCGATAACGGCGCTGTGGATCTGGCAGCGCCGCCAGTAATTGGTGTGCCGGGTGGCGGCTTTGCCTCACCCGGCCAACACATCATGCGTGTGTCGGCCCGATCCGCGTAGCGCGATCAGGTTCTCTCCATCACGGTGCCGGGTAGGTATAAACCTGATGCACCGCTTCAATCTCTGCCAGCACCTCTTCCGTTAATTCAAGATGCAGGCTCTCTATGTTGGTTTTCAACTGATCGAGAGTCGTTGCGCCCAGCAAGGTACTGGCGACAAACGGCTGACGACGGACAAAGGCCAGCGCCATCTGCGCCGGATCGAGGTTATGGCGTTTTGCGATATCGACATACGCCGCGACGGCTTTTTGCGTCTGCTCGCCGCTGTAGCGCGTAAAGCGGCTAAACAGTGTATGACGTGCGCCAGCCGGTTTTGCGCCATTCAGATATTTTCCGCTCAGCGTTCCAAATCCCAGGCAGGAATAGGCCAGCAGTTCCACCCCTTCGTACTGACTGACTTCCGCCAGTCCGACTTCAAAGCTGCGGTTGATCAGGCTGTAAGGATTCTGGATGGTGACGATGCGCGGCAGATCGTGTTTATCCGCCAGATGCAGATAACGCATCACGCCGAAGGCCGTTTCGTTGGAAACGCCGATATAGCGAATTTTACCCGCCCGCTGGAATTCGGTCAGCGCTTCCAGGGTGTCTAGCAGTGAAATAACCGGCGCGGAATCCGTCCAGCTATAACCCAGTTTTCCGAAGCAGTTGGTCGGACGCTGCGGCCAGTGAACCTGGTATAAATCGATATAATCGGTCTGTAGACGCTTGAGGCTGCCGTGCAACGCCTCGCGGATATTTTTACGATCCAGTGCCTGATGGGGGCGAATGCTGTTGTCATTGTTACGCGCTGGACCGCTGACTTTGGTGGCGACGATCAGTTTCTCGCGGCTGCCGTGTCTGGTGAGCCAGTTACCCACATAAGTTTCTGTTAATCCCTGAGTTTCCGGACGAGGCGGCACCGGATACATCTCGGCAACGTCAATCAAATTGATGCCGTTAGCCACGGCATAGTCGAGCTGTGCATGTGCGTCGGCTTCGCTATTTTGTTCACCAAACGTCATTGTGCCCAGCCCCAGTGTACTTATTTCAAGCGAGCTGTGGGGTATACGGTGATATTGCATAGCCGTTTCCTTTTTATTATTACGACATAAGGACTATAAAAATGGCAGAGGGAAGGGAAAAGGGGAAGCGAAAATTCTAAAGGCCAGCAGGAGGCTGACCTCAATCTCGGGGAGGTATGTTAGCGCTCGATAATCTGGGAGACATCATCACGGTTAATCTGCATGGCGTTGCCCTGCTGATCGTGATAGCTCACCAGACCGGTATCGTCATCAATTTCTGGTTTGCCGTCGGTCAGGATCATGCGGCCATCTTTCGTTGCCATGACATAATCACTGCTACATCCAGATACAGCAAAAGCCAGTCCTACAGCGGAAATCACTACTGCCCATTTTTTCATCCATTTATCCTCGCGTGGCTTGAGTCTGGTAATAGTCTAGTAATAACGCGAAGTTATGCCTGGCGAAAGCAGGAAAATCTGAAACTGTGAGGATCGGAGAGGGAAGTGAGTCTTCGCTCCTCCGAAGAGGAGCGAAGGTGTCAATCAGAGTGGATTCTTTTTATTACGCAGCAGATTCAGGGTCTCTACGGCAATAGAGAAGAACATGGCGAAATAAATGTACCCTTTAGGCACATGTATCTCGAAGCTTTCCAGAATCAGGGTGAAGCCCACCAGAATCAGGAAGGCGAGCGCCAGCATTTTCACCGAAGGGTGACGATCGACAAAATCACCGATTGAGCGCGCGGCAAACATCATCACGCCAACAGAAATGATGACCGCCGTCATCATAATGAACAGATGATCGGAAAGGCCTACTGCGGTGATCACCGAATCCAGGCTGAAGATAATGTCCAGCATCATGATCTGCACAATGGCGCCCAGGAAGGAACTCACGCGGGTTTTAAGCCCCTCCTCTTCACCCTCAATCGATTCATGGATCTCTTTGCTGGCTTTCCAGATAAGGAACAAGCCCCCCAGAAACAGAATGAGATCGCGTGCGGAAATGGCTTGACCCATCACCTCAAACAGCGGATTAGTCAGACTGATTACCCAGGAAATTGACGCCAGTAAACCTAAACGCATCAACATGGCGCCCGCCAGCCCAAGACGACGGGCGTGACTGCGTTGCGCTGTCGGGAGTTTTGCGACGACCAGAGAAAGGAAAATGATGTTGTCGATCCCGAGAACGATCTCCAGAATCGTCAGCGTACCGAGCGCAAGCCAGGCGTTAGGATCGTATATCCATGCAAATAACATCGAACAAAGTCCTGCAAAAAAAATGAAGCGGTGATTATATGCGTCTAACGCGGCAGGGGAAAGGCCATGGCGTGCCTAATCGCCCTGTATTAAAAAATGGCGTTCCAGAAGTGGGCGAGTGAAGCTTTTTTTCAGGTAAAAACCACGCGGTAACGTCAGGATTCCCTGGCCCTGCGCGCCAATGGCCTCTGTCAGCGCTTTGGCGTTGGCGGCCTTTGGCCGCAGTTGTAAAAATTCGCCATGGCGGGCGGTGATCCGCTCAACCTGACCCAGCACGATCATGTCCATTAACTCTTCCCAGTCGAGACGTAATTGCTGCTCTTCTTCTTCATTTGGGCTCCAGAGCAGCGGCGAACCGACGTGACGCTCTGCCAGCGGGATGGAGCGCTCGCCCTCAACGGGTATCCACAGCACCCGCTTTAATTTGTGGCGGACGTGGCTTGTCTCCCATGTCACGCCGCTGTTTCCGGTCAATGGCGCAACACACACGAAGGTGGTCTCAAGAGGTCGTCCCTGACTATCCACCGGGATGGTTTTCAGTTCCACCCCTAATGCCGCGAAATCTTGCTCTGGCTTACTGCCTGCGCTGGCGCCAAGCCAAATCTCCAGCAGTACGCCGATCCAGCCTTTGTCCCGTTTCAGATCCTTCGGCGTCACGATCCCTGCCAGCGCTGCCAGTTCACCCAATGTGTAGCCTGAAAGCCGCTGTGCCTGGGCCAGCAACAGCGCCTCGGATTCGGGCGGTGAAAGTAATGGGCGGAGTCCGGACATCGGGTTATCCCTTAGGTGAAAAAATGAACAATGATTTTATACCGTGTGAACAGAGTTTATCTTTTTCCACACGCTATGTTCAATCTCATGATTTATATTGATTTTTAGTTTGCTGATCGACGAGTTGCGCAACGGCGAAATGAGTTTTCCAATTCTGGTCACTGAAAATAAACAGGATCTTACACCATGTTATCCACAGAAAGATGGGATAACTGTGCAAAACCCTCACTACTGTTTCAATTTACAGCCTTGACGTGAGACGAAAATCGAATTTTCACACAAATTGTGCCTAACTTATTGGCACAATCTGTGGATAAAACCGACGCTGGTCGATCTTTCATCAGTCCGATGATCCTGGATGTGATGTCCATCACGATTCTATGCTCTGAGTAGCGAATATGACAGTTAACTCAATGAATATACGCGGCTATTTTTTCACGGTTTTCAGAGTCCCATTCAGACTGTTCCGGGTTTTCCCGTGGTAATTCCATACTTCTTCACAACTATATCCACAGAAAAGGTGAATAAAATCGCCTGCAAGTCCCTCCCTCTGTTTATAACTCGGTCCTTAACTGTGAGTTATTCAATTGTTATTAGAAATGTGTGCGGTTAAGAGAGTGGTTTACCGTCTCCCTGTAGTGTGAAACAATCGTTTATATATAAGGTTTATGTTGAGGTAGTCCGGTGATTGATGACGATGGCTACCGCCCAAATGTAGGGATCGTAATTTGTAATCGTCAGGGGCAGGTTATGTGGGCCCGGCGGTTTGGTCAGCACTCCTGGCAATTCCCGCAAGGTGGAATCAATCCAGGAGAATCAGCAGAACAGGCGATGTACCGGGAACTGTTTGAAGAGGTAGGGTTAAGCCGCAAAGATGTGCGGATCCTTGCCTCTACTCGCAACTGGTTGCGTTACAAGTTACCGAAACGTTTGGTGCGTTGGGATACGAAGCCGGTGTGTATCGGCCAGAAACAGAAATGGTTTCTACTGCAACTGATGAGCGGTGACGCGGAAATCAATATGCAAACCAGCAGCACTCCTGAGTTTGATGGTTGGCGCTGGGTGAGTTACTGGTATCCGGTCCGACAGGTGGTATCATTTAAACGCGATGTCTACCGCAGGGTGATGAAAGAGTTCGCAAGTGTTGTGATGGCGCTTCAGGAAAGTACCCCTAAGCCGCAAAGTGCACCTGCTTATCGACGTAAAAGAGGTTAAGCCACGCAAATTATGCTCACCCGCCTGCGAGAAATAGTCGAAAAGGTGGCCAGTGCCCCGCGTCTCAATGAGGCGCTTAATATTCTGGTCACTGACATCTGTCTTGCGATGGACACAGAGGTCTGTTCGGTATATCTCGCCGACCATGACCGACGTTGTTATTACCTGATGGCGACCCGGGGGCTAAAAAAACCACGAGGTCGCACAGTCGCGCTCGCGTTTGATGAAGGTATCGTCGGCCTGGTAGGCAGGCTGGCGGAACCGATCAACCTTGCTGATGCGCAAAAACACCCCAGCTTTAAATATATTCCTTCCGTGAAAGAAGAGCGCTTCCGCGCGTTTTTAGGTGTGCCGATCATTCAGCGTCGGCAACTTTTAGGCGTGCTGGTCGTACAGCAGCGTGAGCTGCGTCAGTACGATGAAAGTGAAGAGTCTTTCCTGGTGACGCTTGCCACACAAATGGCAGCCATTCTTTCCCAGTCCCAGCTAACCGCTCTGTTTGGTCAATACCGACAGACACGAATTCGCGCGCTGCCCGCAGCACCTGGGGTGGCGATTGCTGAAGGCTGGCAGGATGCAACGTTGCCGCTGATGGAGCAGGTCTATGAAGCCTCGACGCTGGATGCGGCGCTTGAGCGAGAACGACTGACCGGGGCGCTCGAAGAAGCGGCAAATGAATTCCGCCGTTACAGCAAGCGTTTCGCAGCTGGCGCGCAGAAAGAGACGGCGGCTATCTTCGATCTTTACTCGCATCTGCTTTCGGATGCCCGACTGCGTCGGGAACTGTTCGCCGAGGTCGACAATGGATCGGTCGCTGAGTGGGCCGTCAAAAAGATCATCGAGAAGTTTGCCGAACAGTTTGCCGCATTAACCGATGTGTATCTCAAGGAACGCGCTGGCGATTTACGTGCGCTCGGTCAGCGACTGCTGTTCCACCTCGATGATTCCATTCAGGGACCCAACGCCTGGCCTGAACGCTTTGTGCTGGTGGCCGACGAGCTTTCCGCAACGACGCTGGCCGAACTGCCTCAGGACAGGCTGGTTGGCGTCGTGGTGCGTGACGGCGCGGCCAACTCGCATGCGGCGATAATGGTGCGTGCGCTCGGCATTCCGACCGTCATGGGCGCGGATATTCAACCGTCAGTTTTGCACCGCCGTACGCTGGTGGTTGATGGCTATCGCGGTGAATTGTTGGTGGATCCTGAACCTGTATTGATTCAGGAATATCAGCGCCTTATCAGTGAAGAGATCGAGCTGAGCCGCCTGGCGGAAGATGACGTTAATCTCCCCGCGCAACTGAAAAGCGGCGAGCGGGTGAAGATCATGCTCAACGCCGGTCTGAGTCCGGCGCATGAAGAAAAACTGGGCAGTCGGATTGACGGCATCGGGCTATATCGCACCGAGATCCCCTTCATGCTGCAAAGCGGTTTCCCCTCGGAAGAAGAGCAGGTTGCGCAGTATCAGGGCATGCTGCAGATGTTCAACGACAAACCGGTGACGCTACGCACGCTGGATGTCGGAGCGGATAAGCAATTGCCCTACATGCCGATCAGCGAAGAAAATCCGTGCCTGGGCTGGCGCGGGATCCGCATAACGCTCGATCAGCCCGAGATCTTTTTGATCCAGGTTCGCGCCATGCTGCGTGCCAATGCGGCGACCGGTAATTTGAGCATTTTGCTGCCGATGGTGACCAGCATTGATGAAGTGGATGAAGCGCGCCGCCTGATTGAACGTGCCGGACGCGAAGTGGAAGAGATGATCGGATACGCGATCCCGAAACCGCGCATTGGCATCATGCTGGAAGTGCCTTCGATGGTGTTCATGCTGCCGCACCTGGCGAATCGGGTCGACTTTATCTCGGTGGGGACCAACGATTTAACCCAGTATATTCTGGCGGTCGATCGTAACAACACCCGGGTTGCCAATATTTATGACAGTCTGCATCCAGGGATGTTACGCGCATTGGCGATGATCGCCCAGGAAGCGGAAAAAAACGGTATCGATCTGCGTCTGTGCGGCGAAATGGCGGGCGATCCCATGTGCGTCGTTATCCTGATTGGTTTGGGCTTCCGGCATCTGTCGATGAACGGTCGTTCGGTCGCACGTGTGAAATATCTGTTGCGGCATATCGATTTTGACGAAGCGCAAACCCTTGCGCAACGTAGCCTGGAAGCGCAACTGGCGACCGAAGTACGTCATCAGGTGGCGGCATTTATGGAACGTCGCGGGATGGGAGGCTTAATTCGCGGGGGACTGTGACAGGCACTCTGCCCTTGATTGCCGGATGGCGGCAAAATCGATTTTTCCGGCCTACACATTGCGGCGTTCTCACGGGATTGCGCTTAGTCTGTAGGCCTGATAAGCGCTGCGCCATCAGGCATTCCAGGATATGTCATTGATAGCCTATACAGATCTTTTACATCTTCCCGGCATCTCCGATGCACCCCTTGTGCTATTATTCGCACCTTTGGAGCGCCTGTAACCTTCAGGCGCGCTTATCAATCGCTGTCTGATTTCAGCGAAATAACAAGAAATTGTGGTGACAGATGACCAGTAGCTATCTGCATTTTCCGGAATTCGATCCGGTCATTTTCTCAATTGGCCCCGTTGCACTTCACTGGTACGGCATGATGTATTTGGTGGGGTTTATTTTCGCGATGTGGCTGGCGACTCGCCGTGCTAATCGCCCGGGTAGTGGCTGGACTAAAAACGAAGTTGAAAACTTACTTTATGCAGGCTTCCTCGGGGTGTTCCTCGGTGGGCGTATCGGCTACGTGTTGTTCTACAACTTCCCTCTTTTCCTTGATAATCCGCTTTATCTGTTCCGCGTCTGGGATGGCGGTATGTCCTTCCACGGCGGTCTTATCGGCGTGATTTTGGTGATGATTATCTTCGCCAGACGTACGAAGCGCAGCTTCTTCCAGGTTTCTGACTTTATTGCACCGCTGATTCCGTTTGGTCTGGGCGCGGGGCGTCTGGGTAACTTTATCAACGGTGAACTGTGGGGACGTGTCGACCCTAACTTCCCGTATGCCATGTTGTTCCCGGGATCCCGTACAGAAGATATTTTGCTGCTGCAAACCAACCCGCAGTGGCAGTCCATTTTCGATACCTACGGCGCGTTGCCGCGCCATGCTTCCCAGCTTTATGAGATGGTACTGGAAGGGATTGTGCTGTTTATCATCCTTAACCTGTTCATTCGTAAACCGCGTCCGATGGGCGCAGTTTCTGGCTTATTCCTGATTGGCTATGGTGCGTTTCGTATCATCGTTGAATTTTTCCGCCAACCGGACCAACAGTTTACTGGCACCTGGGTACAGTACATCAGCATGGGGCAGATCCTCTCTATCCCAATGATTGTCGCGGGTATCATCATGATGGTTTGGGCGTACCGTCGCAGCCCACAGCAACACGTTTCCTGAGGAACCATGAAACAGTATTTAGAACTGATGCAAAAAGTGCTGGATGAAGGCACACAGAAAAACGACCGTACAGGTACCGGAACGCTGTCCATTTTTGGCCATCAGATGCGTTTCAATCTGCAGGAAGGATTTCCGCTGGTTACGACGAAACGCTGCCATTTGCGCTCTATCATCCATGAACTGCTGTGGTTCTTACAGGGCGACACCAATGTTGCGTACCTGCATGAAAACAATGTCTCAATCTGGGACGAGTGGGCTGACGAAAACGGTAATTTAGGTCCGGTTTACGGCAAGCAATGGCGTGCGTGGCCAACGCCAGATGGCCGCCATATCGACCAAATCACTACCGCGCTTAACCAGTTGAAAAACGACCCGGATTCCCGCCGTATAATTGTTTCTGCGTGGAACGTGGGCGAACTGGATAAAATGGCGCTGGCGCCGTGCCATGCTTTCTTCCAGTTTTACGTTGCGGATGGCAAGCTCTCTTGTCAGCTTTATCAACGCTCCTGCGATGTTTTCCTCGGCCTGCCGTTCAACATCGCCAGCTATGCGTTGCTGGTGCATATGATGGCGCAGCAGTGCGACCTTGAGGTCGGTGACTTTGTCTGGACGGGCGGGGATACGCATTTGTACAGCAATCATATGGAACAGACGCATCTGCAGCTGAGCCGCGAACCGCGTGCGTTGCCGAAGCTGGTGATTAAGCGTAAGCCGGACTCTCTCTTCGATTATCGTTTCGAAGACTTCGAGATTGAAGGCTACGATCCGCATCCGGGCATTAAAGCGCCGGTAGCCATCTGACGACGGCAATCCTGTCATAACCGACGCCAACGTGCGTCGGTTTTTTTTGCGCTAATTTCCCTGGTTCGGCGCGGATTCCCGAAACGTTGCAACGTACTGCAACAGCGTAAACACCCCTCGTAGCGTCTCGCACAGTCTGAATTCTCCCCTCGTGTTTATTTCTCATCGTTCCATACTGCCGCCATGAAAAAACAGCTGGGTTACACGCTTATTGAAATGATGGTGGCGATGATCCTGATTGCCGTCCTTAGCGCTACGGGCCTGTATGGCTGGCAGCGTTGGCAGCAACAGCAACGCCTGTGGCAAACCGCCTTTCAGGTGCGCGACTACTTGCTGCAACTGCGTGAGGACGCCAATTGGCATAACCGGGACCATGTCATCAGCATCAACAGGGAAGGGACGTCATGGTGTTTTATCAGTTCGGTTGTCCCACAAAGCACCTGCTCATCCAGGAGCTCTTTCGTCTTTACGCCGTTATGGGCCGATGTCGAGATGGCGGAGATAACACCGTCGCTGGCATTTTTCGGTTTACGAAATACCGCGTGGGCTGGGCATATCTATCTGAGAAATGCCGCAGGCGAGTGGCGAGTGATCGTCTCCGGGATGGGGCGGATCCGACTTTGCGAGCGCGATGAAGGGGATGTATGCCGGTAAACGAGCGGGGTTTTTCCCTCCTGGAAGTGATGATAGCAATGGCGATAAGCAGCATTTTACTGATGGGTGCCGCAAAGTTTTTACCTGCGTTGCAGCGTGAGATTTTGTACAACACGCGCAAGCTTTCGCTGGAGGATGAAGTCTGGCAACGCGTCTATACCGTGGCAAAGCATCTACAGCGAGCGGGATACTGCCATGGACAATGCGCAGGTGTTGGGCTGGTGATTACCGCGCAAGGGGACTGCGTCATTGCGCAGTGGGATGCAAACAATAACGGCGTCTGGGATGCGTTACCGGTTAAAGACGCGGAACAAACAGGATTCCGCCTAAAAGACAAGGCGTTGGAAACATTGCGCGGGGCGACGTCATGCGAAGGTAAAGGGTGGGATAAAATGACTGACCCTGAGACTCTCCTGATAACGACATTTCAGGTTGAACGCCAGAAAATAGCGGGGTTTTCGCCAATCTTCACCGTCCATCTTCGGGGGGCGACTAAATCGGAGCCCCGGATAGCCATTGAGGCCGATTACAGCGTCACGGGGTTCAATCAGTGAATCGTGAGCAGGGCATATCGTCGCTGGCAATGGTGCTATTGCTGTTGATTCTGGGGAGTTTGATGCTCCAGGGGATGAATCAACAGCAGGTGAGTTTCACGAACCGTGTCGCGATGGAACGTCAGTCATTACAACGCCAGGCCGTTGTGCAGTCAGCGATGGAGTGGGGGCGGGTACAGCCCTGGCTGCTCCAACCTGCAGTGCAGTGTCGGGCGTATTCGTCAACGGAGGCTCGCGTGTGTCTGCGTGTGCTTTCTGATGATGAACTCTTGCTGATTGCACAATATGAGGGTGTTTCCCTTTGGCGTCTTGGAAACGTCGTGGAGGGACGTCTGGTCTTTTCCCCGCAGGGGTGGAGCGATTTTTGTCCATTAAACAAGGCATTGCTATGTCAGATACCCTGAATGCGCAACGTGGTTTTAGCTTGCCGGAAGTGATGCTGGCGCTGCTTTTAATGGTGATGGTCGTTACCGCGTTGTCAGGTTATCAGCGCGAGTTAATGAACGGCTTTGCCGTCAAAAATCAGTATCAGCAGCTTTGGCGAAACGCCTGGCAGCAAACGGCGCTGCGTTCATTTTCACCGCCTGAGAACTGGCAGGTCAGCCGAATGCAGACAACCTCGGCGGGATGTGTCAGCATCAGGAGTAAAATTATTTCTCCCCTGGGCAGGCAAGGCCAAATGACGCGCCTACATTGCCCAACAAGTCAGTAGCCAGGAGTTTCTATGTTAAGGGTCTACCACTCCAATCGTCTGGACGTGCTGGAAGCGTTGATGGAATTTATCGTCGAGCGCGAGCGTCTGGACGATCCGTTTGAGCCGGAGATGATACTGGTGCAGAGCACCGGTATGGCGCAGTGGCTACAGATGACCCTTTCACAGAAATTTGGCATTGCCGCCAATATTGATTTTCCGCTACCTGCGAGTTTTATCTGGGATATGTTCGTGCGCGTACTGCCGGAGATCCCCAAAGAAAGCGCCTTTAGCAAGCAAAGCATGAGCTGGAAGTTGATGACCTTGCTGCCGCAACTGCTGCATCAGGATGATTTTACCCTACTGCGCCACTACCTGATTGACGACACAGACAAACGTAAGCTGTTTCAGCTTTCTTCTCGCGCTGCAGACCTGTTTGACCAGTATCTGGTCTACCGTCCGGACTGGCTCACGCACTGGGAGGCGGGGCGTTTAGTGGAGGGGTTGGGAGAAGCTCAAATCTGGCAAGCGCCTCTGTGGAAGGCGCTTGTCAATTACACAGAGGAACTGGGGCAGCCCCGCTGGCATCGTGCCAATCTCTATCAGCGTTTTATTCAGACGCTGGAAAACGCGACAACCTGTCCAGCGGGACTGCCCTCACGGGTTTTTATTTGTGGCATTTCGGCATTGCCGCCCGTTTATCTCCAGGCGCTACAGGCGCTGGGTAAACATATCGAAATCCACCTGCTGTTTACCAACCCGTGTCGCTACTACTGGGGCGATATCAAAGATCCGGCATATCTGGCAAAGCTGATCGCTCGCCAGCGCCGCCACAGTTTTGAAGACCGCCATTTGCCGCTATTTCGCGACGGCCAAAACGCTGAGGGATTATTTAACAGCGACGGCGAACAGGATGTGGGGAATCCCCTGTTAGCGTCATGGGGAAAACTGGGGCGGGATTATATTTATCTGCTTTCCGAACTGGACAGCGCGCAGGAGCTGGATGCGTTCGTTGATATCACGCCGGACAATCTGCTGCATAACATTCAGTCAGACATCCTTGAGTTAGAAAGTAAAGCAGTGGCAGGGGTGAATCTTGAAGAGTATTCCCGTAGCGACAACAAACGACGGCTCGACCCGAACGACAACAGCGTGAGCTTTCACGTCTGCCACAGTCCGCAACGAGAAGTTGAAATATTGCATGACCGACTGCTTACCATGCTGGAAGCAGACCCCACGCTGACGCCACGAGACATTATTGTCATGGTGGCGGATATCGACAGCTACAGTCCGTTTATTCAGTCGGTGTTCGGCAGCGCGCCTGCTGAACGCTATCTGCCTTATGCCATTTCGGATCGTCGCGCCCGTCAGTCGCACCCGGTTCTGCAGGCATTTATCAGTTTGCTTTCGTTACCAGACAGCCGCTTTGTCTCTGAAGATGTATTGGCATTGCTGGATGTTCCTGTTCTGGCTGCCCGTTTTAACATCAATGAAGAAGGGCTGCGTTATCTTCGCTTGTGGGTTAATGAGTCGGGAATTCGTTGGGGGATTGATGATGACAACGTCCGCGAGTTAGCGCTACCCGCCACCGGCCAGCATACCTGGCAATTTGGTTTGACGCGCATGTTGCTGGGATACGCTATGGAAAGCGCGCAGGGAGAGTGGCAGTCGGTGCTTCCGTATGACGAATCCAGCGGTTTGATTGCCGAGCTGGTCGGTCATCTGGCCTCGTTACTGATGCATTTGAATATCTGGCGTCGGGAGCTGGCGCAGGAACGTCCCCTGGACGCCTGGCTGCCGGTTTGCCGCAACATGCTGAATGATTTTTTCCTGCCAGACACTGAAACGGAAGCCGCAATGACGCTCATTGAGCAACAGTGGCAGGCAATTATTTCCGAGGGTGTCGGCGCTGAGTATGCCGAAGCGGTACCGCTGACTCTGCTACGCGATGAGCTGGCGCAACGGCTAGATCAAGAACGCATCAGCCAGCGTTTTCTCGCCGGGCCGGTGAATATCTGTACGCTCATGCCGATGCGTTCTATTCCTTTCAAGGTGGTGTGCCTGCTCGGTATGAACGATGGGGTATACCCCCGACAGCTGGCACCTCTCGGTTTTGATCTGATGAGTCAGAAACCGAAGCGCGGGGATCGCAGTCGCCGTGATGACGATCGCTACCTGTTTCTGGAGGCGCTGATCTCCGCGCAGCAGACGCTCTACATCAGCTACATCGGGCGTTCCATTCAGGATAACAGCGAACGATTCCCGTCAGTGCTGGTTCAGGAACTGATGGATTACATCGGTCAAAGTCACTATTTGCCTGGCGATGCGTTACTGACCTCTGATGAGAGCGAGGCGCGTGTAAAAGCGCACATCGTCCACCTGCATACCCGTATGCCTTTTGATGCGCAAAACTATCAGCCTGGTGAGTGGCAAAGTTATGCCCGTGAATGGCTGCCAGCGGCAAATCAGTCTGGGGAGGCACATGTGAATTTTGTACAGCCTATCCCCTTTGTCATGCCTGAAACACTTACACTGGAAGCGCTGCAGCGGTTCTGGGCGCATCCGGTGCGCGCGTTTTTCCAGATGCGCCTGCAGGTGAATTTTCGCTCCGAAGAGAGCGATATTCCTGAAACCGAGCCGTTCACCCTCGAGGGGTTAAGTCGTTATCAGCTTAATCAGCAGTTGCTTAATGCCCTTGTGCAGCAGGAGGACGCAGAACGCCTGTTTCGCCGATTCCGTGCTGCAGGCGATCTGCCCTATGGCGCGTTTGGCGAGATCCTCTGGGATACGCAACATCAGGAAATGCAAGGGCTTGCGGAAAGGGTCATCGCCTGTCGCCAGCCATGTCAGAGCATGGAAATCGATCTCATCTGTAACGGCGTACACCTGACCGGTTGGCTACCGCAAGTGCAGGAGGATGGGTTGTTGCGTTGGCGTCCATCATTAATCAGCGTTGCTCAGGGGATGCAACTTTGGCTGGAACATCTTGTCTATTGTGCGTGCGGGGGAACCGGAGAAAGTCGTTTATTCCTGCGTAAAGAAGGGGAATGGCGTTTTCCGCCGATGGATATCGAGCAGGCGCAGGGTTACCTGGCGCAGTTAATTGACGGTTATCGGGAAGGCATGTCTTCCCCGCTCTTTGTGCTACCTGAAAGCGGTGGCGCATGGATAAAAACTTGTTACGACGCGGCAAATGATGCCATGGTAGATGACGATGACACGCTGCAAAAAGCCCGGGCTAAATTCCTGCAGGCGTACGAAGGCAACGTGATGGTGCGTGGCGAAGGGGATGACATCTGGTATCAGCGCCTGTGGCGTCATCTGGAGCCAGACACTATGGAAGCCATTATCCATACGTCGCAGCACTATTTATTACCGCTATTTCGTTTTAATCAGTCTTGATGATTGTATAAAAATTGCGCAACTGAGTGTCTTCTACTATGATGCGCTCTCTGTCACGGACTGATTTTTACATAAAGAGAGGCTGACGGGTTCAGCACAAAGTCTTTGCCCTGTTCAATCAGACATCCTCGCGGTGTTGGGTACGAGCAGGAATGAAAGTTAATGATGAGGTTCGTGAATGCCCCGCAGCACCTGGTTCAGCGCGTTATTGTTGTTTGTCGCCCTTTGGGCACCTTTAAGTCAGGCAGATACAGGTTGGCAGCCTTTGGCAGAAACCATCCGTAAAAGCGATAAAGACACCCGCCAGTATCAGGCCGTGCGCCTGGATAATGGCATGGTGGTATTGCTGGTATCCGATCCGCAAGCCGTAAAGTCGCTTTCTGCATTAGTGGTTCCTGTGGGATCGCTGGAAGATCCGGAAGCGCATCAGGGGCTGGCGCATTACCTTGAGCACATGAGTCTGATGGGCTCGAAAAAATATCCGCAGGCAGACAGTCTGTCTGAATTCCTCAAGATGCACGGCGGCAGCCACAATGCCAGCACCGCGCCTTATCGCACCGCGTTCTATCTGGAAGTTGAAAACGATGCGCTGGTGGGGGCGGTGGATCGCCTGGCCGATGCCATCGCAGCGCCTCTGCTGGATAAAAAATATGCCGAACGCGAACGCAATGCCGTTAACGCTGAACTGACACTGGCGCGGACGCGAGATGGTATGCGTATGGCGCAAGTGAGTGCGGAAACCATTAACCCAGCGCACCCCGGTTCACGTTTTTCTGGCGGGAATCTGCAAACATTAAGCGACAAACCCGGTAAGCCGGTGCTGCAGGCTTTGCAGGAGTTTCATGAGAAATACTATTCAGCCAACCTGATGAAGGCGGTGATTTATAGCAATAAACCGTTGCCAGAGCTGGCGCGTATTGCTGCCGATACCTACGGTCGGGTACCGAACAAAAATACCGTAAAACCCGAAATCACGGTACCGGTGGTCACTGACGCGCAAAAAGGGGTCATCATCCATTATGTGCCTGCGCTGCCGCGTAAAGTGCTGCGCGTCGAGTTTCGTATCGACAACAACAGCGCTCAGTTCCGTAGCAAAACCGACGAACTGGTGACCTATCTGATTGGCAATCGTAGCCCCGGCACCCTCTCTGACTGGTTGCAGAAGCAAGGACTGGTGGAAGGTATTCGCGCGGATTCCGATCCTGTTGTCAACGGTAACAGCGGCGTACTGGCCATTTCAGCCACGCTTACCGACAAAGGTCTGGCGAATCGTGATGAAGTTGTCGCGACCATCTTTAGCTATCTCAATCTGTTACGCGAAAAAGGCGTGGATAAACGCTACTTTGATGAGCTGGCGCACGTACTGGATCTCGATTTCCGTTATCCGTCCATCACGCGTGATATGGATTATGTGGAATGGCTGGCTGACACCATGATTCGCGTGCCCGTCGACCATACTCTGGATGCGGTTAACATCGCCGATCAGTATGACGCTGATGCGGTAAAAGCCCGTCTGGCGATGATGACGCCGCAGAATGCCCGCGTCTGGTACATCAGCCCGAATGAGCCACATAACAAAACCGCCTACTTTGTTGATGCTCCTTATCAGGTCAACAAAATCGACGACAAAACCTTTGCCCAGTGGCAGCAAAAAGCACAGGCGATTTCGCTCTCTCTGCCGGAACTCAACCCCTACATTCCTGATGACTTCTCGTTGATTAAGAGCGAGAAGCAATATGCGCATCCGGAATTGATCATCGATAAACCGGATTTGCGCGTGGTGTATGCGCCGAGCCGTTACTTTGCCAGTGAGCCAAAAGCCGATGTGAGCGTGGTGCTGCGTAATCCAAAAGCCATGGACAGCGCCAGAAATCAGGTGATGTTTGCGCTGAATGATTATCTGGCAGGCATTGCGCTTGATCAGTTAAGCAATCAGGCCGCCGTGGGCGGGATAGGGTTTTCGACTAATGCCAATAATGGGTTGATGCTGAACGCCAATGGTTACACCCAGCGTTTGCCGCAGCTTTTCCAGGCGTTGCTGGAAGGCTACTTCAGCTACTCTGCAACACAAGAGCAGCTGGAACAGGCGAAGTCCTGGTATGCGCAGATGATGGATTCTGCCGAGAAAGGTAAAGCCTACGATCAGGCCATTATGCCCGTGCAGATGATTTCTCAGGTGCCTTACTTCTCACGTGATGAACGCCGTAAGTTGTTGCCATCAATCACCCTGGAAGAGGTTATGGCGTATCGCGATGCGTTAAAAGTGGGAGCCCGTCCGGAGTTTCTGGTCATCGGCAACATGAGTGAAACGCAGGCAAAAACCATGGCGCAGGATATCCAGAAACAGCTGGGCGCGAAGGGTTCAGAATGGTGTCGCAACAAAGACGTACTGGTAGATAAAAAACAGTCGGTCATTTTTGAAAAAGCGGGCAGCAGTACGGATTCTGCGCTGGCGGCGGTGTTTGTACCTGCGGGATACGATGAACACACCAGTACTGCGTACAGCGCCATGTTGGGGCAAATCGTTCAGCCATGGTTCTACAACCAACTGCGTACCGAAGAGCAGTTAGGCTATGCGGTGTTTGCTTTTCCGATGAACGTGGGTCGCCAGTGGGGGATGGGTTTCCTGCTGCAAAGCAGCGACAAACAGCCGGCGTATCTCTGGGAGCGCTATAAAGCCTTTTTCCCGACGGCGGAAGCGAAGCTGCGGGCAATGAAACCGGCCGAGTTTGCACAAATTCAGCAGGCGGTCATTGCGCAAATGTTAGAAGCGCCGCAAACGCTGGGCGCGGAAGCCTCGCAGTTAAGCAAAGATTTCGATCGAAGTAATATGCACTTCGATTCGCGTGATAAAATCGTGGCTCAGATTAAACTGCTGACGCCGCAAAAACTTGCCGACTTCTTCCATCAGGCGGTGGTAGAGCCGCAAGGCATGGCGATACTGTCACAGATTTCCGGAAGCCAGAACGGGAAAGCAGAATATGCGACCCTGGAAGGCGGGAAAGTGTGGCAGACCGTCAGCGCGTTGCAGCAAACCTTGCCCCTGATGAGTGAAAAGAATGAATGATGCTGAGTCTCTTGATCCTCTACGCTTGCCCCTCACGGGCGAGCGCCTGATTGAAGCGTCCGCAGGCACTGGCAAAACCTTTACTATCGCAGCGCTCTATCTGCGTCTGCTACTTGGACTGGGCGGTTCTGCCGCCTTTCCCCGTCCGTTAACCGTAGAAGAGTTATTGGTGGTGACCTTTACCGAGGCCGCCACCGAAGAGCTACGCGGTCGAATCCGCAGTAATATCCATGAATTGCGCATTGCCTGTCTGCGGGAATCGACCGATAACCCGCTCTATGCCCGCCTGTTAGACGAAATTAACGATAAAAAGCAGGCCGCACAGTGGTTATTGTTGGCCGAACGGCAGATGGATGAAGCTGCGGTTTTCACCATTCACGGTTTTTGCCAGCGCATGCTGAGTCTGAATGCGTTTGAGTCGGGGATGTTGTTCGAGCAACAGCTTATCGAAGACGAATCCCTTCTGCGTTATCAAGCCTGTGCGGACTTTTGGCGTCGTCACTGTTACCCACTCCCGCGTGAAATTGCCCAGGTTGTCTTTGAAACATGGAAAGGCCCGCAGGCGCTGCTAAAAGATATTGACCGCTACCTGCAGGGTGAAGCTCCGGTGATTAAAGCCCCTCCGTCAGACGAAGAGACGCTGGCATCGCGCCATGCGCAGATTCTGGCACGAATCACCCGGATCAAGCAGCAATGGTGCGAAACGGTTGCTGACATTGACGCGCTGATCGAATCGTCAGGCATCGATCGCAGAAAGTTCAACCGTGGCAACCAGGCAAAATGGATCGAGAAGATTACCGCATGGGCGCAGGCGGAAACGCAGACTTATCAGCTACCTGAAGCGTTGGAGAAATTCTCGCAGCGCTTTTTAGAAGAGCGAACCAAAGCGGGCGGCGTGACGCCTGAGCACGCACTGTTTGTGGCAATTGACGAACTCCTTGCAGAGCCGCTGACGATTCGCGATCTGGTGATCACCCGGGCGCTGGCGGAGATTCGGGAAACTGTCGCCCGGGAAAAGCAGCGCCGGGGAGAGTTAGGCTTTGATGACATGCTCAGCCGCCTCGATGCGGCGCTGCGAAGTGAAAGCGGCGAGGCGTTGGCATCGGCCATTCGCGGTCGTTTTCCGGTGGCGATGATCGATGAATTTCAGGATACCGATCCGCAACAGTACCGTATTTTTCGCCGCATCTGGCAGCAACAACCGGAGACGGCGCTGCTGCTGATTGGCGATCCAAAACAGGCGATTTACGCGTTTCGCGGCGCGGATATCTTCACCTATATGAAGGCGCGCAGCGAGGTGACGGCGCACTATACGCTCGACACGAACTGGCGTTCTGCGCCGGGCATGGTCAACAGCGTCAATACGCTGTTTGGTCAGATGGATGACGCCTTCATGTTTCGTGAGATCCCGTTTACGCCGGTGAAGTCCGCCGATAAAAATCAGGCGCTGCAATTTGTGTTGAACGGCGAAACGCAACCCGCCATGCGCATGTGGTTAATGGACGGTGAGAGTTGTGGTATTGGCGACTACCAAAGCACCATGGCGCACGTTTGCGCCGCGCAAATCCGTGACTGGCTGAAAGCGGGGCATTCGGGTCAGGCGCTGCTGAACCGCGGCAAAACCTCGCGACCCGTTCGCGCTTCGGATATCAGCGTACTGGTGCGCAGTCGTCAGGAAGCCGCTCAAATTCGTGATGCGCTGACGCAATTAGATATCCCGTCTGTGTATCTCTCTAACCGCGACAGCGTTTTTGACACCCTTGAAGCGCAAGAGCTGCTGTGGATTTTACAGGCGGTGATGACGCCTGAGCGCGAAAACACGCTGCGCAGCGCGCTTGCCGCCTCGATGATGGGTCTCAATGCGCAGGACATCGACAGACTTAATAATGACGAGAACGCCTGGGACGCGGTTGTGGAGGAGTTTGACGGCTACCGTCAGATCTGGCGCAAACGCGGTGTGATGCCCATGTTGCGCGCGCTGATGTCGCAGAGAAACATTGCGGAAAACCTGCTGGCGACAGCGGGAGGCGAGCGCCGTCTCACTGATATTCTGCACATCAGCGAACTTTTGCAGGAAGCGGGATCGCAACTGGAGAGCGAACATGCGCTGGTACGCTGGCTTTCGCAGCATATTCTGGAACCCGACAGCAATGCCTCCAGCCAGCAAATGCGTCTGGAAAGCGATAAGCATTTGGTGCAAATCGTCACCATTCATAAATCGAAAGGGCTGGAGTATCCGCTGGTCTGGCTGCCCTTTATTAGCCATTTCCGTATTCAGGATCAGGCCTATTATCACGATCGCCGCTCCTTTGAAGCGGTACTGGATCTCAGCGAAGCGGACGAGAGCATTGAACTGGCGGAAGCCGAACGGCTGGCGGAAGATCTCCGCTTGCTCTATGTTGCGCTGACCCGTTCCGTATGGCATTGCAGTCTTGGTGTTGCACCGCTGGTGCGCCGCCGTAGTGATAAAAAAGGCGAGACGGATGTGCACCAGAGCGCACTGGGCCGTCTGCTGCAAAAAGGTGAACCGAAAGATGCCGCCGGGCTTCGCGCGTGCATTGAATCGTTGTGTGGTGAAGATATCGCCCTGCAAATAACGGGCGCGCCGGACACCGAACGCTGGCAGACGGCGCAAGCCGCCCGCGCCGAACTGAGTGCGAAAGTGTTACAACGCTCCCTGGGCGATAGCTGGCGGGTAACCAGTTATTCCGGCTTACAGCAACGGGGTCACAGTGTTGCTCAGGACTTAATCCCTCGCCTTGATGTTGATGCCGCTGGTGTCGCTGAGGTGACGGTTGAGCCGGGGTTAACCCCACATCAGTTTCCGCGCGGCGCATCGCCGGGCACCTTCCTGCACAGCTTGTTTGAAGATCTCGATTTTACTCAGTCTGTTGATGCCGACTGGGTAGAAGGAAAACTGGCGCTGGGAGGTTTCGACGCACACTGGGAACCGGTTTTGACCGCGTGGCTGGAGGCCGTCTTACAGGCACCGCTTAACGATACTGGCGTGAGTCTTCGTCATCTCTCCGATCGCGACAAACAGGTAGAGATGGAGTTTTATCTGCCGATAGCCCAGCCGCTGAATGCCAGTCAACTGGATGCACTCATTCGTCAATACGATCCGCTCTCTGCCGGGTGCCCGCCGCTGGACTTCATGCAGGTGCGCGGCATGTTGAAAGGGTTTATTGATCTGGTGTTTCGCCATGAAGGGCGTTACTACCTGCTCGATTACAAATCTAACTGGCTGGGTGAGGACAGTGCCGCCTACACCCAACAGGCGATGGCTTCGGCGATGCAGGCGCACCGTTACGACCTGCAATATCAGTTGTATACGC
This sequence comes from Citrobacter enshiensis, assembly GCF_029338175.1. Classification (NCBI taxonomy): domain Bacteria; kingdom Pseudomonadati; phylum Pseudomonadota; class Gammaproteobacteria; order Enterobacterales; family Enterobacteriaceae; genus Citrobacter; species Citrobacter enshiensis. Next base: position 921,004 of record NZ_CP119862.1, read on the forward strand.
TGGCCCTGCATCGGTATTTGCGCCATCGCATCGCGGACTACGACTACGAGCGCCATTTCGGCGGCGTTATCTATCTCTTCCTGCGCGGCGTGGATAGCGAACAACCACAGCAAGGCATTTACGCGACTCGTCCGGACAGCGAATTAATTGCGCAGATGGACGAGATGTTTGCAGGCGCGGTACGGGAGGAGGCGTAATGACAATCCAGAAACGCTTACTGGATGCGGTAGACCAAAAGCAGCTAAGACCGCTGGATGCGCAGTTTGCGCTGGCGGTTGCCGGCAATGACGATCCGGCAGTGACGCTGGCGGCGGCGTTGCTCAGTCGTGATGCGGGGGAAGGCCACGTCTGTCTGCCGCTTTCACGGCTGACCATCACGGAAGACGCGCATCCGCTGTTGCTGACATGGCTCAACGAAGCGCCAGAGCGCATCGACTGGACGCAACGCCTGTTAACGTCTGCCGCGGTGAGCCGTGGCGAACGACCAACGCCGCTCATTTTGCACGACGATCGCCTCTATCTGAACCGAATGTGGCGTAATGAACGTACGGTAGCGCGCTTCTTTAGCGAGGTGAATCAGGCCATTGAACTGGATGAGCAGCAGCTAACCCAGACGCTTGATGCGCTTTTCCCACCCACCGATGAAATCAACTGGCAAAAAGTGGCGGCTGCCGTGGCGTTGACCCGTCGTATCTCGGTGATTTCCGGTGGTCCGGGGACGGGCAAAACGACGACCGTGGCAAAGCTGCTGGCGGCGTTGATTCAGATGGCTGACGGTGAACGCTGTCGTATCCGGTTGGCGGCGCCCACGGGCAAAGCGGCGGCGCGACTGACGGAATCGCTGGGGAAAGCATTACGTCAATTACCGCTTACCGATGAGCAAAAAAAACGGATCCCGGATGACGCCAGCACCCTGCATCGACTGTTAGGCGCGCAGCCTGGCAGTCAGCGTCTGCGTCACCATGCGGGCAACCCGCTGCATCTGGATGTGCTGGTGGTTGATGAAGCATCAATGATTGACCTGCCAATGATGTCGCGCCTAATCGAAGCATTGCCGACGCACGGGCGGGTCATTTTTCTGGGCGATCGTGACCAGCTTGCATCCGTTGAGGCGGGCGCTGTGTTGGGGGATATCTGTGCCTGTGTGAAGGACGGCTTTACGCCTGCACGTGCGCAGCAGCTCAGTCGGCTTACCGGATGCCAGGTTTCGGCTGGAGCAGAAACAGATGCCGCCGCTTCACTGCGCGACAGCCTTTGTTTGCTGCAAAAAAGCTACCGTTTTGGCAGTGATTCCGGCATTGGCCAACTGGCTGCTGCCATTAATCGCGGCGATAAATCTGCAGTTAAGGCGGTCTTCCAGCAAGGATTTAGCGACATTGAAAAACGGACGCTGATGAGCCGTGAAGATTACGCAGCGATGCTGGATGAGGCCGTGGCTGGGTACGGGCGGTATCTTGATCTGCTGCGGGCGGGGGCCGAACCCGATTCCATCATTCAGGCGTTCAATGATTACCAGCTGCTGTGCGCGCTGCGCGAAGGGCCATTTGGCGTTAACGGACTGAATGAACGTATCGAACACGTGATGCGGGAAAAACGCAAAATTGCCACGAATGCGCACTCGCGCTGGTATGAAGGGCGGCCGGTAATGATTGCGCGAAACGACAGCGCGTTGGGATTATTTAACGGCGATATCGGCATTGCGCTCGATCGCGGCCAGGGGCTGCGAGTCTGGTTTACGATGCCGGACGGCGCTATTAAGTCCGTACAACCGAGCCGTCTACCGGAACATGAAACGACCTGGGCGATGACGGTGCATAAATCTCAGGGTTCGGAGTTTGATCATGCGGCGCTCATTCTCCCTACACAGCGTACGCCGGTTGTGACGCGCGAACTGGTGTATACCGCGGTTACCCGTGCGCGCCGTCGCCTGTCGCTGTATACCGATGAGCGGGTGTTGAATGGTGCAATCGCGACCCGAACCGAGCGTCGTAGCGGGCTGACGGCCTTGTTTAACGAGGGTATTGCGCAGCAGGATTTGTAGGCCGGATAAGCGTTAGCGCCATCCGGCAATGTGCCTGATGGCGACGCGAAACTGTTTTATCAGACCGGCAACGTATTAAGCCGCTACCCCAAATCCGCCATCAACACTTTTGAACGGCGCTGATAGTTGTACATCTCTTTTTTGCTCTCGGGGAGCAGGTCGATATCCACCGGCGTAAAGCCACGCTCCTGAAACCAGTGAATGCTCCGCGTGGTCAGCACAAACAGCTTGCTAAGCCCGATTTGTCTGGCCTGCGCGGCAATCCGCTCCAGCAGGACCTCTCCCCGCGATGAACTGCGATAATCCGGATGCACCGCCACGCAGGCCATTTCGCCGATCTTCTCTTCCGGGAAAGGATACAGCGCCGCGCAGGCGATGGTCAGGTTATCACGCTGAATAATGGTGAATTTGTCGATCTCCATCTCCAGCTGTTCACGGGAACGGCGCACCAGAATCCCTTGCTGTTCCAGTGGGCTGATAAGCTCGAGAATTCCGCCAATATCATTAATGGTGGCGCGGCGGATTTGTTCGGCGCTTTCCATCACGATCTGCGTGCCGATACCGTCACGCGAGAACAATTCCTGTAACAGTGCGCCATCTTCCTGATAGCTGATCAAATGGCAGCGACGTACACCGCTGCGACAGGCTTTCACCGCACCGCGCAGGAAACGCACGGTGCCGGAGTTGTAATCCTCTTTCTCTTCCTGTGCTTCTACGCGGGCCTGCGCTTCATTCGGGAACAGTTCAGAAACAATGTCGCCATCGTCGTTGGTAACCCCTTGTGAGGAGCAAAAGCCAATCATTTTCTCCGCCTTCAGTTTGATGGCGAGCTGGGTGGCTATCTCTTCTGAGGTCAGGTTAAAACTTTCACCGGTGACAGAGACGGCGACCGGTCCCATCAGGACAATCGCGCCGTTGTCGAGCTGGCGGTGAATCGCCTCTTCATCAATACGACGGATACGTCCGCTGTGGCAGTAATCGACACCATCATCAACGCCCAGTGGCTGTGCGATGATAAAGTTGCCGCTGACCACGTTGATGTGCGCGCCCTGTAGCGGCGTGTTATTGAGGCTCATCGACAGACGTGCGGTGATATCCAGCTGTAATGTGCCAGCCGCCTGCTTGACCAGCTCCAGGGTTTTGGCGTCCGTCACACGCGTATTTTTGTGGTACACCGGCTCATGATGGTGTGCGGCCAGGTTCGCATCGATTTGCGGACGTGCGCCATACACGACCACCAGGCGAATGCCGAGGCTGTGCAGAAGCCCGATGTCATTGACGATACTGGAGAAATTATCATGCTCGATGGCTTCGCCGCCCAGCATAATGACAAACGTTTTCCCCCGATGGGTATTGATATAGGGAACAGAATGGCGGAATCCCTGTACCAGTTCGGTTCTACGTTCCTTCACCACGGCACACCCTCTTTGCATGATTATTCGTATTAAGTGTATTTTTATTCTGTTTTTTCTCCGGGCGCAAGTGCAAATTTGCCTGCAGTCGAAGGTATTTATCAGTAATACCGTGAATATAAAAAGAAAGTTTACCGTTTTATAGATGACAGATTATGCGTCATTCGCTAAAGTTTCCGGTCAATTCAGACGTTTTGTAAATCAGCACCGTTAGATTTGTTTTGCTCGGGAGAAGCATGTCGGGATCCAATCCAGCAATCAGCCGCCGTCGTTTACTGCAAGGGGCGGGCGCCATGTGGCTATTGAGCGTAAGCCAGGTCGGTCTGGCTGCGGTCAGCCAGGTCGTTGCGGTTCGTATTTGGCCAGCATCCAGTTACACCCGTGTGACGGTGGAATCGAACCGCGAGTTGAAATACAAGCAATTTGCCCTGAGTAATCCTGAGCGCGTCGTGGTGGATATTGAAGGTGTGAACCTGAATTCCGTGCTCAAAGGCATCGGAACCCAGATCCGCCCGGATGATCCCTACATCAAGTCGGCGCGAGTGGGGCAGTTTGATCCGCAGACTGTGCGCATGGTGTTTGAACTGAAACAGAACGTGAAGCCGCAGCTGTTTGCTCTCGCGCCGGTGGCGGGCTTTAAAGAACGCCTGGTGATGGATCTTTACCCTGCAAATGCGCAGGACATGCAGGATCCGCTGCTGGCGTTGCTTGAGGATTACAACAAAGGCGATCTGGAGAAACAGGTCCCGCCTGCGCAGAGCGGCCCACAGCCGGGTAAAGCGGGGCGCGATCGTCCGATTGTGATCATGCTTGATCCGGGGCACGGCGGCGAAGACTCCGGTGCCGTGGGCAAATACAAGACGCGTGAAAAGGACGTGGTATTGCAGATCGCCCGTCGCCTGCGGGCGCTGATCGAGCAAGAAGGCAACATGAAGGTCTATATGACGCGAAATGAAGATATCTTCATTCCGCTGAAAGTGCGCGTCGCGAAAGCCCAAAAACAGCGTGCCGACCTTTTTGTCTCAATTCACGCGGATGCATTTACCAGTCGACAGCCCAGCGGGTCGTCGGTGTTTGCCCTTTCCACCAAAGGCGCAACCAGTACGGCAGCAAAATACCTGGCGCAAACCCAGAACGCCTCGGATTTGATCGGGGGGGTCAGTAAAAGCGGCGACCGCTACGTCGATCACACGATGTTCGACATGGTGCAATCGCTGACCATTGCCGACAGCCTGAAGTTCGGGAAAGCGGTGCTGAAGAAACTTGGCCAGGTCAACAACCTGCACAAGAATCAGGTAGAGCAGGCAGGGTTTGCCGTCTTGAAAGCGCCAGATATCCCTTCGATTCTGGTTGAAACAGCCTTTATCAGTAACGTTGAGGAAGAGCGGAAGCTCAAAACCGCGACGTTCCAGCAGGAAGTGGCGGAATCGATACTGGCGGGGATCAAAGCTTACTTCGCCGATGGGGCGACGCTGGCGAGAAGAGGATAATAAAAAAGCGCTGAGAAGCGCTTTTTTTACAGATGCTTTTTTTACAGACGCCAGAAACAAAAAAAACACCCATCAGGGTGCTTAATTTTGTTGGTTGCGGGGGCCGGATTTGAACCGACGACCTTCGGGTTATGAGCCCGACGAGCTACCAGGCTGCTCCACCCCGCGTCCGTCTTTCTACTCTTCCATCGAGTAATTTCTTCTTCACAATGTGTTGGTTGCGGGGGCCGGATTTGAACCGACGACCTTCGGGTTATGAGCCCGACGAGCTACCAGGCTGCTCCACCCCGCGTCCGTCTGTTACTCTGCTATCAAGTAACTTCTTTTTCTTCACATTGTATTGGTTGCGGGGGCCAGATTTGAACTGACGACCTTCGGGTTATGAGCCCGACGAGCTACCAGGCTGCTCCACCCCGCGTCCGTGGATGCGCACTATACTCTGCTAACGTTTTCATGCAACCCTTTTTTTAACCAGATCATAAATTTGGTACGAGAGTGGTTAAAAATAGTCCTGACGGCTCGTTTTTTGCACAAAATTTGCGGCAAGGGCTGTCTGCGCATTTCATTAGGTCCGGGGGTTTGTTATCTTCATCTCGCATTATTGGCAACTTAAAGACGAGAACAATGAAAGGACGTTGGGCAAAATATCTTCTCACCGGAGCCGTCGTGGCGATGCTTGCTGCGTGTTCCTCTAAACCCACCGATCGCGGACAGCAGTATAAAGACGGGAAGTTTACCCAGCCTTTCTCACTGGTGAACCAACCTGATGCGGTCGGCGCGCCGATTAACGCGGGCGATTTTGCCGAGCAGGTGAATCAGATTCGCAGTTCATCACCGCGTTTATATGGTAATCAGAGCAACGTTTATAGCGCTGTTCAGGACTGGCTGCGTGCTGGCGGTGATACGCGCAGTATGCGTCAGTTCGGTATTGATGCCTGGCAGATGGAAGGCGCGGATAACTACGGCAACGTACAGTTCACCGGCTATTACACGCCAGTCATCCAGGCGCGCCATACGCGTCAGGGAGAGTTCCAGTACCCGATTTACCGGATGCCGCCAAAACGCGGACGCCTGCCGTCCCGTGCGGAGATCTACTCCGGCGCACTGAGCGACAGCTACATTCTGGCTTACAGTAATTCGTTGATGGATAACTTCATCATGGATGTACAGGGCAGCGGCTATATTGATTTTGGCGACGGCAGCCCGCTCAACTTCTTCAGCTATTCCGGGAAAAACGGCCATGCTTACCGCAGTATCGGTAAAGTGCTGATCGACCGGGGTGAAGTAAAGAAAGAAGATATGTCGATGCAGGCGATTCGCCATTGGGGTGAAACGCACAGCGAAGCAGAAGTGCGCGAGCTGCTGGAGCAGAACCCTTCATTTGTCTTCTTTAAACCGCAATCTTATGCACCGGTGAAAGGGGCCAGCGCGGTACCGTTGATTGGTCGCGCCTCTGTTGCCTCAGACCGTAGCATTATTCCTCCGGGCACAACGCTGCTGGCGGAAGTGCCGCTGCTGGATAATGACGGTAAGTTTACCGGCCAGTATGAACTGCGCCTGATGGTGGCGCTGGATGTCGGCGGCGCAATTAAAGGCCAGCACTTTGACATTTACCAGGGCATTGGCGCGGACGCCGGGCACCGTGCAGGCTGGTATAATCACTATGGTCGTGTCTGGGTGCTGAAGAGCGCGCCTGGCGCAGGTAACGTGTTTAGCGGCTGATTATGGTATTCTGAACACCATTTCTACGGAAAAGACAGGGTGAGGATATTCTCACCCTTTTTAATTCTGAGGTTGTATGTCTGTTGTGATAAGTGATGCCTGGCGTCAGCGTTTTGGCGGCACCGCGCGCCTGTATGGTGAAAAAGCGCTGCAGCTGTTTGCCGACGCGCATATCTGCGTGGTTGGGATCGGTGGGGTGGGGTCGTGGGCGGCAGAAGCGCTGGCGCGAACCGGAATTGGCGCGATCACGCTGATTGATATGGATGACGTTTGCGTCACCAATACGAATCGTCAAATTCATGCCCTGCGCGATAACGTTGGGCTGGCGAAAGCGGAAGTGATGGCGGATCGTATCCGTCTGATCAACCCGGAATGCCGGGTGAACGTTGTCGATGATTTCGTGACGCCGGATAACGTTGCTGAGTATATGAATGCGGGTTTTTCATATGTGATCGATGCGATTGACAGCGTACGCCCGAAAGCGGCGCTGATTGCGTATTGTCGGCGTAATAAAATTCCGCTGGTCACCACCGGCGGTGCGGGTGGGCAGATCGACCCTACGCAGATTCAGGTCGTCGATTTAGCGAAAACCATTCAGGATCCGCTGGCGGCAAAACTGCGTGAGCGGTTGAAAAGTGATTTTGGCGTGGTCAAAAACAGCAAAGGCAAGCTGGGCGTTGACTGCGTGTTCTCTACCGAAGCGCTGGTGTATCCGCAGTCGGACGGGTCTGTCTGCGCAATGAAAGCGACGGCGGAAGGGCCAAAACGCATGGACTGCGCCTCTGGATTCGGTGCGGCGACCATGGTGACCGCCACTTTCGGTTTTGTTGCTGTTTCCCACGCGCTGAAGAAAATGATGGCAAAAGCGGCTCGCGAGGCTTAATGGTGTCGGATGGCGCTACGCTTATCCGACCTACGGTTCGTACGGCTTTGCAGGCCGGATAAGGCGCATCAGCGCCGCCATCCGGCACAACAAACAATCCTCACACGTTGCGGGCTGCCTCCACAACAGCCTCGCTAAGTGCATTCAGCCCCTGGCTGCGCGAAGCGCTGAGCTGCGCGCGTAAACCCAGTTCATCAAACAACGACAGCGGGGATGTGGCCAGCAATTCAGTCGCGGTTTTACCTTCTATCGCCGTGAGCAATACGGCCAACAGGCCGCGCACAATACGGCCTTCACTGTCACCAAAAAAGTGCAGGGTGCCATTGGCCGACAGGGTATGCCCCAACCAGACGCGGTTTTCACATCCGGCAATCTCTTTTGCCTGTGCTTTTAACGCTTCCGGTAACGCGGGAAGCTGCTTTCCCAGCAGGATCAATTGGCGATATTTATCCTCCCACTGTGTCAGCGGGGTGAACGTATTACGTAACGTCTCTTCGGTTACGTTTGTGCCAAACGGGTGTCCAGCGAACAGAGGGTTTGTCATTAATCCACCAGTATTTCCAGCGCGCGGTCAATCGCATTGACCAACGCATCGACATCGCTCTTTGTATTATACGGCGCAAAAGAGGCGCGCAAAGTCCCGGTGACGCCCATTTCCGCCAATAACGGTTGAGCGCAGTGCTGTCCGGCACGTAGCGCGATGCCATATTCAGCCAGTAACGTCACCATATCGCTGTGGTGTACCCCGGCAAAGTCGAAGGCCAGCAGGCTGGAGTCCTGGCAGCGGAACGAGCGAAAACCCGGACGGGTAGCCAGTGCTTCTTCTGCCAGAGTGGCCAGCCCACGACTCCAGCTTTCGGCCTGCACGATATCGATCTCCGCCAGCCATTCCAGCGCGGCGCTCAGGCCAATAACCCCTGCAACGTTCGGCGTCCCCGCTTCCAGCTTCCACGGCGCGGATTGCGTGGTAAATCCCTCGAAGCTGACTTCATTGATCATTTTGCCGCCACCGAGCCAGGGCGACATCGCATCCAGCAGTTCTGGTTTACCGTAGAGTACGCCAATGCCGGTCGGGCCATACAGTTTGTGGCCTGAGAATGCGTAGAAATCGATGTCGAGTAGCTGTACGTCGGCGGGGAAATGCACCGCCCCTTGCGCGCCATCGACCATCACGATCATCCCGGCAGCATGCGCGATCGCGATCGCGCGTGCCAAATCCGGGCATCCGCCCGTCACGTTGGACATTTGTCCCAACGCGAGAATGCGGCTGCGCGGGGTAATCAAATCGGACAGACGCTCAACATCGGGAACAAAATGCGCATTGAGCGGCAGTTTGACGACCTTTGCGCCCGTCTGCTCTGCCACCATCAGCCAGGGCACGAGATTGGCATGGTGCTCGGCTGCGCTCACAATGATTTCATCACCCGGTTGCAGGCGAGGGCGGGCGTAGCTTTGCGCCACCATGTTGATCGCTTCTGTGGTGCCTCGGGTCCAGACGATCGCTTTGTCGTCGGGGGCATTGATCAACTGCGCGACTTTTTCTCTGGCCGCCTCGTAACGTGCGGTCAGGCGCTGGGCTTCGGCGAATTGGCTGCGATGGACGTTTCCGGCGCTCAGACTGTAAAACTGATGCGTGGCGTCGATCACCGCCTGCGGTTTGAGGGCGGTGGCGGCGCTGTCGAGATAGACACCGGCATCAATGAGTGCGGGAAACTGCGCACGAAACTGCGCGGGATTAAAAGCGTTCATGGAATTCCTCTGTTCAGTCAACAGATCGTGGCGCAAAAAGAGCCCTGATACAAGGTTTGTCCTGACCCTCGGAATCGTCTGCTTATCCATGTGAAATCCGACCAGTGGCTTATGCTGAATAGTGTTGGGCAAATGCTTTTGCCTGTTATGAACATTTATTTAGATAGCATAAATCGCTGTAAGGAGAAGAAGATGAATAAGACAGCCGCCATTATCTCTGCCTGTATGCTGAGTTTTGCCCTCAGCGCCTGTTCCGGTTCCAATTATGTGATGCACACCAATGATGGGCGAACCATTGTCTCTGAGGGGAAACCGAGGACAGATGATGAAACGGGGATGATTTCGTATAAGGACGCTAACGGCAACAAACAGCAGATTAATCGTACTGACGTGAAAGAGATGGTTGAACTGGATCATTAACCGGTCAGTCATGGGCAAAAAAAAGCACCGCAATTTGGCGGTGCTACATTAATCACTATGGACAGACAGGGTAAATGTACAGGAAGTGAAAAAGGGTAGCCTTGCTACCGTGGTCTGAATCGCAGACCAATTGCAAACACAACAACACAACATCACAACCGTAAGCCAAAAGCTCACCAGAACACGCATTCCGATAAAACTTTTCGTTCCGGCTCAGGAAGTGACGCCACTATAGGTATTTGCTGGTAGAACCTCAACGGACAAATTATAATGGCTCAGATTAAAAAAACTAATAGGTTACATAACGTTACCTAATTGTTAAATTCTTTTAACATCAAAGTTTAAAACCCATGTCAAAACGATTACCACCCCTGAATGCATTACGTGTTTTTGATGCCGCCGCAAGGCATTTGAGCTTCACGCGCGCGGCAGAAGAGCTTTTTGTGACACAGGCCGCAGTAAGCCACCAAATCAAGTCTCTTGAGGATTTTTTGGGACTTAAGCTGTTTCGCCGTCGCAACCGATCGCTCCTCCTGACGGAGGAAGGGCAAAGCTATTTCCTCGACATTAAAGAGATTTTTTCGCAATTAACCGAAGCGACGCGTAAACTTCAGGCACGCAGTGCAAAAGGTGCCTTAACCGTCAGTTTATTGCCCAGTTTTGCCATTCAATGGCTGGTGCCCAGACTCACAAGCTTTAATTCAGCTTATCCGGGGATCGATGTCAGAATTCAGGCTGTGGATCGCCAGGAAGATAAACTGGCGGATGACGTGGACGTCGCGATTTTTTATGGGCGCGGGAACTGGCCGGGTTTGCGTGTCGAAAAATTGTACGCAGAATATTTACTGCCAGTCTGTTCGCCCTTGCTGCTCACCGGCGACAAACCACTGAAGACGCCGGCGGATCTGGCACAGCATACGTTACTGCATGATGCTTCACGGCGTGACTGGCAAACCTATACCCGCCAGTTGGGGCTGAATCATATTAATGTGCAGCAGGGACCTATCTTCAGCCACAGCGCAATGGTGCTGCAGGCTGCCATCCATGGACAGGGTGTCGCGTTGGCCAATAACGTGATGGCGCAGTCCGAAATTGAGGCCGGACGTCTTGTTTGTCCGTTTAATGATGTTCTGGTCAGCAAAAATGCTTTTTATCTGGTTTGTCATGACAGTCAGGCAGAACTGGGTAAAATAGCTGCTTTTCGTCAGTGGATACTGGCAAAAGCGGCCACTGAACAAGAAAAATTCCGCTTTCGTTACGACCAATAATTTATGTAGGTACTGCCATGACCAGCCGTTTTATGCTGATTTTCGCCGCCATTAGCGGCTTCATTTTTGTTGCTCTGGGCGCCTTTGGGGCGCATGTCCTGAGCAAGACCCTTGGCGTGGTTGAAATGGGTTGGATCCAGACCGGCCTTGAATATCAGGCATTTCACACGCTGGCGATTTTTGGTCTTGCGGTTGCTATGCAGCGACGCATCAGTATCTGGTTTTACTGGAGCAGCGTTTTTCTGGCCTTAGGCACGGTGCTGTTTAGCGGCAGCCTCTATTGCCTGGCGCTGTCCCATTTACGCCTGTGGGCGTTTGTTACTCCTGTCGGCGGCGTGAGTTTTCTGGCAGGTTGGGTGCTGATGTTAATTGGCGCCATCCGTTTGAAACGTAAGAGCGTTAGTCATGAATAAGGTTGTGTTGTTGTGTCGCCCGGGGTTTGAAAAAGAGTGTGCTGCAGAAATCACGGATAAAGCAACTCGTCGGGAAGTGTTTGGTTTCGCTCGCGTGAAAGACAATGCGGGTTACGTTATTTATGAGTGCTATCAGCAGGATGATGCGGAAAAGTTAGTGAAAGAACTGCCGTTCAGTTCGCTGATTTTTGCCCGCCAAATGTTTGTCGTCGGTGAGTTGCTGCAATATTTGCCGCCGGAAGACCGCATTACACCGATTGTCGGTATGCTGCAGGGCGTTGTGGAGAAAGGCGGCGACCTGCGTGTCGAAGTGGCTGACACCAACGAAAGCAAAGAGTTGGTCAAGTTTTGCCGCAAATTTACCGTACCGCTGCGCGCGGCGCTGCGCGAAGCCGGCGTACTGGCAAAATATGAAACGCCAAAACGTCCGGTCGTCCATGTTTTCTTTATCGCGCCGGGCTGTTGTTACACCGGCTATTCCTGGCCTGATAATAACTCACCGTTTTACATGGGCATCCCGCGTCTGAAGTTCCCGGCTGATGCGCCGAGTCGTTCAACGCTGAAGCTGGAAGAAGCGCTGCATGTTTTTATTCCGGCAGATGAGTGGGATGAGCGTCTGGCAAACGGTATGTATGCGGTGGATTTAGGTGCCTGTCCTGGCGGTTGGACTTATCAGCTGGTGAAACGGAACATGTGGGTTTACTCCGTTGATAATGGTCCGATGGCGCAAAGCCTGATGGATACCGGGCAGGTGACCTGGCTGCGTGAAGACGGATTTAAGTACCGCCCGAATCGCAACAACATCTCGTGGATGGTCTGCGATATGGTGGAGAAGCCTGCAAAAGTGGCCGCGCTGATGGCACAGTGGCTGGTCAATGGCTGGTGCCGTGAGACTATCTTCAACCTTAAGCTGCCGATGAAAAAGCGCTACGAAGAAGTGTCGCAGAACCTGGCGTATATTCAGGCTCAACTTGATGAACACCACATTAATGCGCAGATTCAGGCGCGTCAGCTTTATCATGACCGTGAAGAAGTGACGGTGCACGTGCGTCGTTTGTGGGCTGCCGTCGGCGGTCGTCGCGACGAGCGATAACATCCGGAGGCCGGGTGCGTTATCCGGCCTCAACCTGTCTTGTGTCCGACACAATATGCGTCACATCATCCAGATGCCCAATCTGCGCCTCTCCCGAACGATTGAATTTACTCTTATCGATCAGCAATAACGATTGTGATGCGCGTTTCAGCAACGTGGATTTGAAATCCGCATTGAACGTGCTGGAATCCCACAATATGCCGCGGTTATCGATCCCTTCGCAGGAGAAAATAAACAGGTCAATGTCGAGCGGTTTTAGCTGCGAGAGCAACGACGGATTGACATAGCAGCCGTGTTTGCGTTGTAGCGTGCCGCCAGAACTGATGAGCTGGATCTGCTCGCGCCTTCCCAGTTCAAGGCAAATCGGGTGGCTGTTGGTGAACACCTGCAGGTTAATGTCCGGTAGCTGGCGGGCGAGATGCCAGCATGTCGAGCTGGCGTCCAGCGCGATCACCATCCCTTCTTCTATCCAGGTCAGCGCTTCGCGGGCAATGTCCGCTTTGTGCGCGTAGTGACTTTTCCGTCGAAGATGAAAGGGGGCGCCACCGTCCGGATTTTCCCGATGAATCAGTGTGGCGCGTCCGTGGTGACGTCGTACTTTTCCCTGCGATTGCAGCGCGTTCAGATCGCGTCGAATGGTCTCCTGACTGACGTTAAGCCGTGCAGCCAGCGTCTCCGTGGTCAGGCTTTGGTTATGAATGAGCAGGTCTACAATCGCATTCTGGCGTGTCGTCTTCATTTTTCTCACTCCATCATTCGTGTACACCTGCCAGGGGATGAGATTACGGCGTAACGCCTTTCTTTAAAAGAATATTGCCGTATTTTGCCCGTTCACCGGTTATCACGATTGCAAAGGCTTTTTGCGCCCGTTCGTAGAATGCAAAGCGGTCGATACGGGAAATGTCAGGGCATATGCCTTGCAAGGAGAGCGCATCACGATAGCGGGACTCTACCTCCGGGTCGAGCGAATCCCCCTCAACGGCGGCCATCATCACCAACGGCGGAGCGTAGCTGTCCAGTTCAAACAGTGGAATGATGGCCCTGAGGAGGTCGCTGACCATCAGACCGTCGGCGCGGATAACCTGCGGCCCCAGGCTGTGAGCCGGGAAATGGGCGTCAGAAAAGATAATTTCATCCCCATGGCCCATTTGTGCCATGACTTTCAGTAGTTCAGGGGAAATTAACGGCGAAATTGTTTTCAGCATTTCACACTTCCTCAATGCGTTCGGATTCGGTTTGTGGATAAAAATAACGATACTGATAACGCACTTGCGCTCTGGCCTGTTCCGGGCTGGCAAATTCCCCCACGCCAAACCAGGCGAACATCGCCGCGCCGGCAACGGTGGTTTCTGCGTCATCCAGCACTTTGATCGGAATGCCAAGCGTGTCGGCTTTAATTTGATTCCACAGCGCGTTACGGCTGCCACCGCCTACCAGCAGCAGCTCTGTCGCCCTGAACTGACCGATCTTTTCCAGCGTCTGCAGGTTTTGCCTGAGTTGAGCCGTTAATGACTCGAGTGCGGCACGGTACAAGTGGCCCCGGGTGCTGGTGAGCGAGACGCCCTGCCATCCGGCCTGCGCGTTGGTCAACAGATCGCTGTGCATTTTCACGCCGTCGGCGCCTGCGGGGATGGCGCGCGCTTCATCAATCAGCGTTTGCCAGGGCGTCTCCGGGCTCCACAGCAGTGTGCGTACCCACTCCAGCACCCCGGACGCCAGCCACTGCATTCCCGGATTGGTGAGGCCTCGCTGGCTGTCCAGTTCAGCGGTTGAACCGGGATACTGACTTAACAACGGGGTATCTACCCGGGAACTGCGTACCATCAGAATTTCCCATGTTCCGGAGGACAGCACGGGCTCATCCTGCTGGGCACCCGCGCCAAACAAGGCAAATTGCGTGTCGTGCCCGGCGGAAATCACCGGAATACCCGCCGGTAATCCCAGTCGACGAGCGATGTCGGATTGCAGCGTGCCGATTTTCTCTCCCGCTTCGACTAACCGTGGAAACAGACGGCGTGGCAAACCGGCGGCCTGCAGGATCTCCGGACTAAAATCGCGCTGGTGGATATCCAGTAACTGGCTGGTTCCTGCCATGGTGATGTCGGTGGTGAACTCACCGGTCAAACGATGGTTGATTAAGGATGAAATAAACAGCCAGGCATGAGCCTGTTCAGGCAGGTGAGGATGATTCTCTGTGAGCCACAGTAGTTTATACAATGTGTTGAAGCTGAATGCGCCAACCCCGGAAATTTCCTGCAACCGCTGTGGCGTCATCATGCGGCTGATGTTGTTCATCACTGTGGCAGTGCGCGGGCATTTCCAGCTGATGATCGGATAAAGTAGCTTGCCGTGTTCATCGACCAGCGCGCCATCGACACCAAACGTGGTGACCGTAATGCCGCGTATCTGGCATGCTGAGAGTTGCGCAGAGAGCGTTTGGCAGCAATCGGCAAAGCGCTGCAAAATGTCCTCCAGCGACCACTGATGCCAGGCGGTATTTTCCGTGGCGAGTTCGCTGGCATTGGGGGTTGCGGCCCGGGCGACAATGTTTCCCTGGCGGTCGACGGCGATGGCCCGTACGTTGGTTGCGCCGCAGTCGAGAACCAGAATAACCTCTTGCTTCATAAAAACTCCTGGAACTTTGCCGGATGGCATTGCGCTTCTCCGGCCTACAAAACCACTAAACAATGCGTTGTTGTAGGCCCGGCAAGCTTGCGCCACCGGGCAAAGTAATTAGAGAGCGGGACACATCAACGTTTGTACAGCGGACCGTAGTTCTCGCAGGCGCGGTAATCCTGGCCTTCGATGTCCATACCGTGCGCTGACCAGGAAGAGGGACGATAGATCTGTGCCGGTTCCACGTTGTGCATGCAAACCGGAATGCGCAGCATCGCGGCGAGGGTAATGAAATCAGCTCCGACGTGTCCAATGGTCAGCACGCCGTGGTTTGCTCCCCAGTTTGCCATCACGGAATAGACGTCGGTGAAGGGGCCTTGTCCCGTCAGACGCGGGGCGAACCAGGTCGTTGGCCAACTGGAGTCGGTACGTTTGTCGAGGGTGTCATGAACTTCTTTCGGCAGTTCGACGCTCCAGCCTTCGGCAATTTGCAGTACCGGACCCAGACCTTTGATGATGTTTACGCGCGTCATGGTGAACGGCACGCCGCCTTCAGTCAGGAAGCGCGAAGAGTAGCCGCCGCCACGGAAATATTCGTGGATTGCCGGGCACCATTCGGTTGCCGCCAGGCAATCATCTGCCTCTTTGGGGCTGATATCCCAGTGAGGTTTCATGGTCGGTTTGCCTTCGTTATCGCGCTGTTTGCACGTGCCGTCGAGGGCGGCAGAACCCGAGTTGATCAGGTGGATGATGCCGTGTTCCGCCAGCCCGGTCAGCGGTTGTCCCGTCACGCGCTCTACGGCTTCCGGCGACCAGTAGGTGCGCACATCGGCGAACACTTGTGCCGTGCCGGTGAGCTGATGTCCGAACAGCATCGCCACACCATTCAGACTGTCGTTTTCGGTCGCCACAACAAAAGGTTCGCGTATACCGTTCCAGTCAAAGGAGCTGTTCAGCAGCGCTTCAGCCGTGTCGCCATTGGGGTATTGATCGGTCCAGTGACGCTGTCCCTGGAAGCCCGCAGCAATGGCGTTGTAGCCCAATGATTCTTCTACGCGACCGATCTCCGCCAGTTTACTGTTACCCTGCATCATGTCGCGAATACACATCGCCATCAGCAGGCTTTCGCGCAGGATCTCCCGGTTTTGTTCGGCGTTGCGCTGGTACTGCTGGGCGTTTTTATCTTCGCCATAGCGGAAGTGCTGATCGGCCCAGGCCAGCGCCATTTCCAGCTCGGTTTCGTCATAAATTTTATGATCGATGCGGCGGCGCAGTTCGGTCATGTCGACGGCCTGTACTTTCATACCCAGCCAGGATTCGAAGAAATCGTGATCGACGATGGAACCGGCAATGCCCATCGAAACCCCGCCCAGCGAGAGATAGCTTTTGCCTTTCATCGTGGCGACAGCTAAACCCGCTCTGGTGAAGCGCAGCAGTTTTTCTTCCACGTCGGCCGGAATTGAGGTGTCATTGGCATCCTGTACGTCCTGACCGTAAATGGAAAACGCGGGGAGTCCCTTTTGACTGTGGGCGGCCAGCGCAGCGGCCAGATACACCGCCCCCGGGCGTTCCGTACCATTGAATCCCCAAATGGCTTTTGGTCGCGTGGGATCCATATCTATCGTTTCACTGCCGTAGCACCAGCACGGCGTGACGGTAATGGTTAAGCCAACATTTTGACTGCTGAATTTCTCTTCGCAGGCTGCGGATTCTGCCATACCTGCGATACAGGTATCCGAAATGACACACTCAACGGGGGTGCCGCAGGCGTGGCGGAGCTTCTCGGTAAGAAGGGCCGCGGTGGCCTTCGCCATATTCATGGTCTGCGTTTCCAGCGATTCACGCACGCCCATGCGGCGTCCATCAATGACCGGGCGAATACCAATTTTCGGTAGGCTGATTTTCTTCATTCGTGGTTCCTCATCTCACTTTATGGCGCTCTGCTCTGGTGGACGTTGGACCCCACCTCAGCAGTCGGCTGAATGACTCATTTTGCTAACTCGAGTTAGCTTAGGTATTGGGGCGTTTTTTACACAACTTTTTTATTGTGGATATGTGAGTGGCTTCACGAGAAGTGGTTAAAATTCGATCTACGTCAAATAAATAATAGTGACCTTATGATTTTAAAATCTTTTAAATCATGAAGTTATAATAAATTGTCTGTTCGGCGTCACAATTTCAAATCAAATGATTTGGCTATTTTGGGTGGCTAAAATAGCTTTAAAAGGCAATCGCTAACTCGAGTTAGCAAAATTAGATATGTTGACTGGACGTATTCGTATTAACGGTGACGAGGATTCCCTGGCATGTTCATCGCCTGATTCACTGACTGCCATTTCTGATGATTGAGGAAAGCAGCAATGTCCGAAACATTTTTACAAATGAGTCATATTACCAAACGATTCCCTGGCGTGTTGGCGTTGAGTAATGTGGATTTTAGTTTACGCAGAGGCGAAGTGCATGCGCTATTAGGTGAGAATGGTGCGGGAAAATCCACTCTGATGAAAATCTTATCAGGTGTTTACCAACCTGACGAAGGTGGTATTGTTTTTGAAGATCAGCCCGTTTCATTTTCAAGTCCGCTAAGTGCGCAGCAGGCTGGAATTACAATTATTCACCAGGAGTTTAATCTTTTCCCAGAATTAACCGTTGAAGAAAATATATTTATTGGCAGGGAGTTTTGCAAAAATAATCGCTGGCGTCTGGACGAAAAACAACAGCGACAGGCGGCGACTGAAATTTTGCAAAAATTGAACCTGAATATTTCGCCGGACACTCTGGTTGCCGACCTTACCGTTGCACAACAGCAAATGGTCGAAATTGCGAAAGCTATTTCGGTGAATGCCAAAATCCTTATTATGGATGAGCCTACTGCGGCACTGACGGAAACCGAAATAGAAAGTTTATTTCAGGTGACGCGCTTGCTTAAATCTCAGGGGACGGGAATTGTCTACATTTCGCATCGACTGGAGGAGCTGGCGTTGATTGCCGATCGTGCCACTGTCATGCGTGATGGGCAGTACATTGACACCGTCGACTATGATGCGGTCAAGATCAGTGACCTGATTACCATGATGGTCGGACGCGATCTGGGGAACATCTATCCGCGTCGTGAAGCGCTGGCTCACCAGACGCCCGTGCTGGAAGTCAGCGGCCTGACGCGAAAAGGCGTCCTGAATAATATCGATTTCACGCTTTATCGCGGCGAGATTTTAGGGTTTGCCGGTCTGATGGGGGCCGGGCGTACGGAACTGGCCAGAGCCATTTTTGGCGCAGACCCGATTGATGCCGGAACCATCAAACTCAACGGTAAAGTGACGGTGATTAAAGATATCCCTGATGCGATAAAACAGGGGATTAGCTATTTAACGGAAGACCGAAAAAAAGAAGGTCTGGCATTAGGCTTGTCCGTTGAGCGTAATATCATGCTGGGAAATTACCCTGAATATTCCGATCGCTATGGCAATGTGGATAGCAAACGCTGCCAGACCACGAGTCAGGAACAGGTCAGTGCGCTCAGGATTAAGACCCCGCATCTGGAACAGGCGGCCCTGAATTTAAGTGGTGGTAATCAGCAGAAAATCATTATTGCTCGTTGGGTGTGTAAGGATACCGATATTCTCATTTTTGATGAGCCTACCCGAGGTATTGATGTCGGTGCGAAACTGGAAATTTATGAATTAATGAATCGCCTGGTGGCAAAAGGGAAGTCAATTATTATGATTTCCTCTGAATTACCGGAAGTACTGGGTATGTGCGATCGCATTTTAGTGATGCGTAATGGACGTATTACCGGGGAGTTAACTTCTGATGACGCCACACAAGAAAAAATCATGCAATATGCGACGTTAGAGGATTAAATTATGACTATCTCTGTAACCTCTTCAGACAGCAATAATAAGAAAATAAAAATTAATAAAGAACTCTTGATGCGCCTTGCGCCACTCTTTAGCCTGATTATTTTAGTGGTGTTTTTCAGTTTCAGTTCACCTTTTTTCTTTAATACCGAAAACATTATGACGATTGCTCTGCAAACGTCGGTGATCGGGATTATGGCCATTGGCGTCACCTTCGTGATTATTACCGCCGGGATCGATCTTTCGCTGGGGTCGGTGGTGGCCTTTTCCGGCGTTGCGGTCGGGATTTGCGCCAGTTTTGGTATGCCGTTGCCTGTCTGCATTCTGGCGGGGGTATTAGCTGGAGGGCTGTGCGGTTATGCCAATGCGCTGCTGGTCACGAAAGCCACCATCCCTCCCTTTATTGCCACCCTGGGTCTGATGATGTCTATCAGGGGGATCAATATGGTCATGACCGATGGCCGCGCCATTTACTTTGCTGACTACCCCTCATTCAAAATGCTGGCGCAGGGACGGTTATTCGATGTGCTTCCTTATCCGGTGTTTTACCTCGTCATCGTGGCGCTGGTGGCCAGCTACATCCTGAAGAAAACCGTTATTGGTCGCTATGTTTACGCCGTCGGCAGCAATGAAGTGGCTGCTCACCTTTCCGGGATTAAAGTTCAGCGCGTCAAGATATTCGTCTACGCCTTCTGTGGCCTGCTGACAGGGATCGCGGGTGTCATCCTGGCATCGCGTCTGAACTCAGGACAGCCGACGGTCGGTGTGGGCTATGAACTGGAAGCTATCGCGGCAGTCGTCATTGGCGGCACAAGCCTGATGGGGGGAATCGGTACTATTGGCGGCACGATTATTGGCGCATTCATTATGAGTGTGCTGAAAAACGGCCTGAATCTGATGGGCGTTTCACAGTTCTGGCAAATGGTGGCGATGGGTATCGTGGTGATCGCTGCCGTCTATCTCGACACATTACGCAAAAAGATTCGTTGATTTACGCTCCCGGAAGTCACGGGGAACAATGACCCTGACGTTAAGGGTGACTCACTTAAAACGGAGTACCACAATGAAAACCAGGCATTTTGTCTATGCGTTATCTCTGCTGGCTTGCATGACATCCAGCGCGTTGGCTAAAGATTTGAATCTTCCTGTCGTCAGTAAAGGTTTCCAGCATGAATTCTGGCAAACCGTAAAAATGGGGACAGAAGCAGCGGCTAAAGAGCTGGGCGATAAAACCAGCTATGTCGGTCCTGCAGATGAAACCCAGATTGCTGAGCAAATCCAGCTGGTTGAAAACGCGATGGCGAAAAAACCGAACGGATTGCTGCTGGCTGCGTTAGACGCCAATGCCCTTGCTCCGCTGGTGGAAACCGCTAATTCACGCGGGATCAAGGTGGTGACGTTTGATTCTGGCGTCAATTCCGATATTCCGGTCAGTTTTGTGGCGACAAACAACCGTAAAGCGGGAGCCGAAGCCGCAGATGCGCTGGCGGCACAGGTCAATAATAAAGGCAAAGTCGGCATTATTGCTCACGTGGCGGGCACCTCTTCAGCGATTGAGCGTTCGGAAGGATTTGTCGCCCGCATGAAGGAAAAATACCCTGATATCAAGGTGCTGCCGGTCCAGTACAGTGATGGCGATCCACAAAAGGCGATGGATAAAACCATTGATATGATCCAGGCGAACCCGGATCTGGCGGGGATCTACGGCACCAATGAAGGATCGACACTGGGCGTCGCGAACGCAATTGATAGTCAAAACCTGAAAGGCAAAGTCAAAGTTATTGGTTTTGACAGCACTGAGGCCATTATCAATTTCCTGAACTCCGGCGTCATTCAGGGCTTCGTCGTCCAGGACGCTTTCCAGATTGGCTATCAGGGGATCAAAACGCTGAATGCTTCGCTGTCTGGTCAAACCGTACCGAAAGAAATCGATATTCCGGTGAAATTCGTTAATGCGCAGAACATTAATACGCCGGAAATTGAGAAGTTATTACACCCATTTGGTAAGAAATAAAATCGTGGGGGCAACCCTTTTGCCCCCCTTTTAAGCCAGCGTCAGGGAGTCATTATGCGTAGTGGATATTTCCTCGGTGTGGATGTCGGTTCGGCCAGCGTAAGGGCGGGGATATTTGATGCCAGTGGAACGCGACTGTCTTTTGCCACGCTCCCGATTTCTCAATTTCGACCGGGTGGGGAGCGGGTGGAGCAATCTTCCGCTGAAATCTGGCGGCAGGTGTGCCTGGTTGTCAAAGGGGCTGTCGCCAGTGCTGACATTCCAGTCACCGCGATTCGCTCGTTAGGGTTCGATGCAACCTGTTCTCTGGTTGCGCTGGATGAGCAGGGAGAAGGGCTGGCGGTCTCGCCTGGAGAAGTATCCGATCACGACATTATTATGTGGATGGATCACCGCGCAACCGCAGAGGCTGAGCGCATTAATGCCACCCAGGACGCTGCACTGCGTTACGTTGGCGGCGACGTTAGCGTTGAAATGGAACTGCCCAAGGTGCTCTGGTTGAAAAGCCATTTTCCAGAAACCTGGAAGCAGGCCCATCGCTTTTTCGATCTGGCCGATTTCCTGGTGTGGAAAGCCACCGGCAATGATGTTGCCGGGCTGTGTACACTGACCTGTAAATGGAACTACTTAGCGCACGAACAACGCTTTAGCGATTCTCTGCTGGAGGCTGTCGGGTTGAGCGACTTGCTCAGTAAAATTCCTCGGCGGATCCTCCCGCCAGGCGCCGCCGCAGGAACGCTCAGTCCTGACGCCGCACAGGCCTTAGGGTTGACGACAGACGTTGTGGTGGCCAGCGGAATGATTGATGCCCATGCTGGCGGCGTTGCGCTTGCGGGGGCGCAGCCTGCGGGGACTCTGGCGCTGATCAGCGGAACGTCAAACTGCCACATGTTATGCAGCGAGCAGGAGATCCACACGGCGGGTGTGTGGGGGCCTTACTGGTCGGCGATGCTGCCGGGCTACTGGCTGACGGAAGGTGGGCAAAGTGCTGCGGGAGCGTTGGTTGACTGGACGCTACAGGAATCCGGCGCCAGTGCGGCGTTGTTTAGCAAGGCTGAACTGCGGGGATGCCATCCGGTTGAATTGGTCAATGAATGGGTGGCGGCGCTGGAAGAGGAAGAACATGAGCCGACTCGCTATCTGCATGTGCTTGCCGATCATCATGGTAACCGTTCACCACGTGCGCGTCCGGATGCCAGGGGGAGCGTTTGCGGCCTGACACTGGAGAGAGGTGAATCTCAGGTGGCGCGTTTGTACCTTGCCACGCTACAGGCTATCGCCTGTGGTACGCGACATATTATGGATGCCATGCGCGAAAGCGGACATACGATTTCCCGGCTGACATTATGCGGCGGCGCAACGCACAATCCGCTGTGGCTGCGTGAATATGCAGATGCCACGGGCTGCGACATTCATCTTATGCAAGAGGAGGATGCGGTAACGCTGGGGGCGGCAATTACCGGGGCAGTGGCAAGCGGTAGCTGGCCAGATTTCTCATCCGCATGCCAGGAGATGGTGGCAGTTGGTGAGGTGATTAAGGCAAACCCCGCGAGACAGGACTTTTTTGACCGCAAGTATCAGGCTTACCTCGCCCTTTGGGAGCAGCAGCAGGTACTTAACCGACTGATGCAGTAAGACAAATGTTCAAAATACTTTTATGATTGGGCATGGGTGTTTGAGAGTGTACTGAGGCACATAAATGGCTAAAACAGTAGAGCAGATAGCCAGCGATCTGGATTTATCGGTGACGACCGTAAGACTGGTGCTAAATGGAAAAGCTGAACAGTATAGGATCAGCGTCAAAACACAAACGCGCATCAATGAGTATGTAGAACGATATGGTTATGTGATTAATCATTCGGCCCGGAGTCTGAAGCTTAATAAGACGGATACGCTGGGTTTGATCGTGCCCAATATTTCCAACGTCTTTTTTGCAACGCTTGCTGAAAAACTTGAGCAGCGCTGTCGTCGCTCTGGCTATCAATTAATGATTAGTTGTACTTATGATGATGTTGATTACGAAAATAAATTAACGAAAGCGTTAATCGCCCGGAATGTTGATGGCCTTTTTATTGTGCCTTCAACATTAGAGAACCAGCAGCATCATTTACGCCAGGTCAGAAAGCCAATGGTATTACTTGACCGTGACTTTAAGTATACGGATAACGCTCTGGTCGAAAGTCACAATATCGCTGGCGGTGAAAAATTGACGCAAAGCATACTGGATGCCGGCAAATCGCCAGTATGGCTTTTAGTTGGCGATGCCGGGTTGCCCAGTATTAGCGACCGTATTACCGGTTATCTTAACGCACTGGAAAAAAACGGCATTTGTCATCGGGAGTGGGTTCGCGAAGGCCCGGTTAATACACCGGAAGGTGGCTATCTGATTATGGAGCGGTTGATCGGTGAATGGGGCTGCCCGCAGGCGTTTATCGCCTCATCGTTGCCGGTGCTGGAAGGGGCTGTCAGAGCTATTCGCGATCGCTTCGGCGTGGTTCCACCGGAGATCAACATTGGCACATTCGATGAACACCCCATGCTGGGGTTCCTGTCCAATAATGTATGGTCAATGCAACAGGATGAAAATGCCTGGGCGGAAAAAGCATTCGATATGATGTTGAGTGCTATTGAGGAACGACCCATTAAAGAGACGGTAAAAGTTGAGATGAAACTTATTAAGCGCGTACGACAAAAATAATACGCAACAGTAATTTAAATAAAACAGCCATATGAATAAGAATAAAAGTATTCAGTGGCTGCCCTTACCTGAAACCTGACCCGTCTTCATTTGCGGTTGTGTCTTTTCGCGATAAAGACGAGGGGAACTGTACCCGGAGAATAAAGATGGAAAGATCGCGTTTATCTCGTGAAATAATTGAAACCTGTCTTGAAATGACACGTCTTGGTTTAAATCAAGGCACCGCAGGTAATGTGAGTGCGCGCTATGAACAAGGAATGTTAATTACGCCCAGCGGAATTCCTTATGAGCGACTCACTGAAAATATGATCGTGTATGTTGATAATAATGGGAAATATGCAGAAGGGCAGCTGCCTTCCAGCGAATGGCGTTTTCATCTTGCGGCCTACCAGACGCGGCCTGATGCAAATGCTGTGGTTCACAATCACGCCATTCATTGTACTGCTGTATCGATCCTCAACCGTCCTATCCCAGCGATTCACTACATGATTGCCGCCGCAGGGGGAAACTCTATTCCTTGTGCTCCGTATGCCACATTTGGCACGCAGGCCCTGTCCGAATTTGTCGCTACGGCATTAAAGAATCGCAAAGCAACGCTGTTACAACATCATGGGCTCATCGCCTGTGAAGTTAATCTGGAAAAAGCCCTGTGGCTGGCGCATGAAGTGGAAGTGTTGGCGCAGCTTTACCTCAGTACGCTGGCGATTACCGATCCCGTACCGGTGTTGGATGATGAAGAGATTGCCGTGGTACTGGAGAAATTTAAAACCTACGGGTTACGTATTGAAGAGTGATTTCGCAAGGCGAAAAGGAGACGGACGATGGCGAACAGAATGATTCTGAACGAAACGGCATGGTTTGGCCGTGGGGCGGTAGAGGCGTTAACCGGCGAGGTGACGCGCCGTGGTTACCGTAAGGCACTGATTGTGACCGATGAAACGCTGGTACAGTGCGGCGTGGTCGCGAAAGTCACCGATAAGATGGATGCAGCAGGGCTGACCTGGGAGATCTACTCCGGGGTGATCCCAAATCCGACTATCGGTGTCGTCAAAGAGGGGCTGAGCGTATTCCAGCAAAGCGGGGCAGATTATCTCATCGCGGTCGGCGGTGGTTCTCCGCAGGATACCTGCAAGGCAATCGGCATTATCAGCAACAACCCGGAGTTTGCCGACGTGTGCAGCCTGGAAGGATTGTCACCGACGCGCCACCCGAGCGTGCCAATTATGGCGATCCCTACCACTGCGGGTACTGCGGCCGAAGTCACCATTAACTACGTGATCACCGATGAAGAAAAGCGGCGCAAGTTTGTCTGCGTGGATCCGCATGATATTCCTCAGGTGGCGTTTATTGATGCCGACATGATGGACGGTATGCCTGCCGCGCTCAAAGCGGCAACCGGCGTTGATGCGCTGACGCACGCTATTGAGGGGTATATTACGCGTGCCGCCTGGGCTCTGACCGATGCGCTGCATATCAAAGCGATTGAAATTATTGCTGGCGCGCTGCGGGGTTCCGTTGCCGGAGATCTTGACGCAGGAGAGGCCATGGCGCTGGGGCAGTATGTGGCCGGCATGGGGTTTTCCAATGTGGGGCTGGGACTGGTGCATGGGATGGCGCATCCGCTCGGCGCGTTTTATAACACGCCTCATGGTGTCGCCAATGCGATTCTGCTCCCTCATATCATGCGCTATAACGCAGAATTTACCGGGGAAAAATTCCGTGACATTGCCAGAGTCATGGGGGTAAACGTAGAACGCCTGAGCCTGGAAGAGGCACGCAATGCGGCGGTTGATGCTGTCTTTGCCCTCAACCGCGATGTCGGTATCCCGCTACACCTGCGCGATGTCGGTGTGCTTAAAGAGGATATTCCGGCGCTGGCGCAGGCTGCGTTTGACGATGTTTGCACCGGTGGGAACCCGCGTGAAGCGACGCTTTCCGATATCGTCGAGCTGTACCATACTGCCTGGTAATTGGGCGGGGTAAAAATGGCCGGAGGCGCTGCGCATATCCGGCTTACAGTGTCAGTGATATTGTCGGCCGGATACGGTATTTGCACCGCTATCCGGTCGCACAATTACCGCGCCAGCCGAAGCTGCTGTAAATTTCCGTCGAGATGTAAATCCGTTTGCAGGCGGGCAATGTCACGGCATAAAAACGCCATCTCTTTGTGCGCTTCAAGTTTTTTCCGCCACTTCTCCGGCACCTTGTCTAACTGCGCGTAGATCCCTTCCAGCGTCTGGAACTGAACCAACAGTTGCGTGGCGCTTTTCGGGCCTATCCCGGCGACGCCGGGCACTTTCGAACTGCTGATTCCCGCCAGCCCCCAGTAATCGGGTAGCTGCTGAGGAAGTACGCCAAACTCTTTCTCAATAAAGGGGGCATCCAGCCAACGTTTTTGGAAATAATCACGAATGCGCAATGTGGGGGAAAGTAGCTGGCAGTAGCCTTTGTCGGTCGAGACGATGGTGGCCTGGTGTCCGGCCTGGGTGACTTTTACGGCCAGGGTGGCCGCTAAATCATCGGCTTCATTCCCGCCAGAGACCCAACAGGGCACACCCTGCTGTTCAAAGGCGGCGCGTAACGTGGGCATTTCGCGATGCAGGTCGTCAGGCATGGGCGGGCGGCCCGCTTTGTAATCCGGGAGTCGCTGGTGGCGCCAGCTATCGTTGCGTGCTTCGTCATCAAACACGGCGACTGCGTGCGTTGGTTGGCTGTGCATGATCAATTGATCGAGCGCGCGCTGACAGGTTTCGACGCAGGGAGAACCCTGAACCGCATGAATACGGCGAATCAAATTAAGTGCATCGACAATGAGCAGATGGACGGCCACGGCGTTCTCCCTGATAGATCATGCGCTAAGGGTAACATTCACGGCAAAGTCAGGCTATTCACAGCGGTGAAAATGGGAAAGAGCTTCGCAAAACGAAGCCCTTTGGGGAGATTAATCGCAGGTGACAATCTTCATGGCCAGACCGCCACGAGAGGTTTCGCGGTATTTGGCGTTCATGTCTTT
The DNA here is from genome assembly GCF_029338175.1 of Citrobacter enshiensis. Lineage (NCBI taxonomy): Bacteria > Pseudomonadati > Pseudomonadota > Gammaproteobacteria > Enterobacterales > Enterobacteriaceae > Citrobacter > Citrobacter enshiensis. The sequence continues at coordinate 947,693 of NZ_CP119862.1, forward strand.
ACCGGTTTCGTACATGGTCTCGATAACTTTATCGAGGCACACGCGCGGCTCACTGGTGCGACGTAGCGCCATACGAGCAGCATTGACCGCTTTTACAGAAGCGATCGCGTTACGCTCGATGCAAGGAACCTGTACCTGACCGGCAACCGGATCGCAGGTCAGACCGAGGTTGTGTTCCATGCCGATTTCTGCGGCAATACACACCTGAGTCGGGCTACCGCCCAGTAACTCGGCTAAACCCGCAGCGGCCATAGAGCACGCCACGCCGACTTCACCCTGACAACCCACTTCCGCACCGGAAATAGAGGCGTTCATCTTGTACAGGGAGCCAATCGCGCTGGCGACCAGCATATAGCGCGCCAGTGAGTTAGCGTTTACTTCGCGAATAAACTTGTCGTAGTACGCCAGCACTGCCGGAACAATACCGCATGCGCCGTTGGTTGGCGCCGTGACCACGCGTCCACCGGCGGCGTTTTCTTCGTTAACGGCCAGTGCGAACATATTGATCCAGTCAACAACCGCCATCGGGTCGGTGGTGGTTTTGTCGCTGCTGACCAGCATACGGCGAAGCGCTGCCGCACGACGCGGAACGCGCAGTTTACCCGGCAGTACGCCTTCGGTGGTGATACCGCGCTCAATACCGCCGCGCATCACTTCCCAGACGTTGGCAAAGTGCTGTTCCAGCTCTTCTTTGCTGTGCAGCGCCAGCTCGTTTTGCATCATCAGACCGGAAAGCGACAATCCCGTTTCCTGACAGTGTTTCTGCAAATCGGCTGCGGATTTATACGGATACGGTACGTTAACTGGCGCGCTATTCGGCAAACCAAAATGTTCTTCATCAACGATGAAACCACCGCCGATGGAATAGTAGGTCTGGCTGTAAATGGCCTTTTCGCCCGCCAGTGCCGTAATACGCATCCCGTTCTCATGGAGAGACAGGTTGTCGGCATGAAAATTCATGCACTTGTCTACCGGGAATTCGACTTCATGCTGACCATTTGCCAGCAGCAAGCGCCCGTGGGTATTCACATCCTGAATAAAGGAGGGAATAGAATCGATGTCGACGGTGTCCGGCAGATTTCCCGCCAGGCCCATAATAATGGCGATGTCGGTATGGTGACCTTTCCCCGTCAATGACAGTGAGCCATAAACATCAACGACGACGCGGGTGACATCAGTGAGTATGTTGCGTGCAATCAGGTCATCCGTGAATTGTTTGCCTGCTTTCATTGGTCCGACGGTGTGAGAACTGGAAGGGCCAATGCCGATTTTGAAGATATCGAATACGCTAATCATAAGGCATCCATTGCGGTGGTGTCGGAAAGAGGCGCCGCCCGCAAGCGGCGCTTAAGAACTAGCTGAACAGAGAGTAGAAAATCGCAGAGATAGCAATCAGACCCATCACGACAACGAAGACGTTGCTGATGTGGCCGCTGTACTTACGCATTGCAGGTACTTTCTGAATAGCATACATCGGCATCAGGAACAGAATCATCGCGATGATTGGGCCGCCCAGGGTTTCAATCATGCCCAGGATGCTTGGGTTCAGGGTTGCCACGATCCAGGTGGTAACCAGCATGAACAGCGCAGTGATTTTGTTCAGTTTGTTGATTTCGATGGTTTTACCTTTACCACGCAGAGACTTAATCACCATACCGTTAAAGCCTTCACGTGCGCCCAGGTAGTGGCCCAGGAAGGATTTGGTGATAGCAATCATCGCAATGATCGGCGCCATCCATTCGATAAACGAGACGTTAAAGTGGTTTGCCAGGTAAGACAGAATCGAGATGTTCTGTGCTTTCGCGGCAGCCAGGTCTGCTGGGGTCAGGCTCAGTACGCAACTGAAGACGAAGAACATGACCGTCAGCACCATCATCACGTGTGCGCACGCCAGGATTTTGGAACACTTCTTCTCAGCTTCCTGACCGTACTCTTCACGTTTCGCGACTGCGAAAGAGGAGATGATCGGGGAGTGGTTAAAGGAGAAGACCATCACCGGGATTGCCAGCCACAGGGTCATCCACAGACCTTTACCGGTCGAAGCAGCGGAATCAAAGGAAAGTGTTTCCAGCGCCGCGCCGCTCCACTGAGGGATCAGGTACAGTGCCAGCAGCATCAGGGCTGCAACGAACGGGAACACCAGAATACTCATCGCCTTAACGATCATCTGCTCACCGAAGCGAACGATAGTCATCATACCGATGATCAGGATCAGCGACAGAATCGCACGCGGCGGCGCTGTCATCTGTAACTGGTGAGTCATGAAGCTTTCAACGGTGTTGGTGATTGCCACGCTGTAGACCAACAGAATCGGGTAGATAGCGAAGAAGTAGAGCAGGGTAATCAGTTTACCTGCGCCAACGCCGAAGTGTTCTTCAACAACTTCAGTGATGTCTTCGCCCGGGTTTTTACCGGACAGCACGAAGCGAGTCAGGCCGCGGTGGGCAAAGAAGGTCATCGGGAAGGCGAGGATCGCCATGATGATCAGCGGGATCATACCGCCAACGCCGGCGTTAATAGGCAGGAACAAAACGCCTGCGCCGATTGCTGTGCCGTACAGACCCAGCATCCACATGGTGTCTGTCTTGCGCCATCCGCTGCGGGTCTGGCCCGTAACGACAGTGCTGGTTTGAGTGGTTTCCATCTGTTTCTCCTGGAGGAATTTAAATGTCAGTTTTTTGGACTTAGCCAAAAAAAGAAGACTGACCGTAAAATGAAATTCGTTAAGCGACGATTTTTATATAATTTTTCGCCGTAATTATTTGAGGGCGGAAAGATACATTTAAGTTATGAATGTATCAGTGATCGCGATCTCAAATGCCATAATCCACCTTTTATGTGGATAAATTTGGACCATTAATCTGTCAAAAAATCATCAAAGCGGATTTATGGGCGCGAAGGCTACCATTAACGAGATATGTCCAGAAAGAGCAGGTCGCGAGATACCCATAATTGGTCGTAAATTGTGCTGTTTTTGGTGAATTATTGCGATTAATGGCGATTTTTTGTGATAAATCACGGTTTCACTTGCAGGGTAAACGTTTGCGTTTTTCGGGGTTTTAGTGGAAAGATAAGCAGAATTAACGAATGGGGATTTGCTATGTGACTGGTATCACTAAAAAATCTGGTTCTGCGGGCAAAGCGTGAGGCCCGACAGCTGGCGCTGCCGGGCATGAGAATTACCTGCAAATTTCGTAGCAGGGGATATAGGCGGAGCCAGGCAGCTTCATGCGGTGTTGCGCGACAAAGCCCTGTAGCAGGTCATCCATACGGCGCATCATCTCGCGATCGCCGTGGATTTTATACGGACCAAATTCCTCAATGGCGCGAATGCCAACCTCTTTGACGTTACCCGCAACAATACCGGAGAAGGCGCGACGCAGGTCTGCCGCCAGGATCTCAACCGGTTGATCGGGATACAGTTTCAGGTTCGACATGTTGTCATGCGATGGCTCGAACGGCAGTTGCAGATCCGGCGCAATACGAATGGACCAGTTAAAGCTGTAAGCGTCACCGGTATCACGACGGTTCTCTTTGACCAGCGGCATCGCTTTTTTCATCAGTCGCGCCACTTCCGCCGCGTCGTCAACGATGATGCGATAATGACGTCGCGCTTCCTCGCCCAGCGTGTGCACAACAAACTCATCAAGCACGCGGAAGTAGTCCGCACTCTCTTTGGGTCCGGTGAGGATCAGCGGCAGAACCTGATCTTTATTCGCCGGGTTCATCAGTATTCCCAGCAGATACAATAACTCTTCCGCCGTGCCGACGCCGCCAGGGAAGATGATGATACCGTGGGCGATACGAACAAACGCCTCTAGCCGTTTTTCAATATCGGGCATGATGACCAATTCATTGACCAGCGGGTTAGGCGGTTCCGCCGCAATGATGGACGGCTCCGTCATACCGATAAAACGACTGTCTTTATAGCGTTGCTGTGCGTGACCTACTGCGGCGCCTTTCATTGGGGCTTCCATCGCGCCCGGCCCACAGCCGGTACAGATGTTCAGCTCACGCAGACCTAACTGGGTACCAACGCGACGCGCGTACAGGTACTCATTTTCGTTAATGGAGTGACCGCCCCAGCACACCACCATATTCGGCGCTTCCCCGACGTGCAGCGCACGGGCGTTACGCAGAATGGAGAACACGAGGTTGGTAATGTGCACGGAACTGTCGAGATTCAGGTGTTGAAAACGACCCGCGTTATGAATTTGACCGTTGACAAAAAGAATGTCGCGCAGCACGGCAAACAGGTTGGCCTGCAGAGCACGGATAATACGGCCGTCAACAAAAGCGTCTTCAGGTGGGTTGATCAATTCCAGCTTCACGCCACGCTCGCGACGGAGCACGTTGATGTCGAAATTTTCAAAGCGAGACAGCAATTCTTTGCTGTTGTCGGTCAAACTGCCGGAGTTCAGTACAGCAAGAGAACAGTTACGAAACAGTTGATAAAGGTCGCTGCTGGCGGTGCGTTTAAGCATATCGACTTCCAGCTGCGACAACATGTCCATTGAGCCAAGCGGGCTAATATGTGTAATCAAGTAAACTCCTTATGGGACGCAACACGCCATTCCCTAATGATTACAATAGCGCTGGCTTATGACCTTTCACAACCTTGCGCGCGGAATCCGACGCGCAAAATTGAGAAAAAAATTACTGACGGACCAGTCTTCCGATGGCAGGTACGAAATCGGTGTTGGTACGCCAGGGGTTAATGTCCAGGCCGCCGCGTCGTGTGTAGCGCGCGTAGACACTCAGTTTCTCTGGCTGGCAGAAGCGCAAAATGTCATTGAAGATCCGCTCCACACACTGTTCGTGGAACTCATTGTGATGGCGGAAAGAGACCAGGTAACGTAGCAATTTCTCACGATCTATTTTTCGACCGCGATACTGAATTTGTATGGAACCCCAGTCTGGCTGGTGAGTGATCAGGCAGTTGGATTTCAACAAGTGACTGACCAGCGTCTCTTCCACTACTTTCTCACCGCTGGCGGCATTTTCCAGATAGTCGGTGCTGAACTGGTAGTTATCAATGGCGATATCCTGGTCGTCGATGCAGCTACCGTGGAAATGGGCGATGGGTAGCCCTTCCAGTTCATCAAGCCGGTACAGCGCAACGCTGACATCGCCCTGGGCGCAGGCGCGCAGATCGTTTTCCAGCGTTTGGCGGACATCCTCCCAGCTGTCAAAGCGTGTCTGGTTAAAGCTGTTCAGGTAGAGCTTAAAGCTTTTTGATTCAATCAGATTGAGGCTGGTGTAATCCAGCTCGACATGACCCACGGCAACTTGCGGCAGCCCTTTCGCATTCAGCCATGACAGTTCATACAACGTCCAGATATCCGCGCCATGAAAAGGCAGATTATCTGCTTTTAAATCCAGCGGATCGCGATTCAGGCTGCGCGGGACGCCCTGCAACAAACTTGCGTCGTAAATATCCCGGTAATCTGTTGATTTACCGAGAGTCAGGCCGTCAAGCGCCTGATGGTTTTCGTAAGAAGACATGTTTCACCGTCATAAACCAGATACACTATGTGTCAAGTGTATCCTGGCTTTTGTTAAGAGAGAAATCGGTGGACGAACAGACAGCACAGGCCCTGAAGGCCTTTACAACACGTTACTGTGATGCCTGGCATGAAAAAAACGGCAGTTGGCCGCTGAGTGAAGAACTCTACGGCGTTCCTTCACCCTGCATTATTTCGTCAACCAGTGAGGCCGTGTTCTGGCAGCCGCAACCTTTTGAAGGCGAGGCAAATGTAAACTCGGTTGAACGGGCTTTTGATATTGTGATACAACCCGCAATTCATGCGTTTTATACCACCCAGTTTGCCGGGGATATGCCCGCGCAGTTTGCCGATGAGACATTGACGCTGCTGCAAACCTGGAGTGTGGATGATTTCAGACGCGTTCAGGAAAACCTGATCGGTCATCTGGTCACGCAGAAACGTCTCAAGTTATCGCCGACGCTGTTTATTGCCACCCTGGAAAATGAACTCGAGGTCATTTCGGTGTGCAATCTGTCTGGAGAAGTGTGCAAAGAGACGCTGGGCACGCGTAATCGTACTGTCCTGGCCGCCTCTCTTGCGGATTTTCTCACTCAGCTTAAACCTCTTCTGTAATCCCCATCGCCCATTTCTTTGTGAGAGATCTCTTACAAACCCTGTAAGAGATCGCCAGGATATAAGTAAAGGCTTAACCCCATAAGAAAGAGTTTAATTAATATAAATCATACAGTTAATGTTTCAATGTTCACTTTCAAATGAAAATATCCTTAAGGTATTGCCTGTAAGTGCCTTGTAAGACATGACGAAACAGGCGATTCTATGTCTGTCGACAAGGAGTCGCACACCGAAGTGAACATCAGGATGATGACACTTCAGCAGGACACACCAGGACGGTGTAGCAAGGAAAGGCTTCAGGATGAAGTGAAGAGGACAGCGCAGGATGCGTTAAAGGACACCTCCAGGAGGGAGAACGAGAGCCGGTCAGGATGTTCGGTGGGTCAGGATGGCCAGGAAACTTCAGGATGAAGTTAATCGCACTGGGGTGGTGTGAAGCAGGATGCTGATGTTCAGGATGAACAGGTCGCAAGACCACAGGAAAAGTTGTCATGGATGAGCAGGGAGCACTAAAAGTAGCTGGATGGCTGCGAAACGAACCGGGAGCACTGTTTATACAGTGCTCCCTTTTTTTATTTGCCCGTCTATAAATGCTATTCTTCGCGCCAATTTTTCATCAATGAGGTTTTTATCGTGACGACTCATGAACGTGTGCGCCAGCAGTTACATGCGCTTGAAGCTCTGCTGCGTGAACATCAACACTGGCGAATGGACGAACCACAAGCTCACCTGTTTACCAGCACACAGCCTTTTTGTATGGATACCATGGCGCCTGTCGAATGGTTGCAATGGGTGCTGATCCCCCGTATGCATGCGTTGATCGACAACGCGCAGCCGCTCCCCGAAGCCTTTGCTATTGCCCCTTATTATGAAATGGCGCTGGAGGCCGATCATCCGCAGCGCGAGGTACTCCTGCAGGCATTGCAAGAACTGGATGCGTTGTTCACGAGCGATAAAGCCTGATGCTGGAAATTCTGTATCAGGACGAGTGGCTGGTTGCCGTCAATAAGCCCTCCGGTTGGTTAGTTCACCGAAGCTGGCTGGATCGCGATGAAAAAGTCGTGGTGATGCAAACGGTGCGTGACCAGATTGGCCAGCACGTATTTACCGTTCATCGACTCGACAGACCCACCTCTGGCGTACTGCTGATGGGATTATCCAGCGAAGCCGGGCGTCGGCTTTCACAGCAATTTGAACAGCACCAAATCCAGAAACGCTACCATGCGATAGTCCGTGGCTGGTTAATGGATGACGCTGTACTGGATTACCCGCTGGTGGAAGAGCTGGATAAAATTGCCGATAAGTTTGCCCGCGATGATAAAGGCCCGCAGCCTGCGGTGACGCATTATCGCGGCCTGGCGACCGTTGAAATGCCGGTGGAGACCGGGCGTTACCCAACGACCCGTTATGGTTTAGTCGAGCTGGATCCCAAAACGGGTCGTAAGCACCAGCTCCGGCGCCATCTGGCGCATTTGCGCCATCCCATCATTGGTGATAGCAAACACGGTGATTTGCGCCAGAACCGCAGTGCCGCAGAGCATTTTGGTTGCCAGAGATTGATGCTGCATGCGAGCCAGCTTGAGCTGATACATCCATTCACTGGCGAACCGCTGACGATTCGCGCCGGGCTGGATGCGGTCTGGATGCAGGCGTTATCACAGTTTGGCTGGCGCGGACTTCTCCCTGAGAATGAAAGGGTTGAGTTTAGTGAGCTCTCCGGTCAGGATGAGAATCATCAGGTTTAATTCAGGGAGAAAATCGTCATGGCGGAAATTGGTATTTTTGTCGGCACAATGTATGGAAACGCGTTGCTGGTCGCGGAAGAGGCGGAAGCTATCCTTACCGAGCAGGGTCATAAAGCTACGGTGTTTGAAGATCCCGAATTGACCGACTGGCAGCCGTATCTGGAGAAAGTCGTTCTGGTAGTGACCTCAACGACAGGTCAGGGCGATCTTCCCGACAGTATTGTGCCGTTGTTCCAGGGCATCAAAGAGAGTCTCGGCTTTCAGCCAAATCTACGCTATGGCGTGATTGCACTGGGCGACAGTAGCTACGCCAATTTCTGTAACGGCGGTAAACAATTTGATGCGTTATTGCAGGAACAACGCGCGCAGCGCGTGGGTGAAATGCTGCTGATTGATGCAGGCGAACACCCGGAACCCGAAAGCGAATCAAATCCCTGGGTTGAACACTGGGGCACGTTACTCTCCTGAAGCAAAGCCCCCAATGAGGGGGCATCCTCTCTTTTTTGCCACTCAACAAAACGTGATGCACCAGCTGCCGCCTGTGACGTTCAGTGTGCGCGAGCGTTAGGCATCTGCACCAAAAGCGGCGCCTGGTAAGATCACGGCTATCGATACGCACTGGATTTGGCTGGAAGGCAATCAACGCCTGACCAAAGAACCGTTTGAAATTAAAGGCGATATGGACCAGGTGATGAAAGCGCACGAGTTGTATCAGCAACACGGTCTGGGGCGCGTGATGACGCCATGGGAATGCAGTACCTGACCCCTAACTGGACATTCGACAACAAGCGCCCGTGCATGGTACGCTAAGAGTCATGGTACCGCTCCCACGGAAAGCGGTTCTTCTCTCGGTGTATGCTTAACAGAGTCAACATGCATTAAGGATGCTTTATGAAAATAGTGATCGCGCCGGACTCATATAAGGAAAGTTTGAGTGCTCTTGAAGTGGCGACCGCCATCGAGCAGGGGTTTCGCGAAATCTGGCCTGATGCGGATTACGTGAAGATTCCGGTTGCTGACGGTGGAGAAGGAACGGTCGAGGCTATGGTGGAGGCGACGGCGGGTCGTATTGTTCGTGTTAAGGTGACGGGACCTTTGGGAAAGCCTGTTGACGCATTTTACGGATTGTCTGGCGATGAGCGCTCGGCCTTCATCGAAATGGCCGCCGCCAGCGGTCTGGAACTCGTCCCACCGGGACTGCGCGATCCGCTAAAAACGACCTCGTGGGGGACGGGAGAGCTTATTCGCCACGCCTTAGATGCGGGCGTCGAACACATCATTATCGGCCTTGGCGGCAGCGCCACAAATGATGGCGGCGCGGGCATGATGCAGGCGCTGGGCGCAAGATTACTGGATTCCCGGGAAAACGAGATAGCGCCGGGCGGTGCAGCGCTGGAAGCGCTCGCGCAGATCGAGATCGGTCAACTGGATACGCGCCTTGCCGCGTGCCGCATTGAAGTGGCGTGCGATGTGACCAATCCATTGACCGGAAAAGAGGGCGCGTCGGCTGTTTTTGGTCCGCAGAAAGGGGCGACACCGGAAATGATCGTACGCCTGGATAAGGCACTGGCGCATTACGCGCAGTTGATTGCCCGCGATCTGAATGTTGATGTCTCCGGGCTGGCTGGTGGCGGTGCGGCGGGTGGAATGGGCGCGGCACTGTACGCGTTTTGCGGCGCTGAATTGCGCAGAGGGATTGAGATAGTGACCGATGCCCTGCAGTTGGATGCCTGTGTCATCGATGCAGATTTGGTGATCACCGGGGAAGGGCGGATCGACAGCCAGACGGTTCACGGCAAAGTCCCCGTCGGCGTCGCCAGCATCGCGAAACGCTACAATAAGCCGGTGATAGGCATTGCCGGAAGTTTAACTGCGGACGTCGGCGTGGTGCACCAGCATGGCATCGATGCTGTGTTTAGCGTGATTTATAACATTTGCACTTTGGACGACGCGCTGAAAAATGCCGCCGAGAATGTGCGGATGACCGCGCGAAACGTGGCTGCGACCATCAGGTTGGGGCAACTTATACGCTGAATGTCTGTTGATGCGTCGCTTATCGGGCCAGGGCGTGTGAGCCATCAGGCCAGATAAGCCGTATTGCCATCCGGTCCTGGCGTTTTATCCCAGCATCTTTTTGGCTTCCCGCGCGACGTTATCCATTTCATCGAGCAGCTCCAGCAGTTCCGGCTCCAGCTCTTCTTCTTTAATTCCGCTACGCAGTTGTTGCTCAATGAACTGACAAAGGCTCTTCATGCGCGGTACGCCGCTGTAACTACAGCTACCATGCAATTTGTGGATTAAATCAACAAGACCTTCCGGGTTTTCCCCGACCAGTTGTTCTTCAATTTTATTGCGAACCTCCGGCAAAAAGGCGAGCAACATTTGCAGCATATCTCGCGCCAGGGAGGATTTTCCGGCAGCCTGCCTGAGCGCCAGTTGCCAGTCGAGCGTGGCATTCGGGTTGAAGATAAATTCGACCGGTTCGGGCGCTTGCAATCGGTTGGTAACTCCCGCCCCCGGCTTGTAGCGCAGCAGCAGGTTGTAGAGCTTCTCTTCTTCAATCGGTTTAGCCAGATAGTCGTTCATCCCCGCACTCAGCAGCTTCTCTTTTTGCCCCGCCATGGCATGTGCGGTGACGGCAATTACCGGTGTTTGCTGTTGGTGAGGGAGTTGATGAATCAGTTCGCAGGCGCGAATGCCATCCATATCCGGCATCTGAATATCCATCAGGATCAAATCAAACTGTAGCTGTTTGGCGCGGTCCACCGCCTGATGACCGCTGTCGCAAAGCTCGACGTGCTGCACGATATCTTCCAGCAGCGCGCCGATCAGCTTCAGGTTGGCGGGGTTGTCATCCACCGCCATAACCGACATCGCAATTTTACTTTCTTTAACGGGCAGGGACTCGACGCTTTTATTCAGATGGCAATATTCGCTCAATACCGGCAGTAAACGGGTGGACGTCAGCGGTTTCAACAGACAGGCGGCCGCGCCTCCCTGTTTGAGCTCTTCCGCGTTGATTTGGGCATGGCAAGGCAGCGCCAGGAGCAGGAATTCGGTCATTGATGCCGCTTTTGCCAGTCTTTCATGCTGCATGGTGAGTGGCTCGCGGAGCGTCACCGGCACGCTCAGCAGCAGAATATCGTAGTGATCGATCGGTAAGGCCGAAAATGTCGGGCTGTAAATCACCTCAAGCGGCGTGTCACTCAGCAGATCCAACGTACATTGCGCGGCGGTGGCATTAGGTTCGACATACGCCAGGCGTTTACCCGCCAGGCAGCGGGTCGAGGGACCATCGCTGATAACGTTAGGGTTGAGATCCAGATTGATGTGGAACCAGAATGTAGAGCCGCGATTCGGCTGGCTGTGGAAGGAGATATCCCCGCCCATTTCGTTGACCAGTCTTTGCGTAATCACCAGTCCTAACCCGGTCCCCCCGTGGCGGCGCGAAATGCTGGCGTCTGCCTGACGGAATGCCTGGAACAACCGCGACTGATCGCGTTCAGGAATACCGATGCCGGTATCGCGGATCTGCACTTCAATCTGCACCTTGGTGTTACTGAGCGCGCGTTTCTCCACCAGAATATCGATATTACCGCTTTCGGTGAATTTAATGGCGTTCCCCACCAGATTGGTGATCACTTGCTGTAAACGCAGCGGATCGCCAATAACGTTGTCCGGCACGTCATTTTTAATATTGAGCGTCAGCTCCAGCCCTTTATCGTGTGAGGAGTGGGCTAAGAGGGTCACGACTTCATCAAGCGCATTACGCAGCGGGAAGGGAATACTCTCCAGTATTAGTTTGCCTGCTTCCAGCTTGGAGAAGTCGAGCACATCATTAATGATCGCCAGCAGGTTATTCGCCGAACGTTCAATGGTATTCAGGTGATCGCGCTGGGTTGGGTTTAACTCGGTTTTCAACGTCAGGCGGGTAAAGCCAATCACGCCATTGAGCGGGGTACGCAGCTCGTGGGACATGTTCGCCAGAAACTCAGACTTAATGCGCGCGGCCTCCTGGGCGCGTTTTTTCGCCAGGTCCAGCTCAACGTTCTGGATCTCCATCTGCTCCAGCGTTTCGCGCAGATCCGAGGTCGCCTGATCAATGTTGTGCTGCATCTCTTCATGATAAGCCGCAAGCGACATCGCCATTGAGTTGATGCCGTTTTTCAGCATATCCAGCTCGCCCAGCATGAACCCTTCGACGCGACTGTCGAGCTGCCCACGGCGGATCCGATCAACGGTATTCACCATATTACGAATAGGACCGGTGACGTCGCGCATCAGCCGCCAGCCGAAAATTAACGCGATGCCGATGCAAAACAGCATCATGACGCTGGAAATAAAAATTTCTTTGTACTGCTGGAGTCGCACCGAGCGGAGATCCAGTTCCAGCGCCACATATCCCAACATGTTTTTGGTGTTTTTGGCGTCGCTCACCGCAGACTCATCCGGCGAATAGCTCTCGGAAATAATGGGCGTGCGAAGGATCATGATATCCCCGTGGCGGGTCACGCTTAGCCTTCGGGGGAACGGTGCGCCAGTGGCGAGCTGCATGTCTGTCGGGTCGAGGTGAAAATTCGAGGTGACGAACAGCCGGTTGTTTTCATCAAAGACCGAAATCGCCCGCACAATATCGGAATGACGGCGATGCAGGACGCTGATCAATTGCCCAATGGATTCGCGGTTCTGCAGATTCATGCCATATTCGCTGGAGACAGCAAGGGGTTCGATAATGCTGGCACCGGCATCTTCCAGTTGACGCTGCAAGTCGTTATAGCGATGCACGACAAAAAAGATACTGAGCAGTAAACCAATAAGGACAGTCGGTGCCAGGATCAGAATCATCATGCGTGCGCGCAGGCTGTAGTTGGTCATGGAGTTCCGTTATGGGACAATTAGGGTCACACTGTTAAATTGAGAAAAATCTCGTCGATGGCGCAATTCTACTCTGCAAAACGACGCGTGACGACGCGTCAGATCATAACCGTTACAGTCAATGACCTGGATCCCTTTGGCCAGGGCGTTGCTCGCCACAACGGAAAGGCCTTGTTTATCCCGGGATTACTGCCGCAAGAAAGCGCTGAAGTCGTTATTACCGAAGATAAAAAACAGTACGCCCGCGCCCAGGTTAAACGTCGTCTGAAAGAGAGTCCGGAGCGTGAAACGCCACGCTGTCCGCATTTTGGTGTCTGCGGTGGATGCCAGCAACAACATGCCAGCATTGCCCTGCAACAGCAAAGCAAAAGTGCCGCGCTCGCGCGTTTAATGAAAAATGATGTTTCTGACATCATTGCCGATTCTGCGTGGAATTACCGTCGTCGCGCGCGACTGAGCCTGAACTATCAGCCCAAAACGCAGCATCTTCAGATGGGATTTCGCAAAGCCAATTCCAGTGACATTGTTGAGGTGATGCAGTGCCCCGTTTTGGTGCCCCAGCTTGAGGCATTGCTGCCCGGTCTCAGGGCATGCCTTGCCGACCTGCAGGCAATTCGCCATCTTGGGCATGTTGAGCTGGTGCAGGCCGAGAATGGCACGCTGATGATCTTGCGGCATACCGGGCCATTAAGCGCGGCAGACAAAGAAAAACTGGAACGCTTTTCGCATTCTGAGGGACTGTTTCTGTTTCTGGCGCCTCAAAGCGACATACTTGAGCCGATTTCCGGGGAGGCGCCCTGGTACGATTCAAACGGGCTACGCTTAACCTTCAGTCCGCGTGACTTTATCCAGGTTAACGCCGGGGTAAACCAACTCATGGTCGCGCGAGCGATAGAGTGGCTGGATATCCAACCCGACGATCGCGTATTAGATCTTTTCTGCGGTATGGGCAATTTTACCCTGCCATTGGCAACGCGCGCGCGTCACGTGGTGGGCGTAGAAGGCGTTCCTGCCCTGGTAGAAAAAGGGCGTGAAAATGCGTTGCGCAACGGATTACACAATGTGACATTCTTTCACGAGAATCTCGAAGACGATGTGACTCAGCAGCCGTGGGCGGCTGAAGGCTTTGACAAAATCTTGCTCGATCCTGCTCGCGCTGGGGCTGCAGGCGTAATGCAACATATTATAAAATTGAACCCTGGTCGCATTGTTTATGTATCCTGTAACCCAGCCACGCTGGCTCGTGATAGCGAAGCGTTGTTGAGCGCAGGTTACCAAATTAAGCGGCTGGCGATGCTCGACATGTTCCCACACACTGGGCACCTGGAGTCGATGGTGTTGTTTGAGCAGTTGTAATGAATTACGGTTTGCTGATCCTGGCAGACCTGGTCCCTTAAGGAGAGGACGATGGTTGCGGTAAGAAGTGCACATCTTAATAAAGCGGGTGAATTTGATCCGAAAAAATGGATCACGAGTCTGGGAATCACCAACCAGCCGTCGTGTGAGCGCTTAGCCGAAACCTGGGCGTATTGCCTGCAACAGACACAGGGACACCCGAATGCCGAGTTGTTGCTGTGGCGCGGCGTGGAGATGGTGGAAATCCTCTCTATGCTGAGTATGGATATCGACACGTTGCGGGCTGCGCTGTTGTTCCCTCTGGCGGATGGTAATGTTGTCAGTGAGGATGTTCTGCGCGAGAGCGTAGGTCAGTCCATCGTCAATCTTATTCATGGCGTTCGCGACATGGCGGCAATCCGCCAGCTTAAAGCGACGCACACCGACTCCGTCTCGTCTGAACAGGTTGATAACGTTCGCCGGATGCTGCTGGCGATGGTGGACGATTTCCGCTGCGTGGTGATCAAGCTGGCGGAACGTATTGCGCATCTGCGTGAAGTGAAAGACGCGCCGGAAGACGAACGCGTGCTGGCGGCAAAAGAGTGCACCAACATCTACGCACCGCTGGCAAACCGCTTAGGGATCGGGCAACTGAAATGGGAACTGGAAGATTACTGCTTCCGTTACCTGCACCCGGCAGAATACAAACGCATTGCCAAACTGCTGCATGAGCGGCGCATTGACCGTGAACACTACATCGACGAGTTTGTCGGTCACCTGCGCGCGGAGATGAAGACCGAAGGCGTGAAAGCGGAAGTGTACGGTCGCCCGAAACACATCTACAGCATCTGGCGCAAAATGCAGAAGAAGCAGCTGGCGTTTGATGAGCTGTTCGATGTACGAGCCGTACGCATCGTGGCGGAGCGTTTACAGGATTGCTACGCTGCGCTGGGGATTGTGCATACGCACTATCGCCATCTCCCCGATGAGTTTGACGACTACGTCGCCAATCCGAAACCCAATGGTTATCAGTCTATCCATACCGTTGTACTTGGACCGGGTGGCAAAACCATAGAAATTCAAATTCGTACCCGACAGATGCATGAAGACGCCGAACTGGGCGTCGCCGCGCACTGGAAGTACAAAGAGGGCCCCGCTTCGGGGGCGGCGGCGCGTTCTGGTCACGAAGACCGGATTGCCTGGCTGCGTAAGCTGATTGCCTGGCAGGAAGAGATGGCGGATTCCGGCGAAATGCTGGACGAAGTACGTAGCCAGGTCTTTGATGACCGTGTGTACGTCTTTACCCCGAAAGGCGACGTGGTGGACTTGCCTGCAGGCTCCACGCCGCTCGACTTTGCTTACCATATCCACAGTGATGTGGGGCACCGCTGCATTGGGGCGAAAATTGGTGGCCGCATTGTGCCGTTTACCTATCAGCTGCAAATGGGGGATCAGATAGAAATTATCACCCAGAAGCAGCCGAACCCCAGCCGCGACTGGCTCAATCCGAACCTGGGCTATGTCACTACCAGCCGTGGTCGGTCAAAAATTCATGCCTGGTTCCGCAAGCAGGACCGGGATAAAAACATCCTTGCGGGTCGCCAGATCCTTGACGATGAACTGGAGCATCTGGGCATCAGCCTGAAGGAAGCTGAAAAGCACCTGCTGCCACGCTACAGCTTTAACGAGCTGGATGAACTGCTGGCGGCGATTGGCGGAGGGGATATCCGTCTGAATCAGATGGTGAACTTCCTGCAGTCACAGTTCAATAAACCCAGCGCCGCCGAACAGGATGCTGCCGCGCTGAAACAGCTGCAGCAGAAATCGTCTGCGCCGCAGAACCGTCGCAAAGATGATGGCCGTGTTGTGGTGGAAGGTGTAGGCAACCTGATGCACCACATTGCCCGCTGCTGCCAGCCTATTCCGGGTGATGAGATCGTCGGTTTTATCACTCAGGGGCGCGGTATTTCCGTGCACCGTGCGGACTGCGAGCAGTTGACGGAGCTGCGTTCCCACGCACCGGAACGGATTGTGGATGCGGTCTGGGGCGAAAGCTATTCTGCCGGTTATTCGCTGGTTGTGCGTGTTCAGGCCAACGATCGCAGCGGGCTGTTGCGCGACATCACCACCATTCTGGCGAACGAAAAAGTGAACGTACTGGGCGTCGCCAGCCGCAGTGATACTAAGCAACAGCTTGCTACTATCGATATGACCATCGAAATTTACAACCTGCAGGTGCTGGGCCGCGTGCTCGGTAAGCTGAACCAGGTGCCGGATGTGATCGACGCACGTCGTTTGCACGGAAGTTAATTTTAATCTTTAGGCCGGGTAAGGCATTAGCCGCTATCCGGCATTTTTTTGCCTGATGGCGACGCAAGACGTCTTATCAGGCCAACATTGGTTACAACTCTCAGGATCTCACATGAATCAAATCGACCGCCTGCTCGGCATCATGAAGCGTCTGCGTGACCCGGAAAATGGCTGTCCGTGGGATAAAGAGCAAACTTTTGCCACCATTGCGCCACACACGCTGGAAGAGACTTACGAAGTGCTGGATGCGATAGCCCGCGAAGATTTTGACGATCTGCGTGGTGAATTGGGCGACCTGTTGTTTCAGGTCGTGTTTTACGCCCAGATGGCGCAGGAAGAGGGGCGATTCGATTTTAACGATATTTGCGCCGCCATTAGCGACAAACTTGAACGTCGTCATCCGCATGTGTTTGCCGATGCGTGCGCCAATACCAGTACCGAAGTGCTCACGCGCTGGGAGCAGATCAAAACGGAAGAACGCGCCGGCAAAGCACAGCTTTCGGCACTGGATGATATTCCCCGCAGTTTACCGGCATTAATGCGCGCGCAAAAAATCCAGAAACGCTGTTCAAATGTTGGCTTTGACTGGACAACGCTCGGACCGGTCGTCGACAAGGTTTATGAAGAGATTGACGAGGTCATGTTTGAGGCGCGGCAGGCCGTCGTAGACCAGGCTAAACTGGAGGAGGAAATGGGCGATTTGCTGTTTGCTACAGTGAATATGGCCCGTCATTTAGGCACCAAAGCGGAGACTGCGTTACAAAAAGCGAACGAAAAGTTCGAACGTCGTTTTCGTGAGGTTGAACGCATTGTCGCAGCCCGCGGTCTGGAAATGACTGGGGTAGATTTGGAAACCATGGAAGAGGTCTGGCAGCAGGTAAAACGCCAGGAAATTGATCTCTAAGGAATTTAAGCGGTCAAGGGCGTTTTGTGTGATTTTTTAAATAACAAGCTCTTGATTTGCGTCAAAAACATTTAGCCCAAAGGGGCTATTTTCTCACTCCCAATATTAATGTGAGCCTGATGAAGAGGAGGAATAATGAAAGTTTGTGGCGTACGTCATGTTCGGGTATACTGCTTTCCCGTCTTGGTTATTCCATCGTCTTTTAAACCTAACTTCTCAGGTTCAGCATGACAACGAACTATATTTTTGTGACCGGCGGGGTTGTATCCTCTCTGGGAAAAGGCATTGCCGCAGCCTCCCTCGCAGCCATTCTTGAAGCCCGTGGTCTCAATGTGACCATGATGAAACTGGATCCGTATATCAACGTCGATCCGGGCACTATGAGCCCAATCCAACACGGGGAAGTGTTCGTTACTGAAGACGGCGCTGAAACCGATCTGGACCTGGGGCACTATGAGCGTTTCATCCGCACCAAAATGAGCCGCCGCAACAACTTCACCACTGGTCGTATCTACTCCGACGTTTTGCGTAAAGAACGCCGTGGCGATTATCTTGGCGCAACCGTACAGGTTATCCCGCACATCACCAATGCGATTAAAGAGCGCGTTCTGGCGGGTGGCGAAGGTCACGACGTGGTGCTGGTTGAAATCGGCGGTACCGTCGGTGATATCGAGTCCTTACCGTTCCTTGAAGCGATTCGCCAGCTGGCAGTGGATATCGGTCGTGAACACGCGCTGTTCATGCACCTGACCCTGGTGCCTTATCTGGCCGCGGCCGGTGAAGTCAAAACCAAACCGACTCAGCACTCTGTAAAAGAGCTGCTGTCCATCGGTATTCAGCCTGACATCCTGGTTTGCCGTTCTGACCGTGCGATTCCGGCCAACGAACGTGCAAAAATTGCATTGTTCTGTAACGTGCCAGAAAAAGCCGTTATTTCAATGAAAGATGTCGATTCCATTTATAAAATTCCAGGCCTGTTGAAATCTCAGGGGCTGGACGATTATATTTGTAAACGATTCAGCTTGAACTGTCCGGAAGCTAATCTGTCAGAATGGGAACAGGTTCTCTATGAAGAATCCAACCCGGCAGGCGAAGTGACGATTGGTATGGTCGGCAAGTACATCGAACTGCCGGACGCCTATAAGTCGGTTATCGAAGCGTTGAAACACGGTGGTCTGAAGAATCGTGTCTCCGTCAACATCAAGCTTATCGATTCGCAGGATGTTGAAACGCGTGGCGTCGAAATTCTGAAAGATTTGGATGCTATTCTTATCCCGGGCGGCTTCGGCTACCGTGGCGTAGAAGGCAAGATCGCTACCGCACGCTATGCGCGTGAGAACAATATTCCTTATCTGGGCATCTGCCTGGGTATGCAGGTTGCGTTGATTGAGTTTGCACGTAATGTCGTCGGTATGGACAACGCCAACTCGACGGAATTTGTGCCAGACTGTAAGTACCCGGTGGTGGCCCTGATTACCGAATGGCGTGACGAAGACGGTAATGTTGAAGTCCGTACCGAGAAGAGCGATCTGGGCGGCACAATGCGCCTTGGCGCGCAGCAGTGTCAGTTGGACGACGAGAGTCTGGTGCGTAAGCTGTACGGTACGCCGACGATTGTTGAACGCCATCGCCACCGCTACGAAGTCAACAATATGCTGTTGAAACAAATTGAAGCTGCGGGTCTGCGCGTTGCAGGCCGTTCCGGTGATGATCAGTTGGTCGAGATCATTGAGGTACCGAATCATCCGTGGTTCGTGGCCTGTCAGTTCCATCCGGAATTTACTTCCACGCCACGTGATGGCCATCCGCTGTTTGCGGGCTTTGTGAAAGCCGCCAGCGAGCATCAGAAGCGTCAGGTGAAGTAAGAAGTAAAAAGTTAGAACGGCAACGCGTACCTTAGGTACGCGTTGTTTGTCTGGAGTTTTAGTTTAACTTGTACTGAGGAAAATCTAATGTCCAAAATCGTTAAAGTCATCGGTCGTGAAATCATCGACTCCCGTGGTAACCCGACTGTTGAAGCCGAAGTACACCTGGAGGGTGGTTTCGTCGGTATGGCAGCTGCTCCGTCAGGTGCTTCTACTGGTTCCCGCGAAGCGCTGGAACTGCGCGATGGCGACAAATCCCGTTTCCTGGGTAAAGGCGTAACCAAAGCTGTTGGCGCGGTTAACGGCCCGATCGCTCAGGCACTCCTTGGCAAAGACGCCAAAGACCAGGCTGGCATCGATAAAATCATGATCGACCTGGACGGTACTGAAAACAAATCCAACTTCGGTGCGAACGCAATCCTGGCTGTGTCTCTGGCTAACGCCAAAGCTGCTGCTGCCGCTAAAGGCATGCCGCTGTACGAGCACATCGCTGAGCTGAACGGTACTCCGGGCAAATACTCTATGCCGGTTCCGATGATGAACATCATCAACGGTGGTGAGCACGCGGATAACAACGTTGATATTCAAGAGTTCATGATTCAGCCTGTTGGCGCGAAAACGCTGAAAGAAGCCATCCGTATGGGTTCTGAAGTGTTCCACACCCTGGCTAAAGTTCTGAAATCTAAAGGCATGGGTACTGCTGTTGGTGACGAAGGTGGCTACGCGCCGAACCTGGGTTCCAACGCAGAAGCGCTGGCTGTTATTGCTGAAGCGGTTAAAGCTGCAGGTTACGAGCTGGGCACCGACATCACTCTGGCGATGGACTGTGCAGCGTCTGAATTCTACAAAGACGGTAAATACGTTCTGGCTGGCGAAGGCAACAAATCTTTCACCTCTGAAGAATTTACCCACTTCCTGGAAGACCTGACTAAACAGTACCCGATCGTTTCCATCGAAGACGGTCTGGACGAGTCTGACTGGGATGGTTTCGCATACCAGACTAAAGTTATGGGCGACAAACTTCAGTTAGTTGGTGACGACCTGTTCGTAACTAACACCAAAATCCTGAAACGTGGTATCGACAACGGTATCGCTAACTCCATTCTGATCAAATTCAACCAGATCGGTTCTCTGACCGAAACTCTGGCTGCGATCAAAATGGCGAAAGACGCTGGCTACACTGCAGTTATCTCTCACCGTTCTGGCGAAACTGAAGATGCGACCATCGCTGACCTGGCTGTTGGTACTGCTGCAGGCCAGATCAAAACCGGTTCTATGAGCCGTTCTGACCGTGTTGCTAAATACAACCAGCTGATTCGTATCGAAGAAGCGCTGGGTGAAAAAGCACCGTACAACGGTCGTAAAGAGATCAAAGGTCAGTAATCTGAACCTTACCTCTTAAGAAAAAACCCGCTTCGGCGGGTTTTTTTATGCCTGCGCTACAGCAGCAGTGGTAGCGTCGCGCTGGCCGTTTGTTGGCTTACATTGCTGTAACTCTCATCCAGCGCAATCAGCGACGTGGTGAGCAGCTCAACTAACAGCATTACCCCGACTTTGGCATTCAGTGCCCCGGCGCTCAGCGGCCCTTCGGGTTTGGCGGCCACCAGTTGGAAATCACTCAATGAACCCAGCGGGCTTCGCGGCGTATTACTCAGGACCAACACCGGAACGCCACGCTTGCGGGCAAGCTTAACCACATGCAGTAAATCGCGGGTCGAGCCTGAACTGGAGATCGCCACCACCAGCGTCTCTTTTGACAGCGTCGCGGCATTCATGGCGGCACGATGCATGTCGCTGAACAGCTGCGCAGGTTTACCGAGTCGCAGGAGCTTGTAATGCAAATATTCCCCAAGAATCGCACTGGCGGCCACGCCGTAGATCTGCACAGCGTGCGCCTGATGCAGCGCCAGCGCGGCTTTTTCCAGTAACGCTCTGTCGAGTAATTTTGCCGTGTCCTGCAATGCCTGCACAGACTCATTGACGACGTTATCAATCTCATCGCCGCTCTGCTGAGCGGGTTGTCCCTGCTGGATATCCAGCGCCAGCGCCATCTTAAATTCGTTATAGCCTTTACATCCCAGCGTGCGGCATAAGCGCGTGACGCTTGCTTCACTGGTGTCGCTTTCCCGGGCCAGTTCGGTAATCGTCAGGTAGAGCACTTTTGCCGGGTCGTTCAGGACAAACTCTCCCAGCTTTTGCTGAGTCGGGCTGTATCCGGAAACCCCCTGGCGCAGCCTCAGCAACAGATTTTCATTTTCTGACATGCAAGATCCTTAATGCGTTTCTCTGCGGCTAGTGTGGCGGAAAGCAGGGGATCGATGCCAGTTATTTTAAAAAAGTATGATCCGCTTCCTGGATTTTTGGTGATAATTTTCACTTTTATAAATTTATATGGTAAAAATTTTCATCAGTTAATGGGGAAGTGAAAAAATGATGCAAATGTTCAGTGGTGCCTCCTCGGGGGCCTGGTTTGAAAAGGCGCAGCGGTTTGGTAAATCGTTCATGCTGCCAATTGCGGTGTTGCCTGCCGCGGGCTTGTTATTGGGGATCGGTGGCGCGCTGTCGAATCCGAATACCATAACAGCCTATCCGTTTTTGGATATCGGCTGGTTACAGGCCATTTTTACGATCATGAGCAGCGCGGGCTCAATTGTGTTTGCCAACCTCTCAGTGCTGTTTGCCGTTGGGGTCGCGGTCGGGCTGGCGAAAACCGATAAAGGCACCGCAGGGCTTGCGGCGCTGCTGGCGTTTTTAGTGATGAACGCCACGATCAACGCCTTACTGATCCTGACCGGTACGCTGGCGCTTGAGAATCCTGGCGCGGTAGGGCAGGGGATGACGCTGGGTATTCAGACCCTGGAAACGGGGGTCTTCGGCGGCGTGGTGATTGGTCTGGTGACCTGCGTTCTGCATCAGCGCTTTAACAAAATTGCGTTGCCGCAGTTCCTGGGCTTCTTTGGCGGCTCACGTTTTGTGCCGATCATCAGTTCGCTGGCGGCGATTCTGGTTGGCGCGGCGATGACCGTGGTGTGGCCGCATTTCCAGAAACTGATTTTTGGTCTGGGTGGCCTGGTGGATGCGACAGGGTATCTGGGGACGTTTCTGTACGGCTTTATTCTGCGCATGCTGGGCCCGTTCGGTCTGCACCATATCTTCTATCTGCCCTTCTGGACGACGGCGCTGGGGGGAAGTGAAATCGTCAATGGCCAACTGGTTGAAGGTACGCAGCGTATTTTCTTCGCCCAGCTGGCCGACCCTACTGTCCAACAGTTTTACATCGGTACCTCGCGCTTTATGTCCGGTCGCTTTATCACCATGATGTTCGGCCTGATTGGTGCGTGTCTGGCGATGTATCACACGGCGAACGCTGAGAACAAGAAACGGGTTGCCGGGTTGCTGTTATCTGCCGCGCTGACCTCTTTCCTGACGGGGATCACCGAACCGATTGAGTTCTCCTTCCTGTTTGTGGCGCCGGTTCTGTATGTCATTCATGCCTTCTTCGACGGGCTGGCGTTTATGATCGCGCATATCTTGCATATCACGATCGGTCAGACGTTTTCTGGAGGGTTTATCGATTTCATTCTCTTTGGTGTGCTGCAGGGCGAAGCCAAAACGCACTGGATGTACGTCCCGCTGGTCGGTGTACCGTGGTTCTTCCTGTACTACTTTACGTTCCGCTTCCTGATTAACCGCTTTGGTTTTCTGACGCCGGGGCGTGAGAAAGAGACGACAGTAGAAAGTGTGCTCCCGCAAAGCGAACGCGCGGCGGCAGTGATTGCCGGATTGGGCGGCAAAGACAACCTTGAAGAAGTGGACTGCTGTGCAACGCGTTTGCGCGTCACGGTCAAAGAGGGGGCAAAGGTGGATGAAGCGGCATTGAAAGCGACCGGCGCGCGTGGCGTCATCCTGCGAGGTAACGGGGTCCAGGTCATTTATGGCCCGCACGTCACGATCATCAAAAATGAAATTGAAGAGACATTATCGCAATGAAAACTGTACTGGATAACCTGAAAGGCAAGTTAGTCGTCTCCTGCCAGGCGCTGGAACATGAACCCTTACACAGCCCGTTTATTATGTCGCGCATGGCGCTGGCGGCAGCACAAGGCGGAGCGGTAGCGATCCGCGCGAATAGTGTGGTGGATATTGCCGCCATCAAACAGCAGGTCTCTTTGCCGGTGATTGGCATCATCAAGCGTGATTACCCGGACAGCGAGGTATTTATTACCGCCACGATGAAAGAAGTGGATGAGCTGATGAGTGTGGGGCCGGAAATTATTGCTCTCGACGCCACCGCGCGTCCACGCCCGCAGGGGCAAACGCTGGAAGCGCTGGTTGCGCAGATCCGTTCCCGCTATCCGGCGGTTTTACTGATGGCGGATATTGCCAGCGTAGAAGAGGCTGTCACGGCGCAGGCGCTGGGTTTCGATTGTGTAGGGACCACACTCTATGGCTACACCGCAGAAACTGCAGGTCACCGCTTACCGGAAAATGACTGCCGCTTTTTACGCGATGTGCTGGCTGCCGTGACGGTTCCGGTGGTGGCGGAGGGGAATGTCGAAACGCCGGAGCTGGCAGCGCGTTGCCTTGCGTTAGGCGCACACACCGTTGTGGTGGGTGGTGCGATCACCCGTCCGCAGCAGATCACGGAACGCTTTATTGCGGCAATCACAGCGTAAAGCACCGATGGGGCATGATACTTTGGCGGGGATCTGCGATAATTATCGTTTATCCCCACATTGAGATGATTATGCAGTACCCGATTAACGAGATGTTCCAGACCCTGCAAGGTGAGGGTTATTTTACCGGTGTCCCCGCCATTTTTATTCGTTTACAGGGATGCCCGGTCGGCTGTGCCTGGTGCGATACCAAACACACCTGGGATAAGCTTGAGGATCGGGAAGTTTCCCTGTATAGCATCCTGGCCAAAACCAAAGAGAGCGACAAATGGGGCGCGGCGAGCAGCGAAGATCTGCTGGCGGTAATTGGCCGACAGGGTTATACCGCACGTCATGTGGTGATTACCGGCGGTGAGCCCTGCATTCATGATTTGATGCCGCTCACCGAGTTGCTGGAAAAGAACGGTTTCAGCTGCCAGATTGAGACCAGCGGCACCCACGAAGTCCGCTGTTCGCCCAATACCTGGGTGACGGTTTCTCCGAAAGTGAATATGCGTGGTGGCTATGACGTGCTCTCACAGGCGCTGGAGCGTGCCAATGAAATCAAACATCCGGTTGGGCGGGTTCGCGATATCGAAGCGCTGGATGAACTGCTGGCCACATTGACCGATGATAAACCGCGCATTATTGCTCTGCAGCCTATCAGCCAGAAAGAAGACGCGACGCGTCTGTGCATTGAAACCTGCATCGCCCGCAACTGGCGTCTCTCCATGCAGACGCACAAATATCTGAATATCGCCTAACTTCGCGAATCTACTGACTGAAATTGTGGTTGGTGTAGTGTCGATTCCAGACGGACAGCTCAGACTGTCCGTTTTTGTATTCCCTTCATAATTTGAACCCTTTCGATTTGAGAGATTCCCGGCAATCTCACCGCTTTCTTGTTTTCGATAATAATAATCCGCACGTAAAAGATAACGTTTGTTTGTTAACAGAGAGAGAATTGGTTTATCGATTGGTGGTTTTGGACTGGATTTAACAGACAATGATTTTTCTTTTTAAATTAAATAATTAGACGCTCCTTGATCATATGGGTTTGTGATGAAAGTGTTGGCCAAAAGTTGGTAGACTGCTGGGTGTGAAAAAGGTGTTTTTAAACAAATTGATAGGATTATAAAGCTCCTCACGTCAGCGAGGATAATCCACAATACATGGCTCATATCATCAGAGTGACGAGATGTTTCCATACGAATGGAGTCATTATGGCTATATATATTGAAATAAATAAAAAATATGAAGATAAGCTGGTCGTTATTTACATCTATTCTCCGTCAGGCAAGCACAGCGGCGAATTATTAATCCACAAACACAATTTTGAGCTATGTTCTATTCTCTCTGCGGAGGGAGAAGAAGATGATTTTTATGTTTTTCGTGCCTGGTCTGCAATCAGAAAATGCTACAGCCGTGATGGTCAGTTTCCTGAAACAGCATGTTATGCCGCTTGAAGAGTAAGACCGTTCCCTGCGAACGCAAGGAACGTGTGGTAACTGTATTTGGGGGCGTAGCAAACTCGATTCTTACTCGCCGCGATAAATGCAGCCCGCTGTGCAGGTTTCTTTCACCATCACCGCGCTTAGCAGAGGGACGACAGGTTTAACCTGGTCCCAAATCCAGTGCGCCAGCACTTCACTGGTCGGATTCTCCAGACCAGGGATATCGTTCAGATAGTAGTGATCCAGACGATCGTAGGTCGGTTTGAACGCCGCTTTGAGTTCGGCGAAATCGATGATCCAACCCGTATGCGGATCCACTTCACCGGTAATTTCGAGTCGCACCATGAACGAATGACCGTGCAGACGGCCACATTTATGCCCGGCAGGTACATGCGGCAGGCGGTGGGCGGCTTCGAAGGTGAAATCTTTAAACAGGGTGGTGGTCATGATTAGCTCTCAATGATACGAAAAACCGCCGTAGGGTACCGGAAAGTACATTTTTTATCATTAACTAAAACGGCGCTCAGCCGCTGATTACGCTATTTATCCCGGTTAACTTTTTTATTTTCTTTAATTTCATGGGATTAGATAATCGTTTTTGCTGTTAATAAGTATAGTTAAAACAGGTTAGTCCATTTGGTTATTTGTTATTTCCATCCCTTCTTTAATTGTTACTATCCTCGCCGTTAACCTTATCATCAGTTTGGGTTTTATTGCTTAAATCCGCATAGCTTACTGGACACAACGACGCATGACGACACAGGCCCCACCTTCCGCTTTGCTTCCGCTGAACCCGGAGCAACTGGCACGCCTTCAGGCGGCCGCGACCGATCTCACGCCTACGCAGCTTGCGTGGGTTTCCGGCTATTTCTGGGGCATGCTCAATCAGCAACCCGGTTCGGCGGCTATGGCACCTGCTCCTGCGGCTGAAATGCCGGGCATCACGTTGCTTTGCGCATCGCAAACGGGCAATGCGCGCCGTGTGGCCGAAGCCCTGCGCGACGATCTGCTGGCGGCAAAACTCTGCGTCACGTTGGTCAATGCGGGCGACTACAAATTCAAACAGATCGCCAATGAAAAACTGCTGATCGTTATTGCGTCGACGCAGGGGGAAGGGGAGCCGGCAGAAGAAGCCGTCGCACTGCATAAATTCCTGTTCTCGAAAAAAGCGCCAAAACTCGACGGCACCGCGTTCGCAGTCTTTGGTCTCGGCGATACCTCCTATGAGTTTTTCTGCCAGTCCGGTAAAGATTTTGACAGCAAACTGGCGGAACTTGGCGCAGAGCGCCTGCTGGACAGGGTTGATGCCGATGTGGAATACCAGCCAGCCGCATGCGAGTGGCGTGCACGGGTGGTAGAGGTACTGAAAGCGCGTGCGCCGGTTGCCACACCTTCACTGTCGGTTGCGACAGGGGCGGTCAACGAAATTCATAGCAGTCCGTATACCAAAGAAGCGCCGCTTACCGCGAGCCTTTCCGTTAATCAGAAAATTACTGGTCGTGATTCTGAAAAAGACGTGCGTCATATCGAAATCGATTTAGGCGATTCCGGCCTGCGTTATCAGCCTGGCGATGCGCTGGGCGTCTGGTATCAAAACGATTCGGCGCTGGTCAAAGAGATTGTGGAACTGCTGTGGCTGAAAGGGGATGAACCCGTCACCGTCGAGGGCAAAATTCTGCCGCTTTCAGACGCATTGGCGTGGCATTTTGAACTGACGGTCAACACCGCCAATATCGTTGAAAACTATGCCACGCTGACGCGCAGTGAATCGCTGCTGCCGCTGGTGGGCGATAAAGCGAAGTTGCAGCACTATGCCGCGACCACGCCGATAGTCGATATGGTGCGTTTCTCTCCGGCGCAACTGGACGCTGAAGCGTTAGCAGGTCTGCTGCGTCCGCTGACGCCGCGTTTGTACTCCATCGCCTCGTCGCAGGCGGAGGTGGAGAGCGAAGTGCACGTTACCGTTGGCGTGGTGCGCTATGACATCGAAGGCCGGGCCCGTGCCGGTGGCGCCTCCAGCTTCCTCGCCGATCGCATAGAGGAAGAGGGTGAAGTACGTGTATTCATCGAACACAACGACAACTTCCGTCTGCCTGCCAACCCGGAGACGCCGGTTATCATGATTGGCCCGGGTACCGGTATCGCGCCGTTCCGCGCCTTTATGCAGCAGCGTGCGGCGGATGAAGCGCCGGGCAAAAACTGGCTGTTTTTTGGCAACCCGCACTTTACGGAAGATTTCCTTTACCAGGTCGAATGGCAGCGCTACGTCAAAGAGGGCGTGCTGAACCGCATCGATCTGGCCTGGTCCCGCGACCAAAAACAAAAAATATACGTACAAGACAAACTGCGCGAACAGGGCGCGGAACTGTGGCGCTGGATCAATGATGGTGCCCACCTTTATGTCTGCGGCGACGCTAATCGCATGGCGAAAGACGTTGAACAGGCTTTGCTGGACGTGATTGCTGAATTCGGCGGTATGGACGCCGAAGCAGCGGATGAATTTTTAAGTGAGCTGCGCGTTGAGCGCCGTTATCAGCGAGATGTCTACTAATGAGCGAAAAACACCCTGGGCCTTTAGTGGTCGAAGGCAAACTGACGGACGCCGAGCGCATGAAGCTGGAAAGCAACTACCTGCGCGGCACTATTGCAGAAGATTTGAATGACACGCTTACCGGCGGTTTCAAAGGCGACAACTTCCTGCTGATCCGCTTCCACGGCATGTATCAGCAGGATGACCGCGATATCCGCGCCGAGCGTGCCGAACAGAAGCTGGAGCCGCGTCATGCGATGCTGCTGCGCTGTCGTCTGCCGGGTGGGGTGATCACCACCAAACAGTGGCAGGCGATTGATAAATTCGCCCATGACAACACCATCTACGGCAGCATCCGTCTGACTAACCGCCAGACTTTCCAGTTCCACGGCATTTTGAAGAAGAACGTGAAACCAGTGCATCAGATGCTGCACTCGGTGGGGCTGGACGCGCTGGCAACCGCCAACGACATGAACCGTAACGTGCTCTGTACGTCGAACCCGTATGAGTCCGAACTGCACGCTGAAGCCTACGAATGGGCGAAGAAGATCTCTGAGCATCTGCTGCCGCGCACCCGCGCCTATGCGGAGATCTGGCTCGATCAGGAGAAGGTTGCGACCACCGATGAAGAACCGATCCTCGGCCAGACCTATCTGCCGCGTAAGTTCAAAACCACGGTAGTGATCCCGCCGCAGAACGACATCGATCTGCACGCCAACGACATGAATTTCGTGGCGATTGCCGAAAACGGCAAACTGGTGGGCTTTAACCTGCTGGTGGGCGGTGGGCTTTCCATCGAACACGGCAACAAAAAAACCTACGCCCGTACGGCGAGCGAATTTGGCTATATTCCGCTGGAGCACACGCTGGCGGTGGCGGAAGCAGTGGTCACTACCCAGCGCGACTGGGGCAACCGTACCGACCGTAAAAACGCGAAAACCAAATACACGCTGGAGCGCGTTGGCGTTGACACCTTCAAAGCGGAGGTTGAACGTCGCGCGGGCATCACGTTTGCGCCGATCCGCCCGTATGAATTTACTGGGCGTGGCGATCGTATCGGCTGGGTAAAAGGCATCGACAATAAATGGCATCTGACGCTGTTTATTGAGAACGGCCGTATTCTGGATTATCCGGGGCGTCCGCTGAAAACCGGTCTGCTGGAGATCTCGAAGATCCACAAAGGCGAGTTTCGAATCACTGCCAACCAGAATCTGATCATCGCCGGGGTGCCAGAGAGCCAGAAAGCGAAGATCGAAAAACTGGCGCGCGATAGCGGCCTGATGAACTCGGTCACGCCGCAGCGCGAAAACTCAATGGCCTGCGTGTCGTTCCCGACCTGTCCGCTGGCGATGGCGGAAGCAGAGCGTTTCCTGCCAACGTTTATCGATAATATCGACACGCTGATGGCGAAGCACGGCGTCAGCGACGAACATATTGTGATGCGTGTTACCGGGTGTCCGAACGGTTGCGGTCGCGCCATGCTGGCAGAAGTCGGCCTGGTCGGGAAAGCGCCAGGGCGTTACAACCTGCACCTGGGCGGTAATCGCATCGGGACGCGCATCCCACGGATGTTCAAAGAGAATATCACCGAGCCGGAAATTCTGGCCTCTCTCGATGAGCTGATTGGGCGCTGGGTGAAAGAGCGTGAAGCGGGTGAAGGCTTCGGTGACTTTACGGTGCGTGCGGGCATCATTCGCCCGGTGCTCGACCCGGCCCGCGATTTTTGGGAATAGTGCGGTCTGTTGCCCGGTGGCGCTACGCTTACCGGGCCTACGGATTTTGTAGGCCGGATAAGCGCAGCGCCATCCGGCAAAGCAAACAGTGAGGAACCTATGTCCGTATTCGATTTACAGGCGTTGAACGCGCTGCCGAAAGTTGAGCGGGTGATGGCGTTGGCGGAAATCAACAGCCAGCTGGAAAAACGGGACGCTGAAGAGCGCGTGGCGTGGGCGCTGGAGAATCTGCCCGGCGAATACGTGCTCTCTTCCAGCTTCGGCATCCAGGCGGCAGTCAGCCTGCATCTGGTCAATCAGATCCGCCCGGATATCCCGGTGATCCTCACCGATACCGGCTATCTGTTCCCGGAAACCTACCAGTTTATTGATGAATTAGCAGACAAGCTCAGGCTGAACCTGAAGGTCTACCGCGCGACGGAGAGCGCCGCGTGGCAGGAAGCGCGCTACGGTAAGTTGTGGGAGCAGGGTGTTGAAGGCATTGAGAAATACAATGAAATCAACAAAGTGGAACCGATGAATCGGGCGTTAAAAGATCTTAACGCACAAACCTGGTTTGCTGGCCTACGCCGCGAGCAGTCCGGCAGTCGCGCACATTTGCCGGTGTTGGCTCTTCAGCGTGGGATCTTTAAAGTGCTGCCGATTATCGACTGGGACAACCGTACGGTTTATCAGTACCTGCAAAAACATGGCCTGAAATATCACCCGCTGTGGGATCAGGGGTATCTGTCGGTCGGTGACACTCACACCACTCGCAAATGGGAACCCGGAATGGCCGAGGAGGAAACCCGTTTCTTCGGACTCAAGCGCGAGTGCGGACTGCACGAAGGTTGAGTTTTCTCACTACATACAATCAACGCCTCCAGCCGCAGGGCCGGGGGCGTTTTTTTAATCTGTGAACCCGCTAGGCTTTCTCTGCTTTTGCCAGCTCTTTCACCAGCGGTAGCATGATGCGAACCACGTCGCGGCTACGATGCTCAATGCGTCCAGGCAGCGCCTTGTCGATATGCTGCTGGTTATCCAGCCGCACATTGTGCCAGCTATTCCCGGCAGGGAAAGAGGCGGTTTTCGCACGTTGCTGATAACCGTCTTTTTTGCCCAGATTCCAGTTAGTGGCTTCAACAGAGAGCACCGCGATCCCCGCTTTGTCGAAAACCTCTGCATCGTTGCAGCATCCTGTTCCTTTTGGATAGTTCTTGTTAAAACCGGGGTTGGAGCTGGCGGCAATGCCATGATGACGGGCGATAGCCAGGGCGCGATCGCGCGTCAGTTTACGCACCGCTTCCGGGGTTTTTTGCCCGCTATTGAAGTAGAGCTTATCGCCGACGATCAGGTTATCGAGATTGATCACCAGCAGCGTATTTTTCTTCTCGGTGGCGCTCATCCGCTTAAGCAGGTTTTCGGCGCCCAGTTTTCCTTCTTCTTCGCCGCTGGTGGCGATAAAGCGAATACTGTATTCGGTGGGAACATCCTTCAGTCTTTCCGCCAGTTCCAGCATGACGCCCAACCCTGCGGCGTTATCGTCAATGCCCTGTAACGTCAGTCCGCCAAGATTGGCATCGGCGTCCGCATCGTTTTGCGGTGCGTAGGTATCCAGGTGCGCCATAATAATAATCTGCTGTGGCACTTTACCTTCATGCGCGGCAATAACAGTACTGCCCGTAATGTTATGCCAGTTTTTGCGATTGTCCCTGGCGGTATAAATATAACGACTATTAAACGTCCGAATATCACTGCGATATCCCATCTGTTCAAATTGCTGACGAAGATAATCGGCAGACAGCATTTCCGCGGGAGAACCGGTCATTCGTCCTGGAAAAAAGGTCGCAATATGTCGAGCCTGGGTATTTGCAATAGTGCCAGTGTTCGGCGACGTCGCGTGTGCGGGAAGGATAAAGCATACGCCGAGCGCCAGGGTAGCGGTACGGTGGCGCAATGCGGAAAACATAGTGAGTCCTTAAATGCAAAGCAGAAATTTTTACCCGCCTAGTATGAAACCGTGACAGAGGTAAGACAATTTCATTTGCTCCGAAATGCCCGAATTTCGGTGGGTTAAGCACTTTTTGATATTTGCTTTCTCAAATCGTTATTCTTTTGAGGAACTACTCATTCCAATTCGTAATTTCATTCGTTCCCCTGCGCTCCCTATAGTCGGGATATCTGATAGTAAAAAAATAGCGGTATTGCAAAGGAACGGTTATGGACCAAAAACGACTCACCCACCTGCGGCAGCTGGAAGCGGAAAGCATCCATATCATCCGCGAGGTGGCCGCCGAATTCTCTAACCCGGTGATGATGTATTCCATCGGTAAAGATTCCAGCGTGATGCTGCATCTGGCGCGTAAAGCGTTTTATCCAGGCTCGCTGCCGTTCCCGCTGCTGCATGTTGATACTGGCTGGAAATTCCGCGAGATGTATGAATTTCGTGACCGCACCGCCAAAACCTACGGCTGCGAATTGCTGGTCCACAAAAATCCGGAAGGGGTGGCGATGGGGATTAACCCCTTCGTCCACGGCAGCGCGAAACATACCGACATCATGAAAACCGAAGGGCTGAAACAGGCGCTGAATAAATACGGTTTTGATGCCGCATTTGGCGGAGCGCGTCGCGATGAAGAGAAATCACGCGCCAAAGAACGTATCTATTCCTTCCGCGATCGCTTTCATCGCTGGGACCCGAAGAACCAGCGCCCGGAACTGTGGCACAACTACAACGGGCAGATAAACAAAGGCGAAAGCATTCGTGTCTTCCCGCTCTCCAACTGGACTGAGCAGGATATCTGGCAGTACATCTGGCTGGAAAATATTGAGATCGTCCCGCTGTATCTGGCGGCTGAACGCCCGGTGCTGGAGCGTGACGGCATGCTGATGATGATCGATGACAACCGGATCGATCTGCAGCCTGGTGAAGTGATCAAAAAGCGGATGGTGCGCTTCCGTACGCTGGGCTGCTGGCCGCTGACGGGCGCGGTGGAGTCGAATGCGCAAACGCTGCCGGAGATCATCGAAGAGATGCTGGTTTCAACCACCAGCGAACGTCAGGGGCGCGTGATCGACCGCGACCAGGCGGGCTCCATGGAGCTGAAGAAACGTCAGGGGTATTTCTAAGGAGCCGCTATGAACATCGCACTTGCACAACAAATCGCTAATGAAGGCGGCGTCGAAGCCTGGATGGTCGCCCAACAACATAAAAGTCTGCTGCGCTTTTTAACCTGCGGTAGCGTGGACGACGGTAAAAGTACGCTGATCGGTCGATTGCTGCACGATACGCGCCAGATTTATGAAGATCAGCTTTCTTCGCTGCATAATGACAGCAAACGTCACGGTACGCAGGGCGAGAAACTCGATCTGGCGTTGCTGGTGGATGGCCTGCAGGCCGAGCGCGAGCAGGGGATCACGATTGACGTGGCCTACCGCTATTTCTCTACCGAGAAACGCAAATTTATCATTGCTGATACCCCTGGCCATGAGCAGTACACCCGTAATATGGCGACAGGCGCCTCAACCTGCGATCTGGCGATCTTACTGATCGATGCCCGTAAAGGGGTATTGGATCAGACCCGTCGCCACAGTTTCATCTCTACGTTGTTGGGGATCAAACACCTGGTGGTCGCCATCAACAAAATGGATCTGGTGGATTTCAGCGAAGAGACATTTGTCCGTATTCGTGAAGATTACCTGACGTTTGCCGAACAGTTGCCGGGCAATCTGGATATTCGCTTTGTCCCGCTCTCTGCGCTGGAAGGCGATAACGTGGCATCTCAGAGTGTGAACATGCGGTGGTACAGTGGTCCGACGCTGTTGGAAATGCTGGAAACGGTCGAAATTCAGCGCGTGGTCGATACCCAGCCGATGCGTTTCCCGGTGCAGTATGTGAACCGCCCGAATCTGGATTTTCGCGGTTACGCCGGAACACTCGCCTCGGGTAGCGTAAAGGTTGGTCAGCGCATCAAAGTGCTGCCCTCCGGCGTTGAATCCAGCGTGGCGCGCATTGTGACCTTAGACGGAGACTTACTGGAAGCGCATGCGGGTGAAGCCATCACCCTGGTGCTGAAGGATGAGATCGACATCAGTCGCGGTGACCTGCTGCTTGATGCCGGCGAAACATTACCTGCGGTACAGCGCGCCGCCATTGATGTGGTATGGATGGCGGAGCAGCCGCTGTCGGCGGGGCAGAGTTATGATATTAAGATTGCCGGGAAAAAGACCCGCGCCCGTGTTGATCATGTTCAATATCAGGTTGATATCAATCATCTGACCCAGCGCGAGGTAGAAAACCTGCCGCTGAATGGCATCGGCCTGGTGAATTTTACCTTCGATGAACCCCTGGCCCTGGAGAGCTATCAGCAAAACCCGGTGACCGGGGGGCTTATCATTATTGATCGCCTGAGTAATGTGACCGTCGGAGCAGGCATGGTACGCCAACCGCTCGCGGAGTCTGTCTCAACACCGTCTGAATTCAGCGCGTTTGAGCTGGAACTGAATGCATTGGTTCGCCGTCACTTCCCGCACTGGGGTGCGCGTGATTTGCTGGGAGGCCAATAATGGCGCTGCATGACGAAAACGTCGTCTGGCATGCGCATCCCGTAACACCGCAACAGCGTGAGCAACACCACGGTCACCGTGGTGTCGTTCTGTGGTTTACCGGGCTTTCCGGCTCGGGTAAATCCACGGTGGCGGGGGCGCTGGAAGAGGCGCTGCATCAACGCGGTGTGAGCACCTACCTGTTGGATGGCGACAATGTACGCCACGGGTTGTGCAGCGATCTCGGCTTTAGCGAAGCCGATCGCAAAGAGAACATCCGTCGGGTGGGCGAAGTCGCGAATCTGATGGTCGATGCCGGACTGGTGGTGTTGACGGCGTTTATTTCGCCGCATCGCGCCGAACGGCAGACGGTACGTGAACGCGTCGGGAGCGGGCGCTTTATCGAAGTCTTCGTGGATACCCCCCTGGCGATCTGTGAAGCGCGCGATCCGAAAGGGTTGTACAAAAAAGCACGGGCGGGAGAGTTGCGCAATTTCACCGGCATTGACTCTGTTTACGAAGCGCCTGAATCACCAGAAATTCACCTGAATGGTGAACAATTAGTAACAAATTTAGTCGGCCAATTATTAGATCTACTGAGAGAGGGCGATATGATCAGATCCTGAGACACTACCGGGCTTGCGTGCCTGGCTCGTCACGGTCACAGGATTAAATATGCGTAATAGCCATAACATTACTATCACAACGTCAGATACGTTCACAGCCGAAGACGAAACCACCTGGTCGTTACCCGGGGCCGTTGTCGGTTTCGTGTCGTGGTTGCTGGCGTTGGGTTTCCCTTTCCTCATTTATGGCTCTAACTCGCTGTTTTTCTTTCTTTATACCTGGCCCTTCTTTCTCGCGCTCATGCCCGTTGCCGTGGTGGTAGGCATTGCCCTGCATTCACTGATGAAAGGCAAGCTGCTGTTCAGTGTTATCTCAACCTTGTTAACCGTCGGCGCGATGTTTGGCGCATTGTTCCTGTGGCTGCTGGGGTAGGTCGCTCCTCTTCTTTTTTTGATGACTGCTGCGGGTGGTCATAATTCAAACCGTAACCAACAATTAGATTATGTTCTCCCTGTTCGAGGTGTGCGGATCGGGGGATAAATGTGGTACATTTGCCCGCGTTGTCGCGGCATTCCCGCCCTCTGAGTAGAGTCTCAGAGGAAGTTATGGGATGATGGCGCCGTTTTTCAGGGGGCAGGATGGGTAAACTAACGCTGCTGTTGCTGGCTTTACTGGTCTGGCTGCAGTATTCACTGTGGTTCGGTAAGAACGGCTTACACGACTATAGCCGCGTCAATGATGACGTCGTCGCGCAGCAAGATACAAATGCGAAGCTCAAAGCGCGTAACGATCAGCTTTTTGCCGAAATTGACGATCTTAATGGCGGCCAGGAAGCCATCGAAGAGCGTGCTCGTAACGAACTGAGTATGACTAAACCGGGCGAAACCTTTTATCGTCTGGTGCCTGACGCGTCTAAGCGCGCTCAGACGGCGGGGCAAAACAATCGATAAACAGCCAAGGATTTAACATGGCAGCCACTTTTTTGGACGTTTGCGCCGTGGTGCCGGCTGCCGGATTTGGCCGTCGGATGCAAACGGAATGTCCTAAGCAGTACCTCTCAATCGGTGATAAAACCATTCTTGAACACTCGGTTCATGCGCTATTGGCGCATCCCCGGGTGTCACGCGTTGTCATTGCAATCAGTCCCGGCGACAGTCGCTTTGCGCAACTGCCTTTGGCGCAACATCCGCAGATTACGGTCGTCGATGGCGGCAATGAGCGCGCAGACTCCGTGCTCGCCGGGTTGCAAGCCGTCGGTGAAGCGCAGTGGGTGCTGGTACATGACGCCGCCAGACCCTGTCTGCACCAGGACGATCTCGCCCGCCTGCTCGCCCTCAGTGAAACCAGCCGTACGGGAGGCATCCTTGCCGCGCCAGTACGCGACACCATGAAACGCGCCGAGCCGGGTAAAACGGCCATTGCGCATACCGTGGAGCGTACCGATTTATGGCATGCGTTAACCCCGCAATTTTTCCCTCGCGAGCTGTTGCACGATTGCCTGACCCGCGCGCTCAATGAAGGCGCGACCATCACCGATGAAGCCTCAGCGCTGGAATATTGTGGTTATCATCCTGCGCTTGTTGAAGGACGCGCTGATAATATTAAAGTGACCCGTCCGGAAGATTTGGCGCTGGCTGAATTCTATTTGACCCGAACCATCCACCAGGAGAATGCATAATGCGAATTGGACACGGTTTTGACGTACACGCCTTTGGTGGCGTTGGCCCAATTATCATTGGTGGCGTGCGTATTCCGTATGAAAAAGGGTTACTGGCGCATTCGGATGGCGATGTTGCGCTGCATGCGTTGACCGACGCGTTGTTAGGGGCGGCGGCGCTGGGGGATATCGGTAAACTTTTCCCTGACACCGATCCGGCCTTTAAAGGGGCGGACAGCCGTGAACTGCTGCGAGAAGCCTGGCGTCGCATTCAGGCCAAAGGCTACACCCTGGGTAACGTGGATGTGACCATCATTGCCCAGGCGCCGAAGATGTTGCCGCATATTCCGCAAATGCGCGTGTTCATTGCCGAAGATCTCGGCTGCCATATGGATGACGTTAACGTTAAAGCGACCACCACGGAAAAACTCGGCTTTACCGGGCGTGGGGAAGGGATTGCCTGTGAAGCGGTGGCGCTACTCATTAAGGCAACGAAATGACACAGTTTGAAAACCTGACGTACCTCCACGGTAAACCACAAGGTAGCGGTTTGTTGAAGGCAAACCCGGAAGATTTTGTGGTCATCGAAGATTTAGGCTTCGAGCCAGACGGGGAAGGTGAGCATGTTCTGGTGCGTATTCTCAAAAACGGCTGCAATACCCGTTTTGTGGCTGACGCGCTGGCAAAGTTCCTGAAAATTCATGTCCGTGAAGTCAGCTTTGCCGGGCAGAAAGACAAACACGCGGTCACGGAACAGTGGCTGTGCGCGCGCCTCCCGGGCAAAGACCTGCCCGATCTGAGCGCATTTCAGCTAGAAGGTTGTAAAGTGCTGGAATACGCCCGCCACAAGCGTAAGCTGCGGTTAGGTGCGCTGAAAGGCAATGCGTTTACGTTGGTTCTGCGCGAAGTGAGCCATCGTGATGACGTTGAAGCGCGTCTGCAGGCGATTAGCGAGCGGGGTGTGCCGAACTATTTTGGCGCGCAGCGCTTCGGCATTGGCGGCAGTAACCTGCTGGGCGCGCTACGTTGGGCGCAAAGCGATGCACCGGTACGCGATCGCAATAAACGCAGTTTTTGGTTGTCGGCAGCCCGCAGTGCGTTGTTTAATCAAATTGTCGATGAACGTTTGAAAAAAACAGACTTTAATCAAGTTGTTGACGGCGATGCGCTACAATTAGCGGGGCGCGGTAGCTGGTTTGTCGCGACAACGGAAGAACAGGCTGAATTACAACGCCGCGTCGATGATAAAGAATTAATGATTACAGCTGCGTTACCTGGCAGCGGTGAGTGGGGAACCCAGCGTGATGCGCTGGCGTTTGAAGAAGCTGCCATCGCCAGTGAAACTGAGCTGCAATCGCTGTTGTTGCGGGAAAAGGTGGAGGCTTCGCGCCGCGCCATGCTGCTGTATCCGCAACAATTAAGCTGGAACTGGTGGGATGACGTAACCGTCGAGTTAAGCTTTTGGCTACCGGCAGGGAGTTTTGCCACCAGTGTTGTAAGGGAACTTATCAACACATTGGGTGATTATGCGCATATTGCTGAGTAACGATGATGGGGTTCACGCGCCTGGTATACAAACGCTGGCAAAAGCCCTGCGTGAGTTTGCTGACGTACAGGTGGTTGCCCCCGATCGTAACCGCAGCGGCGCGTCCAACTCGCTGACGCTGGAATCTTCGCTTCGCACATTTACCTTTGATAACGGTGATATCTCCGTACAAATGGGGACGCCAACTGACTGCGTTTATCTCGGGGTCAACGCATTGATGC
Source organism: Citrobacter enshiensis (assembly GCF_029338175.1). Lineage (NCBI taxonomy): Bacteria > Pseudomonadati > Pseudomonadota > Gammaproteobacteria > Enterobacterales > Enterobacteriaceae > Citrobacter > Citrobacter enshiensis. Next base: position 985,733 of record NZ_CP119862.1, read on the forward strand.
GTCCGCGTCCGGACATCGTGGTGTCAGGAATTAACGCGGGCCCGAATCTGGGCGATGATGTCATCTATTCCGGCACGGTCGCTGCGGCGATGGAAGGACGTCACCTCGGTTTTCCGGCGCTGGCGGTCTCACTGGATGGCCATAAACATTACGATACCGCCGCCGCGATCACCTGCACTATTTTGCGTGCTCTGCGTCGTGAACCTCTGCGAACCGGCCGCATTCTGAATATCAACGTACCGGATCTTCCGTTGGATCAAATCAAAGGCATTCGTGTGACGCGTTGCGGCACCCGCCATCCGGCGGATAAAGTGATTCCGCAGCAGGATCCCCGCGGCAATACGTTGTACTGGATTGGCCCGCCAGGCGATAAATGCGACGCCGGTCCGGACACCGATTTTGCTGCGGTAGATGAAGGATACGTCTCTGTTACGCCGCTGCATGTGGATTTAACCGCATACAGTGCGCATGATGTTGTTTCAACGTGGTTAGAGAGCGTGGGAGTTGACACGCAATGGTAAGCAGACGCGTACACACCCTTCTTGAACAATTGCGCGCTCAGGGGATCCGCGATGAGCTGGTGCTGAACGCACTTGCCGCAGTACCGCGCGAAAAATTCATTGATGAAGCGTTTGAACACAAAGCCTGGGAAAACATTGCATTGCCGATAGGCCAGGGGCAGACGATTTCGCAGCCATATATGGTGGCGCGAATGACGGAGTTACTGGAACTGACGCCGCAATCCCGGGTGCTGGAAATAGGTACCGGTTCGGGATACCAGACGGCGATACTGGCGCATTTGGTGCACCATGTATGCTCCGTCGAGCGTATCAAAGGGCTGCAATGGCAGGCGCGTCGCCGTCTGAAGCAGCTCGACTTACACAATGTTTCGACCCGTCATGGCGATGGCTGGCAAGGCTGGCAAGCTCGTGCCCCGTTTGATGCCATCATTGTGACGGCTGCGCCGCCAGAGATTCCCACTGCGTTAATGGCACAGTTGGATGAAGGCGGTATTCTCGTCTTGCCTGTGGGTGATGAGCACCAGTATTTGAAACGGGTGCGTCGTCGGGGAGGCGAATTTATTATCGATACCGTGGAAGCCGTTCGTTTTGTTCCTTTAGTCAAAGGCGAACTGGCATAGCGCATTCCTGAATACCTGGATTTTTCCTGGTTATTTTGTAAAGGGTAAGCGTATGGTGAACACGTTTTCCAGTGTTCAGCCTGATGCATTGCACGGTTATTACGTCACTGGTTATTAACCAAATTTTTCCTGGGGGATAAATGAGCGCGGGAAGCCCAAAATTCACCGTTAGCCGCATTGCGGCATTGTCACTGGTTTCGCTATGGCTGGCAGGGTGTACCAACACCTCTAACCCGCCTGCACCCGTCAACTCTGTTGATGGCGGCGCACCGTCGGGCACCAATTCAGGTATGCTGATCACGCCTCCGCCCAAAATGGGGACAACGGCGACGACGCAACAAACGCCGCAAATTCAGCCCGTGCAGCAGCAGCCTCAGATCACCCAGCCTGCGCAAATCCAGCCTGTCGCGCAACAGCCCGTGCAGACGGAAAACGGCCGTATTGTTTACAACCGTAAATACGGGAACATTCCAAAAGGCAGCTACACCGGCGGCAGCACCTACACCGTTAAGAAGGGCGACACCCTTTTCTATATTGCCTGGATCACCGGAAACGACTTTCGTGACCTTGCTCAGCGCAACAACGTTGCGGCTCCCTACGGGTTGAACGTAGGACAAACGCTTCAGGTGGGTAATGCATCCGGCGCGCCAATTACGGGTGGAAATGCGATCACCCAGGCGGATGCAGCACAGCAAGGAGTTGTGACCAACCCTGCACAAAATTCCACCGTTGCTGTTGCGTCCAAACCGACAATTACGTATTCTGAGGACTCAGGTGAACAAAGTGCTAATAAAATGTTGCCGAACAACAAGCCCGCTGGGACGGTTGTCACAGCCCCTGTAACGGCATCAACAACGAGCACAACCCAACCGACTGCAAGCAGTATGTCTACCAGTGCGCCAATCTCTAAATGGCTCTGGCCGACGGACGGCAAAGTGATCGAAAACTTCGCGGCTACCGAGGGTGGCAATAAAGGCATCGACATTGCAGGCAGTAAAGGACAGGCAATCGTCGCGACCGGAGATGGACGCGTTGTGTATGCCGGTAATGCTCTGCGCGGTTACGGTAATTTAATTATCATCAAACACAATGATGATTACCTGAGTGCCTACGCCCATAACGATACGATGCTGGTCCGGGAACAACAAGACATCAAGGCGGGGCAAAAAATCGCTACCATGGGTAGCACCGGAACCAGTTCAACACGCTTGCATTTTGAAATTCGTTACAAGGGGAAATCCGTAAACCCGCTGCAATATTTACCGCAGCGATAAAGCGTCGGAACCAGGCTTTCACTTGCTAGTTCCGTCAAGGGATCACGGGTAGGAGCCACCTTATGAGTCAGAATACGCTGAAAGTTCATGATTTAAATGAAGACGCGGAATTTGATGAGAACGGAGTAGAGGCTTTTGATGAAAAAGCCTTGAGTGAAGAGGAACCCAGTGATAACGACCTGGCTGAAGAAGAGCTGTTATCGCAGGGTGCTACACAGCGTGTGTTGGACGCGACTCAGCTTTACCTTGGTGAGATTGGTTATTCGCCACTGTTAACGGCCGAAGAAGAAGTTTATTTCGCGCGTCGCGCACTGCGTGGAGATGTTGCCTCTCGCCGTCGGATGATTGAAAGTAACCTGCGTCTGGTGGTGAAAATTGCCCGCCGTTATGGCAATCGCGGTCTGGCATTGCTGGATCTGATTGAAGAGGGCAATCTGGGACTTATCCGTGCCGTCGAGAAGTTCGACCCTGAGCGTGGGTTCCGCTTCTCAACATACGCAACCTGGTGGATCCGCCAGACGATTGAACGGGCGATTATGAACCAAACCCGTACGATTCGACTGCCGATTCACATTGTTAAAGAGCTGAACGTCTATCTGCGTACTGCGCGTGAGTTGTCGCATAAACTGGACCACGAACCGAGTGCAGAAGAGATTGCAGAGCAACTGGATAAACCGGTTGATGACGTCAGCCGTATGCTTCGTCTTAACGAGCGCATTACCTCGGTAGACACCCCGTTGGGTGGCGATTCCGAAAAAGCGTTGCTGGATATTCTGGCCGATGAAAAGGAAAACGGGCCGGAAGACACCACGCAAGATGATGATATGAAACAAAGTATCGTCAAATGGCTGTTTGAACTGAACGCCAAACAGCGTGAAGTGCTGGCACGTCGTTTCGGTCTGCTGGGATATGAAGCTGCGACACTGGAAGATGTGGGTCGTGAAATTGGCCTCACGCGTGAACGTGTTCGTCAGATTCAGGTTGAAGGCCTGCGTCGTCTGCGTGAAATCCTGCAGACTCAGGGGCTGAATATCGAAGCGCTGTTCCGCGAGTAAGCAAAGTTCTATCAAGAAAGGCCAGTCTCATTGAGGCTGGCTTTTTTCTTTTGCGTGCGCCAGGTATGACGCGAAGCGGTTGTGGGCCTGATAAGCGAAGCGCCATCAGGCAATGTTACCCGGAATCACCCCATCATCTTCCTGACCAGCCGCGTAAATTGCTCGCGCTCTTCATCACTTAAACGGCCCAGAAACTCCTCATCAACGCGATTTCCCAGCGGCGTAACGCTCGCCAGTAATGCTGCCCCTTCTGTCGTCAGATGCACAAAACGACGCCGCTTATCCTGAGGATCGTTTTCCCGCTTCACCAGACCCCTGTTTTCCATCCGGCTGAGCATCTCTGCCAGCGTCGCTTTGGTACTGACCGCGGCTTCCATTAAGGCGACCTGCTCAATGCCGGGGCGCTCCGCAATAGCACGCATCACCGCATACTGAGGTTTGGTCAGCTCCGGCAATTCATGCTGCCAGCGAGCAGTATGTTGCTGAAAAAGCTGACGTAGCAGGTGAAACGCTTTGTTTCGTAACTCCATGAGAACTCCGGGATGACTGTCTGCGTCTATCATAACGGGTTCCAGCCGGTTTTTTAATGCGGGAATTTTTAAGCGTTCAGTGCGGCGCGTTACGCTGCGACTTGTCGTGACGATATCTCAGGCGTATTTTATCCGAAACGTTCGTATGCGAACAAATATTGAGGCGATGAATGAGACTGATTGTTGGAATGACTGGCGCCACGGGGGCACCGCTCGGCGTCGCGCTACTTCAGGTGCTGCGCGAGATGCCAGATGTTGAAACCCACCTGGTGATGTCGACGTGGGCGAAAACCACCATTGCGCTGGAAACGCCCTGGAGCGCCCGCGAGGTTGCTGCATTAGCCGATTATCGCTACAGCCCCACGGACCAGGCGGCAACCATTTCATCTGGTTCATTCCACACCGACGGCATGATTGTCATTCCGTGCAGCATGAAAACGCTGGCGGGGATTCGCGCCGGTTACGCCGATGGCCTGGTGGGGCGCGCTGCCGACGTAGTGCTGAAAGAGGGGCGCAAGCTGGTGCTGGTGCCGCGCGAAATGCCGCTCAGCACTCTTCATCTGGAAAACATGCTCGCACTTTCGCGCATGGGGGTGGCGATGGTGCCGCCCATGCCCGCGTTCTACAACCATCCACAAAGCGTTGATGACATCACACAGCACATCGTGGCACGCGTGCTGGATCAATTTGGCCTTAAACACCCGCACACCAGGCGCTGGCAAGGATTGCAGCAGACACTGAATTTTTCTCAGGAGGACGAATAATGGCATTTGATGATTTGCGCAGCTTTTTACAGGCGCTCGATGACCACGGGCAGTTGCTGAAAATCAGCGAGGAGGTCAACGCCGAGCCGGACCTGGCCGCTGCCGCTAACGCCACCGGGCGTATTGGCGACGGTGCTCCGGCGCTGTGGTTTGATAACATTCGCGGTTTTACCGACGCTCGCGTCGCAATGAACACTATCGGTTCCTGGCACAACCACGCGATTTCTCTCGGCCTGCCGCCCAATACTCCAGTCAAAAAGCAGATTGATGAGTTTATCCGCCGCTGGGATAACTTCCCCATTGCGCCGGAGCGTCGCGCTAACCCGGCGTGGGCCGAGAATACCGTCGACGGCGAAGAGATTAATCTGTTCGATATTCTGCCGCTGTTTCGTTTAAACGACGGCGACGGCGGTTTTTATCTCGATAAAGCCTGCGTGGTGTCCCGCGACCCGCTTGATCCTGAACATTTCGGCAAGCAAAACGTCGGTATCTACCGCATGGAAGTGAAGGGCAAACGTAAGCTCGGCCTGCAACCGGTGCCGATGCACGATATCGCCCTGCACCTGCATAAAGCGGAAGAGCGCGGCGAAGATCTGCCCATCGCGATTACGCTGGGTAACGATCCGATCATCACCCTGATGGGCGCGACGCCGCTGAAATACGATCAGTCCGAGTACGAAATGGCGGGCGCGCTGCGTGAAAGCCCGTACCCGATCGCCACCGCACCGCTGACCGGTTTTGATGTGCCGTGGGGGTCAGAAGTCATTCTCGAAGGTGTCATCGAAAGCCGCAAACGCGAAATCGAAGGACCGTTCGGCGAATTTACCGGGCACTACTCCGGCGGGCGCAACATGACGGTGGTGCGCATCGATAAAGTCTCTTATCGCACGAAACCGATTTTTGAATCGCTCTATCTCGGCATGCCGTGGACCGAAATTGACTACCTGATGGGACCGGCCACCTGTGTACCGCTCTACCAGCAACTGAAAGCCGAATTCCCGGAAGTGCAGGCGGTAAACGCCATGTATACCCACGGCCTGTTGGCGATTATTTCCACCAAAAAACGCTACGGTGGTTTTGCCCGCGCGGTTGGCCTGCGCGCAATGACCACGCCGCATGGTCTGGGTTACGTGAAAATGGTGATCATGGTCGATGAAGACGTTGATCCGTTTAACCTGCCGCAGGTGATGTGGGCGCTCTCCTCGAAAGTGAATCCGGCGGGCGACCTGGTGCAGTTGCCGAATATGTCGGTGCTGGAACTTGACCCCGGCTCCAGCCCGGCGGGGATCACCGACAAACTGATTATCGACGCCACCACGCCGGTCGCGCCGGACAAGCGTGGTCACTATAGCCAGCCGGTGGTGGATTTACCGGAAACCAAAGCCTGGGCTGAAAAACTGACCGCCATGCTGGCCGCACGCAAATAAGGAGAAGATGATGATTTGCCCACGTTGTGCTGATGAACAGATTGAAGTGATGGCGACATCGCCGGTGAAAGGTGTATGGACGGTTTACCAGTGCCAGCACTGCCTCTATACCTGGCGTGATACCGAACCGCTGCGCCGCACCAGCCGCGAACACTATCCAGAAGCGTTCCGGATGACGCAAAAAGATATTGATGATGCGCCGATGGTGCCGAGCATTCCGCCGCTGCTGGCGGAGGATAAGCGCTAATAAAACAGTGCCGGGTGACGGCTTCGCCTTACCCGGCCTGGGAAATAAGCAGGTCTGTTTCGGTGCGAAAATTGAGCGCATGCAGGCGCGCTTGCAATAATTAATAGTTATCGTGAATGTTACCAGCTACCCATATATGACGATAGCTATGTGCATCTATTTTTTGATAACGAACGGCGGACATTAGCGTAAACTCAACTTTTATATGAGGTGTTATTATACCCTGTAGGGTTATTTAATTATTTGGATCCGCATACCATGAATAGGATGATGGGATATGCTCAGACATTGTTGTACTTTTCTGCTGATAAGTTGTTTTTTAGTATTTTTCGCGGATGCCGCATCAATAGAAGAGATAAATCGGTTTGATAAAATAATAGAAGTTGGTGATGTATTGAAGTGCTCGGCTTCTTTTAATCTAAAGAATAATGATAAAGTTTATAAAATAGATTCTTGGGCGATAATGAAAGTCCTTTCTTCTGAAGAAAATAAAAAGCGCTATCGCACAACACAATATTTTCGTCTGCAAGGTACGCAGGTTCCCTATATCCGTTATGAAAGTATTGTTGTTGTTACTCGGGAAAGCCGTGGAGGAAGAGAAGAGATCGAGCCAGACAGTGTGCAGGTATTTTACCCGACAGCGCCAGAGCAGGAGGCCGCACTGGTCAAGGAGGTACGCAATATGGCACCGTTCTATTACTCCTTTGAGAATATCACCTTTACGCATTTCCCTGACTACACAGGAAAAGTGAAATACCCGGCAGTAGAAGAGGAAGTGACTCTGTATTGCCATTTGCTCGGGAAATAAACATTGATATGCCCGGCAATGTTGCGCTGCCGGGCATAGCGTTATTATACCAGACTCTTCTACCGGTAATGCCACCCGGTGGGCAACCGACAGGAGTGGGTAGGCCTGATAAGCAAAGCGCATCAGGCAAAGGGTAATCAGCATGCGTTATCATGCGCAGGCTTATAATCAATCACCGGTTACCCGTATATGGCGATAACTCTGTGTATCTATTTTTCTGATAGCTGACATTAAAAATACATCGGGGCCAGGACGTTAATCCAGTTTCTTTGCCATGATGGCATTAATTTTCTCGTCAGAGATTGCGCCCTCTGCTTTGGCTTTATTTAACCAGTATAATGCTTTTTCTTTATCAACACCTTTGACATCAAAACCCCAGGCGTAGATTCGACCTAGTGAAATTTGTGCATCAGGTAAGTTTTGAGCGGCCGATTTTTCAAACCAGTACTTAGCCTGTTGCATATCTTCGGGTACACCACTGCCTGCTAAAAAAAGCGTTCCATAATTATACTGTCCAATTCTATCACCTTTTTCGGCGGCAAATTTCAGGTGCGAGGCCGCTTCTTCATAATTTTCTGCAACAGATGCGATAATTCCTAAGTTGGCATGAGCAATAGGATCGCCCTTTTCCGCTGCTTTGGTTAACCAGAACTTTGCCTTATCAAGATTCTGGAATTCCTTTGGACCAAATTGGTAGATGTTTGCGCAGTTCACCTGTGCCTGAATATTACCTTGATTTGCCGCTTTCTCGTACCAGGTGATCGCATTTTGATAGTCAGGGGGCGTGTTTTTATCCCCTTTTTGGGATATCAGTCCTAAATAAAATTCCGCTGCCGCATCACCCCGATTTGCCGCAAGATTGAACCAGTAAATCGCTTTATCGCGGTTTATGACACCGGTAGTGCCTTCGTTGTATAAAAGACCTAACACTTTTTGTGATTCGATATCACCGCTCTGCGCTTTGGTGATGGTATCGCTCAGGATATCTTGTTTAGTTTGAGAGTAGCGCTTTTCAGCCTGAATAAGATCGTCAATCGATGGGGCCGCTGCAGAATAGCCTGTAATGGGGATTTGAAGAATTAATAGTGCAAATAGAATTATTTTTTTCATATGTATTTTGAATGCTTCGTTGAATTACATTCTTTATTATACGCCACCTATTATTTGTCAAAAATAATCAATTGTCCCCAATGGCTAAAAAACATCGGGGACAACACAATTACACCAAGCTCTTTAACCGATAAATCCACTCCAGCGCCTGGCGTGGCGTCAGGGAATCCGGGTCGAGGTTCTCCAGCGCCTCAACGGCAGGGGAGGTCTCTTCCGGGACTGACAGCAGAGACATCTGCGTACCGTCTACCTGCGTGGCGGCGGCATTCGGCGAAATGCTTTCCAGCTCGCGTAGCTTCTGGCGTGCGCGTTTAATCACCTCTTTCGGCACGCCCGCCAGCGCGGCAACCGCCAGGCCGTAGCTCTTGCTGGCTGCGCCATCCTGCACGCTGTGCATAAACGCGATGGTTTCACCGTGCTCCAGCGCATCCAGATGGACGTTGGCGACGCCCTCCATTTTCTCCGGCAACTGAGTCAGTTCGAAGTAGTGGGTGGCAAACAACGTCAACGCTTTGATTTTGTTTGCCAGATTTTCTGCACAGGCCCACGCCAGCGACAGGCCGTCGTAGGTGGAGGTGCCGCGACCAATCTCATCCATCAACACCAGGCTGTTTTCAGTGGCGTTGTGCAGGATATTGGCGGTTTCGGTCATCTCCACCATAAAGGTTGAGCGACCGGAAGCCAGATCGTCTGCTGCGCCGACGCGGGTGAAGATACGGTCGATAGGTCCGATCTCCACGCTTTGCGCCGGAACATAACAGCCGATGTAGGCCAGCAACGCAATCAGCGCAGTTTGACGCATATAGGTACTTTTACCGCCCATGTTGGGGCCGGTAATGATCAACATCCGACGCTGTGGAGAGAGGGTTAGCGGGTTGGCGATAAACGGTTCAGAGAGCACCTGTTCCACCACCGGATGGCGACCTTCGATAATCCGAATGCCCGGTTTATCCGTAAAGGTTGGGCAGGTGTAATTCAGTGTATACGCGCGCTCGGCGAGATTTATCAGGACGTCCAGCTCAGCAAGCGCATTGGCGCTCTGCTGCAACACGTCCAGATGCGGTAACAGCAGGTCAAACAGCTCGTCATACAGCTGTTTTTCCAGCGCCAGCGCTTTGCCTTTGGAGGTGAGAACTTTGTCTTCGTACTCTTTCAGCTCTGGGATAATGTAGCGCTCGGCGTTCTTCAGCGTCTGGCGACGCACATAGTTAATTGGCGCGAGGTGGCTCTGGCCACGGCTGATCTGAATGTAATAACCGTGCACCGCGTTATAGCCGACTTTCAGGGTATCCAGGCCGGTACGCTCGCGCTCGCGAATTTCCAGTCGGTCGAGATAGTCGGTTGCGCCATCTGCCAGCGCACGCCACTCGTCCAGCTCTTCATTGTAACCCGGAGCAATGACGCCGCCGTCGCGCACCAGCACCGGTGGCGCATCGACAATCGCCCGTTCCAGCAGCTCGCGTAGCTCCGTAAATTCGCCCATTTTTTCACGCAGCATCTGTACGGGATCTCTGTTCACCGTTTCTAGCTGCGCGCGCAGTTCCGGCAACTGCTGGAAGGCGTGACGCATGCGGGCGAGATCTCGAGGGCGGGCGGTTCGCAGCGCCAGACGGGCGAGAATACGTTCCAGATCGCCAACCTGCCGCAGTACGGGTTGCAGTTCGCTGGTGGCATCCTGCAACGCGCCAATGGTTTGCTGTCGTTCGGTCAGAATTTTGGTGTCGCGCACCGGCATATGCAGCCAGCGCTTGAGCATTCGACTGCCCATCGGGGTGACGGTGCAATCAAGTACGGAAGCCAGCGTATTTTCCACGCCTCCTGCCAGGTTTTGCGTGATCTCCAGGTTGCGGCGTGTGGCCGCATCCATGATGATGCTGTCCTGCTGGCGTTCCATGGTGATGGAACGAATGTGCGGCAGCGATGTGCGCTGGGTATCCTTCACGTACTGCAACAGACAGCCCGCGGCGCATAATCCGCGCGGGGCGTTCTCGACGCCAAAACCGATCAAATCCCGCGTACCAAATTGCAGGTTCAGCTGCTGGCGAGCGGTATCGATTTCAAATTCCCACAGCGGACGGCGACGCAGGCCGCGACGGCCTTCAATCAGCGTGGTTTCAGCGAAATCTTCCGCGTAGAGCAGTTCGGCGGGGTTGGTGCGTTGTAACTCTGCGGCCATGGTTTCACGATCGGCGGGTTCGCTTACGCGAAAACGTCCGGAACTGATATCCAGCGTGGCGTAACCGTAGCCTTTACCGTCTTGCCAGATAGCAGCCAACAGATTGTCCTGACGTTCCTGCAACAACGCTTCATCACTGATGGTGCCTGGCGTAACAATACGTACGACCTTGCGCTCAACCGGGCCTTTGCTGGTCGCCGGATCGCCAATCTGTTCGCAAATCGCCACGGACTCGCCCTGATTGACCAATTTGGCGAGGTAGTTTTCGACCGCATGATGCGGGATGCCCGCCATCGGGATAGGTTCGCCCGCAGAGGCGCCGCGTTTAGTCAGCGAGATGTCGAGCAGTTGAGACGCACGCTTAGCATCGTCATAAAACAGTTCGTAAAAATCGCCCATGCGATAGAACAGCAGGATCTCCGGATGCTGTGCTTTCAGCTTGAGATACTGCTGCATCATGGGGGTATGAGAATCTAAATTTGCTATTGAAGTCATTGGTTTGTGATGTCCATTTTCTTTAATTTTAATGAGTGAGTGATTTTTGTTGTTCTCATTAAGTTTCACGGCGTCTCATTGGATCTCATGAACGTCTGCATTATCTGTTCATGGCTACATAGAGAGCATGATAACGGACTCTTTATGGCAGGAAAACAAGAGGCAGAGCCTCTGTCGTTTAAAACGCCAGAAATGATGATGTCAGGTGATAAGCGAAAATCGGATCTTGTACATTTCTCGCGGTACAACCGGAGTTGTGTCTTTCTTTTACCGGAACAACCGCCCTACAACTGACCATCAGATTATATGAAGTCGTGTAGAAACCTTGGTATAATGGTTATAGATTACACATTCGATAGCTGAGGAACCGCGATGAGCAATAGCAAAAAAACGCAGGCGTATTATGTTAAGCCGTCTCGTGCCGACATCGTTCGCTCGGTAGCTACGTCAACCGCAGTTGAAACGGGTCAATCCTCTGAGAAGATCGAAGCTTCGCTTGAAGCTACGCGCAAAAAATTCGCCCATCTTCGCCTTGCCGTTTAGTCACTGCGCAACGCCGTTTTGACCCAATAGCACATTGGGTTGTAGTCCATCGACATACCTGCATGGATAGCCGAAATGTATTTGGCTTTGTTTTGCTCCCAACTTTGATAATCCAGTGGTTTGTATCCTCCCTGAACCGCCATCACATCGGCTAAAAGTCGCGATAAACGTCCGTTGCCTTCCCTGAATGGATGGATGAGTATCAACTCTACATGGGTTACAGCAATAGCCTCAATGAGTTGTTCCTTGCTCATGTCGGTACAGGGTGTATATCGGGCCAGGTACTTAGTGTCGAATTCGTGTAGTAGCTTTGGCAACTGTGCAGAGGGGGCGAACATAAAGCTGCCCTTGCTGATGTTTACCGCTCTCTCTTGCCCAGCCCACTCGTAGATGTTCCCCAGCCAGCGGCGGTGCCAGTTTTTCAGCAGAGCAATGGTGAGCTGTCCTTGTGGAAACTGCTCTTCAAAAACAAACCGATAGAGTTGTTCTAACAGGACAAGTTCTGCCTCATCCATCTCATCAGAATGAGTAATCCCCAGCTTGTTTGCCAGAATTTGCTCACCAGAGTTTTTCTCATACAGTCCTTCACTACCGGAGACATGGTATCGGCTCATGGGAACATCCTGCGTTAATGGGGGAAGAGATCGTTGGAAAACAAGAAAATTATAACGCTGGACGAGTAGGACAACAATTTTTCATAATCAGATAGTTACAAGATCTCCGGTTAAAATATAGTTTTCTGTTTTAATAGAAAAAATCGTTAAAAATCAGTATTAACAGAACAATGCACCATGGGAGATTTAAAATCTAAATTTGCTATTGAAGTCATTGGCTTGTGATGTCCATAGCCGTTCCCCCCGCCCGATTTACGGGTTAATTGACCCGGATTAATAATCTGCATCTCGCGGTACACCGCTGCATCGGGAAACATTTCGCCATAGTATGATGTTATTTCAAGCCGCAAAATTAATATCGCTGACTATTAATTCCAATTGCATTAATAATAATTGAAGCAAGAATTAAACATGTCCTTAAAATGCAACAAACGGTTCATTTGAAATATATTCTTTAGCCACCATAATGGGTAATTCTACTAATTATGGTAGTAGAAGTGATTGCTGGGATGGGGTAATGAAATTTATTGTGTATTTAATTTTATTGATTATAAATCAATGTGATGAGTTGTTTTTGTTGAATCTAACAAGACAAAGAAGACCTTTTAAAAACCTTTGCCAGGATTAATCCTATAATAGCCTTAAACCCTCTAATTATGGTGGGGAATGGCCGGATAATATTGAATTGACGAAAAGCTTATGTAAACTTGTTTCCTGTTTGTTAAAAAATTCAGGATGAAATCGGGCCTTATTCTGTAAGGCTTTTGCGGTAGCTATACCCAAAGAATAGTAACACTCATAAAATGTCTGGAATATTCTTAGCGATCGCATTCAAATCAAATTCACCTCTCATATTGATCATTATCTAAATATCGCTACGGAAAAGCATATGAAAATGCGCGTACTGTTTTCACTTCTGTTTGTAATGGCAGTGGCGGGCTGTAAAGCGCCGCAGAAACCTGTGATTACCGACGATACCATCGTGACCAGCCAGGTGAATGGTGTCACGTTAACCCACCGACATGTTGTTGTTCCGCCTGCGGAATTTACGCCAGTGAACGAACCTTATCGCGCAATGTATCCGGCTTCTCTGATGAGCCGCCCAGACTACAGCGGAAAAGTCATCCGTACCCTTGAGACCGGTAAAACCTACACGGTACTGGGACAGGTAGAGTCCTTCTGGATGGCGCTCGCCGACGAGGGCAACGATCAGTTGATCGGTTATGTGCCAATGCGGGCCGTGATTAAGGCCGACCAGTATGACGCGACGGTACGTAAGCAGGCCATGCGGCCGAAAGCGCGTAAGAAAACGACCTGCGTAGACGTGGACGGTAACAGCAAAGCCTGCAAAGACAGCGCCAACGGGACCTGGATCCTGAACTAAACGGGCTTCACGAGCTTATTTTTATGAATAATAAAAATTTTCACAGGATGTGGTTGGCGTTTTTCGTGGTGCTATTCACCCTGGTTAGCGGTTGTTCATCGTCTTCACACAGCGATCCCTCCCGCTACAATCTGCAGTTTCAGGCCCATCCGCAAATCAATGATTCGGCGCCGCTCAAAGTGAGAGTGCTGCTGCTGAAATCCGATGCGGATTTCATGTCCAGCGACTTTTATTCCCTACAGAACAACGCGTCGGCCACGCTTGGCGCGAATCTGCTTAACAGCGATGTGTTCTTTCTGATGCCCGGCCAGCTTTCGAAAACCCTGAGCGGACAAAGCTCGCCTGAAGCACGCTACATCGGCGTGATGGCGGAATACCAGATGCTGGATGGAAAAAAGTGGCGCGTCTCTCTCCCGTTGCCTGTCCCTGGCGAAAATCATCTTTACCCGTTCTGGAAAGGGTCCGCAGACGAACTGCAGGCCAGCGTCTTTCTTGATGTAAACGGGATCCGGGTCATCAGCCAGTAACGCGCTTCATAACAGGAATCACATCATCATGACGAAAGCAGAAAAGGTCGTCTGGACCGAAGGGATGTTTCTGCGTCCACACCATTTTCAGCGGACAGAAAGTTACCTGCTCAACCACGTGCGTGAATGGGGAGCGCTGCAACGATCGTATCTGTGGGGATTTCTCGATGTTGAACTGGACGAGGCGATGCTTCGTCAGGGATGCATTGCGCTGAGCTACGCGAGCGGGCTACTTCCCGACGGCACCTTTTTCCACCTGCGCACTGGCCGCAACGCGCCGCCGCCGCTGAAAATCCCTGACAACCTCACCAATGAAAAGGTCGTGCTGGCATTGCCGGTTCGCCGGGGTGAGCGTGAAGAAGTCATCTTTAGTGAAGAGCATGCTTCGCTGGCGCGCTTCATGGCCTATGAGCAAGACGTTGAAGACGATAACGCGATGTCGGTAGGCGACGCCACGGTACAGTTTGGTCGGCTGCGTCTGAAATTGATGCTGGAAAAAGATCTGACGGCAGAATGGACCGCTATCGGCGTGGCGTTCGCCACCGAGAAGCGTAACGACAATCACGTGCGGCTGGATAACAGCTACATCCCGCCGATGCTGAATGCCAACAACAGCCCGCCGCTTTACAGCATGATTAACGATCTCCACGGTTTGCTGGTTCAGCGCAGCCAGCAGATTGGCGGTCGTTTGCGCCAGCCTGGGCGCTTTAACACGTCTGAACTGATTGAATTTACGCTGCTTTCGCTGGTGAATCGCCACTTGGGCGAAGTGTCGCATTTCAAAACGCTCCCGCTGCTGCACCCGGAAACGCTCTGGCGCAGCTGGCTGCCGTTTGCCACCGAACTCGCTACCTGGACGTCGCAACGCACCGCAGAAAGCGTACTGCCCGTGTACGATCATGACGACCTGGCGGGCTGCTTTAGCAAACTGATGCTGATGCTCCGCCAGGGGCTGTCGCTGGTGATGGAAGACCATGCGATTCAGCTGCCGCTCAACGAACGCTCCCACGGCCTGAATATTGCCACCGTACCGGAAACGAGCATGGTGCGTGAGTTTGGTTTCGTGCTGGCCGTTAAAGCCAACGTGCCGGGCGAGCAGCTGCAAACCCATTTCCCTGCGCAAATGAAAGTGGCGCCCGTCTCCAAAATCCGCGATCTGGTTCAGCTTCAGTTGCCGGGCATTATGCTGCGCGCTATGCCCGTCGCGCCGCCGCAGATCCCCTGGCACGCTGGCTACAGCTACTTCGAGCTGGAAAAGGGGGGAGAACTGTGGAACGAGATGGATAAGTCCGGCGCGTTCGCCCTGCATCTTGCGGGGGAGTTTCCGGGACTCGATATGGAGTTTTGGGCCATCCGTAGCCCGACAGAATAATAAGGCGAGCGCTTACTATGCAGGAACGACAGGAGCCCGGCAGCGATGCCGCGTTTACCACAGCGAGTGGGAATAACCCGCTGGTGGCGGCCGCCAATCCGCTGCTCAATGCGATTGCGCAAATCCGTCATTCGGTCTCTCACGATGATCAGTTGGCGTTACGCCAGCGCTTAATCGACGAAATTCGCCGCTTCGAAGTGCGCTGCCAGCAGGCAGGATTGCCGTATGAAGTGATCGTCGGCGCGCGCTACTGCCTGTGCACGGCGCTGGACGAAGCCGCCGCGCTCACCCCCTGGGGCAGCAGCGGCGTCTGGTCCAGCAGCGGACTGCTGGTGACCTTTCATAACGAAACCTGGGGTGGGGAGAAATTCTTCCAGCTGTTGGCGCGCCTGTCGCAGAACCCGCGTGAACACCTCCTGTTGCTGGAAATGATCAACTACTGTCTGCTGCTCGGTTTCGAGGGACGTTATCGGGTGCTGGATAACGGTCGTACCCAGCTTGAAACCATCAAGCAGCGGCTGTGGCAGATGATCCGTGGCGTGCGCGGCAGCTATCCGCCTGCGCTCTCTCCGCATCCGGAAGATAGCCCGGTGCTGCGCAAACTCTGGCGGCCGATGGTGCCGCTGTGGGCCTGCGTGGCGCTGGGCGGTTTTATCGCCTGCCTCTTCTATATCGTTCTCAACTGGCGCCTCGGTGACAGCACCAATCCGGTGCTGGCGAAGATCTACCAGTCTCAACTGCCGGAAACCACGATTCAACATCCGGCGCAACACTTGCCTGCGGTGCTGAACCTGCGCGGTTTCCTGAAACCTGAAATTGATGCCGGGCTGCTGGTGGTGAAGGATGAAGCGGATCGCAGCGTGGTGATTCTGAAAGGTGACGGTCTGTTCGCTTCCGCCTCCACGGTGGTGCGTGACCGCTATGAACCGGTCATCGACCGCATCGCCCAGGCGATGAATAACGTCAGCGGCAAAATTCTGGTGGTGGGGTACAGCGACAACCTGCCGATTCGCAGCGCGCGCTTCGCCTCCAACTATGAGCTTTCGCTGGAACGTGCACGCTCAGTACAAAAACAATTGCAGGGAAGACTCTCGCAACCTGAACGCGTGAAAGCGGAAGGGCGAGGCGAGATCAATCCCGTCGCGCCAAACAACACGCCAGAAAACCGCGCCCGTAACCGCCGTGTGGAAATTACTCTGCTGGTGTCGCCTGAAAATACCCAGGCTGAGCTGAACGGATTGCCGCAAGGAAACTAAGGATGCTGACAACTCTTCTTTCCATTCTCACCAATCGCGTGCTGTGGAGCCTGCTCGGCGTAACGGCGCTCGCTGCGGTGATCTGGATGATTGGCCCGCTGCTCTCCATTGTGGATACCCGGCCGCTCGAATCTGAACAAAACCGCATCATCAGCATCGCGGTGGTCTACCTGATCTGGGCCCAGAGCCATATCCTGCCGCGTTTGTATAACGCCTGGCTAAACCGCAAGTTGATGGACAAGCTCAATGAGAATACCACCAGCCCGGAAGCGGCGGATCCCCAGAAGCGGCTGAACAGCGAGGAGCAGATCCTCGCAGGACGTTTCGACGAAGCGGCGCAGATGCTGAAAAAAGCCCACTTTAGCAAAGCGGGTAACCGCACGCAGTGGACCCAGCGTTTCAGTACGCAATATCTCTATCAGTTGCCGTGGTATGTGATTATCGGCGCGCCGGGTTCCGGCAAAACGACAGCGCTGGCCAATTCCGGGCTGCAATTCCCGCTGGCGGACCGCTTCGGTAAAACCGCGCTGCGGGGCATCGGTGGCACCCGTAACTGTGACTGGTGGTTTACCAACGAGGCGGTGCTGCTGGACACCGCCGGGCGCTACACCACACAAGAGAGTGAGCAGGTGCAGGACGCCAGCGAATGGCTGGAGTTCATCGCGCTGCTGCGTAAATACCGTCGCCGTCAGCCGATTAACGGCGTCATTATCACCATAAGTCTTTCCGACTTGCTGACCCAGTCCGCGGAGGCCTCCCGCCAGCAGGCGGTAAACCTGCGCCAGCGTCTTTCTGAACTGCATGAGCAACTGGGTATTCGCTTCCCGGTCTATGTGATGGTGACCAAGGCCGACCTGCTCAAAGGCTTCCGCGCCTGGTTTGCTGATTACGACAAAGCGCAGCGCGATCAAATCTGGGGCTTTACGCTCCCCTGGGAGCAGACCAAACACGCCGACTTTGATCTGATGGGCAACTTCACCCGGGAGTTCTCGCTTCTGCAACAGCGTCTGGATGCGGGTCTGCCGGAAACCATGCTTAAAGAGCACGATGCGAAAACCCGCGCCGACGCGTATCTCTTCCCGCAGGAGTTCGCCGCGCTGCGCCCGCTGCTGGCGGACTACCTGAGCACGGTCTTCGCCCGTTCTAACTTTGAAACTGAGTTCTCACCGCGCGGGATCTACTTCGCCAGCGGGACTCAGGAGGGGATGCCGTTCGACCGCGTGATGGGCGAACTGAACCGCGCGCTCTCGTTGCCGGAAGGCGAGGAAAGCGATAGCTGGGATTCTGTCAGCAAGGCGTCGCCGATCCCGGGCGCGAAAGGCCAGAGTTTCTTCATCAAAAACCTGCTGCAAAACGTCATTTTCCAGGAAGCGGGTATCGCCGGGGAAAACCGCTGGTGGGAACTGCGCAATCGTGCCGTTACCTGGTCTGGTTATGCGGCGATCCTCGCTCTGTTGGTTATCCTTAGCGGGCTGTGGCTCATCAGCTTTAACCGGAACAAGGCGTATCTGGAAGAGGTGGATGCAAAAGTGCCGCACCTGGAGCAGCAGAGCAAAGCGTTGCAAAACCAGCCACAGCGCGATCTGTTTGCCCTCCTGCCGCTGCTCAACGATCTGGTGGAACTACCAAAAAGCAACGCATTTGACGTCAACGATCCTCCGGTGACTCGCCGTATGGGGCTTTATCGCGGTGATGACGTCAGCGACGCCTCGCAGTCTCTGTATCAGAAAGCGCTGGATCAGATGCTGCTGCCTGCCGTGGCGATGCACATCACCACCTGGCTGCGTAACGATAACGGCAGCGATGTGGAATACAGCTACGAGGCGCTGAAGGCGTATCAGATGCTCTATCAGCCGAAGCATTACGACGGCAAGTTTTTGCACTCGTGGGTGATGCTGAATTTACAACGCAATCTGCCGCAAAACGTCACGCAGGCGCAGCTTCAGCAGCTCGAATGGCATCTGACGCAACTGCTGGAGCCGCAAATTCAGTCTTCGCCGTATGCCCAGGACGAGACGCTGGTGGCGCGCGAGCGGGCGCTGATCAACCAGCAGCCGCTCTCCACCCGTGTCTATGGTCGTCTGAAACGTCTGCTTGAGCATGATGAAAATCTGCAGCCGGTTTCGCTGGCGGACCTGGGCGGCCCGCAAAGCGAACTGGTCTTTTCACGTAAAAGCGGCAAACCGGTGAGTGAAGGCGTGCCGGGCCTCTACACCCCGGACGGCTACTGGAAGAGCTTTAACGGTCAGATAGACAACGTGACCACCGCTCTACACGAAGATGATGCCTGGGTGCTGGGCGCGACGTCGTCGCAGGAAGACAAACCGCAGATCGATAACGCCGTACGCCAGCTCTACATGCGTGACTTTATCGCGAACTGGGATCGCTTCCTTGCGGATATTCAGCTCAACAACAGCGCCGATCTCTCCCAGCGAATCAATACGGCGCGCCTGCTCTCCGGCGCTAACTCGCCGCTGCGCCGTCTGGTTCAGAATCTGAGCCAGGTGCTGGATCTGTCGCACAATGCACCAGCGCCCGAGGATGCCGGGAAAGTCCAGGAGCAGGGCAACGGGGCCACCCGCACGCTGGAAGCGCTGTTCAGCAACAATGACGCAGCGCCGACACAGCGCGCGGTCATGACGCAAACCCCTGAACAGCGGGTTACCGAGCATTATGCGCCGATGATTGAGCTGGCGCAGCCGCTGGAGAAGGGCGGTAAAACGCTCGTTTTTGATGATTTTCTCAAGCAGGTGGATGAGCTTTACCGCTACCTGACGGCCGTCCAGGACGCCGCTAACAGCGGCATGCCGGCACCGGGCGGCGAAGCGATTAGCCGTCTGCAGGCCAGCGCGGGTCGTCTGCCTGGCGGACTGCAAACCATGTTCAGCAATATGGCGGTTGGCGCCAGCAGCGATACTCAACGTCGAGATCTGGAAAACGTCCGCAAGCGGATTAACGTGGAAGTCGGCGGTTTCTGTCGCCAGGCGATAGCCGGTCGTTACCCACTGGTTCGCAGTGCCAGCACAGAGGTCACGCCTGACGATCTCGCCCGCATGTTCGCACCGGGCACCGGGCTGATGGACACCTTTTTCCGCGACAATCTGACTAACAAGGTGGATACCACCCAGGCGAACTGGCGCTTTATGCCGGGCATCGATGGCAAAACTCTGCCGGGGAGTGAAGGGCTGCTGCGCCCGTTCCAGCAGGCGCAGTCAATCCGGGACGCGTTTTTCGCCAACGGCGCAACCACCCCCTCTTTCAAGGTGACGGTGCGCACTGTGCGGATGGACAACACCATTCTGAACCTGACGCTGGACGTGGACGGGCAGCAATTGCGCTACAGCCACGGCCCACAGGCCGTGCAGATAATGAACTGGCCGGGGCCGGGCGGCACAAATCAGGTGCGTATGCAGTTAGGGCTGGCGAATGGCAGTACGGCTACGCTGGTGACCAACGGTGCCTGGGCGCTGAACCGCTTTTTCGATAAAGCGCGCACCAGCCCCGGCGCGGGCAGCCTGAGCCGTCAGGCTACCTTCAGCGTGGACGGCCATCAGGTCACGCTGGAATTTGCGCCAAACAGCATTCGTAATCCGTTCCAGCTTCCCCGTTTCTCATGCCCATAACCGCAAGGACAGCCGTATGACGAATCCCCCTGCGATGAACCTCTACAGCTGGTATGGCAAATTACCCAGCGCAGGCGACTTTCTGCAGCGTCGTTTTCCTGACGCGTTACAACGCCAGTGGTCCCACTGGTTTCAGGTCGGCCTGCTGGCCTGGCAACAGGAAGAGCAGCGCAGCGGCGAGCGCCAGTTCGCCAAAGCCCCGGTATGGAATTTTGTCGTACCGCCGATGCTGGGTAGCCAGATGATCCAGATGGGCTGTCTGCTGCCAGCCCGTGACAGCGTGGGGCGACAGTATCCGGTCTGCGTTCAGCTTAGCTTTACGCCTGCCGAGTGGTCGCCGCGCATGCTGGGGCAGGCTGAAAGCTGGTACCAGCAGCTTGGCCGGGTGGTACTGCACGCGGTGCGCAACGGTTACTCCGCCGCGCAACTGGAGGAGGCGCTGATGATGATTCCACCGCCACAGCCCGTTGAGCCGCAGATGCGCTCCGACATTCTGGACGTGATTGGTTATGCCGAAGACGACCCGGTAACCCTGGGGTGGCCGCAGGCGGCAGAGTGCTTCGACCCGCAGCGCCAGGCCAGCTTCTGGTGGACCAACCGCTGCGATGGCTACCCGCTTTATACCCACGTTCACAGCGGAAACTTTACCGGGCAGCTTTTTACGCTGCTGTTCGATCCGGCAGGCGGCGCCCGACCGGGCCGTCACGGCCTCTATCCGCCGATGTTTGAATAAGCAGGGACTCCATGAATATTGATGAAATTCTCGCGCCGATAAGCCATGAAAACCCCTGCGGCGAAAATCTTGAGTACGACGCCGACTTTCAGGCCATGGGGCAGGCAAGCCAGGGCAAAGCCGAACAGCAGTTCGGCGACACCATTATTCCTGCGGAACCTGCCGACTGGAATACGGTGGAAAAGCTCGCCACCCGTCTGTTGGGGCGCACCAAAGATCTGCGCGTCATGCTGGCGTTAACCCATGCCTGGACACGGCGTCGGGGGCTATCGGGATACGCGGACGGGCTGTTGCTGGTCGAGCAGGCGCTTTCCCGCTACTGGGAACCGCTGTATCCACGGCTGGAAGAGTATGGCGAAACCGATCCGTTCTACCGTATTAACGCCCTCGCGGGGCTGGGCGATAAGTCCGATCTCACTTTCGCGCTGCGTAATGCCTCGCTGTTGCGTTCAAACGGCGACGAGATTTCGCTGCGCGATGCTCAGGCGCTGCTCGATGGCAGCAAAACCGAATGCCCGGATTATCCCGGCGGCCGTCCAAGGCTGATTGATGAACTGGCCCGTGGCGGCCAGCCTGGCACCGAAGCGGTTTTCTTGATTAACGAACGGCTGCTGGCGATTCGCGATCGGCTGGTCGGGCACCTCGGGGAGAGCGGCGTACCGGAAATGGAACAACTGCTGAAAACCGTTGGGCTGGTGGCCAGCGCCTGTCAGGTGACCGATATCAGCACGCTGTTGCCGGGCGCTGAGGCGTCGGTTGAACAAAGCGCAACGCCGCCGACCGCCGCAGTTCCGCCCGTTTCGCAGGTCGCGGACTGGCGCAGCGTGCAGGTCACCAGTCGCGCCGACGCGCAGCTGATGCTGGAGAAAGCGAAGCAGTATTTTGCGCAGTATGAGCCGAGTCACCCCGCACCGTTGATGATTGAACGGGTGCAGCGGCTGTCTGAACTCAACTTTATGGACATTATTCGCGACCTGGCGCCGGACGGCGTTAACCAACTGGAAAACATTTTTGGACGCCGCGAATGACGCGTCCAGGCATTATGACGACAGGCATGACGTCTGCCGTTTCACCTTCACCGCGCATCTTTGACGGAGAACATCATGGCAATGAGTAACAGTGGGCAGAAATTCATCGCACGTAACCGTGCCCCCCGCGTGCAGATCGAGTACGACGTAGAGATCTACGGTGCAGAACGTAAAATTCAGCTGCCGTTTGTGATGGGCGTAATGGCCGATCTGGTGGGCAAACCGGTCGAAAGCCTGCCTGCGGTCGACGAGCGTAAATTCCTTGAAATCGACATCGATAACTTCGACGAACGTATGAAAGCGCTGAAGCCGCGCGTCGCATTCCAGGTGGATAACACGCTAACCGGCGAAGGTAAGCTCAACGTCGATCTGACCTTCGACAGCATGGATGACTTCCTGCCGGATGCGGTGGCCCGCAAAGTTGAACCGTTGAACAAGCTGCTGGAGGCGCGTACCCAGCTCTCCAACCTGCTGACCTATATGGACGGCAAAAACGGCGCGGAAGAGCTGATCGCTAAAATTCTGCAGGATCCGACGCTGCTCAAATCCCTGAGCCAGTTGCCGAAAAATGACGATAGCGCGAAAGGTAGCGAGGAATAATCGATGAGCAACCAGACTCAACAACAAGAGCTGCAGGCAGATCAGGCGTTCAGCCAGGACGAATTCAGCGCGCTGCTGAACAAAGAGTTTCGCCCCAAAACCGATCAGGCGCGTTCGGCGGTGGAGAGCGCGGTAAAAACGCTGGCGCAGCAGGCGCTGGAAAATACCGTCACCTTCTCAAACGACACCTACCGCACCATTCAAAATCTGATTGCCGGTATTGATGAGCAGCTTTCGCAGCAGGTGAATCAGATTATTCACCATGACGAGTTTCAGAAACTGGAAAGCGCGTGGCGTGGCCTGAGCTATCTGGTCAACAACACTGAAACCGACGAGATGCTGAAGATCCGCTTTATGAGCATCTCCAAACAGGAACTGGGTCGTACCCTGAAACGTTACAAGGGCGTGGGCTGGGACCAGAGCCCGATCTTCAAGAAAATCTACGAACAAGAGTACGGTCAGTTTGGCGGCGAGCCGTTTGGCTGCATCGTCGGTGACTACTATTTCGACCATAGCCCGCAGGATGTTGAGCTGCTGGGGGAAATGGCGCGCATCGGTTCTGCGGCACACTGTCCGTTCATTACCGGTACAGCGCCGGGCGTGATGCAGATGGAGTCCTGGCAGGAGCTGGCCAACCCGCGCGATCTGACCAAAATCTTCCAGAACACCGAATATGCCGCCTGGCGTTCGCTGCGTGAATCGGAAGATGCCCGCTATCTGGGGCTGGTGATGCCGCGTTTTCTGTCTCGTCTGCCGTATGGCATTCGGACTAACCCGGTCGACAGCTTTGATTTTGAAGAGCAAACCGATGGCGCTAACCACAACAATTATTCCTGGGCGAACGCCGCCTACGCGATGGCCGCCAACATCAACCGCTCCTTCAAAGAGTATGGCTGGTGCACCTCGATTCGCGGCGTGGAGTCCGGCGGAGCAGTCGAAAATCTGCCGTGCCATACTTTCCCAAGCGATGATGGCGGCGTGGACATGAAATGTCCGACCGAAATCGCCATCAGTGACCGTCGTGAAGCTGAGCTGGCGAAAAACGGTTTTATGCCGCTTATTCATCGCAAAAACTCCGACTTTGCGGCGTTTATCGGCGCGCAGTCGCTGCAAAAACCGGCGGAGTACCACGATCCGGATGCCACCGCCAATGCCCGTCTGGCGTCACGTCTGCCCTACCTGTTCGCCTGCTGCCGTTTCGCGCACTACCTGAAGTGTATCGTGCGCGACAAAATCGGTTCCTTCCGCGAGCGCGAAGAGATGGAACGCTGGCTGAATGACTGGGTGATGAACTACGTGGACGGCGACCCGGCCAACTCCTCCCAGGAAACCAAGTCCCGTAAACCGCTGGCGGCGGCCGAAGTGCAGGTGCAGGAAATCGAAGATAATCCGGGCTACTACGCCGCGAAGTTCTTCCTGCGCCCACATTATCAGCTGGAAGGCCTGACCGTTTCGCTGCGTCTGGTTTCTAAACTGCCGTCGCTGAAGACGCAGGACGCGTAATGAAGATTACCGGCTCTACGGGGCCGGTAATCTATTCAGTATTGACCTAACTCGTGAAATATAACCATCGACATTCATTAACCTCAGGGAGGCTCTACATTGGGAACGAGTTCACCAAAAGAAATTGCTGATGGCATGTTGAAGATTTTTGATGCGCGTAAACAGAGCAACCCAGAAATATTTGCCCGCGGCGCGGTTAGCGGTTTTATGTCAATTCCAGAAGATCTGTGGATGTTAACTAAAGATTTTCTGGATTCAGATAATCGATGGCGAAATGAAACCGATAAAATCAGACTCCTGACGCTTATCAAAAAAGGGTTGACCTCAGAAGACGTGCGCCACTTAATAAACACGGTGATAAAACGTTATTTGTCTGGATTGTCTGAAGAACAATCCAGAGAACTCCTCCTTAAAGTAGGTGGGTCGCAAGTGGGGGGGGTTGCCTTTAAAATGATTTTCGTCAACGAGTTAATTACGTTGTTTGTCTCTAAAATTGTCCCGCGATTTCTTGTCTCTGCAGGTATTACAGGGGTACTGAGTGTTGGTGCTTCGATTTCACGCTCAGTGTATACATCCTATGATCTGCTAAAATTAAACAAGGATGTTTATAATGAATTGCGCGGTGCAGGTGATTTGGATTTGTTATATTTCTTGGTTGAGGATAACGTTAAACCTTTTATTGAGGCGATAAATTTCCAACAAAGCCATGGCGCTATAGATAAAGAGATATTTAGCCGATTTTTAACAGGAGTTTCTCGTGTTTGAAAAATTAGTTAGATATATTTTTGTCTATTTTCTTTTGCTTGTTTCGTTTATGCTTTTTTTTACGTCGTTAGGCTATTATGTTTTTGTGTTTAACTGGGGTGTAAGTATTCTAAAAATAGCGATAAATGCACTTCTGTTAATCTCTGTGATAGCAGTATCTATCGCTATTTATTATTTTGCTGAAAAAATGAAGTCAAGGCTTTGACGTGCGCCAGCATTTCAGTGAGAAACGAAGGCCAAAAAGGATTAGGATTAGAAAAACGATTTTTCCAAAAAGAAGGCCAGCAGACATTGCAGTAAATGTCTCAAGTGTAATGACATACCATGCTGACTGGAAAATATCGACAATAGTGAAAATCCCAATAATGAAAAACACGACTGTTAATATTAATGAGGCAATCTTTTTCATTCACTAATCCTTTCTTGTTCAAAATTAATTGAAATTATTCTAGATGATACAAAGGTTGGTTGTCTAGCACTTAGTCACCGTCATGAATGGCTGAGTATCATTTAGGGTGGTTGCAATCGCTGCCACTCTGGATATTCTGAGCGAATGTGATTTCGTCAGATTAGAGGCAGAGGTAAAATATGGACGGTTTTATTCAGCCCCATGCTTTCCTGTTTGCCATATAAGTGCTTTTTCGAAAGCAATAATGTTAATCCACGAAGAGTAGATATTATGGCTATTGATATGTTTCTGAAGGTCGAGGGTGTTACGGGCGAATCTAAAGATTCTAACCACACTGGCTGGACTGATATTACCTCCTTCTCCTGGGGCGCGTCCCAGCCGGGAAATATGAGTGTCGGCGGCGGTGGTGGTGCAGGTAAAGTTAATTTTAACGATCTGCACGTCAATGCACTTATCGACAAATCTACCACCGCCGTTTTGAAACACTGCGCGAGCGGTAAGCACCTGAGCAAAGTTGAACTGTCTGTCTGTAAAGCGGGCGGCCAGCAGGTTGAATACACCCGTATCACGCTGGAAGATGTGCTGGTGACTGCGGTTCAGTACACCGGCGCAGACAACGGCGATACCGTTGGCGTGACCTATGCATTCCAGGCTGCGAAAGTGAAACAGCAGTACTGGGAGCAGACCACTGCGGGTGGTAAAGGTGCTGAAAGCAGCGCTGGCTGGAATATCAAAGAGAACAAAGAAGCATAATTTGCGTATACGTGGCCGGGGATTACTCCCCGGTCATTATCGTAAAAATAACGATTAAAAGTTTGTGTAAGTCCTCGTTGCCAGGATTTTGTACACAGGCGGATTGGGTTATGAAGAGAGCGCTAAGTACAATAGCGATAACGTGTCTATGTAGCGCCTGCATATCGCATCCTGCGCAGTACAACGTCTGACGGTCTCATTAGAAAATAACGCACCGTGCTTTCGTTTTCCTCAGGATTCTGGGCTTACATATCCGATCACCGCTTATGCGCCAACGGTGATGAAGCAAGAAGGCGAGCAGTGGAAAAGGATCTCGTTGTCTGGTTTTAACACCCCCATAGTTTTGTTAAAACCCGGAGTTTGTCATCAATGGAGTGGGATCACCTGGCAGGCCGGAGAATTCGATGTTGCACTAAGAGCTGCAGACAAGAATGGAGCCTTCCGATATGCCGCACGGTTTGAATTATATAAGGATACCGGTGGTCAACTACGGATTAGACAGAACGAATAAGTAGAGAGCATTCCAAATGCCGGCGTTGTTGTTCTCAGCGCAACTGTTGAAGGAACTCAGTTAGTAGGATTGGTTGGTGATCAGCGTCATCATTTAATTTACCGCGGAGATTCATGTGAGCTTTGAAAATGTTTACTCAATTTCCGTCATTTTACTGTTCATTATTTTTATTACTATTGTGGTGACGTTTTATGCTGATTACAGAAAACGCTCCCCTCAGATAGCTAAAGTCTATGAATTATTAAAGCAGCAGCAACTCATTCGGAGTGATGATTATAATATTTGGGAAGGGTTAGGGTTTTGGGGATTTGGTTTTCGAGTGACGATAATATCAAGGCTGTTGAACGGAAAACGCGTTAAGTTAACCCAGTCTCGTTGGCTTGAACCAGTCCCGGTTAAGAATGCGCTGTGTGATTTTGATTTGACATGGATTAATACTTATATCATGAAAAATAAAATTGCGTTGATTGTTTTTGCTGTATTATTAACGCTGTCTTTCTTACATGATATTTGAGTTTGCTATTTATTTCACCAAAGTATGCTTAAAATCATCCTGTGAAATAAAAGCGGGGCGAACAGGAGAAAGGATCAGGGATTGGTTTTCTGGAGACTAATAAATGTATGAGATGATCCGCCTCATAGCGCTCTTTTTTGTTTTTTTGGGATTGCTTATTTCTTTGTTTTTTTACTTTTATTTTTATCGTAAATATTCTGCAGAGCTATCAAAATCATTTCATTTTTTGAGTGATAAGCAATGCTTAGATGTAAATGATTATCTATTTTATGAGCAACTTGGCCTGCCCGGCTTTGCGCATCGAGTGTTATTAATGAAAAAGATTCTGTCCGGCAAAGCCACCACAACAAATGGTAAAATAATTCTTTCTCCGGAGGTAAGTCAGTTAATAGCATCGACTTACAATTTTTCATGGATAAAAACGTTTTACAAAATGACAATTTTTGTAGCATTTTTAATGCTGCTATTGCTTTTAATGGTTGCCACAGGAAAATAAAGGCATGCCATGCTTAAGCTTAACAAATGTAACGTTATTGGCTCTTGTGATTTTGTTTGCCGCTCTTGTTATCATGGACTTCTACAGTTCTTGTTATTTTAGAAAGCACGAAAATGATTATAAATTACTTCTTTCAGAATATCGGCAAAGAGGCTACGATCTCGATCTGATGACAAATTATGAATCATTTTTTGGTTCGTTGGCGAATTATCAAAAAATAATTTGGTTTGTTCGTCTTCGCAAAGGCGTGAAGATGAAGTTTTCCAAAGACAGAAATGTACAGGTTGAAGCCTATCAATTCGTTCAGTCTTTACCGGAAGAGAGAATCAGCTGGATATTGAAACTGCATCGACGCTATAAAGCTCAGGCCTTACTTTTTACATTATGGCTCCTTACCGGCATTATTTTTCTAAATATAGTCAAATAGCTTAAATCAGCTATTAACCCCCAAACGCCGCCGTTCTCACCCTGAGAGCGGCAGCGTTTGAGCGCTAATCATACCAGCAGGAATACGCCATGCGATTCACGATTATTTCGACAAAACCCGGTCATCAGCCGCCGCAGAGCCGCTGTGATTTTTACGCCCCGGGGGGCACCATTGGTCGCGGTACGGATAACAATCTGGTACTGCCGGACAATGACCGCACCATCTCGCGTCTGCAGGCCATCGTCCATGTGGATGCGCAGGGCGAATGCCGCATGACCAATCGCGGCAGCGTTACCCGCGTGGTGCTGAACGATATTCCGCTGGAGCGGGGCCGTCAGGTTGAACTTCAGGATGGCGATATTCTCGATATTGATGATTATCGTATCGAAGTGGCCGATCTTATTCAGGATACCCAGCCGATTAGTCGGATGGCCGCGAGTATCGCTTCACGTCCAGTGGTGACGCCTGTGCCTGCGGCAGAACCGAAACCTGTCAGTGCGTCGCAACGCGTCGAGGCCGTACCCACCGCGGTACCGACGGAAATCTGGGACAGCCTGATGCAGGAGTTTTCCATCTCCGACAGCATCTCCAGTGGCCGCGCGAAACCGCAGCCTGCCGCGTCTCACGATCCATTCTCACAGCCCAGCGAGCCGGAGCGCAATACCGACGATCCGCTGGCGCTGTTCAGTGACAGCAATCCACAGCTTGAGCGCAAAAACGTCAATACTGATGCGCTGTTTAGCGATGAAGCGTTGTTTAAAACGGAGAGCATCTTTAACGACGTCACGCCAACCACGCTGGTGGCGCCGGAAGACAACAAACCAACATTGTCAAAAGAAGAGACGTTGGATGAACTCGATCCGCTGGCGCTTTTTGGCGGTTCAGCCAGCGCCCCCGCCGCGCGCAATGACGATCCGCTCGGGCTAATGAGCGGCGCGCCGTTAACGTACCCTGACGAAATTATTGCTGAGCAGCCCGTCATGGCGCAGGAAGAGGACGCGCTTGCGGAATCACCGCTGTTTGCGCCAGAGGTGCAGGAGGAACCGCGCGCTGAAGAGGCGGCGTTAGGGTGTCAGGATTACGCCGGGTTCACAATGCCGACGCCACAGGCCGTCGCGCGCAGCAACGCCCAGCCGCCAAAAGGACGTCTGCGTATCGACCCGGTAAAAAACGCCGCGTCACCGTCGCCCATCGCCCATAACACCGAGAAGGGCGACGTCCTGCAGGGCGAATTACTGGACGCGTTGCTTGAAGGTATGGGGCTGAGCGAAATGCAGCCGGTGCCGCAGTTCGACCGTGAAAATATGCGCCAGCTTGGCCAAATCCTGGGCATGTTCTCGCAGGGGACGGTAGCGCTGCTTTCATCGCGTTCCATTCTGAAGCGCGGCGTGAAAGCGGATATGACGATGGTGCTCGATGATGCGAACAACCCCTTCAAACTGCTGCCTTCCGGTAAAACGGTGCTGATCCAGATGTTCGGCACCCCGATGCCGGGCTTTATGCCGCCGACAAAATCGGTGCGTGACGCGCTCATCGATTTGCAGGCGCATCAACTGGGGATGATCTCCGGTATACGCGCCATTATTGCCGCCATGCTGCAATCCTTTAACCCGGAGCAGCTTGAAGAGCAGGCAAAACAGAACGGCGTGAGCTCCCGCCTGGCGCTGCCGGGTAGCCGCAAAGCCGCGCTGTGGGACTATTTTGTCCGCAGTTATGGTGAGACGGCCGGTGAAATTGAAGATGACTTCCACACCCTGTTTGGTGAAGCCTTCCTTCATGCTTACGACATGGAGGTGAATCAGTACAAAGACTCACAGAGTGGATCGGAAGAAAAATGAAGATCGCAACGGCTTCTCTCTCCCGCCAGGGAACGCGCGCCAGCAACCAGGATCAGACGGGAGAAACCATTGGGGAACGTTCAGCCTGCTTTGTCGTCTGTGACGGCATCGCCGGACTGCCCGGCGGCGAGATGGCCGCTGAGCTTGCCCGTAACAGCATTATCTCCCGCTTTGATGGTGACAAACATCTTAACGCCCAGCATATCCGTGACTACGTACAGACGGCGAACCGCACCATTCTCAGTGAACAGCAGGCCGTGCAGGATTACCACCGGATGGGCACGACGCTGGTTAGCCTGTTTATCGACAGAGATTATCGTCTGGCTTACTGGGCGCACGCCGGGGACAGCCGCCTGTACCTGTTTCGCCGTGGCTGGCTGTGGCAGGTGACGACCGATCATAGCCTGATTCAGCAGATGAAAGACGCCGGTCATCAGACGGAAAACCTGAACAGTAATCTGCTTTATCTGGCGCTGGGTATTGAGAACGGCGGCCCGGAAGCCAGCTACAGCGACGTGGTGCCGGTTGAAGACGGCGATGCCTTTTTGCTCTGCACCGATGGCTTCTGGCATGGCGTCAGCGAAGAACAAATGCAGCAGTCGCTGCACATGGTTAATACGCCGCAGGAGTGGCTGACATTAATGCAGCAAATTATTCAAAAGAACGGCGAACAGGAGGGCAATGCACAGGATAACTACACCGCGATTGCGGTGTGGATGGGAAGTCCTCAGGACACCACCTTGCTGCATACGCTCTCTGACGCAACTCAATTTCTTCCCTGCGGAACTGATTAGACATACAAGGATTGATATGAAAATTTGGCTATCGGGTTTGGCGCTTCTGGTGGTGGCAACCACCGCGCAGGCTGAAAACTACCGCATCGTACAGTCGCCTGCGCAAAAGCTGGATATCTGGATCGACGACATTAAAGACAAAACGCCGCAGAGCTGGTGTAAGTCAGAGGTGGCGTTGCGCATTGTGGCGAACGGCAATAAAGAGGTCACTATCCTCGAAAATTTTGTCCCTCGTCTTGGCGCGTTGCTGAAAAACCAGTGCGGCAAGCTGGATAAGCTGACGTGGAAACTGAACGATCCCGCAGGCGTCACGCTGGCGCGGGGCACGGCAAACAAGGCGCAGGACTGGGCATTGGTGGTCAAACAAGAGAAGACGGCCACCGCCCGCGTCGAACTCGTGCCACCTGAGCTAAACCCGGAATCGAACTCGGTTGCCGCAGACCGCACGCCGTGGCAGGAATTTACGCTGCAGGATGGCTGTCATCTGCGTACTTTCTGGCAGGGCGGTACCTCTGCGCCAGCGTTGTTTATTCCGGACTCCGACACCACCCGTTGTGAAAACGGCAGCTGGCTGAGCGGCCATACGGTCATCTCTCAGACCCGTAACGGGGCTAAAAAAGAGATGCCCGTTACCTGGATCCACGGTTTCCCGGTGATGGGATTGAGTGAGAAGGTCGATCCGGAAAAAGCGCTGATCACCTCCGTCAATAAAGAACGCATGGTGTTCAGCACCCAAAACAGCAACCAGAGCTGGATGCTTCTGCCTTACGACCCGGCGCTGGGCGGCTGGAAGATAGACGGCACGGTGGCGGTAGAAATTTCCCGCGAGATGGCCAGTGACGATGCGAAGTTACAGGCGCGGATTAACGCGGTCAGGCAGACCTGGAGTCCGTGGCTTGCCCCAGGGACTTCTCTCAATATTGTCCTGATCGACACGCTGCGCCCTCAACTGCGCGATCCCGCTATTGGCGCCTGGCGCGCGGCGAATTAAGGAGCGGCTATGAATACGCTTTATCGACATCTGGCGGGCGAGTCGCTGAACGACGCACTGCTACGCCTTGAATCACAGATCAAAGCCCGGCCCGCAGACGCCGACCTGCGAGCCGCTTTCGTGCAGTTTTTAACGCTAAGCGGAAACTGGGCGCGCGCATTGACCCAGCTTAAGAGCTGGCTGGCGCTGAAGCCTCAGGCGAAACCCACCGTGACGCTGCTTGAACAGTCCATTCAGGGCGAACAGCAGCGTGCGCAGGTACTGGCAGGCCTGGCCGCTCCCGCGATGCCACACGCACAGTGGCCGTGGCTGACCACGCTCGCCGCCGCACTCACGGAAAGCGGTGAGCACGCCCGGACGCTACGTCTGACGGCGCTGGAACAGGCACAGGCGAGCGCGGGTCAGCTTGCGTTCGACAATGAAGAGACACAGGATTTCGAATGGCTGATGGACGGCGATGCCCGGCTGGGCCCCGTGTGCGAAACAATCGTCAACGGCCGCTATTTCTGGCTACCATTTAGCGCCATTGCGAAGATCCAATTTCAGGCGCCCGCCAGCGTCACGGATCTGGTCTGGCGCCACGCGCGGGTATGTCTGACCGACGGCAGCGAACAGGTCTGTCAGATACCTGCGCGTTATCCTTTTGCCAATGAGGCGGCAGACGTCGTCAAGCTGGCACGCACCACCGAATGGCGACCGTTGGATAACGACGGCCTGCTTTATCTGGGGCAGGGGCAGAAAGCCTGGCTGAGCGAGCAAAGCGAAAATCCGCTGCTTTCGCTGAGCCTCGTCACGTTTGCCCCGGACGCGGCAAATGAGTAATCCCGCCGGTGAAGGCTACCTGCTGCGTAGCGGCTGGCGTGCCCGTAGCGGGCAGGAAAACGTCGGCGCGCGCGACAAAATGCAGCCCTCGCTGTTGGACCGCCTGACGGATAACGCGCCGGAACAAAAACGCGAGTCGGCCAACAGCAACCTGATTACCCATGCCGCGCTGCGTCGCCATGTGCTGCGGGATTTGCAGTGGCTGTTTAACACCATCAATCACGACTCGTCATACAACCTGAGCGCGTTGCCGCAGGTGAGTCGTTCCGTCGTGAACTTTGGCGTCGCCCCGCTGGCGGGCAAGCGGATGTCGGATATTGAATGGCACGATATCCAACGCAAGCTCACCGAAGCCATCATTCATTTCGAGCCGCGTATTTTGCCCCAGGGGCTACAGGTGCGCTGCGTCTCTGACACCTCCTCGCTGGATCTGCATAACGTTTTATCGATCGAGATAAAAGGGCGATTGTGGTGTGTGCCGTATCCGCTGGAGTTTCTGTTTCGCACAGATGTCGATCTGGAAAACGGCCATTTTGAACTTAAAGACGCGGGGTAATCATGGAAAGTAAACTGCTCGAGTATTACAACCGCGAACTGGCCTACCTGCGCGAAATGGGGGCGGAGTTTGCCGAACGCTATCCGAAGGTCGCAGGACGGTTGGGCATGCGCGGTATTGACGTGGCGGACCCTTATATCGAGCGGCTGATGGAAGGCTTCGCCTTTCTGACCTCGCGCGTGCAGCTGAAAATGGACGCGGAATTTCCGCGATTTTCCCAGCGTATGCTGGAGATGATCGCGCCGAATTACCTGGCCCCCACGCCGTCAATGGCGATTGCAGAGCTACAGCCCGACAGCAGTCGTGGCGATCTGAGCAACGGTTTCCTGGTTCCACGCGGCACCATGATGGATAGCCTGGCGCTGAAAAAAAACGGCGTCACGTGCAGTTATACCACCGCCCATGAGGTCAATCTGCTGCCGCTGAAAATAGAGAAAGTGGCGCTGGGCGGTATCCCCGCCGATCTGCCGCTGGCGCAGCTTGGCCTGAGCCAGCGCGGTGCCTGTAGCGCATTGCGTATTCGCATTGCCTGCGATGGCCCGCAAAACCTCGGACACCTCGATTTTGACCGACTGGCGTTTTTCCTCAGCGGCCCGGACATTGAGGCGCTGAAGCTGCTGGAACTGGTGATGGAGCATCATGTCGGCATCGTCTGTCAGACCCTGAGCGAGCAGCCATTGCGCCAGGTACTCCCGCCAGACGGGCTGCGCCAGGAAGGCTTTGAGCCGGAACAGGCGCTGCTCCCGGACGATCTGCGCAACTTTGACGGGTATCGTCTGTTGCAGGAATACTTCGCCTTTCCGGCGCGCTTCCGGTTCATTAGCCTGAGTGGGATCGGCAAGCTGATTCAACGCTGCGAAAGCGAAAAAGCCTTCGATATTTTCATTCTGCTGGGTAAAACCGATGAGCAACTGGAGCGGGTGGTTGATGCCAGCCATCTGGCCATGCACTGCACCCCGGTCATCAACCTGTTCCCCAAAGTGGCAGCGCGCCAGAAGCTCAGCGAAGGCCAGCACGAATACCATCTGGTGGTGGATAACATCCGCCCGCTGGATTATGAAATCTACGCGGTAAAGGCGATTTACGGCAGCGCCGACGGTCAGCGTGACGACCAGACGTTTCGTCCGTTCTGGAGCACCTGGAGCCAGGACGCGGGCAACTACGGCGCCTATTTTTCTCTGCGCCGCGAACAGCGCGTACTCTCTGAACATGCCCTGCGCTACGGCACGCGTACCGGCTATGTCGGCTCTGAAGTGTTTGTCTCGCTGGTGGACGAGCGGCACGCGCCGTGGCAGGACACCCTGCGCTATATCTCCGCAGACGTCCTGTGCACCAGCCGCGATTTACCCCTGATGCTACAGCAGGAGCTGGGGCAATTTATCATGGCCGATTCCATGCCGGTCAAATCCCTGAGACTGCGAAACGGTCCAACGCCGCCGCGCCCGGCGCTGGCGGAGGGATTTAGCACCTGGCGACTCATCAGCCAGCTACAGATGAACTACCTCAGCCTGATGGACAGCGAAAACGAAGAGGGCGCGGCGGCGCTGCGTCAGCTGTTAGGTCTTTATGCAAACCTGGCGGAAACGCCGGTTGCGCGGCAGGTAGACGGTGTTCGCCACTGCGTGCTGGAGCCGGTACACCGTCGCGTTCCGGAACCCGGCCCGGTGGTGTTCGCCCGCGGGATCGGCATTACGCTGACGGTGGACGAACGCGCCTTTTCCGGGGCCAGTCCGTGGCTTTTCGGCAGCGTGCTGGAGCGCCTGTTTGCCCGCCTGGTCTCCATCAACAGCTTCACGGAGTTCACTCTGAAAAGCCAGCAGCGCGGTGAGATT
This sequence comes from Citrobacter enshiensis, assembly GCF_029338175.1. Classification (NCBI taxonomy): domain Bacteria; kingdom Pseudomonadati; phylum Pseudomonadota; class Gammaproteobacteria; order Enterobacterales; family Enterobacteriaceae; genus Citrobacter; species Citrobacter enshiensis. The sequence goes on from NZ_CP119862.1 coordinate 1,020,651, forward strand.
GGTTACTGGGCGCCGCGAATGGGGAAAAGGGCGCTGATATGAGCGACGTGATCCCCGCACCGCTGCGCGTGCATCGTCTGACGCCACTGCCGGAGGCGTTCTGGCGCGACGTCAGGGAGACTCCGTGGCGCTACGATCTGTTTCAACTGTTACGGCGCATTGATGCACAGGGCGGAGAACGTTACCCGCTGGGACGTGCGCCGCTGCCCAAATTTGAGCCGTTACGTATTGGTCAGCAGCCGTCAATGGGGTTTGCGGCCTCGACGGTCGCACACGTGCGCCAGCGCGAAGATCAAGGCTTGCATGAGGTCTCGATCCTGAGCTTCGGCCTGTTTGGCCCCAACGGCCCGCTGCCGGTTCATATGACGGAATATGCCCGTGAGCGTATTCATCATCACCAGGACGATAGCCTTAGCGCATTTGCCGACCTGTTTCACCACCGCCTGACGCTGCTGTTTTATCGCGCATGGGCGGATGCGCAGCCTGCCGTCTCGCTCGACCGCGCCGACAACAGACGCTTTGAGGGCTATCTGGCTTCGCTGATCGGTATGGGGCAGCCCGGTCAGATGGAAAAAGGCAGCCTCAGTCCGCACGCCCGCTTTACCCACGCCGGGCACCTGACCCGCCACGGACGCGATCCGGAAGGGCTGGAGAAAATCCTGCGCGACTATTTCAAGGTTCCGATGAAGCTGGTCAGCAATGTGCCGCAGTGGATGCCGCTTACCCGGCGTGAACAGGCGCAACTGGGCGAAGGACGTCGCCTGCCGCGCATGGGCGAGTCCGCATTTCTCGGGATTGCGGTACGCGACGTGCAGCACAAGTTTCGTCTCGAGATAGGCCCGCTGAGCGCACAAGAGTACAACCACTTCCTGCCCGGTACGGCCCAGGTGACGGCATTACGCGATTGGGTTCGCCAGTACGCTGGCCTGGAATATGAATGGGAAACGCGCGTGATACTGCGCGCCGAGGCGGTGCAGGGTGCCACCCTCGGTCGTGGCGGGCGGCTAGGCTACAACACCTGGCTGGGTATTCAGCCTGAGCCCATACCGCGTGGCGATCTGGTCTATCCCGCAGAGCGGTAGTTTCTTCTACAACATTGTTATCAACGGAACCGAACATGTCAGAAATCAGCCGTGCCGTTCTTTTCGGCAAACTGGACACGCTGTTATTTACCTCTCTGGAAAGCGCTACCGCGTTCTGCAAGCTGCGCGGCAACCCTTACGTTGAGCTGGTGCACTGGCTGCATCAACTGATGCAACAGCAGGATGGCGATCTGCAGCAGGTGATCCGTCACTTTTCACTCGATGATCAACAGCTGACGCGGGATATTGTCGCCGCGCTGGATGCGCTACCGCGCGGGGCAAGCTCGGTCTCTGATCTCTCCGAGCATATCGATAGCGCCGTTGAGCGCGCCTGGGTGTATGGCTCGTTGAAATTCGGCGTCAGCCGTATTCGTGGTGGGCATCTGCTGATCGGCATACTGAAAACCTGGAATCTGGCGAACGTGCTGAAGAGCATCTCTGCCCAGTTTGGCCGTCTCAACGTTGAGGTGTTGATCGCGCAGTTCGACACCATCTGTGCGCAGAGTAAAGAGGCGCAACAGGCCGCTGCTGCGGTGGATACGCCAGCCGGTACGGTGCCTGCCGCCCAGGGGACGCTGGCCCAGTATGGGCAGGATCTGACGGCGCGGGCCCGGGAAGGCAAAATCGACCCGGTGGTTGGGCGTGATGAAGAGATCCGCCAGATGGTCGATATTTTAATGCGCCGCCGGCAGAACAATCCGCTACTGACCGGGGAAGCCGGGGTTGGTAAAACGGCGGTGGTCGAAGGGCTGGCCCTGCGTATCGCCGAAGGTGACGTGCCGGAGCCATTGCAAAACATCCAGCTGTGGCTGCTGGATATCGGCATGCTGCAGGCGGGAGCGGGGATGAAAGGCGAATTTGAAGCCCGTCTCCAGGCGTTGATCAATGAAGTGCAGTCCAGCGCGACGCCGATCATCCTGTTTATCGATGAGATCCACACCCTGATTGGCGCCGGTGGCCAGCAGGGAACCGGCGACGCCGCTAACCTGCTGAAACCTGCGCTGGCGCGTGGGCAACTGCGCACCATCGGTGCCACCACCTGGGCGGAATACAAAAAGTATATTGAGAAAGATCCGGCGCTGACCCGCCGCTTCCAGACGGTGCAGGTGCACGAGCCGGACGAGGCGAAAGCCGTCCTGATGCTGCGCAGTACCGTGTCGCCGCTGGAGACCCATCATCAGGTATTACTTCTTGATGAAGCGGTCAGCGCGGCGGTGAAGCTCTCACACCGCTATATTCCGGCGCGTCAGTTGCCGGATAAAGCGGTCGCCCTGCTCGATACCGCCTGCGCCCGCGTGGCGGTCAGCCAGAGCGCGCCGCCGCCTCAGCTTGAAGACTGTCTGCGACACCTTGCCGCACTGGAGGTGGAAATGGAGATTGCAGTGCGTGAAGCGCGCGTCGGCGCGGGCGAGCCTGAACGCGTCGCAGCGTTAAAAGCGGCGCGCGATGACTACGAAGCACAGCGCGATGTCCTGACCCGTCGCTGGCATGAAGAGCGTAGCCTGGTCAGCGAGATCGTGGGCCTGCGCGCTGCATTGTTTGCCGCCGGGGATGAGGAGACGACCGAACTGCGCAGCCAGCTTGCCCAGCAGCAGCAAGCGCTGAAAACGTTACAGGGCGATGCGCCGCTGCTGTTCGCCGCAGTGGATGAAAACGTGGTGGCGGCGGTGGTTTCTGACTGGACCGGCATCCCGCTTGGCCGGATGGTGAAAAATGAAATCGACGCGGTGCTGAACCTGGCCGACACGCTGAATCAGCGGGTGATTGGACAGCGGCACGGTCTTGACCTGATTGCCCGTCGCGTCAAAACCTCGCGGGCGAAGCTTGACGATCCGAACAAACCGGTCGGTGTGTTTATGCTCTGCGGCCCGTCCGGCGTGGGGAAAACGGAGACTGCGCTGGCACTGGCGGAGTCGTTGTACGGCGGTGAACAGAATGTCATCACCATCAACATGAGCGAATTCCAGGAGGCGCACACCGTCTCTACCTTAAAAGGTGCGCCTCCGGGTTATGTGGGTTATGGCGAAGGCGGCGTGTTAACCGAGGCCGTACGCCGTCGTCCTTATAGCGTGGTGTTGCTGGATGAAATTGAAAAAGCGCATCCGGACGTGCATGAGATTTTCTTCCAGGTCTTCGACAAGGGCTGGATGGAGGACGGCGAAGGGCGACACATCGATTTTCGCAACACCATAATTATTCTCACCTCCAACGTCGGCACCGATCTGATAGGCGCCATGTGCGCCGATCCCGAACTGATTCCAGAACCGGACGCGCTCGGCGCTGCGCTGCGCCAGCCGTTGCTGCAGGTGTTTCCGCCTGCGCTGCTGGGACGTCTGCTGGTGGTGCCGTATTACCCGCTCAGCGACGAGATGCTGGGGCAGATTGTTCGCCTGCAACTTCGACGCATCCAGCGTCGTCTCGAAGAGAATCACACTATCCTCTCGACGTTTGACGACAGCGTTGTGGAACAGATTGTTCAGCGCTGTACCGAGGTGGAGTCCGGCGGACGTATGGTGGACGCTATTTTGACCAACACCTTACTGCCCCAGATGAGCCAGATTTTACTTACCGCCAGCCGCAGCGACGCGCAGTACCGACGTCTGCATGTCACCTGTGAGCACGGCGAGTTTCACTGTCAGTTTGCCGCGTAATGCAATCATCAAGAGAACTGTTAAAGATGACGGATAATGATAACAATCGGACTGTCCCCAATGCGCTCCCTGTCGGGTACCGTTTCAATGAGTTTGAAATTAAAGAAGTAATTGGCGGTGGGGGATTCGGCATCGTTTATCGCGCCTGGGACCATCAGCTCGAACGCACTATTGCGATCAAAGAGTTTATGCCCGCCTCGCTGGCGTTGCGCGGCGATGATATGACGCTGGTGCTGCGCAGCGAGCGATTTAGCAAAGCGTTTTCAGCAGGCCTGAACAGCTTCATTCAGGAAGCCCGTTTGCTGGCGCGCTTTAATCATCCCAACTTGCTGCACGTGCTGCGTTTCTGGGTGCAGAACGACACCGCGTATATGGGCACGCTGTTCTACAGCGGCACCACGCTTTCGCGCTTGCGCGAAGAGAAGCCGGAGCAGATCAACGAAGCCTGGATCCGTCGCATGCTGCCGATGCTGTTTGGGGCGATCAAGACGATCCACGACGAGGGCTATCTTCACCGTGATATCTCGCTGGATAACATTCAGATCCAGGATAACGGCCTGCCGGTGCTGCTCGATTTTGGCTCGGCGCGCCGCACCATTGGTAATCTCTCCGACGAGACGGAAACCATGCTGCGCCCCGGCTTTGCGCCGATCGAGCAGTACACTGACGATAACGAAAGCGAGCAGGGACCGTGGACCGATATTTACGCTCTCGGCGCCGTCTTGCGCACCCTGATCGTTGGCTCACCGCCGCCGGTGAGCGTGGTGCGTTCGATTCAGGATACCTGTAAGCCGCTGATGGAACTGCAACCTCAGGGATACTCTGTGTCGCTGCTGCAGGCCATTGACCGCGCGCTGGCGCTACGCATGGAAGACAGACCGCAGTCGATCGACGAATTTGCGGCGCTTATTGAGATGCCGGTCGCGGGTATCGATGATGTGCTGAGCGCAAAAAAACCGGGCACCATGCTGGTGCCGGTCGAAGAGAAAAGCGTATCGACCGCTGCGTTTGACTGGCGACGTTACACGATCCCGGCGATTGGCGCCGCAGGCGTACTCGTGGGGATTGTGACGGGGGCGATGCTGTTCAGTGGCGGTCACGAGACGGAAAATCAGACCGCGGAAGTCCGTCCGGTTGAAACCGCGACAGCGACCGCCGTCAGCGAACCGGTCGCGGCTCAGCAAACCACCACCGCGCAGGTTCAGCCGCCTGCCGCTGCGGATTCCAGCCCGTCGCCAGTAGTAGAAGCCAGCCCTGTCGCGTTGATCTATATCCGTATGCTGGAGGGGGAAAACCTGCGGGTAAATGGCGAGCGTAAAGCGCTGCGTCCGGCAACGAACGGCTATGCCTCACTTAAGCTCCCGGCAGGACAATTCACGATTGAATTGCAGGGAAGCGGTAAAACGCGGGCCCAAATCCTCGACATCGCGAAACCTGGCACCTGGCTGGTGAACCCGTAAACGAAGCAAGGCAGGGACTGGTTACAGGACGGAGCGCATGTATAACATCAAATTTATCTACCTTTTTAACGAGAATGTATCGCCCGCGTTATTTGCGAAAATCATCCGCCCATCCGTCGCCGGACAGTGGATTATGTCGGTACCGGATAATTCGTTACGCTCGCTGTTCACGCGCTACGATCTCCTCCACTCAATAACTGGGGCGAATCCGTATCAGTCGGGGCGAAATACCCGCACGCTGATCGTGCAGGATTTAGACATGGGCAGGGTCGTTGCGATTGATGAAAGTCATCGTAACTGGTCGTCGGTGACGGAAGTTTTTTATATCAATGAAAAAGGCAGGCTTCAGCCTGCCTCGCTCACCGGACTGGGCTGGTATCCGGTGAGCACTATCGTCGACCGATACGAAACCATGGTGAGAACCTATGGTTTCCGTCCTGAGCCTACGGTGCTACCGACGCAGGTCGTGAAAGCCAAAACGGCGCAGGTGCCGGACCAACCGACGCCGGGCAAAGAGGGCAAAACCTATGCCGCACAGTTGCAGGAGATGACGAAGGCACAACGCTGGCAGGCGCGTAAGGATCTGATTGGTCAGGGCAGTAATAGCCTGTACCCGGATGCGCAAATCGCGGCTAAACGGCTGGCGGCCAATAATATCGCCGTGGAAAAAGCGAAGCTCGCGGGGAATGTTTACAAGACCGTTAATCCGCTGGAAGCGACGCCGAACGTGCCGGAAGGGTGGAAAGATATTAGTAATGACAGTGAGTTACTGAATAAATTTGGTCTTAAAAGCAAAATGCTTTACGACAATGAAACGTCACCGGATTTTCTGGCGCGTGTCTATCAGCCTGATCCTGACGTCTTTGGCAATGATATGAATCCTACGCTGGTGTTCAGGGGATCACGAGAACCCGGACTTGCGTCATTAAAAGACAACGTCTCTTCGCTATTGAGCAAAGGGGAATTGGCTCCGGTTAAAAACGGCGCTGACTGGGCAAACAATGGCGCGCAGGGCATGGGGATGGAGTCTGCCTATTATCGAAATGCAGTAGGCATGGGGAATATATTGGCGAGCTCGGGCCAAAACATCGATATCGCCGGACATTCGCTCGGCGGCGGGCTCGCGTCTGCAACGTCAATGGCCAGTGGTAAAGCGGGTTGGACATTCAACGCTGCGGGACTTAACAGTGACACGGTTGAACAATATGGCGGGAGTGTGCTGGGAAATACGGACAATATTCAGGCCTACCGTGTTGAAGGTGAACTGCTGACCAAAATTCAGGAAGTGAATCTTTGGGAAGATTTAAAAACGGTGAAGGGACATGTACCGGCATTAATTCTCAAAGAAGAAATCTCTGCCCTCAGTCCTAACGCGGCCGGGATTGCACACGATCTTCCGGGCGGGACTGGAAGCGCGCTGGACCGTCATGGGATCGATCAGGCGATTAACTGTATTGAGCAGCAGAAGGACGAGGACATTTCAATCATCAGGAGTCGCTTGTGAAAACGTTTTTAGTAGGCTGCTTCGCACTGTGTTTTACGTTCATGATTCAGGGGTGTAAACAAGATATGGATTTAAATCCGCAGGATTATTTTAGCGGCCAGCAACTCACATTAGCCAATGCGATTGAACACGGTGACGTCGATGACGTTGTTAAACTGGCTTCAGAAACTGATTTAAACAAACCCGGGAAAGAGGATATGACGCTCCTGTTCTGGGCCATCATGAATGCGATCTACGATAAGAAAACGCCCACGCAATTAAAGATGATGACCGTACTGGTTAAGGCAGGTGCCGATCCGCTCCAGCCGCGACCAGCGGGAAAAAGCAGTCCGGCGGAATACGTTTTAAAAGCCGACAGCGGTGACTGGATTAAGGCGTTGCTTGACGGCGGTTTATCGCCAGATGCGAAAGATAAAACGTATAAAGAGCCCATTATTTTTGAAACGATCAAGGCCAAAAATACCGAGACTCTGGCGGCGATGCTCGATATGGGAGCCAATATCAATATCACTGACTCGTTAGGTAATACGCTTCTCATTGAGGCGTTAAATTTTGGCAAATACGATCATGTGTTGTTATTGCTTGAACGCGGAGCCGATGCTGAGATTCGAGGCCACGGTGGCTTGACGATGGGAAGCCTGCTTCAACGCCTGCTGGATGGCGCAAAAGAAGGTAGCGAACAATATCAAACGCTGACCAAAATAAAAGAGACGCTGATCCAGCACGGAGGGACGTGGCCGCCTGCGCCTGTTAGATAACGTTCTGATGGAATATCAATTCGCCTGTATGGATAGCCCTTTTCATTCAGGTATACACAACCAGATTCTCCTTTAGTTTTCTGCTTTTCTACCGCCACACCTTTTTGTGCCGCATAAAACAATTACGGAATAACGATTATGCTTAACCGAATTACCGTCCAGCTCCCGGTTGAGGGGCTGCTGTTCTGGAAACTGTCTGGCCGTGAGGCGATGTCCGAATCGTTTGCGCTGACGCTGACGCTGCTCGGCGCGGACGCGCGCATTGACCGCAGTAAACTGCTGGGACAGCCAGTGACGGTGACACTCCCAACGCAGAGCCTGCTCTCGCCGCGCTACATCAACGGCAAGGTGACGCGGGTGGCGGTCAGCGCCGTGGAGCTGACGGGAACCCGCTACGCGGTCTACCAGCTGACGGTGGAGCCGGATCTGTGGCCGATGAAGCGTGACCGTAACCTGCGTATCTTCCAGGGGCAGACGGCACCGCAGATCGTTAAGACGCTGCTGGGGGAACATCAGGTCAATGTAGAAGACAAACTGACCGGCAGCTATCGGGTATGGGACTACTGTGTGCAGTATCAGGAGTCGAGTCTGGACTTTATCAGCCGCCTGATGGAGCTGGAGGGGATCGCCTTCCACTTCCGCCACGAGGCGGACAAACACACCCTGGTGCTCACCGACGCGGCGACGCAACATCTGCCGTTCAGTGGTTATGAGATTATTCCCTACCATCAGACGCCGTCGGGTGGCAGCACGGACGAAGAAGGCATCAGCCAGTGGGCGCTGGAGGACAGCGTGACGCCGGGGATTTACAGTCTTGACGACTACGACTTCCGCAAACCGAACGCGTGGCTGTTCCAGGCGCAGCAGAACCCGGCCTCGCCCCAGCCTGGCAGCATTGACGTGTACGACTGGCCAGGGCGGTTTGTGGATCATGGTCATGCCGAGTTCTACGCCCGCATCCGTCAGGAGCGCTGGCAGGTGGAACACCAGCAGATACAGGCCACGGCGACGGCCGCCGGTATCGCGCCGGGGCACACGTTTACCCTGAGCAACGCGCCGTTCTTCAGCGACAACGGTGAGTATCTGACCACGGCGGCGAGTTACCACTTCGAAGAAAACCGCTACGCGAGCGGCGAGGGGGAAACCATTCATCGCACCGACTTCACCGTTATCCCGTCGTCGGTGGCGTATCGTCCGGCGCAGACCACGGCGTGGCCGCGCACCTACGGCCCGCAGACGGCAAAAGTGGTGGGGCCGCAAGGGGAGAGTATCTGGACGGACAAATACGGCCGGGTGAAGGTGAAATTCCACTGGGACCGCCTCGCGAAAGGTGATGACACCAGTTCCTGCTGGGTACGCGTGTCGAGCGCCTGGGCGGGTCAGGGGTACGGCGGGGTGCAAATTCCGCGTGTGGGTGATGAAGTGGTGGTGGATTTCATCAACGGCGATCCGGACCGCCCGATTATCACCGGTCGCGTGTACAACGAAGCGAGTATGCCACCGTGGGCGCTACCGGCAGCGGCTACCCAGATGGGTTTCATGAGCCGGAGCAAGGACGGCGCGGCGGACAATGCCAACGCCCTGCGTTTTGAGGACAAAGCGGGTGAGGAACAGGTGTGGATCCAGGCCGAGCGTAATCTGGACATTAACGTTAAAAATGATGAATCCCATTCGACAGAAAAAAACCGTACCCAATATGTGGGGGAGAATGAAACCCTGCGGGTAGCCAAAGATCAGCAGGCGGGGATCAAAGGGGACGTCATTTGCCTGGCCGGAAAAAGCCGAAGCGATAAAGCCGTGAACAACTATACGCTTTCTGCGGGCAATACGTTGCGACTGGAGTGTGGTGAAAGCGCGATTGAATTATCGAAAGATGGCAGCGTTAATATTATCGGTAATAACTTCAATTTTACCGCGAAACAGCAGGCACAAATTAATACGCTTTCTGGCGAACTGCATTTAAACCCGAACGGTGGCAGCAATGCTATCGATCCACCAGGGGCTGCCCATCAGGCCGATCTCCAGCATGAAGTGGACAGTTTCTTTGTGTTTAATGCCAGTAAGTAAGAGTAACCCGGTAGCGTTAATCACAGCAAAGGGGATAGTTACGTAATGAAATGGATAGGTTTTACTCTATTTATAATAATCACACTGATTTATATCTGGGATGGGAAGGATCTGTTTACAAAAAAAGAGTGGCGTGGCTTTGGAATAAAATTCATCTCAGTGCTGATTGGCGCATTTGCCTTGGTGTTTATTCTGGTTGGCATTTCAAAGTTTATCCCTCTAATTACTAAAGAAACAGCGCGTGCGTTATCTGCAATTATACCAGTTTCATTCATGGCAATATTAGTATCAAAGTTTTTCGTCGTTATGCTAAGTGCCATCTTTGAAATTATTATGCGTTTTCATGAACGCTATAATACTGCTGCGAACTATTCAAAGTTATCATCATTGTTTAACAAGTATGGACCAAAATTGCGGTTGCTGGCAAAGTGTCTGGCATCGTTTGGCTGTATCCTTATGTTCTATGGTATTTGGTTTGGCAGTACGGTCCGAGTTGATGAGGTTTTATGAACACCAGGAGTCACTATGCTTTTCCCGTAGCTTATCAGCGTGGGAAAAAACGGGTGCTATCCAGAGTGGGTCTGTAGATACAGTAATCATCATGATGACCACTTCGAGGCAAATAAACGCTGCCTTGAAATTATCCTGGCGACGCTGAATATTGAAAAAAGCTAAGTCAGGGTAATATTGACCTCTTATGTATAAACAACCTGATATTACCCCGGATAAAGCCATGCTTCAGCCATAAGTTTCAGAACGCCGGTCTCGCATCGTTGTATAGACAAAGGCTATGATAAAGATCACCGTAAATAAAACGACGATGGTGGGGGCGGGGGCGCTGTCGATAAAAAATGACAGATAGACGCCCAGAAATGAGGTGATGACTGAAAGCACGGTGGCCAGCATCAGCGCCTGGGCGAAACGGCGGGTGAGTAAAATGGCTATCGCGCCTGGGGCAATCAGCAGAGATATCGACAAAATGATGCCCACGGATTTTAGCGTGGCGACAATGGTTAAGGCGATCATGCACAGCAGCCCGTAATGCAGCAACGTGGTGTTCAGACCGCTGGCTCTGGCCTGATTCGGATCAAACGCGTGCAGCAATAAATCTTTCCATTTCAGACCGATAACCAGCGCTATCCCCAGCGCAATCAGCGCGGTTTGCGCAATATCGGTCAGCGAAACGCCCAGCATATCGCCAAACAGAATGTGGTCCAGATGAACGTCTGACTGGATAGAAACATACAGCACCAGCCCCGCGCCAAACATGCCGGAAAAGACAATCCCCATGATGGTGTCGCGCTTAATACGGCTGTTGTCGTCGAGATAACCCGTCGCAACGGCGCAGAACAATCCGGCGATGAACGCGCCGATAGCCAGAGGAATACCGGCCATCCAGGCAAGGACGATCCCCGGAAAGACCGCATGACTCATCGCATCGCCCATCAGCGCCCAGCCTTTCAATACCAGGAATACCGAAAGCAGTGCGCAGGGCACGGCGACAATGGCGGAGACGGCCAGCGCATTGAGCATAAAGTCGAACTGGAAGGGTTCCAGCAGCGTGGTTAGGAACATGAGGACTCCTTGTTCATTCGCGCGCGGCGACGGTTTGCCAGCAGGCCATGTTTCGGCGCGAAGACAAACGCGGTCAGGAACAGCAGGGTTTGCAGGACGACGATAATCCCGCCCGTTGCGCCATCCAGCCAATAGCTGAGCCAGGCGCCAAAAAAGCTGGTCAGACTGCCGATAGCCACGGCGATGACGAGCAGGCGAGGGAAGCGGTCGGTCAACAGCCAGGCGGTTGCGCCGGGGGTCACCACCAGGCAGATAACCAGAAACGCGCCGACCGTTTGCAGCGCCGCGACGGTGGAGACGGAGAGCAGCGTGAAGAACAATAACTTTAAGCGACCCGGATTGAGCCCAATGGAACGGGCATGATTTTCATCGAAAAAAGTTACCATCAGATCTTTCCATTTCAATAGAAGGATCGTCAGAGAAACGGCACCTATAATGGCCAGTTGCACAATATCTTCCGGCGCGATGGCCAACACGTTGCCCAGAATAATGGTCTGAATGTTGACGGACATCGGATTGAGCGAAACCATAAACAGTCCGATGCCAAAGAACGACGAGAAGATCAGACCAATAATGGCGTCTTCTTTCAGACGCGATCGCTGGTTGAGAAACAGCATGCAGCCTGCGGCGAGTCCCCCGGAGAGAAACGCGCCGAGCGAGAAGGGCAATCCCAACATATACGCCCCCGCCACGCCGGGGACGATAGAGTGCGATAGCGCGTCGCCAATCAGCGACCAGCCTTTGAGCATTAAATAGCAGGAGAGAAAAGCGCACAGCCCGCCGACCATCGCTGACACCCACATGGCATTGAGCATGTACTGGTAACCAAAGGGTTCCACAAGCCAGTTCATGATTAATCTCCCTCGTTGGCGGTTCGCCGCGAGATAAATGGGCGCTCATCATCGGTAATGATGTGCTCTTCGCTACCACTCAGCGCCACATGGCGCAATACGCCGCTGAACGCCAGTTCGAGATTTTCTGCCGTGAAGGTGGTTTCAGTGGGGCCGCTCGCCAGCACCGTCCCTTTGATCATCACCGTGTAATCACAAAACTCCGTCACCGACCCCAGGTTATGGGTGGACACCAGCATGGTGCGGCCTTCATCGCGCAGTTCACGTAACAGCGTGATGATTCGCGCTTCGGTTTTTACATCCACGCCGGTAAAAGGCTCGTCCAGCAGGATCACCTGACCATCCTGGGCAATCGCTCGGGCAAGAAAAACCCGCTTTTTTTGCCCGCCGGAGAGTTCGCCTATCTGGCGATAGCGGTACTCCAGCATGTCCACGCGCGCCAGCGCGGCGTCAACGCTCGCGTGGTCGTGTGCCTTAGGACGACGTAGCCATCCCATGTGGCCGTAACGCCCCATCATCACGACATCTTCCACCAGCACCGGAAACGACCAGTCCACCTCTTCTGACTGGGGGACATAGGCGATCAGATTCTGCTTCAGCGCTTTGTTCACCGGCTGTTGCAAGATCGATATCTCTCCAGCCGCCAGACGGACAAACCCCATCAGCGCCTTAAACAGCGTGGATTTACCCGAGCCGTTGACGCCCACCAGGGCGGCAATCGAGCCGCCGGGGATCTGAAACGTGGTGTTCCGTAGCGCGGTGTGACCGTTGCGATAGGTCACCGTGACACTGTCGGCGGTAATGGCAGCGTGGCTCATTTCTGACTCCTCAGACCGTCATTGATACCGCTGACGATGGTTTCAGTGGTGACGCGCAGTAAATCCAGATAGGTCGGTACCGGGCCATCGGCAGTACTCAGGGAATCGACATACAGTACGCCGCCGTAGTGCGCGCCAGACTCACGGGCGACCTGACGAGCGGGTTTATCAGAGACGGTACTTTCGCTGAAGACGGTGGGGATCTGATGTTGTCTGATCGCATCGATCACTTTGCGTACCTGTTTCGGCGTGCCCTGTTGATCGGCATTGATCGGCCACAGATACAGCTCCCTGAGATTGTTATCCCGCGCCAGGTAGGAGAATGCGCCTTCACTGGTGACCAACCAGCGTTTATCGGTGGGGAGCGTGGCCAGTTCGTCGCGCAGCGGATCCAGCGTCTGGCGAATCTTCACCTTATAGCGCTCGGCATTTTTTTGATAAACCGCCGCGTTTTGCGGATCGTACTTCGCCAGCGCATCGCGAATATTATCGACATAAATGAGCGCGTTTTCTGCCGACATCCAGGCGTGCGGGTTGGGTTTGCCATTGTACGGACCTTCGCTAATGCCCATCGGTTTCACGCCCGCAGAGACCGTGACTTCCGGTACGCCGGAAAGATGCTGATAAAATCGGGCGAACCACAGCTCCAGATTCATACCATTGGAGAGAATAAGCTGCGCGCCTTGCGCCCGTTTGATGTCGCCGGGGGTGGGCTGATATTCGTGAATCTCGGCCCCCGGTTTGGTTATCGAACTGACTTCCGCCGCGTCACCCGCCACATTTTTTGCCATATCAGCAATGACCGTAAAGGTGGTGATTACCTTGAATTTCTCTGTGGCCCAGGCGGGCGTCAGTGTTAGCGATGCCAGGACACCAGCAAGGAAAAAGGACGTCAAACGAGGCAGGTTCGGCATAGTATCCCTCATGGAAAAGTGGTTAATTATTCTTCAAATATAGCCTTTGCTATGTTATATAGCACACAGCATAGTTAAATGAAAATAATTCTTATTTGCGTAGCTGGCTAAGCATGTGTCACCTTCGGGTGATAGTCTGCAGGGGGAATAAGTTGTAAAATAAATGCACTTTAATGTGGTGGAGGCACTATGTCCGGCAAGCGAATCGCGCGTGAAAAACTGACGATCAAAAAAATGATCGCGTTATACGAGAGCCAGTGTCCACAGGCCCTGGATGAACCAGGGCATTACGCCGCGCTGTTTGCCTATGCGGAAAAGCGGCTGGACAAGTGTGTGTTTGGCGAGGAGAAACCGGCCTGTAAACAGTGTCCGGTGCACTGTTACCAGCCAGCAAAGCGTGAAGAGATGAAACAGATTATGCGCTGGGCGGGGCCGAGAATGCTCTGGCGTCACCCGATGTTGACCGTACGTCATCTGATCGACGACAAACGTCCCGTCCCGGAATTACCGGAAAAATATCAACGTAAAACGTGAGTGTGAAATGCCTGATGGCGCTGCGCTTATCAGGCCTACGGACAAACCCCACCTGTAGGCCGGATAAGGTGCTTGCACCGCCATCCGGCAACGCTTCGTTTACACCAACGCATCCTTATCAATACCCAGCCGCTTCATCCGTGAAAGCAGCGTGGTTCGCTTAAGCCCCAGACGCTGGGCTGCGCCTTTCGGTCCTGCCACGACGCCATTCGTCTCTTTCAGCACACGCAGAATCAACTGAAATTCATCTTCGCCATCCTGTGCAACTTCGGTGGCGACCGGCGGCGTGGCCTGCGTGAATATGCCGACATCCGGAAGCGAGAGTTGTAACACATTGCCCCGGGTCAGCAGCACGGCGCGCTCCACCACGTTTTCCAGTTCGCGAACGTTACCAGGCCACTCCATATTGCTCAGGGTACGTAGCGTTTCTGCGGGGATGCTGTCGATGTTACGTCCCATCCGACGGGCGATTTTAAAGGTGAAGGCTTTCACCAGCAGCGGAATATCTTCCGGGCGTTCGCGCAGCGGTGGGAGCTGGATCGGAAAGACATTCAGGCGGTAATAGAGATCGTTGCGGAACTCGCGATCGGCCACCATCTTTTTCAGATCGCGGTTGGTGGCGGCGATCAGTCGCACATCGGTCTGGATCAGCTTATTGCTGCCCAGGCGTTCGAACTCCTGCTCCTGGAGAACACGCAGCAGTTTAGGCTGCAGCTCCAGCGGCATGTCGCCCACTTCATCGAGAAACAGCGAACTTTTATCCGCCAGCTCAAACCGCCCGATACGCTGGGCGCTGGCCCCTGTGAACGCGCCACGCTCATGACCAAACAGATCGCTTTCCAGTAGTCCGGCAGGCATCGCGGCACAGTTCATTTTCACCATGCGACGCGTGTTACGTCCGCTCAGGTTGTGAATCGCGCGGGCGATCAGTTCCTTACCGGTGCCGGTTTCTCCCAGAATCAGCACCGTACTGTCGCTTTGCGCCACCATCTCGACCTGCTTGAGGACGTTGTACATCGCCTCGCTGCGTCCAATGATCTCGCCAAAATCACTGTCGACATTATTCAGCTGTTCGGTGAGCGCCAGGTTTTCGTCCACCAGGCGCTCCTTGAGACGGTGGATTTCCTGATAGGCGAGGGCGTTATCGACGGCAATCGCCACGCGTTCGGCGATTTGACGTAGCAATTTCAGGTTGGTGGTGGTGAAGATTTTCTCTTCGCATTGCGCCAGTTTCAGCACGCCGAGCATAGTGTTGCCGGACATCAGCGGCAGCAGGCACAGCGTTTGCAGTTGATTACCCCAGGTGTCGAACAGCATACGTTCGTAAGGGGCAAGCGCATCCCTTTCGTTCAGGTTAATCAGCAACATCTCTTTGCTTCTGAACACCCGTTCAGTGAGGGTGCCAGCTTCATCCACTTCACTTTGCTGGTGAGCGGGATGCGTTTTATCCAGATAATGGGTAGACCAGATATTCAGTTTATTTTTGTGATGGCTGCGCAGAACAATACTGATCGCGTCAATGTTGAAGTAGTAGTGGATCTCTTTCGCCACTTCGCTGACCAGCTCGTCGATGTCGAGACGCGAGAGCACCGCATTGGTGATCGCCACCAGAATACGGAAGTTATCGCGTTCGCGGCACAGCAAATCGTAATCGACGTTGTTCGAAACCCGACACTGAATTTGCTCGGCAACCACCGAGACAATCTGGGTAAAGGTCTGCAGGCGCTGGTACTCTTTTTCGCTCCACGGGCGGTCTTCTTTGCGGATAAATTCGCAGCCGCCAAAAATACGCCCGTCTGCCGCCAGCGGTAGCAGGCAATAGTGGCCAAATTCACCGTATAACCCGGAGGAGGCCAACTGCGGCCAGGTTTCAGTAAACTCATGGAAGTTACAGTGCAATGCGTCGGGACGAGACAGAATACGGCGAACCGGGCCGTGCGCCAGCACCGTTTCGTCTTCATATTCGATCGGCTTACTGTTTTCTTCGCGCGTCGCGTAATAGCGTGCGCGCTGTGTTTGTGCCTGCCATAACACAATAGCCGCGCTGTCGGCTAATGCCGAGCGCCTGACCAGTTGGGAAAGCGCTTCACTGAGCGAAGCCAGATCGGGCTGCTGCAATAATGTACGAGTAATATCGAACAATCCCTGCTGTCCAAGATCGCTCATCGGTGTATACGACATGTTGCTTTTCCAGGAAAGTACCGCTTCGTGGTGCAAAAAGGTACATGAATTATAGGTATTCTTTTTAAACTTCTGCCGGATGGCGGTTACGCCTTATCCGTAGGCCCGGTAAGCGTAGCGCCACCGGGCAATATCATCAGCAAATACGTGGCAGAGGTTCAGAGTGCGGCAAATCAAGGGTACGTTTGACGCCATACAAACCCGCGAGACGAACGCCTTTACGCTCGACCACTTCGCCAATCAACGCGGCATCACGTCCCAGAGGATGTGAACGGAGCGCTTCCAGTACCTGTTCAGCCGCCTGACGTTCAACGGCAATCACCAGCTTACCTTCATTGGCAAAGTTAAGGGCATCCAGTCCCAGTAGTTCGCACACGCCACGCACCGCCGGTTTTACCGGGAGGGCGCTTTCAGACAGCTCAATACCGCAACCGCTGGCGGCGGCGAATTCATGAGTGACCGCGTTGACACCGCCACGGGTGGCATCGCGCAGCGCCTTCACGCCGGTAATATTGCGTAACGTCTGAATCAGCGGGGTGAGTACGGCGCAGTCGCTCACCAGCTCGCCATCCAGCCCCAGCTGTTCGCGCAGATTGAGAATGGTCGCGCCATGATCGCCAAGCGTTCCGCTTACCAGCAGAACGTCGCCTGGGGTCAGGGTTTGCGCGCCCCAGTGAATATCGGCCGGAATGGCCCCCATACCGGCGGTGTTGATGAACAGCTTGTCTGCCGCGCCGCGCTGAACGACTTTGGTGTCGCCGGTCACAATGGCGATACCCGCTTCGCGAGCCGTTGCCGCCATACTGTTCACCACGGTTTTCAGCGTCTCCATCGGCAACCCTTCTTCAAGGATAAAGCCGCAAGACAGGTAACGCGGGATCGCGCCGCTGACCGCAACGTCGTTCGCGGTGCCGCAAATGGCCAGTTTGCCAATGTTGCCGCCGGGGAAAAATAACGGGTCAATAACGTAGCTGTCGGTCGAGAAGGCAAGACGATCGCCTTCTGCCATTAATTGCGCCAGATCCAGACGCGCCTGATCTTCTTGTTCCGCCAGCCACGGGTTGGCAAAAGCTTCCATAAACAGACTGTTGATCAGCTGCTGCATGGCTTGTCCGCCACTTCCGTGGGCGAGTTGTACGCTATTCATGCTTCACACTCCTGCTGACGATACTGATACCAGGCGGCACATGCGCCTTCGGAAGAGACCATCAGTGCGCCAAAGGCGGTTTGTGGGTTACAGGTGTTACCAAACAACGAGCATTGATTCGGCTTGCATTTTCCGGTCAACACTTCTCCGCAACGTGCGCGCGGATCGTCGTATACCTGCTGCGGCGCCGGTTGGAAATGCGCTTCAGCATCAAACCGTTGGTAGTCTGGCATCAGATGAACGCCGGAGGATTCAATCACGCCAAGACCGCGCCATTCGCTGTCACCAGTCACGCAGAACACCTCGGCAATCGCCTGTTGCGCCAGGGCATTACCAGCATCCGGCACCACACGGCGATACTGGTTTTCGACCAGACTATGGGCCGCGATTTTCTGCTCAACCAGCATGGCGACGCCTTGCAACAGATCAAGCGGTTCGAATCCTGCGACCACCAGCGGACGATGAAACTCACTGGCGATAAAGTTATAGGCGTCGGTACCGATCACCATGCTGACGTGGCCCGGCGCGAGGAAAGCGTCGATGCCGCTGTCCGGCTGTTCCAGCAGGCAGCGCAGCGTGGGGATAAGCGTGATGTGCTGGCAGAAAAAGTAAAAGTTCTGCACGTCTCGCGCTTTTGCCTGTTGCAGCGTAATGGCGGTGGTCGGCATGGTGGTTTCAAAACCCAGCCCGAAGAACACGACTTTACGCGTCGGGTTTTCCTGCGCCAGTTTGAGCGCATCCATCGGGGAGTAAACAATGCGGACATCGGCGCCGCGCGCTTTGGCCTGCAGGAGAGAACCCTGCTTGCCCGGTACGCGCATCGCATCGCCAAAGGTGCAGAAAATCACTTCCGGGTGGCTGGCGATTTCGACACAGCTATCAATTCTGCCCATCGGCAGTACACAGACCGGGCAGCCAGGACCGTGAATAAACTCCACGTTCTCGGGCAATAACTGGTCGAGGCCGAATTTGAAGATAGCGTGGGTGTGGCCGCCGCAGATTTCCATGATACGCAGCGGGCGTTCGGCAGTGTATGGGAGATGGACCGCGCGCTCACGCAGATGGTCAATTAACTGCATCACCTGCTCCGGTGCGCGATATTCGTCAACAAAACGCATTATTTTTCCTCACCAAACAGCAAAGCGCCGACGTCCGGCTCAACTTCAAACATGTTTTGTAGCGCATCGAGGGTATCGCGCGCTTCGGCTTCATTAATGACACTCATGGCAAAACCGACGTGGACCAGCACCCACTGGCCTAAACGCGGCTGACCGTGTTCATCGCAGCTGCCGACCAGCGTCAGGTCGACGTCGCGCTGAATGCCGCAAACGTCGACTTTCGCCTGGTTACCGTCAATGGTACGGATTTGACCCGGAACGCCTATGCACATCGCTGTGCCTCCAGCCAGTTCAGCCACTGATCCATCCCTTCGCCGCTGGTGGCGGAAATCAGAATAATTTCAATCTCCGGGTTCACTTCACGTGCGCTGGCGATGCACTTCTCAACATCGAAGTTGAGGTAGGGCAGCAGGTCGATTTTGTTGAGCAGCATCAGCGAGGCGGCAGCAAACATGTGAGGGTATTTCAGCGGTTTATCTTCACCTTCGGTGACGGAAAGCACCGCTACTTTATGACGTTCGCCGAGATCAAAACTGGCCGGGCACACCAGGTTGCCGACGTTTTCAATAAACATAATGCCGTTATCTTCTAAAGGCAGACGCGGCGCGGCATCGGCAATCATCTGCGCGTCCAGGTGGCAGCCTTTACCGGTGTTCACCTGGATGGCCGGCGTGCCGGTGGCGCGAATACGGGCTGCGTCGTTGACGGTCTGCTGGTCGCCTTCAATCACCGCACACGGTACGCTTTCTTTCAGCTTCATCAGCGTTTCGGTGAGCAGCGTGGTTTTGCCGGAGCCAGGGCTTGAGACAAGGTTAAGCACCAGATGCTGGCGGGCAGCGAAGCGAGCGCGGTTACGTTCGGCCAGGCGGTTGTTTTTGTCCAGCACGTCGATTTCAACTTCCAGCATACGGCGCTGGCTCATGCCTGGCGCGTGGGTTCCGGCTTCGCCGTGCCCATAATGCAGGTCGCCTTCTTCCGTCTGGCTTGGGGTAAAGTTGGATGTCTTCACGCCGGTAATATTGAGCGCCGGGCGAGCCGCCGGGGCAAATGGCGCACCACGAAACGCCGAATGAGGGTTATGTTCATCACCCTCGATATAAAGGTTGCCTTCAGCGCAACCGCATGTTGTACACATCGCTCACTCCTGGTCGATTTCTATTCTTCTAATCTGTAAGCCGTCATCGGCCACGATTCTCAGTGTGTCGCTGTTGCATTGCGGACAACGGCGGACGCGCTGTGTCAGCAACGTGACGTATTGCTGACAAGACTCGCACCAACATTCGGCTTCTTGTTCTTCGAGGTGCAGTTTACAACCTTCCGCCAGGGTGCCGCGGCATACCAGATCAAAACAAAAGGCGAGAGCGCTGGTTTCGACACAAGAAAATGCGCCAATTTTGAGCCAGACCCCAGTTACCTTTTGCGCACCGTGTTGTGCGGCCTGTTGTTCGATCAATTCCAGTGCCCGTTGGCAGAGGGTTATTTCGTGCATATCGCCTCCCATCATCTATTGCTGCGGTAAAAGCAATAAACATGCCAGTTATTGTTTTTGGCACGCTGACACTGACGACGATGACGAAATGACATGTCGTCACCGCGTTATTTGCTTATATCTTAATGAAAAATAAGATATTTAAAGTTGGCATGGAACGTGCTTAAGGCAGGCTATCTCACGTAAACGGGTAACCTGACATGACAATTTGGGAAATAAGCGAAAAAGCCGATTACATCGCTGAACGGCACCGTCGCCTACAGGACCAGTGGCGTATCTACTGCAATTCGCTGGTTCAGGGGATCACCCTGTCGAAAGCGCGCCTGCATCACGCAATGAGCTGCGCGCCGGACAAAGATCTTTGCTTCGTTCTTTTTGAACACTTCACGATCTACGTCACGCTGGCTGACGGTTTCAACAGCCACACCATTGAGTACTACGTTGAAACGAAAGATAGCGAAGAAAAACAACTCATTGCGCAAGCGCAGCTGACCATCGACGGCAAAGTTGACGAGCATGTCAGCAACCGCGATCGCGAGCAGGTGCTGGAGCACTATCTCGAGAAAATCGCCAGCGTTTACGACAGCCTGTATGCCGCAGTGGAAACCAACACTCCGGTAAATATGCACCAACTGGTAAAGGGACAAATCCCGGCGGCGTAAGCCAGAGGTTTTGCCCGTTTTGTTCGCGATGCGGTCTGAAGCCGCGTCACGACTGTTTTGGGGATGGGCGTGTCGACGAGTGTCGAAAATGACACTTGATGGACATGTTTTCGTCAAAAATGACTATCACCTGAGGAATGCCTGGTGAATCGTTTTGTAATTGCTGACTCCACGCTCTGTATTGGCTGCCACACTTGTGAGGCCGCCTGTTCAGAGACGCATCGCCAGCATGGCCTGCAGTCAATGCCGCGCCTGAAAGTGATGCTTAATGAAAAAGAATCCGCGCCACAACTTTGCCATCACTGCGAAGATGCGCCGTGCGCGACCGTGTGTCCTGTCAACGCCATCAACCGCGTAGATGGCGCTGTACAGCTGAATGAAAGCCTGTGCGTAAGCTGCAAACTGTGTGGGATTGCCTGCCCGTTCGGCGCGATAGAGTTTTCCGGCAGCCGTCCGCTGCATATTCCGGCTAACGCCAATACCCCGAAAGCGCCGCCAGCGCCTCCCGCTCCGGCTCGCGTCAGCACGCTGCTGGACTGGGTGCCGGGTGTCCGCGCCATCGCCGTGAAATGCGATCTGTGCAGTTTTGATGAACAAGGTCCGGCCTGTGTGCGGATGTGCCCAACCAAAGCCCTGCATCTGGTAGAAAACACCGATATCGCCCGCGCCAGCAAACGTAAGCGTGAGCTGACGTTCAATACCGATTTTGGCGATCTCACCTTGTTTCAGCAGGCTCAGAGTGGGGATGCAAAATGAGCGTAATTTCACTGATTAATAGCGGCGTGGCCTGGTTTGCCGCCACGGCGGTTCTGGCGTTTCTGTTCTCCTTTCACAAAGCGTTGAGCGGCTGGATTGCGGGCGTGGGCGGGGCCATTGGCAGCCTGTTCACCGCGGCGGCGGGTGCCCTTGCGTTGACTCACGCATTGGCGGTCAGCGGTGTGATGCCGTTTATCGGACATACCCTGCAAGTGACGCCGTTAAATGCTATCTGGTTGATTACGCTCGGTCTGTGCGGGCTGTTTGTCAGCCTGTACAACATTGACTGGCATCGTCATCCGCAGGTGAAAGCCAACGGTTTGCTGGTGAATTTATTAATGGCGGCAGCGGTCTGCGCCGTGGTCGCCAGCAACCTCGGCACGATGGTGGTGATGGCAGAAATTATGGCGCTGTGCGCCGTGTTCCTGACCGGTGGCAGTAAAGAGGGCAAGCTGTGGTTTGCGCTTGGCCGTATTGGCACACTGCTGCTGGCGGTTGCCTGCTATCTGGTGTGGCAGCGCTACGGCACCCTGGAGCTACGTCTGCTCGACCTGCGCACGCAGGCATTGCCGCTCGGCTCCGACATCTGGCTGCTCGGCGTGGCCGGTTTTGGTCTGCTGGCCGGAATTATCCCGCTGCACGGCTGGGTACCGCAGGCGCATGCCAACGCCAGCGCACCTGCTGCGGCGTTGTTCTCCACCGTTGTTATGAAGGTCGGTTTGTTAGGGATTCTGTCTCTGTCGCTGATTGGCGGTAACGCGCCGCTGTGGTGGGGTATTGCACTGCTGGTGTTGGGCATGATCACCGCGTTTGTCGGTGGTCTGTATGCGCTGATGGAACATAACATTCAGCGTCTGTTGGCCTACCACACCCTCGAGAACATCGGCATTATTTTGCTCGGTCTTGGGGCTGGCGTGACCGGTATTGCGCTGCAACAACCGACGCTGATTGCCCTCGGTCTGACGGGCGGTCTTTACCATCTGGTTAACCACAGTCTGTTCAAGAGCACGCTGTTTCTCGGTGCTGGCAGTATCTGGTTTCGCACCGGTCATCGCGATATCGAAAAACTGGGCGGCATCGGCAAACGCATGCCGGTGATTTCTATCGCCATGCTGGTCGGGCTGATGGCGATGGCCGCGCTGCCGCCGCTGAACGGCTTTGCCGGTGAGTGGGTTATCTACCAGTCTTTCTTCAAACTGGGTAACAGTGGCTCATTTATTGGTCGTTTGTTAGGGCCGTTGCTGGCGGTAGGGCTGGCCATTACCGGTGCGCTGGCGGTGATGTGTATGGCGAAAGTCTACGGTGTCACCTTCCTCGGCGCGCCGCGGACCAAAGAGGCGGAGAACGCCTGTTGCGCGCCATTCCTGATGGCGGTGAGCGTGGTGGCGTTGGCGATTTGCTGCGTGTTGGGCGGTGTTGCCGCGCCGTGGCTGCTGCCGCTTCTCGCCTCCGCCGTGCCTCTGCCGCTGGAAACCGCGAACACCACGGTTTCTCAGCCGATGATTACCCTGCTGTTGATTGCCTGTCCGCTGCTACCTTTCATCATCATGGCGATTTTCAAAGGCAACCGCCTGCCGTCGCGTTCACGCGGTACGGCATGGGTGTGTGGTTACGATCACGAGCAGTCAATGGTGATCACCGCACACGGTTTTGCCATGCCGGTGAAAGAGGCCTTTGCTCCGATACTCAAACTGCGTAAATGGCTTAATCCGGTGTCACTGGTTCCGGGCTGGCAGAACGCGGCCGCGCCGGTGCTGTTCCGTCGTCTGGCGCTGATTGAGCTGGCGGTGCTGGTGGTGATTGTGGTTTCACGAGGAGCCTGAGAATGAGTGTTTTATATCCGTTAATTCAGGCGCTGGTGTTATTTGCCGCTGCGCCGTTACTGTCTGGTATTACCCGCGTGGCGCGTGCCCGTTTGCACAACCGTCGCGGACCGGGCGTTTTGCAGGAATATCGCGACATTATCAAACTGCTGGGTCGCCAGAGTATTGCGCCAGCGGATTCCAGCTGGGTTTTTCGCCTGACGCCATTTGTGATGGTGGGCGTGATGCTGACCATCGCTACCGCGCTGCCGGTGGTGACCGTTGGTTCTCCGCTGCCGCAACTGGGCGATTTGATCACCCTGATTTACCTCTTCGCGATCGCCCGTTTCTTCTTTTCTATCGCCGGTCTGGATACCGGTAGCCCGTTCACCGCGATTGGCGCCAGCCGTGAAGCGATGCTCGGCGTACTGGTAGAGCCGATTCTGCTGCTGGGCCTGTGGGTCGCGGCGCAGGTGGCCGGTTCCACGCATATCAGCAATATCGCCGACACGATTTACCACTGGCCTGTGGCCCGCAGTATTCCGCTGATTCTGGCGCTGTGCGCCTGCGCCTTCGCCACGTTTATCGAGATGGGCAAACTGCCGTTTGACCTCGCGGAAGCGGAGCAGGAGTTGCAGGAAGGTCCGCTGACCGAGTACAGCGGCAGCGGTTTTGCGGTGCTCAAGTGGGGCATCAGCCTGAAACAACTGGTGGTGCTGCAAATGTTTGTCGGCGTATTCCTGCCGTGGGGACAGATGGAAACCTTTACTGCGGGCGGATTGCTGCTGGCGCTGGTGATTGCCGTCGTCAAGCTGGTTGCTGGCGTACTGGTGATCGCGCTGTTCGAAAACAGCATGGCGCGTCTGCGTTTTTGCGCCACTTCACGCGTGACCTGGGCCGGTTTTGGGTTTGCGTTTTTAGCCTTCGTCTCCTTGCTGGCGGCGTGATTAAGAGAGTTTGAGCATGTCTGAAGAAAAAGTAGGTCAACAATACCTTGCGGCGCTGCACCAGGCATTTCCGGGCGTCGTACTGGACGAAGCCTGGCAGACCAAAGATCAGCTGACGATTACGGTGAAGGTGAACTACCTGCCGGAAGTGGTCGAGTTCCTGTATTACAAGCAGGGCGGATGGTTGTCCGTGCTGTTCGGTAACGACGAACGCCAGCTGTGTGGCCGTTATGCCGTGTACTACGTACTGTCGATGGAGCAGGGCGTTAAATGCTGGGTCACCGTCCGTGTTGAAGTGGATGCCAATACGCTGGAGTTCCCGTCTGTTACCCCACGTGTTCCGGCGGCGGTCTGGGGCGAGCGTGAAGTCCGCGACATGTACGGTCTTATCCCGGTAGGTTTGCCGGACGAGCGTCGTCTGGTATTGCCGGATGACTGGCCGGATGAACTCTATCCGCTGCGTAAAGACAGCATGGATTACCGTCAGCGTCCGGCGCCGACTACCGACGCTGAGACTTACCAGTTCATCAACGAACTGGGCGACAAGAAAAACAATGTGGTGCCGATTGGCCCGCTGCATGTGACCTCCGACGAGCCGGGTCACTTCCGTCTGTTCGTTGACGGCGAGAACATTATCGACGCCGACTACCGTCTGTTCTATGTCCACCGCGGCATGGAGAAACTGGCGGAAACCCGTATGGGGTATAACGAAGTCACTTTCCTGTCGGATCGCGTCTGCGGCATCTGCGGCTTCGCTCACAGCACCGCGTATACCACGTCCGTTGAAAACGCGATGGGCATCGTGGTGCCGGAGCGCGCGCAGATGATCCGCGCCATTCTGCTGGAAGTAGAGCGTCTGCACTCGCACCTGCTGAACCTCGGCCTGGCGTGCCACTTTACCGGTTTTGACTCCGGCTTTATGCAGTTCTTCCGCGTGCGTGAAACCTCCATGAAAATGGCGGAGATCCTCACCGGGGCGCGTAAAACTTACGGTCTGAACCTGATCGGCGGGATTCGCCGCGATCTGCTGAAAGAGGACATGATCCAGACTCGCCAGCTGGCGCAGCAGATGCGCCGCGACGTGCAGGAGCTGGTGGATATGCTGCTCAGTACGCCGAACATGGAGCAGCGTACCGTCGGTATTGGTCGTCTGGACCCGGAAATCGCCCGTGACTTCAGTAACGTTGGTCCGATGGTTCGCGCCAGCGGTCATGCCCGCGACACCCGCGCCGATCACCCGTTTGTGGGTTACGGTCTGCTGCCGATGGAAGTTCACAGCGAGCAGGGTTGTGACGTGATCTCCCGTCTGAAAGTGCGCATCAACGAAGTCTATACCGCACTGAATATGATCGACTTTGGCCTCGACAATCTGCCGGGCGGCGCGCTGGCGGTGGAAGGCTTTACCTATATTCCTCATCGCTTTGCGCTGGGCTTCTCGGAAGCGCCGCGTGGGGATGATATCCACTGGAGCATGACCGGCGACAACCAGAAGCTGTACCGCTGGCGCTGCCGTGCGGCGACCTACGCCAACTGGCCGACGCTGCGCTACATGCTGCGTGGCAACACCGTTTCCGATGCGCCGCTGATTATCGGTAGTCTCGATCCTTGCTACTCCTGTACTGACCGTATGACCGTCGTCGACGTGCGTAAGAAGAAGAGCAAAGTCGTGCCGTACAAAGAACTTGAGCGCTACAGCATTGAGCGTAAAAACTCGCCGCTGAAATAAGGAATCGCCATGTTTACCTTTATCAAAAAAGTCATTAAAACCGGCACACCGACCTCGTCTTATCCACTTGAGCCGATCGCGGTTGATAAAAACTTCCGTGGTAAGCCGGAGCATAACCCGCAGCAGTGTATTGGCTGCGCGGCCTGCGTGAATGCCTGTCCGTCAAACGCGCTGACGGTCGAAACCGATCTGACCACCAATGAACTGGCCTGGCAATTCAACCTCGGTCGCTGCATCTTCTGTGGCCGTTGTGAAGAAGTCTGCCCGACGGCGGCGATTAAGCTGTCTCAGGAATATGAGCTGGCGGTATGGAAGAAAGAAGACTTTCTGCAGCAGTCTCGCTTTGCGCTGTGCAACTGTCGCGTGTGCAATCGTCCTTTTGCTGTTCAGAAAGAGATCGATTACGCCATTGCGCTGCTTAAGCACAACGGCGACAGCCGTGCGGAAAATCACCGTGAAAGCTTTGAGACCTGCCCGGACTGTAAGCGCCAGAAATGCCTGGTGCCGTCCGACCGTATTGAACTGACTCGCCATATGAAAGAGGCCAGCTGATGAGCAATTTATTAGGCCCACGTGATGCCAATGGTATTCCGGTACCGATGACGGTGGACGAATCCATCGCCAGCATGAAAGCGTCGTTACTGAAAAACATTAAGCGTTCGGCGTACGTCTACCGTGTGGACTGCGGCGGTTGCAACGGTTGCGAAATTGAAATTTTCGCCACCCTCTCTCCGCTGTTTGACGCCGAGCGTTTTGGTATCAAAGTGGTACCGTCGCCGCGCCACGCAGACATTCTGCTATTTACCGGCGCGGTCACCCGCGCAATGCGCTCACCGGCGTTACGTGCCTGGCAATCTGCGCCAGATCCGAAAATTTGTATCTCTTACGGGGCCTGCGGCAACAGCGGTGGTATATTCCACGATCTTTATTGCGTCTGGGGCGGCACCGACAAAATCGTACCGGTGGATGTCTACATTCCTGGCTGTCCGCCAACGCCTGCGGCAACGCTGTACGGCTTTGCGATGGCGCTGGGTCTGCTGGAGCAGAAAATCCATGCGCGCGCGCCAGGTGAACTGGATGAACAGCCTGCTGAGATCCTGCATCCGGAGATGGTGCAACCGCTGCGCGTGAAGATTGATCGCGAAGCGCGTCGTCTGGCCGGTTATCGCTATGGCCGCCAGATTGCCGATGATTACCTGCGCCAGTTAGGGCAGGGCGAGCATCAGGTGGCGCGCTGGCTCGAAGCAGAGAACGATCCGCGTCTGACCGAGATCGTCACGAATCTTAACCATGTTGTTGAAGAGGCGCGTATCCGATGAGTGAAACGGTGGTGTTCAGTCAACTGAGCCGTAAATTTATTGATGAGAATGATGCAACGCCCGCCGAGGCGCAGCAGGTCGTCTATTACAGCCTGGCGATTGGCCACCACCTGGGGGTCATTGATTGTCTGGAAGCGGCGTTGACCTGCCCATGGGATGCCTACCTGGCCTGGATCGCCACGCTTGAAGAGGGCAGTGAAGCCCGCCGTAAAATGGAAGGCGTTCCGAAGTACGGCGAAATCGTCATTGATTTTAGCCATGTGCAAATGCTGGCGCGCGCGTTTGATAACGCGCTCGCCGTGCAGACGCCGCCACAACAGGCGTGGAGCAAGCTGATGCTCAGCATGCTTCATGATATTCATCAGGAAAGCGCCATCTATCTGATGGTGAGGAGACACCGTGACTGACGTTTTATTGTGTGTCGGCAACAGTATGATGGGTGACGACGGCGCAGGCCCGCTGCTGGCGGAAATGTGTGCCGCAGCGCCGAAAGGTGACTGGATTGTCATTGACGGCGGCAGCGCGCCGGAAAACGACATCGTGGCGATTCGCGAATTACGCCCGAGCCGCCTGCTGATTGTGGATGCCACCGATATGGGGCTCAATCCCGGTGAGATCCGCATCATCGATCCTGACGACATCGCCGAGATGTTTATGATGACCACCCATAATATGCCGCTCAACTACCTGGTCGATCAGCTCAAAGAGGACGTTGGCGAGGTGATTTTTCTGGGGATTCAGCCGGATATCGTTGGGTTCTACTATCCGATGACTCAGCCGATCAAAGATGCCGTAGAAACGGTTTATCAGCGCCTGGAAGGCTGGGAAGGCCACGGTGGATTTGACGAATTAGAAGCGCCGGACGAGTAATCATCATTAAAGCCGGATAGCAGCGAAAATGCCATCCGGCACTGCCCGTTACGCTAAATCTTCCCCGTTACTGGCAATCACTTTCTTATACCACCAGAACGATTTTTTCCGCGTCCGTTCCAGCGTACCGTTTCCGGAGTCGTCCCTGTCGACATACACGAATCCGTAGCGCTTGCTCATTTCGCCGGTAGACGCCGAAACCAGATCGATACACCCCCAGGTGGTGTAGCCCATCAGCGGCACGCCGTCTTCGATAGCGTCGGCCATCGCCCGAATATGCTCGCGCAGATAGCTGATCCGGTAATCGTCGTTGATGTTGCCGTTGGCATCGATTTCATCTTTCGCGCCGAGACCGTTTTCCACCAGAAATAACGGTTTCTGATAGCGGTCGTACATCATGTTCATGGTGATGCGCAGACCGAGCGGGTCAATGCCCCAGCCCCATTCGCTCACCGTGATGTGGGGGTTACGCAGGGACTTCACCACGTTGGCTGCGGTGGTGTTTTTCGTGTTCATCTCCGCCGAGGCGCAGCGTGACGCGTAATAGCTGAAGGAGACGAAATCGACGGTATTTTTCAGGATCGCATCATCTTCCGGGGCTTTCTCAATCACCACGCCTTTTTCGCGGAATACGCGAGCGGAATAGGCGGGATACGCGCCGCGCGCCTGCACATCAATAAAGAACAGGTTTTCGCGGTCTTTTTCCAGCGCCGTCCAGACATCTTCCGGTTTGCAGGAATAGGGGTAAAAGTTCCCGCCCGCCAGCATACAGCCGACCTGGTTTTGCGGGTTGACCTCATGGGCGATTTTGGTCGCCAGGGCGCTGGCGATCAGCTCATGGTGCGCGGCCTGATATTTCACCTGATCCTGGTTTTCCCCCTCTTCAAACACCAGACCGGCACCGGAGAACGGGCTGTGCAGCATAATGTTGATTTCGTTGAAGGTGAGCCAGTATTTCACCAGACCATCAAAGGCCTCGAAGCAGGTACGCGCATAACGGGTAAAGAACTCTACCATCTTACGGTTACGCCAGGAGCCGTACTCCGTGACCAGATGCATCGGCACATCGAAGTGACACAGCGTGACTAACGGCTCGATACCGTACTTTTTGCACTCGGCAAACACCGCGCGGTAAAACGCGATGCCTTCCTCGTTCGGTGTCAGTTCGTCGCCGTTAGGGTAAAGGCGGCTCCAGGCAATAGAGGTGCGAAACACCGTGAAGCCCATTTCCGCCATCAGCGCGATATCATCTTTATAACGATGATAAAAATCAATTGCCTCGTGGCTCGGATAAAACTCGTCATCCCGCAACTGGAAACGCTTTTCCTGACCCAGTTTCACCGGCATACGGCGCTCGCCGTGTGGGATCATATCGACGGTGGTCAGCCCTTTGCCGCCTTCCCGGTATGCCCCTTCAGACTGGTTGGCGGCCAGTGCGCCGCCCCATAAAAATCCTTGCGGAAATACAGACATAGTAAACCTCAATTAATGCCAGTCAGACGCTGGCGCCTTTCGCAGTATTCGGTTGTGTGGCCTGGTTTTTTCTGGCCTGTTCAGCCGCATCTTCGACAGGAATATCTTCAAAGCCAAGGAGTAACGTCAGCACAAAGGACAGCACTACTGCTAACGCCATTACCCCAAACACCCACACGATAGTCATCGGATTGGCGGGGTCGAAGAACTGAACGCTGGTGAACAGCCCCGGTGCGGCCATTGAGTGGCTGGCAAGACCTGCCATCCCGGCGACCGCGCCGCAGATAAAGCCGCTGATAAGACTCGCAATCAGCGGGCGTTTCAGACGTACCGCCACCCCGTAGAGCGCCGGTTCAGAAATCCCGGCCATAATGGCGGAGGCGGCGGCGGCCAGCGCCGTCTGGCGCAGTTCCGGGTTTTTGGTTTTCCAGGCGACGGCTAAAGATGAACCGCCCAGCGACAGGTTGGCGCCAATTTCTGACGGCATTACCATGCCTTCTTTGCCTGTTTCAGCGATGGTCTGGATGATGGTTGGGGTAAAGACGCGGTGCATCCCGGTCATTACCAGCAGCGGCCACAGTGCGCCCATAATGGCGACGGAAAGCCAGCCGAGATAGCCGTGGATGGTGTAGACCAGCGCGGAAATGGCGCTACCGATCCAGATGCCAATCGGGCCAATCAGCACAATGGCGAGCGGGGCGGCGATCAGGACGATCAGCATCGGTTTGAGGAAGTTTTTGGTCACCGCTGGTGTAATACGATCGACCCAGCGTTCGATGTACGACAGACACCAGGTCATTACCAACGCCGGGATCACCGTGTAGGTATATTTCACCGCGGTCACCGGGATCAGGGCGAACTCCACGTGCTCACCCTGGGCAGCTTTCGCCATCAGATCGATAAAGCTCGGATGCACCAGCACGCCCGCGATGGCAATTGCCAGCGACATATTGGTTTTGAATTTAATGGCTGCCGACGCCGCGACCATCAGCGGCAGGAAGAAGAACGCGCCGTCGCCGATCACGGTCAGGATGGTTAGCGTCGAAGAGCCTTTCACCAGCACACCGGTCATTTCCAGGATCATGGCCAGCAGTTTCAGCATCGATCCGCCGATAATCGCCGGGATCAGCGGGGACATGGTGCCGATCAGCGCGTCAAGGATCCCCGCGCCAATGCGTTTGAGCGTCAGCTTCGGTTTGCCGACAGGCGCTGCGGGCTGCATCTCTCCAGGAAGCAGATTCACGATTTCACGATAGGCCTGTGAAACGGTGTTGCCGATGATCACCTGACATTGGTTGTCATTGCGGACCACGCCGAGTACGCCGCTGAGCGCTTTTAAGGTTGCGCTATCGACACGTGAGTCTTCTTTGACGACGAAACGCAAACGCGTCATGCAGTGTGTGACGGCAGTAATGTTGTCGACACCACCCAAAGCCGACACGATGGAGCCCGCCAGTGCCGCATAATTCTTGGACATCGGATTTTACCCTGTTTTATCAGTAAGGTACGTTATATTTTTGCCGCACGCTCGCCTGAGCGATCGTCAGTGATGAAACTCGATGAGAAACCGGTTCCACAAAATAATGAATATATTGAAAATATTAAGCAAGTAATGCGGTGTATTAATTTTTATTTTGTGACTTACGTCAAATTACAGCACTGCAAGACGACAACTTACACTAGAAACAGCGTGACGTTTTTTTTGGTCTGGTGAGATGCTCGCAGGTGATATAATTTATTCCATGGTGCTATTCAGAAAAACCATGGGTATTAATCTTATGGCAAATATCATGGTCAGTCACAAAGTAATGTTCGATCGCTATTTCTTTGCAATGTTTATAAGGGGTAAACAGAGTAATGTTTAAGTAAACCACAGACTAATAAAAAATCCTGGCAAATTCTATTATCAGCCACGTAGTAATTTTTTAATGTTGGATCCTGGCAAGGTTCATAAGCTGTAAACATGGCAATGTACAAGTAAATAATAAGAGAAGAAATTTTAATAAAATGAAAAGAGAGAAAAACAGGATTGCAATTATCGTCGCATATCTTTGGAATCTCTTAGGTGGTTCATTATTTTTTGAAAACAATGAAAGGAAAGCATATAAAATGACATAGATAAACATTGGCGATGTGCAGGCCAGTGCGATGACCTTCCCGTTGAACCAGAAATAATTACTACTGGTAAAGAAGAGAAGCAGATATCGCCAGGGCAGATTGAGGGTGAGAAATACAAAAATACTGAGAATGATAATGGTGAATATACAGGCCGCTCGTATTTTTATTCTGTCGAAAGTGGTTGGGGGACTTTCTTTCATATGTTTTCTCAATTATGTGAATTATAAGCCAGAAGAATGTTCGTGGTGGTTTTTTTCAAGGCTCATGCAAATGTCATTATTGTTCACGTAATAATCCTGAGTTTCGAGTTCTTGACAGGGTTTATAGTAAGTGAAGAATGATATGTAAAAATACAAAAATAAAGATAGTGCATTTATTAATAAAAAAGCAGAAAGAAGAGTAATCCCAAATAGATTAACTCTATAAGTCATGTTTATTGATGGCTCATAATTAGTGATGAACATTGTGATTGATATATATATTATTGCAAAAATGCATGCTGGGGCGACGGAAAGAAGAGAGAGGCTTCTGCCATTGAACCAAAAATGATCGCTATTTTTGAATATTAATGAAAGGTCATGATATGGTATATCTATTATATTGAATAGTAAAACACAGAGTATAGTAATAGAGAGAATTCCCCCTGCTATTCTTAGCGCTTTTTTTAGAATAAATGTTAGCGTTGTATTCATATTTTTCTCAATTATGGATACTAAAAAATAAAACTTCACGTCCTAGTTTCGCACTACCGCACGTGAGGAAGATGAGTGTATCGTAGATGAAACACTTAAAAATCTGTTACGATTAAATACATCTCCAGTTAGAGCAAGTGTCAATATCACAACCTGATTAATAAAAGAGTCTTTTCTCAAGATGCCTGCAAATATTGTAGTCTGTCACATAGTAATTTTTTAATGTTGGTTCCTGACATTGTTTGTAAGGAGATGAAATTCCAATGTAAAGGTAAAAGATGATGGAGGATACATTTATTAAAATAAATGTTATGAGCGAGATTAATCCGAAGATATTCACACAATAAGTCATTTTATTTGATGGTTCATAGTCAATGAAAAATAGAGTGATTGCCACATAAATGATTGTAAAAATACATGCTGGTGCAAATGAACATAGTGCAATATGCCTTCCGCTGAACCAGAAATGATCGCTATGACTAAATAGTAATAGCAGTTCGTTATAGGGGATATGAAAATCAAAGTACAGCATTGCACTGAGCGCAGTAATGGAGAAAATTCTTGCAAATGTTAGTGTTAATCGTTGCGACAATGTGTTCTCTTTTTTCATTTTTTGCTCCGTTATAAAGATGATAATATAAAGGCATGCTGCGCATTAGCTTATGTGATTTAAATCAGGATTTATTTTCTCGAGCATGTCACGGGTCCCCCCTGTTGGTATGATGAGTGAATGTGCAAGAGGGCGTTTATTTTCAAGATAAGGTTAATAAAAACCGTGCGTATCAATCTTAGAACAAACCTTATCATTAATAACATAATAGTTTTTTAGCTCAGGAATTTCACAAGGTTTGAAGGGGGAGAATAACATAATGTAGAAATAAAAAAACAGAGTGGCTATATTAAGTAGTGTAAAAAGCACCATGCAACTTATAGCAAATATGTCCCCAAAAATATCTAGTTTTTTTGGGGAGCGATGTGTTTTAGAGAAAATTGCAAAAAATGACATAACAATGCAATATGTTAATAATGGCACTGCGGATAAACATGCAATGCGTCTGCCATCGAACCAAAAATATTCATGACTTTTAGTAATGAAAATCATATTATGAAAAGGTAGGTTGACTGCTAACACGATGAGTGCGCCCATTAGCACAGCAACTGCCATAATTACAAGGCGCAGGCCTATCTGTTTCAATAAATTAATGCAGTAGCTTTTCATGTTTTTATCAATTATTCAGGTTATAAAAAAGTGTGAAAGCCTTGGTGTCGATTATTGCCATGTTTTCTTAATGTGGGCTATTCAGAAAAACCGTGGGTGTTAATCTTATGACAAATTTCAGGGTCAGTCACAAAGTAGTGTTCGATCGCTATTTCTTTGCAATGTTTATAAGGGGTAAATAGAATAATATATAGATAAAAAAACAAAGATGCTATGTTCAACAATAGAAGAGATAGTATGGTGATAACTGCTATAATCCTACCAAATGTATTCAGTCTGCCCGGAAACTGATGGTCTTTGGTGAATATAACAATCAGGAGAGTGAACATAACGAATGCCAGCAATGGGACTGCAGATAAGTAAGCAATGTGTCGTCCATCGAACCAGAAATATTCGCTTTCCGTGAAAAACAACGCAATGTCATGATAAGGGATGTCTATCGCAAACGATAACGCCATGCATAATATGATGATTACACCTACTGCCCATATGATTATTGCTATGTTTTTTAATGGAACGATAGTCATGATTTCTCCTATAGTTAACTAAATGGACTTTGAACATGCAGGTTTTTTGCTTTATAACGGGTTCCATTAAGAATACGTCGCAGACTGGGGTAGCCGGTGATTTTAATGTAGGACACGCCATTGTATTTACAGGTTGTCGCGGCGATGCCTAAACCTTTAAAATTGAACGTCAGTTGATTGGCTTCATTAAGGTATGTCGTGAAATCCCTGGCCGCATGCGCCCCATCCCAGATATCTTTGATGTTGCCGCCGCCCAGCTTGTAAGAGAAAAAATCGTCGGCTTTACCAATGAGATCGCTCAGGATGCCTCTGGCTTCCTGTAGCGTAAATAACATGATGTAGCGCGTGTTTCTGGCTAACAACTCCTCCATATGGGGAAGCGTGTCAATGTAAGGGTGGTTGGGTACCAGTTGGTTGATGGGTTGCTGACCGCGCAGAATATCGCCCATTGAATCAGCCCATGAATCCCCTCTGAGGTCTTGTCCATATCTCATCCTTGCTTCTCCTGATGATACGTTGTCAGAAAATTCGCTCTTCCCACAGACTGTAGGTGCTGGTGCCTGCTACACAGTGCTCCCAGCTAATGGATTTATAGGTAAAAGATATTCTTTCCTGCACCTCTTCTCCGTCGTGGTGAATATTGTGAGGAACGTGGAGATCAATTTCAGCAATGCGCGCATCGGTCAGTTTTATCTGGTAGTAACGTTCGTTACAGCCGGTTCTGTCCGTTCGATAAAAATCAAAAGTGCAACTGAGGGATTCATTCTCTGAAATGGCTTTCGCTAACAGTGGGGACGATTTATCAATCGGCTTAATGATCGAGATGTTGTGGTGATTCACATTTTGTTCGCGCGAAAGGGTATGTGCCAGGGTGAAAATAAATATTTGATCGTTATGCGCAATTTGCGCCTTATTACCGACAGATGCCAGACTCAGGCATCCGGAGGATATCAGCCCTTGTTGCTCACCTTCTAGCGTGAGGTAAATTAACCCGGCCATATGAACACTCCTTATTCATTCATTATATGTATCTAATCAGCATCAAATAGAAAATATAAAACTTCTGCAGTATTCTCCGTTCGGAAATACAAATAAATCAGAAACGCGTGCAACGGTTAATTTTGCGCACTAATAGATAAAAACGTTTATTAATGGTTTAGGTAATTAACGTAAAGGAATCCAATATATCCTGATAACCATGATAGTGAAGAGGTGAGGGCCGTGGACTAAACGCTGCAAATTCGGTTGCGCTGAAGTAAACTTCCCGCCATCAAAACGTAAGGAATGAGTAATATGACGACGATGCTGGAAGTGGCGAAGCGCGCCGGTGTGTCGAAGGCGACGGTTTCCCGGGTGCTTTCAGGTAACGGCTACGTCAGCCAGGAGACCAAAGACCGCGTATTTGAGGCTATCGAAGAGAGCGGATATCGCCCTAACTTGCTGGCGCGCAGTCTGGCGGCCAAGAGCACCCAGACGCTCGGCCTGGTGGTGACAAATACCCTGTATCACGGCGTCTATTTTAGCGAGTTGCTGTTTCATACGGCGCGTATGGCGGAAGACAAGGGCCGTCAGTTGCTTCTTGCCGATGGTAAACACAGTGCCGAGGAAGAGCGTCAGGCGATCCAGTATCTGCTCGATTTGCGCTGCGACGCGGTGATGATCTACCCGCGTTTTCTCAGCGTGGACGAGATAGACGACATCATCGACAGCCATTCTCAGCCGATTATGGTGCTTAATCGTCGGTTGCGGAAAAACAGCAGCCACAGCGTCTGGTGCGATCAAAAACAGACCAGCTTTAACGCCGTCACGCAGTTGATTGCCTCCGGTCACCAGGAGATCGCGTTTATTACCGGCTCAATGGATTCCCCGACGGGCGTGGAACGTCTTTCTGGTTATAAAGATGCGCTGGTGCACCATGGCATCGCCTTAAATCATGATCTGATTGTGAACGGAAAATGGACGCCCGCCAGCGGAGCGGAAGGCGTCAACACGCTGCTCTCGCGTAACGTCAATTTCACGGCGCTGGTCGCCAGTAATGACGACATGGCGATTGGCGCAATTAAACAGCTCCACGAGCAGGGAATGAGCGTACCTGCGCAGGTGTCGGTGATAGGGTTCGATGATATTGCGATGGCACCGTATACCATTCCGGCACTTTCCAGCGTCAAAATTCCGGTCACCGAGATGGTTCAGGAGACGATTGGGCGACTTATCTTCATGCTGGACGGCGGGGCATTTACGTCTCCCAAATCCTTTACCGGCGAGCTTATCCGCCGCGACTCGCTAGCGCTGTCACATCCGGGCTAAGGGTTGTCAATTGTCATCGTCACTAGTGACGATGACACCTCAAAATCGCACAGCATAAATAAAAATTCGTTTGATAACAGTCAGTTAAAAACTGGCACGAATTATGAATACTTCGGCACATAATCTGTCATTGCTGGAGAATTTGATGAACCGTTTCATCATTGCTGACGCTACGAAATGCATTGGTTGCCGTACTTGTGAAGTGGCCTGTGTGGTATCCCATCAGGAAGACCAGGACTGCGCGTCGCTGACCCCTGAAACCTTTTTACCGCGCATCCATGTTATCAAAGGGGTGAATGTCTCCACGGCGACGCTGTGCCGTCAGTGCGAAGACGCACCGTGCGCGAATGTCTGCCCGAACGGTGCAATCAGCCGTGATAAAGGGTTTGTCCACGTCATGCAGGAGCGTTGCATTGGCTGTAAAACCTGCGTGGTGGCGTGCCCGTACGGTGCGATGGAAGTGGTTGTCCGTCCGGTGATCCGCAACAGTGGGGCGGGCCTGAACGTACGTGCAGAAAAAGCAGAAGCCAATAAATGTGACCTGTGTCATCACCGCGACGCGGGCCCTGCCTGTATGGAAGTGTGTCCGACTCACGCACTGATCTGCGTGGATCGCAACAAGCTTGAGCAACTGAGCGCAGAAAAACGTCGTCGTGCGGCGCTGGATTCTACCGCATCGCTGCTTTTCTGATTGCCGACGCACAAAATCATTCAGGAAACGTTCTGGCATCAAGGGAATTCCCGGAAATATTTGTAAAATACTTTTCGGGATTCACGATGGCGAGAACGACCACATGGCACTAAACAATCACTCCGGCGTACAGCTGCGTATTCGCGGTAAAGTGCAGGGCGTCGGGTTTCGCCCCTTTGTCTGGCAACTGGCGCAGCAACTGCAACTGCACGGCGATGTCTGTAATGACGGCGATGGCGTCGTCGTTCGCCTGCTGGAAGAGCCCACCACGTTTATCGCTGAACTGCATCAGCATTGTCCGCCGCTGGCGCGTATCGACAGCGTTGAGAGTGAGCCATTTGTCTGGTCGCAGCGGCCTGCTGACTTCGCCATTCGCCAAAGTGCGGGGGGGACGATGAACACGCAGATCGTCCCGGATGCCGCCACTTGCCCCGCCTGTCTGACCGAAATGCGTACCCCTGGCGAGCGGCGCTACCGTTACCCCTTTATCAACTGTACCCACTGTGGCCCACGCTTCACCATTATTCGCGCCATGCCGTACGACCGCCCGTTTACCGTGATGGCGTCGTTTCCGCTCTGTCCGCAATGCGACAAGGAGTACCGCGACCCGTATGACCGTCGCTTCCACGCGCAGCCTGTCGCGTGTCCGGCGTGCGGGCCGCATCTTGCGTGGTGCTCTGCCGATGTGCAGGCAGAAAAAGAAGAGGCGTTGCAGGCGGCGGTGGCGATGCTGAAAGCCGGGGGTATTGTTGCCATCAAAGGGATTGGTGGTTTTCACCTGGCCTGCGATGCGCGCAACAGCGATGCGGTAGCCATGCTGCGGGCGCGTAAGCATCGTCCGGCAAAACCGCTGGCGGTGATGTTGCCGACAGAAAAAGGTCTGCCGGAAGCGGCACGCCGTCTGTTGACCACACCCGCCGCCCCGATTGTGCTGGTGGATAAACAGTACGTTGATTCGCTCTGCGACGGCATTGCGCCCGGGCTTGCGGAAGTCGGCGTGATGCTGCCCGCCAATCCGCTACAGCATCTGCTGTTGCAGGAGATGAACTGCCCGTTGGTGATGACCTCCGGCAATCTGAGTGGTAAACCTCCCGCCATTACCAACGCACAGGCGCTGGACGATTTGCAGGCGATTGCCGACGGCTTCCTGTTGCATAATCGCGACATCGTGCAGCGGATGGATGATTCCGTGGTGCGTGATAGTGGCGAAATGCTGCGCCGTTCACGGGGTTATGTGCCGGACGCGCTGGCGTTACCGCCGGGTTTTCGCAACGTGCCACCGATGCTTTGCCTGGGGGCCGATCTCAAAAATACCTTCTGCCTGGTGCGCGGCGAGCAGGCGGTGCTGAGCCAGCATCTGGGCGATCTCAGCGATGAGGGTATTCAGACTCAGTGGCGTGATGCGCTGCGCCTGATCCAGAGCATTTATGACTTTACGCCGCAACGCATTGTCTGCGATGCGCATCCGGGGTACGTCTCCAGCCAATGGGCGAGTGAGATGAATCTGCCGACTGAGATTGTGTTGCACCATCATGCCCACGCGGCGTCGTGCCTGGCCGAACATGGTTGGTCGCTGAACGGCGGCGATGTGATCGCCCTGACGCTGGACGGCATCGGGATGGGCGAAAACGGC
The DNA here is from genome assembly GCF_029338175.1 of Citrobacter enshiensis. Classification (NCBI taxonomy): domain Bacteria; kingdom Pseudomonadati; phylum Pseudomonadota; class Gammaproteobacteria; order Enterobacterales; family Enterobacteriaceae; genus Citrobacter; species Citrobacter enshiensis. Next base: position 1,059,542 of record NZ_CP119862.1, read on the forward strand.
GCGCTGTGGGGTGGCGAGTGTTTACGGGTTAATTATCGTGAATGTGAGCATCTTGGTGGACTGCCCGCCGTGGCGCTTGCCGGTGGCGATCTTGCCGCGAAGCAACCCTGGCGTAATCTGTTAGCGCAGTGTCTGCGTTTTGTGCCGGACTGGCAGCGCTATCCGGAAACCGCCGACGTGCAGCGACAGAACTGGAGTGTGCTGGCGCGGGCGATTGAGCGCGGGATTAATGCACCGCTGGCCTCGTCATGTGGGCGTCTGTTTGATGCCGTTGCCGCCGCGTTAGGCTGTGCGCCAGCGTCGCTGAGCTATGAAGGGGAAGCGGCCTGTACGCTGGAAGCATTGGCTTCACAGTGTCAGGGCGTTGAACATCCGGTGACGATGCCATTGATCGGAAATCAACTGGATCTGGCGACCTTCTGGCACCAGTGGCTGAACTGGCAGGCAACGCCCGGTGAACGCGCGTGGGCTTTTCACGATGCGCTGGCGCGAGGGTTTGCCGCCATGATGCGTGAACAAGCCGCATCGCGCGGGATTACGACGCTGGTATTCAGCGGTGGGGTGATGCATAACCGCTTGCTGTCGTCGCGGCTGGCCTTTTATCTTGCTGATTTTACGCTGTTGTTCCCGCAGCAATTACCGGCGGGCGATGGCGGGCTTTCGCTGGGGCAGGGGGTGATTGCCGCAGCGCGCTGGCTGAACAATTGTGATATGCCGGATGGCGACGCGTAGCATCTTATCCGGCGCTACAAAGCGCCATATGTCGTGGGCCGGATAAGGCATAGCCGCCATCCGGCACAACGTCATTTACACCGGCAGCGTTTTCAACAGGGCGAAAGCCTCCTTCATTCTGTCTTCACTGACGACGAAGGCGCGCAACTGGCCTTCGTCGTTCATCCCTCTGGCAACCATTCCGTCGGCTTCTGCGGCGATGTGCCAGTTCAGATCCCGACGCTGGGTTTCCCCGGCCAGATGTAACGGCAATTCCGGTGTTTTGATTTTCACGAGCATGGCGGGCAGCTTCAGCGGAACGTTGCCGCCGAGCAGGTTTTTCGCCAGGTACATCGCGCTGAGCTGAATCGGCTGCAGGAAGGGCAGTACCTGACCATTGATTTCCGCGCAGTCACCGAGGGCATAAATATCCGGATGACTGGTTTGCAGGTAGCTGTCCACGCAAATGCCGCGATTGAGAGTTAAACCGGCGCGACGCCCCAGCGCCGTTTCCGGACGCAAACCGGTAGCGGCGATCACCACGTCGACCTCAACACTGCGCTGACGATCGAACGTGGCACGAATACCGGACGCCGTTTTCTCCAGCCCCTGAAGCTGTGATTTCAGCAACAGATGCACGCCCATATCGGTAAGACGATGCTGTAAGCGACTGCTCACTTCCGGCGGCATCAGTGAAGCCAGAATGCAGGCGGCGTTATCAATCAACGTCACGGCTTTGCCCGCCCGGCAGAAATCCATCGCCAGCTCGCTGCCGATCAGACCGCCGCCGACAATCAACACCCGGTGCGCGTCGCGCAGTTGCGTTTCACACGCGCGGTACTCCTGCTGACTGTTCAGAGTGAGCATTAACTCACGCCCGGTAACAGGAGGGACAAAGGCTGAAGCCCCGGTCGCCAGCACCAGCTTGTCGTATCGCCACTGCATGTTCTGACTTTTCACCACATGGGCATCGGCATCAATGTCGGTGACCCAGGTATGCGGGAACAGGCGTAAAGTAAACTGTTCGGCAAACTCACCCGCCGACTGGCGGGTGAGGTCGTCAGCGCGCTGTGCCTGGCTGATAACGTGGCTGAGGTCGGGCTTGTTATATTCATCCATGCTGTCAGCCGCAATCAGGGTTAACGGGATATCAGCATCCTGTTTACGGATGTTTTTGACTAACTGGCGGGCGGCGAAGCCCGAACCAATAATGACAATTCCGTGGCTCATTTTGCCTCCGTTGCCAGTACGTCGAAGACCTCTTTACCCAATGAACATTCCGGGCAGAGGAAGTTGTCCGGAACGTCGCTCCACGGTGTTCCCGGAGCGACATCCTGCAGGGGTTCGCCTTTGGCGGGATCGTAAATCCACTGGCAGACGCTGCATTGCATGCAGGGGCCGAGGTCGGCTGCCGCTGCGGCAGCACAGACGCACGCTTCCTCTTTGGCGGTCGCTGTGACATGGGTTTCCGGCAGCGGAGCGAGTGCCCACTGACGCGCAATCTCACGACCATGCTGACGGCACAGTTCCAGCGCATCCAGATCCGGGCGCCATTTGGCTTTCAGGCTCAATGACATTTCAAAACCGGCATCCTGCAAGCGGGTAGAGAGACGGTCAACCGCGCCGCCGCTCCAGCCGTGAGATCCAAAGGCGCTGGCGCGTTTGTTGCGAAAACGCAGGCCGGTCATCTCTTCGACCAGGCCAGCGATTTTCGGCATCATCACGTTGTTCATCGTGGAGGTGCCGACCAGCACGCCTTTGGAGCGGAAAACGTTGGTCAGAATTTCGTTTTTATCGCTGCGGGCGACGTTAAAGATTTTCACCGCCACGTTTGGGTCCACTTCGTTAATCCCCTGAGCGATGGCGTCCGCCATCATGCGGGTATTGTTCGACATGGTGTCGTAGAAAAGAGTGATGCGGTCTTCCTGATAATCCGCCGCCCATTTCAGGTACATCTCAACAATCTGCGTTGGGTTGTCGCGCCAGACCACGCCGTGGGAGGTGGCAATCATATCGACCGGCAGATTAAAACCGAGGATTTCGGTGATTTTTGGCGTCACCAGGCGGCTGAATGGGGTCAGAATGTTGGCATAGTAACGCTGGCACTGTTCGAACAGTTCGGTCTGATCCACTTCGTCATTAAACAGACGTTCATCGCAATAGTGCTGACCGAAGGCGTCATTACTGAACAGAACCGCATCGCCGGTCATATAGGTCATCATGCTGTCCGGCCAGTGCAGCATCGGGGTTTCAACGAAGATCAGCTGTTTGCCGTTGCCGATATCCAGTGCGTCGCCGGTTTTCACCACGTTGAAATTCCACTCCGGATGATGATGATGGCCGGTGATAGAATCAATGGCATTCGCGGTGCAGTAGATAGGCGTATCGGGGATCTGCATCATCAGCTCGGTCAGCGCACCGGCGTGGTCCTCTTCTGCGTGGTTGATGATGATGTAATCAATGTCTGCGAGGTCAATTTCACTGCGCAGGTTTTGCACGAATTCACGGCTGAACTTATGGTCGACGGTGTCGATCAGCACATTTTTTTCTTCACGGATGAGATAGCTGTTGTAGCTGCTGCCGCGCAGCGTTTTATATTCAGTCCCGTGAAAATCACGGACTTCCCAGTCACGTTGGCCAACCCAATGGATGTTATTTTTAACCAGAATAGACATAGCAACCTCAATGAATTCAGTGTTTTCCCCAAAAGATGTCTTTCTGATTGCAGGTTGTGTGCCAACTTTTTAACATTATGATTTTAAACTGTTTTTAAAATAATACTCATAAATTGGTAGTCAAAATGACTATTCATTAAATGGTCACTATGACAGTATGAATGGTCAAAATGACAATGAGGGTGTTATGCGTTTTTCCGTTGATGTACTGGCGAGCATCGCCATTGAATTACAACGCGGTATCGGCCATCAGGACAGATTTCAGCGCCTGATCACGACGCTGCGGCAGGTGCTGGAATGTGATGCCTCCGCATTGTTGCGCTACGAGGCGCGCCAGTTTATCCCGCTGGCGATTGATGGCCTGGCGCGCGATGTGCTCGGCAGACGCTTTACGCTGGAAGGGCATCCGCGCCTGGAGGCCATCGCCCGCGCCGGGGACGTGGTGCGCTTCCCGGCCGACAGCGATTTACCCGACCCCTATGACGGATTGATTCCAGGGCAAGAGAGCCTGAAGGTACACGCCTGTATTGGCCTGCCGCTGTTCGCCGGACAGAACCTGATTGGCGCGCTGACGCTCGACGGCATGGCGCCGGACCAGTTTGATGTTTTCAGTGATGAAGAACTGCGTCTGATTGCCGCGCTGGCGTCCGGGGCGCTGAGTAATGCGCTGCTGATTGAACAACTGGAAAGCCAGAATATGCTGCCGGGTTCATCCTCCGCGTTTGAGCCGGTGAAAGAGACGCAGATGATTGGCCTTTCACCCACCATGATGCAGTTAAAAAAAGAGATAGAGATTGTGGCGGGCTCTGACCTCAACGTGCTGATCAGCGGCGAAACGGGAACCGGTAAAGAGTTGGTGGCAAAAGCCATCCATGAAGGCTCGCCGCGGGCGGTGAATCCGCTGGTCTATCTCAACTGCGCCGCGCTGCCGGAAAGCGTGGCGGAGAGTGAACTGTTTGGCCATGTCAAAGGGGCGTTTACCGGAGCCATCAGCAACCGCAGCGGTAAGTTCGAAATGGCCGATAACGGCACCCTGTTCCTGGATGAGATTGGTGAACTGTCATTAGCGCTGCAGGCCAAGCTGCTGCGTGTTTTGCAGTACGGCGATATTCAGCGTGTCGGCGACGATCGTAGTCTGCGCGTTGATGTACGCGTACTGGCGGCGACCAACCGTTGCCTGCGTGAAGAAGTCCTGGCCGGGCGTTTCAGGGCCGACCTGTTTCACCGTTTGAGCGTTTTCCCGCTTTCCGTGCCGCCTCTGCGCGAGCGCGGTGAGGATGTGGTGCTGCTGGCAGGCTATTTTTGCGAGCAGTGTCGGCTGCGGTTGGGACTTTCGCGCGTGGTGTTGAGTCCCGCCGCGCGCAGTCACCTGTTGCACTATGGCTGGCCTGGGAACGTGCGCGAACTGGAACATGCGATCCATCGTGCCGTGGTGCTGGCGAGGGCAACGAAAGCAGGGAATGAAGTGCTGCTGGAAGCCACGCATTTTGCATTACAGGACGCGTCGGCTGTACCTCAGCCGGAACCGACGACAGAATTGCCGCTCAATCACAATTTGCGGGAGGCGACGGAGCGTTTTCAGCGGGAGATTATCCGCCGGGCGCTGGCGCAAAATAACCACAATTGGGCGGCCAGCGCGCGGGCGCTTGAAACAGACGTCGCCAACCTGCACCGACTGGCGAAGCGTCTGGGACTCAAAGATTAGAGAATGCCTGCCTGATAAAAATCCTGCAGGTTAATCGCGCCGGTGAGTTTACCGTTTTCATCCACCACCGGGGCGGCGGTAATTTTGCGCTTCATCAGGATCTCTTTGGCGTCAATGGCGCGGCTTTGTGCCTGTAGCGTGACGCCATTGTGAGTCATCGCGTTACTGACTGGCGTGGTGAGCGCACCGCCGCCCACTAACCAGCGACGCAGGTCGCCGTCGGTAAATACGCCTTTCACATAGGCTTCATCGTCACAGACCGCGACCAGACCCAGCCCGGTACGGCTCAATTCCAGCATCGCGTCCATCACGCTGGTGGCAAGCTGAACCTGAGGCACCGCATCGTCGCGGCGCATCAGATGATGCACGTTATTCAACAAACGTGCGCCCAGTGCGCCAGCCGGGTGAGAGCGGGCGAAGTCTTCCTCGTTAAAACCGCGCGCCTGCATTACGGCCATCGCCAGCGCATCACCCATCATCAGGGTATTTACCGTACTGGAGGTTGGCGCCAGATGCATCGGGCAGGCTTCACGTTCGACGGAGATATCCAGCACGGCTTTCGCCGCCAGACCCAGCGGGGAGGTGGGTTTCCCGGTCATCGCCAGCAGGGCGACCGATTTGTCTTCGAGGCGCGGAATGATGAGATCCAGCTCTTTCGCGCCGCCGGAATAGGAGATAAACAGCATAACGTCACGGCTTTCGATCATCCCCAGATCGCCGTGCAGCGCTTCCGCCGGGTGAACAAAAAAAGCCGGAGTGCCAGTGCTGGCGAGGGTTGCCGCGATTTTTTTGCCAATATGACCGGACTTGCCGATACCGGAGACAATCACCTTGCCTTCGCAGTGGATAATGGTATTCGCGGCGCGGATAAAATCATCGCCCAGACGCTCCGGCAGACGGCTCGCTTCCTGTAACTCCAGCATTAATGTCTGACGGCCCGCGTTCAGTAGTGCATCACTCATTGGTTTCTCCGGTTATGATCACTTCAACCCCTTTTGCCGATGATCAGGAACAACGAAAACTGCCGCTGTTCCCGCTTATTCACGCAATAGCAGTACGCGATGATAGTGCATTCAGGGGGCGTGAATCATAGAAAAAGATCATGTTGAAGAGGGATTCATCACTAGCGTGATAAAAGGAATCGCGATTTTTGCTGCTAAAAATAGGTAGCGATAGCGACTACCGCTTCCTTGTGCGACGGAGGATGCTTTACCATACTTCACCCTGGCTGAATTTGTTTAATGGATGTCTCATGTTCAAGCGTCGTTATGTAGCGTTACTTCCCCTTTGTGTGTTGCTGGCTGCCTGTAGCAGCAAACCGAAACCTTCAGAGACTCAAACGACAACGGGGACGCCGTCCGGCGGTTTCCTGCTTGAGCCCCAACACAACGTGATGCAGATGGGCGGCGATTTCGCCAATAACCCCAATGCGCAGCAGTTCATCGACAAAATGGTGAGCAAACACGGCTTCGACCGCCAACAGTTGCAGGAGATCCTGTCACAGGCTAAACGTCTGGATTACGTGCTGCGTCTGATGGACAGACAAGCCCCGACGGCTCAAGCGCCTACCGGACCTAACGGCGCATGGCTGCGCTATCGCAAGCAGTTCATCACCCCGGATAATGTGCAAAATGGCGTGGTGTTCTGGAATCAGTACGAAGATGCGCTGAACCGCGCATGGCAGGTTTATGGCGTACCGCCGGAAATCATCGTCGGGATTATCGGAGTTGAAACGCGCTGGGGGCGTGTGATGGGCAAAACGCGCATTCTGGATGCGCTGGCGACGCTGTCGTTCAACTACCCACGCCGGGCGGAGTACTTCTCCAGCGAGCTGGAAACCTTCTTACTGATGGCGCGTAATGAACAGGATGACCCGCTGGATCTGAAAGGTTCCTTTGCGGGTGCGATGGGGTACGGACAGTTTATGCCGTCCTCCTACAAAGAATATGCGGTTGACTTCAACGGCGACGGTCATATCAACCTGTGGGATCCGGTCGATGCCATCGGTAGCGTTGCAAACTACTTTAAAGGACACGGTTGGGAGAAAGGCGATACGGTGGCGGTGATGGCTAACGGCCAGGCGCCAGGCCTTGAGAATGGCTTTAAAACCCAGTACAGCCTCTCCCAACTTGCCGCTGCCGGGTTAACGCCGCAGCAGTCGCTGGGTAATCATCAAAAGGCCAGCTTGCTGCGTCTTGATATCGGTACCGGCTACCAGTACTGGTACGGTTTACCGAACTTCTACGCCATTACCCGCTATAACCACAGCACCCATTATGCCATGGCGGTCTGGCAGCTTGGCCAGGCCGTCGCGCTGGCACGCGTACAGTAATACTCTTTTGCCGGATGGCGGCTTTGCCTTATCCGGTCTATGGGGCTGAGTTCCTTTGTAGACCGGATAAGATGCCAGAGCATCGCTATCCGGCACTATTTTTAACGCGGTTAGTCTATTTCCTGAATCCTCCTCGTAAAATGGTCACCTCATCCCCATCTCAACGAGGGAAGTGGTATCTTGTCCGGCATATTTTTTAACTGACAGAGGTCGGAATGACTGACAGTGAACTGATGCAGTTAAGTGAACGGGTGGGGCTGGCGTTAAAAGCGCGCGGCGCCACCGTAACGACAGCGGAATCCTGTACGGGCGGTTGGGTGGCGAAAGCCATTACCGATATCGCCGGGAGTTCTGCCTGGTTTGAACGCGGATTTGTCACCTACAGCAATGAAGCAAAAGCGCAGATGATCGGCGTTCGCGAAGAGACGCTGGCTCAGCATGGCGCGGTCAGTGAACCCGTGGTGGTAGAAATGGCAATTGGTGCGCTGAAAGCCGCCAGAGCGCACTTCGCTGTCTCGATTAGCGGAATTGCCGGGCCGGAGGGCGGCAGCGAAGAAAAACCTGTCGGTACGGTCTGGTTTGCCTTTGCCAGCGCCAGTGGCGAAGGGATTACGCGTCGGGAATGTTTCAGCGGCGACCGCGAGGCGGTACGTCGTCAGGCGACGGCTTATGCGCTGCAAACCCTCTGGCAACAATTTCTACAAAACACTTGATACTGTATGAGCATACAGTATAATTGCGGCAACAGAACAGAATTTATTATCCGGTTTCATCCGGCATGACAGGAGTAATAATGGCTATCGACGAAAACAAACAGAAAGCGTTGGCGGCAGCACTGGGCCAGATCGAAAAGCAATTCGGTAAAGGCTCCATCATGCGCCTGGGTGAAGACCGTTCCATGGATGTGGAAACTATCTCCACCGGTTCGCTTTCACTGGATATCGCGCTGGGTGCGGGCGGTCTGCCGATGGGGCGTATCGTCGAAATTTACGGACCGGAATCTTCCGGTAAAACAACCCTGACGTTGCAGGTGATCGCCGCAGCGCAGCGTGAAGGCAAAACCTGTGCGTTTATCGATGCAGAACACGCACTGGACCCAATCTATGCCCGTAAGCTGGGTGTCGACATTGACAACCTGCTGTGTTCTCAGCCGGATACCGGTGAGCAGGCGCTGGAAATCTGTGACGCGCTGGCGCGTTCGGGTGCCGTTGACGTTATCGTGGTCGACTCCGTTGCGGCACTGACGCCGAAAGCGGAAATCGAAGGCGAAATCGGCGACTCCCACATGGGCCTCGCGGCACGTATGATGAGCCAGGCGATGCGTAAGCTGGCGGGTAACCTGAAACAGTCCAACACGCTGCTGATCTTCATCAACCAGATCCGTATGAAAATTGGCGTGATGTTCGGTAACCCGGAAACCACCACCGGTGGTAACGCGCTGAAATTCTACGCTTCTGTTCGTCTGGACATCCGTCGTATTGGCGCGGTGAAAGAGGGCGACAACGTGGTCGGTAGCGAGACCCGCGTTAAAGTCGTGAAGAACAAAATCGCGGCACCGTTTAAACAAGCTGAGTTCCAGATCCTCTACGGTCAAGGCATCAACTTCTATGGCGAACTGGTTGACCTGGGCGTGAAAGAGAAGCTGATCGAGAAAGCTGGCGCCTGGTACAGCTATAACGGCGAGAAGATCGGTCAGGGTAAAGCGAATGCGACAAGCTGGCTGAAAGAGAATCCGGCGACGGCGAAAGAAATCGAGAAGAAAGTACGCGAACTGCTGCTGAGCAACCAGGATTCAACGCCAGATTTCTCCGTTGATGATGGTGCAGACGTTGCGGAAACCAACGAAGATTTTTAATCGTTACCATGCCTGATGGCGACGCTCTGGCGTTTTATCAGGTTTACAATCAGAGGGCTGCATTTATGCGGCCCTTTTTGCATTTTATTTTTCGAAGGTTGTTATGAGCGAATCTACACCGCGCCGACCCGTTTATTCCCGTCTGTTAGACCGTGCCGTTCGCATTCTGGCGGTACGTGACCACAGTGAACAAGAGTTGCGCCGTAAGCTCTCTGCGCCGGTGATGGGTAAAAATGGGCCGGAAGAGATCGACGCGACGGCAGAGGACTATGAGCGGGTTATCGCCTGGTGCTATGAGCACCATTATCTTGATGACCATCGGTTTGTCGCACGCTTTATCGCCAGTCGTAGCCGCAAAGGTTATGGTCCGGCACGTATACGCCAGGAACTGAATCAGAAAGGTATTGCGCGTGAAGCAACAGAAAAGGCCATGCGTGAATGCGAGATTGACTGGTGTGGGCGCGCGCGCGACCAGGCTTTCCGAAAATACGGCGAACCACTGCCGACAGACTTTTCAGAAAAGGTAAAGATTCAGCGTTTTTTGCTCTATCGCGGCTACCTGATGGAAGATATCCAGGATATATGGCGAAATTTTGATGATTGAGCACATACGGGATTTTACTTCCCCGTAAAGAAAACTTATCTTATTCCCACTTTTTTCCGTTCAGGCGAGGGGCGTTTTATGATGACCTACGTCTGCGACGAATATTCCTTAAATACACCAAATCATTCAAGCCGCTCAAGGTGGCAAGTGAGTGAATCCCCTGGAGCTTACTGGAGTAAGTGACTGGGGTGAACAAGCGCAGCCAACGCAGAGGCGGTTTGAAAGATGAAGTGTAGATTGATTTCAGGATAATTATGAGCAAGAGCACCGCTGAGATCCGTCAGGCGTTTCTCGACTTTTTCCATAGTAAGGGACATCAGGTAGTTGCTAGCAGCTCTCTGGTTCCAAACAATGACCCCACTTTGTTGTTTACCAACGCCGGGATGAACCAGTTCAAGGATGTTTTCCTTGGGCTCGACAAGCGTAATTATTCCCGCGCAACGACCTCTCAGCGCTGCGTGCGTGCGGGTGGTAAGCACAACGATCTGGAAAACGTCGGTTACACTGCACGTCACCATACTTTCTTCGAAATGCTGGGTAACTTCAGCTTCGGCGACTACTTCAAACACGACGCGATTCAATATGCGTGGGAACTTCTGACCGGTGAAAACTGGTTTGCCCTGCCAAAAGATCGCCTGTGGGTGACCGTCTACGAAACCGACGATGAAGCCTTTGAAATCTGGGAAAAAGAAGTCGGCATTCCGCGCGAACGTATCATCCGCATTGGTGATAACAAAGGTGGTGCGTATGCGTCTGACAACTTCTGGCAGATGGGCGACACCGGTCCTTGCGGCCCGTGCACCGAGATTTTCTATGACCACGGCGACCATATCTGGGGCGGCCCTCCGGGAAGCGCAGAAGAAGATGGCGATCGCTACATTGAGATCTGGAACATCGTCTTCATGCAGTTCAACCGTCAGGCTGACGGCACCATGGAACCGCTGCCGAAGCCTTCTGTGGACACCGGTATGGGGCTGGAACGTATTGCGGCTGTGCTGCAACACGTTAACTCCAACTATGAAATTGACCTGTTCAGCTCGTTGATTAAGGCCGTGGCGAAAGTCACTGGCGCGACTGACCTCAATAACAAGTCGCTGCGCGTTATCGCTGACCACATCCGCTCCTGCGCATTCCTGATTGCCGATGGCGTTGTACCGTCGAACGAAAACCGTGGCTATGTGCTGCGTCGCATCATTCGTCGTGCAGTTCGTCATGGCAACATGCTGGGCGCGAAAGAGACATTCTTCTACAAGCTGGTTGGCCCGCTGGTAGAAGTGATGGGATCTGCTGGTGAAGAGCTGAAGCGTCAGCAGGCTCAGGTTGAACAAGTTCTGAAAACTGAAGAAGAGCAGTTTGCCCGTACGCTGGAGCGTGGTCTGGCGCTGCTGGATGACGAACTGGCGAAGCTGACTGGCGATACGCTGGACGGCGAAACTGCTTTCCGTCTGTATGACACCTACGGCTTCCCGGTTGACCTGACGGCGGACGTTTGCCGTGAGCGCAACATCAAAGTTGATGAAGCAGGCTTTGAAGCCGCTATGGAAGAACAGCGCCGTCGCGCGCGTGAGGCCAGCGGTTTTGGTGCGGACTACAATGCGATGATTCGCGTTGATGGCGCGTCAGAGTTTAAAGGCTACGACCATCTGGAACTGAATGGTAAGGTCACCGCGCTGTTCGTCGATGGTAAAGCGGTGGAAGTGATTAACGCAGGGCAGGAAGCGGTTGTCGTTCTCGATCAGACTCCGTTCTACGCTGAATCCGGCGGCCAGGTTGGCGATAAAGGCGAACTGAAAGGTGCAGGCTTCGCATTTGCAGTGAGCGACACGCAGAAATACGGCCAGGCGATTGGTCATATCGGTAAGCTCTCTGCGGGTTCTCTGAAAGTGGGCGACGCCGTGCAGGCCGATGTGGATGATGTTCGCCGCGCACGTATTCGTCTGAACCACTCCGCAACGCACCTGATGCATGCGGCGTTGCGTCAGATTCTGGGCACGCATGTGGCGCAGAAAGGTTCCCTGGTTAACGATAAAGTTCTGCGTTTCGACTTCTCCCATAATGAAGCCATGAAACCGTCTGAAATCCGTGCCGTGGAAGACCTGGTGAACGCACAGATTCGTCGTAACTTGCCGGTTGAAACCAATGTCATGGATCTGGACGCGGCGAAAGCGAAAGGGGCAATGGCGCTGTTTGGCGAGAAGTATGACGAGCGCGTTCGCGTACTGAGCATGGGCGATTTCTCCACCGAGCTGTGCGGCGGTACGCACGCCAGCCGTACCGGGGATATTGGTCTGTTCCGCATTGTTTCCGAGTCCGGTACTGCGGCAGGCGTTCGCCGTATTGAAGCGGTCACTGGCGAAGGTGCGATAGCGACTCTGCATGCGGAAAGCGATCGCTTAAACGATATCGCGCAGCTGCTGAAAGGCGATAGTCAGAATCTGGGTGATAAGGTTCGTTCTGTACTGGAACGTACGCGTCAGCTTGAAAAAGAGTTGCAGCAGTTGAAGGAACAGGCCGCAGCGCAGGAGAGTGCGAATCTTTCCAGCAATGCTGTCGACATCAACGGCGTGAAGCTGCTGGTCAGTGAGCTTGCGGATGTTGAACCGAAAATGCTGCGTACCATGGTTGATGATCTGAAAAATCAACTGGGGTCTACGGTTATCGTTTTAGCAACGGTAGCTGAAGGTAAGGTTTCTCTGATTGCGGGCGTGTCTAAGGATGTGACCGACCGTGTGAAAGCCGGAGAACTGGTAGGTATGGTCGCTCAGCAGGTGGGCGGTAAAGGCGGTGGTCGTCCGGACATGGCGCAAGCCGGTGGTACGGATGCTGCGGCTCTGCCTGCAGCGTTAGCCAGTGTGAAAGGCTGGGTCAGCGCAAAACTGTAATAACTATAAGCGTTAGCGAGCGCCGTAGACCTTGGTTTACGGCGTTTGCATCAACGCTATCGACAACGATAAAGTCAGGTTGAAGTTGTGTATATCGGCTAAACTTAGGTTTAACAGAATGTGATGCCGTGACTGCTTACACGAAGGTGTTTGTCATCGCTTACTTTTTGGCGTTATATGATGGATAATGCCGGGATACAGAGAGACCCGACTCTTTTAATCTTTCAAGGAGCAAAGAATGCTGATTCTGACTCGTCGAGTTGGTGAGACCCTCATGATTGGAGATGAGGTCACCGTGACAGTTTTAGGGGTGAAGGGCAACCAGGTACGTATTGGCGTAAACGCCCCGAAAGAAGTCTCTGTCCATCGTGAAGAGATCTACCAGCGTATCCAGGCTGAAAAATCCCAGCAGTCCAGTTACTAAGGTTTTCGCGTCTCATCTCGTTCGGTGAGGCGCAACCTGATTCCCGCTTTAAACCCTCTTTTTTATCTCACAAGTTCCATTTCCTCATTCTGTCTCTCCTTTTGCCGACATGCTTTTTCATTTGCCTCGTTTTTTTGTCCCTCCGCTTAGCGGGCTAAACACCGATTTGTCTGTTGATAAAACACTCTTTTTGCCGTTTTTGCAGACTAATTGCGCGTGAAGTGTGCAAACGATAAAAGTGCAGGAAAAATTGTTTGACTTATAAGTCCCAGAAAGTAATATGTGCGCCACGCAGCGACGAAGAGCTTTTAACGAGTTCTCCGAAGCACTCGCAAGAGGCGTTTGGTGAGGTGGCCGAGAGGCTGAAGGCGCTCCCCTGCTAAGGGAGTATGCGGTCAAAAGCTGCATCCGGGGTTCGAATCCCCGCCTCACCGCCATTTGCATCCGTAGCTCAGCTGGATAGAGTACTCGGCTACGAACCGAGCGGTCGGAGGTTCGAATCCTCCCGGATGCACCATATTCTCTTTTACTTTCAGTAATGAAAGTATGAGTGAGCGATACGGCTTTAGCAGCGGTATCAAAAATCTGCAGTAAAGTAAGTTTCCCTGATGCATCCGTAGCTCAGCTGGATAGAGTACTCGGCTACGAACCGAGCGGTCGGAGGTTCGAATCCTCCCGGATGCACCATCTTCTCAGAAATAACAATCGGTTTGTTGTTTCATGGTCTGCGATAACATCGTAGGTGCCAGGGAGGATAACGTTGCTTTAGCAACGACCCACAGGGCGAGGCGCAGCCGAGTAATCCTCCCGGATGCACCATCTCTTACTTGATATGGCTTTTGTAGCGATATCAATATCAGCAGTAAAATAAGTTCCCTGATGCATCCGTAGCTCAGCTGGATAGAGTACTCGGCTACGAACCGAGCGGTCGGAGGTTCGAATCCTCCCGGATGCACCATCTCTTATTTGATACGGCTTTTGTAGCGGTATCAATGTCAGCAGTAAAATAAGTTCCCTGATGCATCCGTAGCTCAGCTGGATAGAGTACTCGGCTACGAACCGAGCGGTCGGAGGTTCGAATCCTCCCGGATGCACCATCTTCTGCAAAACACTTCTTTTCTTCACACAAACACTTCTTTGCTTCACACACTGAACAATCCTCACTATCTCCATCAGCGACAAAATCAATCAATTACGATAAAGTAACGTCTGGTCATTAGGTTTGTGAGAACGCAATGTACGAACGTTATGCGGGTTTGATTTTTGATATGGATGGTACCCTCCTGGATACTGAACCGACGCACCGTAAGGCGTGGAGTGAAGTATTAGGGCGCTACGGCCTGCGTTTTGATCTTCAGGCAATGGTAGCACTCAACGGTTCCCCAACCTGGCGCATTGCTCAGTCAATCATTGAACTCAATCACGCCGATCTTGACCCCCATTCGCTGGCGCAAGAAAAAACCGATACGGTAAAAAGCATGCTGCTGGACAGCGTTGAACCGTTGCCTCTGGTCGAGGTGGTGAAGGCCTGGTATGGCCGTCGCCCGATGTCAGTGGGAACCGGTAGTGAAAGTGCCATCGCTGAAGCGTTGTTGACTCACCTGGACTTACGTCGCTATTTTGATGCGGTCGTCGCGGCTGATCATGTTCAGCATCACAAACCCGCCCCTGATACGTTCTTGCTGTGCGCGGAACGTATGGGCGTGATTCCTGCGCAGTGTGTGGTGTTTGAAGATGCCGATTTTGGTCTGCAGGCGGCACGTGCGGCGGGAATGGATGCTGTGGACGTTCGATTATTGTGAGTGATGGACTGTCGCTCCTGTCCCTGTTTGCCAGTAGTTTTCTCAGCGCCACGTTATTGCCCGGAAATTCAGAAGTTGTTTTAGCGGCGATGTTAGTTTCCGGGGTGAGTCATCCCTGGGTCTTAGTCTTAACCGCAACAATGGGTAATAGCCTTGGGGGGTTAACTAACGTTATCCTTGGGCGTTTCTTCCCGTTACGTAAAACGTCGCGCTGGCAAGAAAAAGCCACGGGCTGGCTTAAGCGTTATGGTGCAGTCACCCTGCTATTAAGCTGGATGCCGGTCGTGGGGGATTTACTGTGCTTACTGGCGGGATGGATGCGCATCTCATGGGGGCCAGTGCTCTTTTTTTTATGTCTTGGTAAAACGTTGCGCTATGTTGTGGTCGCAGCGGCTACTCTTCAGGGCATGATGTGGTGGCACTAATTGTAGATAGACACACATGGTCACCATTACAATTATGCTAAATAAAACGATTTTGACAGGCGGGAGGTCAATTTGATCCCGGACGTATCACAGGCGTTAGCCTGGCTGGAAAAGCATCCTCAGGCGTTGAAGGGGATTCAGCGCGGGCTAGAGCGCGAAACACTGCGTGTTAATGCTGATGGCACATTAGCAACGACAGGCCATCCAGAGGCGTTAGGCTCTGCGCTGACGCATAAATGGATAACCACCGACTTTGCCGAAGCGCTGCTGGAGTTTATCACTCCGGTCGATGGCGATATTCAACATATGCTGACATTGATGCGCGATCTGCATCGTTTCACGGCCAGAAACCTGGGCGATGAGCGGATGTGGCCGCTGAGCATGCCTTGCTATATTGCCGAAGGGCAGGATATCGAACTGGCGCAGTATGGCACCTCTAACATCGGTCGTCTGAAAACGCTGTATCGCGAAGGGCTGAAAAACCGCTACGGCGCGTTGATGCAAACCATCTCTGGCGTGCATTACAACTTCTCGCTGCCCATGGCGTTCTGGCAGGCGAAGTGTGGCGTAACGGAAGGCGAAGATGCGAAAGAAAAAATCTCTGCCGGTTATTTCCGTCTGATCCGTAACTATTACCGCTTTGGTTGGGTGATCCCGTACCTGTTTGGCGCGTCTCCGGCGATTTGCTCTTCGTTCCTGCAGGGAAAACCGACCACGCTGCCGTTTGAGAAAACGGAGTGCGGCATGTACTACCTGCCGTATGCAACGTCTCTGCGCTTAAGCGACCTCGGTTATACCAATAAATCGCAAAGCAATCTCGGTATTACGTTTAACGATCTGCATGAGTATGTGGCAGGATTAAAGCGCGCGATCAAAACGCCTTCCGAGGAGTATGCGGAGATTGGGCTGGAGAAAGACGGCAAGCGCCTGCAAATTAACAACAACGTTCTGCAGATTGAAAACGAACTCTATGCGCCAATTCGTCCGAAGCGTGTAACGCGTAGCGGCGAATCGCCGTCAGATGCGCTTTTGCGCGGCGGTATTGAGTACATCGAAGTGCGTTCGCTGGATATTAACCCGTTCTCGCCGATTGGCGTGGACGAGCAGCAGGTGCGTTTCCTTGATCTGTTTATGGTCTGGTGCGTATTGGCGGATGCGCCGGAAATGAGCAGCGACGAGCTCCTGTGTACGCGTACTAACTGGAATCGGGTGATTCTGGAAGGGCGTAAGCCAGGTCTGACGTTAGGTATTGGCTGTCAAACGGCGCAGTTCCCGCTGCCGAAAGTCGGTAAAGATTTGTTCCGCGATCTGAAACGCGTGGCACAAACGCTGGACAGCATCCACGGCGGAGAGGAATATCAGAAAGTCTGCGATGAACTGGTCGCCTGCTTCGATAATCCGGAACTGACATTCTCGGCACGCATCCTGCGGTCTATGATTGACACAGGGATTGGCGGAACAGGCAAAGCACTGGGCGAGGCCTATCGTAATTTGCTGCGTGAAGAGCCGCTGGAAATATTGCAGGAGCAGGACTTTATTGCTGAACGCGAGGCATCGAAACGTCGTCAGCAGGATGTCGAAGCGGCGGATACCGAGTCGTTTTCAGCGTGGCTGGAAAAGCACGCCTGACAGAAAAGAAAAAGGCCACTCGGGAGTGGCCAAAATTTCATCTCTGAAAACAGGGATGATGATAACAAATGCGCGTCTTTCATATACTCAGACTCGCCCCGGAACAAAGAGTTCAGTTTATTTTTAAAATAATTATCGGAGGTGGCGAAATGCCGTTGTTAGATAGCTTCACTGTCGATCATACCCGGATGGAAGCACCTGCAGTCCGGGTCGCGAAAACGATGAACACCCCGCATGGCGACGCCATTACCGTGTTTGATCTGCGTTTTTGCATCCCAAACAAAGAAGTGATGCCGGAAAAGGGTATTCACACGCTGGAGCACCTGTTTGCAGGCTTTATGCGTAATCACCTTAACGGTAACGGTGTTGAGATCATCGACATCTCCCCGATGGGCTGTCGTACAGGTTTCTATATGAGCCTGATTGGTACGCCGGACGAGCAGCGCGTGGCGGATGCCTGGAAAGCAGCGATGGCGGACGTGCTGAAAGTGCAGGATCAAAATCAGATCCCGGAACTGAACGTGTACCAGTGCGGTACATATCAGATGCACTCACTGAGCGAAGCGCAGGAGATTGCGCGTCATATTCTGGAGCGCGATGTTCGCGTGAACAGCAATGAAGAGCTGGCGCTGCCAAAAGATAAGCTGCAGGAACTGCATATCTAGTTGCTGTGCCGGATGGCGATGCTGACGCATCTTATCCGGCCTACAATGAGAAATGTCCTCGTAGGTCGGGTAAGCGAAGCCGCCACCCGACACAAAAAAAGCCAGTTCAAAAGAACTGGCTTTTTTACTAGTGCGCACCGCCGCCGCCACCGCCCGCACCAAAGGGCGGTTTGGCGAACCAGACCAGTCCGAGCAACACCAGAAATATCCCCGCCGACATCCAGAAAATTTCATTGGCAGAGATAATCAGCCCCTGGCTGGTTATCTGCTGGGCGAGCCAGCCAGAAGCCTGCTGTTCGGTCATGCCCAGCCCCTGGAGCTGATCGTACATGGCTTTTGCATTGGGGTTATACGGATTCACCGCCTCGGTTAACTGTGCATGGTGCATGGACTCGCGGCTGGTCCACATGGTGGTCGTAATTGAAGTACCAATGGAGCCCGCCAGTGTTCGCGTAAAGTTCGACAAACTCGACGCTGCCGCCAGACGTTCAGGCGGCAAACCGGAGAGGGTGATCGTCGTCAGCGGCATAAAGAAGCAGGCCACGGCGAAACCCTGAATAAACTGCGGCCAGGCCGATGCGCCGAAATCCATGCCCGGCTCGAACGTGTATGCACGCCAGTAGAAGCAGACGGCGTACATAATAAAGCTGAACGTGACCAGCCTGCGCATATCAAGCTTGTGCGCGAAGCGTCCGATAATGGGCGACAAGATCACCGGAATAATCCCCACCGGCGCAGATGCCAGACCGGCCCACGTCGCGGTATAGCCATACACTTCCTGCAATAGCTGCGGCAGCAGGACGATAGCGCCGAAGTAGAGCATATAGGCCAGACTGATACACAGACACCCTATCGTGAAGTTTCGCGACTTAAACAGCGAGAGATCGACAATGGGGTTATCGTCCGTCAGTTCCCAGACAATCAGGAAGCTGATGGCGACCACGGCGACCACGGTCAGAATGATAATCTCCTGCGAGGCGAACCAGTCCAGCTCTTTGCCGCGGTCGAGCATAATCTGTAAGCTGCCGATCCCGACCACCAACAGCGCGAGGCCGATGGCATCAATCCGCCGCTGCTCGGTGCGGGTTTCCCGTCCGCGCAGGGTTTGCAGCGTCATCAATACGACCACCGCGCCGATAGGCACGTTGATGAAGAAGATCCAGCCCCAGTGGTAGTTATCGCTGATATAGCCGCCGAGAATCGGGCCGCAAATCGGCGCGACAATCACCGTCATCGACCATAACGCCAGAGCGATGGAGCGCTTGGCGGGCGGATAGTTATTCAGCAACAGGCTCTGAGAAAGCGGAATTAATGGCCCGGCAACAATCCCCTGTATCACACGAAAGAAGATCAGCATGTTGAGGCTGTTGGAGACGCCGCAGGCCCATGACGCAATGACAAAGGCGACGGTGGACCACATGAACAGCTTCACTTCGCCGACGCGTTTCGCCAGCCATCCGGTGATCGGAATCGAAATGGCGTTTGCCACCCCGAATGAGGTGATCACCCATGTTCCCTGGCTCAATGAAGATCCAAGGTTCCCGGCGATAGTCGGGATCGCCACGTTAGCAATGGTGGAGTCCAGTACCTGCATGAATGTTGCCAGCGACAACGCGATCGTCATAATGACGAGCTGTGCGCCTTCCAGCGGTTTTTGCTGTTGCATCACACGCACCTCAGGATTAACCCGCGTTGGCCTGGACGATTTCTTCGATCAGCTTATTGACCGGAGCGAGGCTGATTTCTCGGGCATTGCTTTCAGAAACTGGCGTTGTGCGTACCTGACTTGCCAACACCTGCCCATCGCGATTTGAGGTATCTACCGTCACTAATGTCGATAAACCGATGCGCAGAGGATGCTGCGCCAGTTGCTGCGCATCCAGTTCAATACGTACTGGCAGACGTTGCACGACTTTGATCCAGTTACCGGTCGCATTTTGCGCAGGGAGCAGCGAGAAGGCGCTACCTGTTCCCATATCGAGACCGACGACTTTCCCGGTATATTTCACGTCATCGCCGTAAATATCGCTGATGATGGTGGCCGGTTGGCCAATGCGCATATGCGCCAACTGCGTTTCTTTAAAGTTGGCATCGACCCACAGATTGTTCGCCGGAACGACCGCCATCAGCGGTGTGGTCGGGCTAATCTGGGCGCCAGGTTGAACGGAACGGCGAGAAACGTATCCCGTCATCGGGCTGACGATTTTCGTACGTTCCAGCGCCAGCCAGGCATTACGGACTTCAGTCGCCGCTTGTTGCACGGCTGGCTGATCTTCCAGCCGACTACCGAGGATCATGGCCTGATTGGCGTTATATTGTTGAATTGCGACGTCCAGTTGCGCCTGAGCGCTGGCGACGGCATCACGCGCGTGTTGCAGCTCTTCACGGCCAATCAGGTTGGCATTACCCAGCGGAACACGACGATTAAAGTCGCTTTGCGCCTGGGCCAGCGCGGTTTTCTGCACCTCAATGCTCGCCTGCAACTGCTTGCTGTTGATCATCAACTGGTGTGTTTGACGCACGCTGGAGGCTAATGCTGTTTTGGCTTTTTCAAACGCCTGTTTGGCATCGGTCTGATCGAGTGTGACCAGCACATCGCCTTTTTTCACAAAGTCAGTATTATCAGCCCAGACTTTGGTCACACTGCCGGATACCTGCGCCATGATTTGCACCTGGTTCCCTGCCACGTACGCATCATCGGTCTCTTCGACATGACGCAGTACTAAAAACCAATAAATCCCATATGCCACGGCAATAATAATAAAGAGCAAGGTAAGAAGGATAAGCATACTTTTACGCTTGCCATTCTTCTTAACCGGTTGCTGCGGGGTTTGAGTCTCCGCATTTGCGCTCATGTTGTTCTCCACGATCTTATTTTTTCACATCGGCTGAGCCGACCTGTTTGTCAGAAAGGCCAGCAGTATGACGTGCTGGCCTGTCAGTTTTTTCTTTTATAAATCTGGATGTTTGAGCGGGCCGACGCGCTAGCGCAGCGCCTCAAGAACGGCGCCATCTTTATCCATCTGATCAAGACGGGTCAGGAGTTTACGCGTGATGTGCTCAAGCTGATCTTTTTCGGCGGTGCTGAGTGATGACCAGAGCTGATGCAGGCAGTTATGCTGAGGTGGGAGAACCTCGCGCAAAAAATCATGCCCCTTTTCAGTCAATTGCAGGTGCAGACAACGACGGTCGTTATCGCTTTCGCGACGTTCGATCCAGCCGCGCTTTTCTAACTCATCCGCGATTCGTGTTGCGTTAGTACGGGACGAACCGAGCGCACAACTCAGTTCCGATGGCTGAATACTGTGGTTTTCCTGAGACTCCAGCGTAATCAACGCCATAAACAACGTCTCGTTAATCCCTTGAGCTTTCAGCATTTTATTGCGGTTTTCCAGCAACTTGCCCTGCATATGCATGCAAAGACGGGTCAGAAGAATTTCCTGATATGGGAAATCTTCGTAGCGGCTGGCGCGAAATTTTAGCATTTGTTCAATGGGCGTAAACGAACTATCCATTTGGGCATGACCTCATTAATTTCAGCCGATATAGTAACGACAGTGACAAATAAAGTAAATGTATTATTAAATTAGAACAATTCTTGCTGATTATAAAATCGCCAGTATTTTCCAGGCTAATCCGTAGTCTGGAAAACGCAACGATGCGGGGAGCGAGCAAACAACGAATAAGCAGTACGGGAGGCATGAAACCTGACGTGACCCCAGCGGGGGGAAACCCCCGACGGGTAAACGCAAAAGCGAACGGGTTACCGCTGATGACTATCGGTAAGCTGTCTTCACATCCCTCAGCGAACGTCGCCGGACTGGGATCAGACAGGGGGGCAGGGCTTTCCATAGGATTATATGATTCGTCACCGATGTTAAATAATCAGGATAAATAATTCCTATAACCTTAACAGACTGGGGGGCACCTTAACACCCTAAGGAGCCCAAACAGGCATAAACGCTTAGCGTCTGCTTAATTTACGGCTTCTTGTCGATGAAAACCTCGCCACCAGACCAGCAGGTTAAGTACGGCAACAGTCATGCCCGCCAGACAAACGCCAGCCCACCCCGCATGCTGCCAGGCGGATGCCGAAATCAGCGAACCGGCAGCGCCGCCGATAAAATAGCAGGTCATGTAACCCGCGGTCAGACGGTTACGCGCATCCGGGTGAATGCGATAGATAACCGTTTGATTGGTGATGTGTACGCCCTGAACCGTCAGATCCAGCACCAGAATACCGACAACCAGCGCCAGCACTGAGGTGTGTCCATACCAGATAGCCAGCCAGGAGAGCAGCAACAACAGCAGGCCGAGGGTGGTCGTGAGATGGGATTTTCCTTTATCGACAAAACTGCCTGCAGGCCGTGCACCCAACGCACCTGCGGCGCCTGCCAGACCAAACAGGCCAATCATCCCTTCGGAATAGTTAAACGGCGGCGCGGCAAGCAAAAAGGCCATTGAGGTCCAGAGGATGCTGAAGTTGGCAAAGGTCAGGCATCCTAACAGCGCGCGGGTGCGCAGCAGTTTGTCGTGGAGAAACAGACTGAATACGGAACCCAGCAGCTGCGGATAGTTGAGATGGGTTTCCGGTTTCATCTTCGGCAGTCC
This sequence comes from Citrobacter enshiensis, assembly GCF_029338175.1. Taxonomy (NCBI): domain Bacteria; kingdom Pseudomonadati; phylum Pseudomonadota; class Gammaproteobacteria; order Enterobacterales; family Enterobacteriaceae; genus Citrobacter; species Citrobacter enshiensis. The sequence goes on from NZ_CP119862.1 coordinate 1,081,862, forward strand.
ACGCCACAGCGCGAGAGCCATCAGCGCCATCAGGACAGAAGCAACCCAGAACACGGTTCGCCAGCCGCCGAGATTTGCGAGCAATCCGGCGACGGTTCGCGCCAGTAAAATCCCCAGCAGCAAACCGCTCATGATAGTGCCGACCACCTTGCCGCGCTTATCCGGCGTGGCGAGGGAGGCGGCCAGAGGGACCAAAATTTGGGCGACGACCGAGAACAATCCGGTGAGCGCCGTCCCCAGGATCATCATGGCAAGCGACTGACTGCTGGCGGTGATCAGCATGCCGCCAGCCGCCAGCAGTGTCATCGAGACAATCAGCGTCCGGCGTTCAAACATGTCGCCCAGCGGAACCAGAAACAATAACCCGGCAGCATAGCCCAACTGCGCGGCAGTGACGATAAATCCGGCGGAGCTGGCCGAAAGCGAGAATGTGCGAGCGATAGTGTCGAGCAGCGGCTGCGCGTAATAGTTGCTGGCGACTGCCAGACCGGTGGCGACAGACATCAGGACAATCAGTGCAGGACTCAGTGGATGTGTGGGGTTATTCATTGTTATCAGTAGATTTTGATTGAGTGATAACAATCATAACGAATGAAAATGAATTCAGGTGCTGGATTGTGCGGTTTAGGGAAGAGGTGAATTGTGCCGGATGACGATTAGCCACCCGGCACAACGTTTACATTACTTCTGCGTGGCCAATGCTTCTTTCACCCAGCCGTCAAATTGCTGCTGGTGGGCTTTGATCCAGCCATCAACATGACCCTGAACATCGGCTTCAGAGGCTTTGCCTTCATGCATCATGGCGTTCTGGGCGTTAATATCCGCCAGCGGCAGTTTCATGAGGGCAAACAGTTTCGCCGCCGCCGGGTTTTTCTCCGCCCAGGCTTTATTGGCAACGATATGCATCGTGTTCACCGGGAAGCCGTAGTTAGCGCCGTTGGGCAATTTGGTGTCGATATCTTTTTGCTCGCCAGGCAGGGAAGAGAAGGGCACCTGCAACCAGACCACATCTTTACCCGGCTTCATCACGTCGCTCACCCAGTACGGCGTCCAGGTGTAATAGAGAACCGGTTTGCCTTCTTTAAAACGGGTAATGGTGTCGGCCATCATCGCGGCATAGTTACCGTGGCTGACATCGACGGTTTTTTCCAAATCAAAGGCTTTGTTCTGGTGATTGATCACGGCTTCACAACCCCAGCCCGGTGAGCAGCCCATCATATCCGCTTTGCCGTCGCCATTGGTATCAAAGACTTTGGCGATTTTCGGGTCTTTCAATTGCGCGATATTGGTGATGTTGTACTGTTCGGCGGTTTTTTTGTCGATCAGATAACCCTGGGCAGCCCCCGTGACAAATACCCCCTCGCGATAGAACTTCTTGTCTCCACCTGCAGCAGCGTACATATCATCATGCAGCGGCTGCCAGTTCACGGCGGTAAACGTGGCATCGCCAGAGGCAATGGAGGTATAGCCCACGTTGTAGTCGACTTCACTCGGTTTGTTGACGGTGTAACCGAGTTTTTCCAGCGCGCGGCTGACCAGCAGGGTCTGGAAGGTTTCTTCGGAAATAGTGCTTTGAATTGGCTGTACGGTGACGCCTTTGCCCGGCAGGTCAGCAGCGAAAGCGCTGGTAGAGACAAGGGTGGCAAACGCTGTGGCAATGATTATTTTCTGTCGCATCGTTGTTCCTTAATTATTGGAGGGACGCTGAGGCCCGGCAGGCATAACGCTACCGGGCAACAGGTGAATTACTTGATGAAAGGGCGGGTAAAAAGCCCAACAGGACCGGTGGTGTACCAGCGGCGGTTACCACGGCTGCGCGAGTCGCGCCCCACGGCCTGCGTCAGACGGTCCAGAATGATGGCGAGGATCACAATGCCAACCCCGCCGACGGTGGCCAGTCCCATATCGAGGCGGCCGATACCGCGCAGAACCATTTGGCCCAGTCCGCCCACGGCAATCATGGAGGCGATAACGACCATGGAGAGGGCGAGCATCAGCGTCTGGTTGACCCCTGCCATAATGGTGGGCATTGCCAGCGGCAGCTGAACTTTGAACAACATCTGGCGCGGACTGGCGCCAAATGAGCGCGAAGCCTCAATCAGATCTGCCGGGACCTGGTTGATCCCCAGAATGGTCAGACGCACAATTGGCGGCAGGGCGAAGATGATGGTCACTACCACGCCTGGCACGTTGCCGATACCAAACAGCATCACAATCGGCACCAGATAGACGAACGCCGGGGTGGTCTGCATCGCATCCAGCAGCGGACGGATAATTTTCGCCGCTCGCGGACTGCGCGCCAGCCAAATTCCCAGCGGTAACCCGATAATGACGCAGAACAGCAGCGCGGTGAGCACCAGCGCGAGCGTAATCATCGCCTGCGACCAGGCTCCGATCGCGCCAATGGCGATCAGCGAAATCAGCGTCGCGACGCCCATCCCGACCCCGGAAATCTGCCAGGCTACCAAGGCGAAAAGGATAATCGCCACCGGCGCAGGCATCCCCAACAGCAGTTGCTGGAAACCGTTGAGAATGTAATCCACCGGGACACGGATGCCCTGGAAGAGCGGACGGAAATGGGAAACGACCCAATCGATCCCTTCAGTGACCCAGCTATCCAGTGGGATCAACGTTTTATGGAAGGGATCCATAATATTAAAATGTTCCGGCGCTGGCGCAGGCGCGCTGTTCAGCCAGTCTGCGCCGCCGTCGGCAGCAGGTGTGCTGCCCCAGGCATCAGCCGATTGTGCGGCGTTCTCTGCCGCCGGTGCGGTATCCCACGGATTGGTTTGATCAGCCATTGTTTGCCCCCTCGCGATCTAAAGCCTGTAGCAGCATGCGTTTCGAAATGATGCCGACATACTGTTGTTCCTCATCGACGACCGGTACTGCACAGGGCGCCTGACCAACATGAGAAAGCAATTCGCTGAGTGGGGTTTGCGCATCCACGGCTAACGGCTGTTCGATTAACGCCGCTTCAATGTTTTGCGCCTGACTTAATGCCGATTTTAAGGAGTCAATAGACACCACGCCGACATACTTATTTCCGCGTTCAATGACGTAGCCAAATTCACGATCTTCATCCTGTAATAATTTCAGCGCAGAACGTGGACCGAACCCTGGGGTTTTACGAATTAATCCCTCGGGGCTGCGGCGGGCAATATCTTTCGCGCTGAACACCTGGCTAATATCAACGCCGCGGAAGAAGGTGCGGACATAATCATTCGCCGGATTATTCAGAATCTCATCCGGGGTCCCGACCTGTACGACTTCGCCATTTTGCATAATGGCAATACGATCGCCAATACGCATCGCTTCATCCAGATCGTGGGAAATAAAGACCACGGTACGCTGATGCTTCGCTTGCAGTTTTACCAGTTCATCCTGCATTTCAGTACGAATTAACGGATCGAGGGCCGAGAAGGCTTCATCCATTAATAAGATGTCAGGATTTATGGCTAATGCGCGGGCGAGACCGACACGCTGACGCATGCCCCCGGAAAGTTCATCCGGGTAGCCGTGAGCATAATTCTCCAGCCCAACCTGGCGTAACGCATCGAGCGCTTTTTCCCGACGTTCATTCGCAGCAATACCGGCTAATTCCATGCCGAATGCTGTATTGTCCAGCACCGTCATGTGCGGCATTAATGCAAATGACTGGAACACCATCGCAATCTTTTTTCTGCGCACCTCGCGAAGTTCTGCGTCGGATATTTTTGCAATATCGACACCGTCAATCAGAACTTGCCCGCGGGTGGGTTCAATCAGGCGATTGAGAAGGCGTACCATTGTGGATTTACCCGAACCGGATAATCCCATGATGACAAATATCTCGCCTTCTTCAATGGCCAGACTGGCGTCTTTAACGCCAAGCGATAGCCCCGTTTTATCCAGAATTTGCTCTTTCGAAAGTCCTTTTTCAATATATTTGAAAGCTCGCTGCGGATGCTCACCAAATATCTTATAGAGATTTTTAACTTCTAATTTAATTGCCATGCAATAGATTGATTCCTGTTATTTATATATGTCGATATGCTACCTGATAGAAATAGTCACCTTTTTCTACCCTAACATACTGAGAATCTGAGACAACCCTGAATTTGTTAATGATGTTAAAGCAATGGAATGCCATTCGGCAGGATTTCCCGTGATATAAGGGCTGAGCGCCAATGATGACAGTGGGATATTTTTTGTAAGGGGCATTTGAAATGCGCCTGAATTGTCTGAATTCAGGCGGATAAAGCGGAGGATATTGAGTGTAGATCACACAATAATAATTGAATGACAAAAGTGTGATCTTGTTAAAAATATTAACGCAAATATCAGTGCGATATTTCCGTCAATAGCCATCATCAGAAACTCCAGTCCTCGTCTTTGGTTTCTACCGCTTTGCCCATGACATACGATGATCCCGACCCGGAGAAGAAATCATGATTTTCATCGGCATTGGGCGACAGCGCTGCAAGAATTGCCGGATTAACGTCGGCCATTTCTGCCGGAAATAACGCGTCATATCCCAGGTTCATTAGGGCCTTATTGGCGTTATAGCAAAGGAAGGCGTTGACCTCTTCGACCCAGCCGGTTTCTGCGTACAATTCTTCCGTATAGCGGACTTCGTTGTCATACAGTTCCATCAGCAGTTCAAGGGCGAAATCCTTCAGCGACTCACGTTCTGATTCTGAGAGTTTCTCCAGTCCTTTCTGGTACTTATAACCAATGTAATAGCCGTGGACCGCTTCATCGCGAATGATCAGGCGGATCAGGTCGGCGGTGTTGGTCAGTTTGCCGCGGCTGGAAAAGTACATCGGGAGCCAGAAGCCGGAGTAGAACAGAAATGACTCCAGAAATACGCTGGCAATTTTCTTCTTCAGCGGTTCCTCGCACGCGTACCAGGTCAGGATAATTTCTGCTTTACGCTGTAACGGCTCGTTGCGCTCACTCCAGGCATAGGCGGCGTCGACATCTTTGGTCTGACACAGCGTCGAGAAGACAGAGCTATATGAACGGGCATGTACAGCTTCCATAAAGCTGATATTCGACAGCACCGCTTCCTCATGCGGGGTCAACGAATCCGCCATCAACGAGGGAGCGCCCGCGATATTCTGAATGGTATCGAGCAAGGTTAAACCGGTGAAGACGCGAATAGTCAGTTGTTGTTCAACAGCGCTCAGTGATTGCCAGGCTGGCGTATCGTTAGACAGTGGCACCTTCTCGGGCAGCCAAAAGTTGCTGGTCAGGCGATTCCACACTTCCAGGTCTTTATCGTCCTGGATCTGGTTCCAGTTAATGGCGCTGATGCGTGATAGTTTCACTTCGTTCTCCTTACAGCGCGCATGATACGCAGCCTTCAATTTCAGTGCCTTCCAGCGCCCTCTGGCGTAGTCGGATGTAATAGAGCGTCTTGATGCCTTTGCGCCAGGCGTAGATCTGCGCTTTGTTGATATCGCGGGTGGTGGCGGTATCGGGGAAAAACAGCGTCAGCGATAGCCCTTGATCCACATGCTTTGTGGCTTCGGCATAGGTATCGATAATTTTCTGTGGACCAATCTCATAGGCGTCCTGGTACATCTCCAGATTCTCGTTGGTCATAAACGGCGCCGGGTAGTAAACGCGCCCGGTTTTGCCTTCCTTGCGGATCTCCACTTTCGACACAATGGGATGAATACTTGATGTCGCATGGTTAATGTAGGAGATCGAACCGGTCGGCGGCACCGCCTGTAAATTCTGGTTATAGATACCGTAGCGCATCACATCATCGCGCAGTTGCAACCACATTTCGCGGGTCGGCAACGTGACACCCGCGCGGGCAAACAGCGCCCGGACTTTCCCGGTTTTTGGCTGCCAGTCGCCGTGCAGATACTGCGCAAAATAGTCGCCGCTGGCGTAGCGGGATTGTGTAAATCCAGCAAAGGTTTTACCGCGCTCGCGCGCCAGCAACATCGAGGTATGTAGCGCATGCCAGGTGACGGTGTAGAAATAGAGATTGGTGAAATCCAGTCCCTCCGCAGAACCATAGGCAATCCCTTCCCGCGCCAGATAGCCGTGCAGGTTCATTTGTCCAAGTCCGATGGCATGTGAAGCGGCGTTGCCCGCGTCAATCGAAGGGACGCTACGCATATGACTCATGTCCGATACCGCCGTCAGAGCGCGAACGGCGATTTCCACGGTGCGGCCAAAATGGGGTGAGTCCATGGTGTGGGCAATGTTCAGCGATCCGAGGTTACAGGAGATATCGTGACCGATGTCTGCGTAATCCAGGTTTTCGTCATAGGTGGATGCGCTGTTGACCTGCAATATCTCCGAGCACAGATTGCTCATATTAATACGCCCGGCAATGGGACTGGCGCGATTGACCGTGTCTTCATACATGATGTACGGATAGCCGGACTCAAACTGGATCTCAGCAAGGCGCTGGAAAAAGTCGCGGGCGTTAATGGTTTTTTTACGGATGCGTTCGTCGGCAACCAGCTCATGATACAGCTCGCTGACCGCAATATCGCCAAACGGCTTACCGTAAATGCGCTCCACGTCATAGGGTGAGAACAGCGCCATTTCGGCGTTCTCTTTGGCTAACTGAAAAGTGATATCCGGGATCACCACGCCAAGCGACAACGTTTTGATACGGATTTTTTCGTCGGCATTTTCACGTTTGGTATCGAGAAAACGCAGAATATCCGGATGATGCGCGTGCAGCCAGACCGCGCCTGCCCCCTGACGTGCCCCGAGCTGGTTGGCATAGGAGAACGCATCTTCCAGCATTTTCATTATGGGGATCACACCCGAGGACTGGTTTTCAATGCGTTTAATTGGCGCACCGGCTTCGCGTAAATTAGAGAGCAAAAACGCCACGCCGCCGCCACGTTTAGACAGCTGAAGCGCCGAGTTTACCGCCCGCCCAATCGACTCCATGTTGTCTTCAATGCGCAACAGGAAACAGGAGACCAGTTCACCGCGCTGGCGCTTCCCGCAGTTTAAAAAAGTCGGCGTCGCAGGCTGAAAGCGACCGGAGAGCATCTCATCGGCGAGCTGGATCGCCAGCGTTTCGTCGCCCTGCGCCAGCGTCAACGCCACCATGGCGACGCGGTCTTCGACGTCTTCCAGATAGCGTTTACCGTCAAAGGTTTTCAACGTGTAGCTGGTGTAGTACTTCCATGCCCCGAGGAACGTCTGGAAACGAAAACCGCTGGCGCGCGCCCGCGCAAACAGCGATACCACGAACGCGCGGTTATAGCGGCTAAGCACGTGGTTATCGTAATAGCTTTCACGTAGCAGATAATCCAGACGCTCATCCTGGCTGGCGAACGCCACGGAATTGGGCTTCACATGCGTGGTAATGAATACCTCTACCGCCTGGCGGTCTTTGTCGAACTGAATATGGCCCGCTTCGTCATACAGATTCAGCATGGCATTCAGGGCATGATAATCCGTGGTTGTCGGCGTCACGCGTTCTGCGGTAGTCGTTGCCAAAATTCGTTCACTCCTTTTCGGACATTGTCGATATCGGCAGGCGTTCCCATCAGCTCAAAGCGATACAGGCAGAGTACGCCGCATTTTTGTGAAATAACGTCTCCGGCGCGGCCATACGCTTCACCGAAATTGCGATTGCCGGAGGCAATAACGCCGCGAATTAACGCCCGGTTGTGTTCATCGTTTAAAAAGCGGATCACCTGCCGGGGTACCGCGCCCGCAGTGCCTCCACCGCCATAAGAGGGCACCACCAGAAGGTAAGGTTCATCCACACGGATCCGTTCTCGCTCATTGAGCGGGATACGGATGGCAGGCAACCCCAAACGCAACATAAAGCGGTGCGTATTTTCGGAGCTGCTGGAGAAGTAGACGAGCTGGCTCATGCGCGGGGTTCAGCGCGCAGACGGTTGATCATGTCGGGGCGGAATCCAGACCAGCTGGTTTCCCCGGCAATCACGACCGGTAACTGGCGAAAACCCTGTGCGCGTAGGGTTTCTGCCGCATCAGGAAGTCGGTCGACGTTCACCATCTCAAAATCAAATCCACGGCTTTCCATCGCCCGTTTCGTGGCGTGGCACTGAACACAATTGTCTCGAGTGTAAATAGTAATTCGCATGATTCGTATTTCCATTTAAAGTGAAGAAACGGCGCGAAGATATGCGTCTGGTTGTGCGTCGTGATAAATGGAATACTAGATGTAGTTGAAAAAAGATTCAACCATACAATATATGGGAAATTTAGATTGATTACGCCCCACTAATGCGCTCAGCGGGGAGGGGGCGTTATTGGGGGAAATTGCCGGATGGCGACGCAAGCGTGTTATCCGGCCTGGGACATCTGCACAGCTGTAAGCCTGATGCGCCATCAGGCAACAAAAGTTACATGCGCATACTGACAGCAAGTCGGTTAAAGCAGTTCATCAGGCCGATCGCAAAGGTCAGATCGCTTACCTCTCTGGCGCTAAAATGGTCGAGCAACGGCAGATAAACGTCATCTTCCGCGCGGGTGCCAACAATATCCGTCACGGATTCAGCCCACGCCAGCGCCGCGCGTTCCTGTTCACTGAAACGGTGGCTTACCCGCCAGCCTGCCAGCGCATCCAGTTTGGTTTGCTCAACGCCGGATTTACGCAGCGCTTTGCTGTGCATTTCAAGGCAAAACGCGCAGCCATTGATCTGCGAGATGCGCAGATAAACCAATTCCATCAGCGTGGTATCCAGCGCGCTGTTTTCCAATGCTTGTTTCGCCTGAACCAGAGCGTTATAGACTTCAGGGCTAAGTTCATAATAGGGCTGGCGTAATGTTGTCATGGTGTTTCTCCTCGTTTCAATGGCTGCACTGTAGCACTATAATGGACTGTTAAAGAGAACCATATTTTCACATAAAAAGCAGACCATAATGATGCCGCGCTATCAGCAAATCGCCCGTCAGTTAAAAAATACCATTGAACAAGGTGAACTCAAACCTGGCGCACGGTTGCCGTCCAGCCGCACGTGGGCGCAGGAGTTGGGCATTTCCCGCTCAACGGTAGAAAATGCGTACGGTGAGCTGGTGGCTCAGGGCTGGCTGGAGCGGCGTGGACAAGCCGGAACGTTTGTCAGTGGTCATTTGCGTTTAGAAAAACCGCATGCCGCGCCTGCTGTTTTTGCCGGAGAAAGCCAGACGCCGCAGCCTTTTCAGATGGGATTACCCGCGCTGGATCTCTTCCCGCGTGAGATATGGGCGCGTGTCATGGGACGCCGTCTGCGTACCCAGACGCGTTTTGACCTGGCGCTGGGCGAGGTTTGCGGCGAAGCCGTGTTGCGTCAGGCGATTGTCGACTATCTGCGGGTCTCACGCAGTATTGAGTGTCAGCCGGAGCAGGTGTTTGTGACGTCCGGATATGCGTCCTCGATGATGCTCATCCTGCGGGCGCTGGCACAACCGGGGGACGGCATGTGGGTGGAAGACCCCGGTTTTCCTCTGATTCGCCCGGTTATCGAGCAGGAGCGGGTTGAATTGTTGCCCGTACCGGTCGATGGCGATGGTCTGGATGTGTCGGCGGGGATCCGCGCTTACCCACAGGCGCGTTTTGTCCTGCTAACGCCTGCACATCAGAGTCCGCTGGGCGTGGCGCTGTCATTGACGCGTCGCCATCAGCTCCTGGAGTGGGCCGCCAGTTCACAGGCGTGGATTATCGAGGATGACTATGACAGTGAGTTCCGCTATCACGGTAAGCCGTTGCCTCCGCTGAAAAGTCTGGATGCGCCGCAGCGCGTGGTGTATGCCGGAACATTCAGCAAGTCACTCTTTCCGGCGCTGCGCACGGCATGGCTGGTGGTGCCGATGAATCAGGTCGCGCGATTTCGTGAGCAGGCGGCATTGATGGCCAGCAGCGTGCCGGTGTTATGGCAACAGACGTTGGCAGATTTCATTCGCGACGGCCATTTCTGGCGACATTTAAAAAAGATGCGTCAACATTACGCAGAGCGTCGTCGCTGGATAGAAGAAGCGTTAACGGAACAGGGCTTTCGCGTGGTGGCGCAGGAAGGGGGCATCCAGATGGTGATTTCAGTAGAGGGTGAGGACGTTGCTCTGGTAGAGAAGGCGAATCATGCCGGGCTGGCCGTTCAGGCGTTGAGTCGCTGGCGAATCAGAGAGGAAGGGCAGGGCGGATTCCTGCTGTCGTTTACCAATATCACCACCGCCGCGATGGCGAAACAGGTCGCGCGACAGCTCAGGCAGGCGATAGCGTCGCGAAACAATGCCGGATAAGACGTTTTGGCGTCATCATCCGGCAAATCAGTCTGTTAGCGACGCAGACTCAGTAGCGCGCCGAGAAAAATACCGACTGCCGCTGCGGTTCCCACGCTGCACCAGGGTTTGTCGCGTACAAAAGTATCCGCGCAGCCGATGGCGTCCCGGGCTGCCTGCTGGACGCGAGTGCGGCCATGCATACGTGCGCGAGTCTCTTTCAGCAAAGCCTGCGCTCTGCGTCGTGCGTCCTCCGCTTCGTCTTTGGCGTCACTCCCCCAGGACTTAAGCACCTCTTCCAGACTGTCAGCTAATCGACTGGCATCGTTATGAATATCCTGTACATCTTCATCTACGTCGTTTCGGTTGGGTCTGTTAAACATATGATCCTCCATTGATTTCGATGTGCTTTTCAGTGTAGACCATAATTGTATCTTCCGACGTTCATCACGCTGTATTCGTATGTTTATGGACTTTTCTGAAAGCGCTGCTAATGCTGAATCAGGTATGGTAAGGCCGCGGTAAAAGATGACGAGGAAAATATATGTATTTACGACCCGATGAGGTGGCGCGCGTACTTGAAAAAGCGGGCTTTACCGTCGATGCAGTGACACAAAAAGCGTACGGTTACCGACGTGGCGAAAATTATGTGTACGTTAATCGCGAAGCGCGTATGGGGCGAACCGCATTAGTGATTCATCCGACATTAAAAGAACGAAGCTCTTCACTGGCTGAGCCTGCAACGGATATTAAAACCTGCGATCACTACCAGCAATTTCCACTGTATTTAGCGGGCGAAACGCACGAGCATTACGGTATTCCGCACGGATTTAGCTCGCGTATTGCGCTGGAACGTTATTTGAATGGATTGTTTGGCGAAGCGAAACTGAGCGAAAACTAATATACGCTAAATAATTCGGGTTGCAGGGAGGCGGTAAGCGAGGGAATCCCCAGAAGCTTACTAAAGCCAGTGACTGGGGGAGCGAACACAACCGCAGCACATGCAACGTGAAGTATGACGAGTATAAAGCGACTGGCGGGGCCAGTCGCACATGATGACTCAGGCGTAACTGCTGACCTTAAACAGGCGACGGCAGTAATCGAGAAAATAACCGTACACTGCCCCCATCAACATCGATACCACGATATTCGAACTCACGGCGGCGGTGATTTGATGCCAGTCAGCGCCAACCGTCAGCAAAATAGCGACATAAACCGGCGACTGGAAGGTCACATAAGCCAGAATATCCGCCAGGTTTTTCACCCATCCTGCAGAACTTGCCTTGCGCGAAACGCGCATGAACAGATCCCGGTACATTCCATACGGCCATGCGATAAGGATGTTAACCGGGATGGCAACCAGTCTGGATGAAAGTGACTGTTCAAAGGTCATTCCGGAGAGGAATATCTCGATCAACATGTTCACGACAGAACAGTAAACAACCATCGCGAACGTGTCAGCGACAGCATGACGCAAGCGTGACTGCGGTGAGAACATGTTAATGCTCCTTGTCAAAGGGGATTAATCGTCGTTAAATACTTCCTTGTAGTGAATTAGCGAAGTCTTTTCGCTTTCGCATAGAGTATATCGCTATATAATAACTAGCAATTAGCGTAAAATTTTTATTTATGCGCTTTTTGTCGATAAAATGCTCTGCGATGGTCTGTTTTTTGTACGTTTCGGGATTTTCGGTGTTCATTCACAAGAAATGTATTTTAAATCAAATCGTTATGACGGCTTGTCTTTTCGGTTTTTTTGAGAATCATTGTGAATGTTGCCAGATTCAACAGAGAACTCGGCGACGCTGGTGATTTTTGTCTTACCAGCATGTTTAATGCTGCATTGGGTTATTTTGCAGCATAAAATTCCGTCTAAATGATGTGACTGATTATTCACTTTTTATAAATCTTTATTCGATAATTTTCAGTGGCGGATGAGTGACATACTCCGCCAGGCACTTATTTCGTGCGGATCGTCTGACATACTGTATGCAAATATATTTTTTTATTTATTCACAAAATGCAATTCGGCTGCAATATATTCACTGGCGGGTGTTTGATAAATAATCATTATAAAGTGACATTTCATAATATTCTTAAACACGCCTGGGTCTGGAAATATCATTAAATATCGAATACACTTCCTTCTGTAATACTGTTTTTGGCTTTCTGCGTTAAAAGGTTTTTATTATTATGAATTTGATGTTACAGAACTTAAATAATATTCGTACGCTGCGTGCAATGGCTCGCGAATTCTCCATTGACGTTCTTGAAGAAATGCTCGAAAAATTCAGGGTTGTCACTAAAGAAAGGCGTGAAGAAGAAGAAGAACAGCAGCGTCAGCGCGCAGAGCAGCAAGAGAAAATTAATACTTTTCTGGAGCTGATGAAAGCGGAGGGCATTAACCCGGAAGAATTACTGGGAATGCAATCGGCAGCACCTCGCGTAACGAAAAAACGTCAGCCGCGTCCGGCGAAATACCGTTTTATCGATTTTAATGGTGAAACGAAAACCTGGACCGGGCAGGGGCGTACGCCTAAGCCTATTGCTCAGGCGCTGGCCGCAGGTAAATCTCTGGATGATTTCCTGATTTAATTCTGGTCGTGATATGCCGGATGGCAGCGATAAACTGCCTCCGGTTTACTGCCGGAAACCGGGCTTCACAGTAAGAGCCTGACCTGCATGGGTCATTAATGTGCGCGACGGTTCCAGGGCATTTTATCGAGCAGACGCGCCATCCCGCAAAAACCGGTGAATCCGGCCAGCATCAGCCCCGCGCCGACAAAACCGCTCAGCAGGAAGAAGCCCTGACTGACGGCGTATCCCAGCACAACCCCGAGTAAAATCAGCCCACCTGCGGCAATCTGCACCTGACGCATTAGCGGCAACGGTTGCGATGTGTCCTTTGCGACGGGTAACGACGCCGCTTTCCAGCCATCAATACCGCCTTCCAGCAGCCAGACTTTTGCTGGCGCAGCAACCGCCTGCAGCCTTGCCGCATTGTTTTGCGTACGCCGCCCCGACTGGCAATGAAAGATAACGTACTCACCGCGAAGATGGTCAGGAAATGCACCCTGTTCAAGCGTAGTGAGCGGAACCAGATGGGCATCAGGAATATGTTCATGCAGATACTCATCGGCATCACGGATATCAATCAGGTTCGCGCCCTGCGCAATGAGCGCCTGCGCCTCACGTGGGGAAATCGTCCCGCTGGTCATAGTGGCTCCTTATGGGCAATACAGGGTTTTCAATGTGGCGATAAGTGAACCTACCGCCTCATTTTTAATGAAGTAATGAATACGCTGGGCATCCCGCTGGCTGTCGATAAGTCCTTCTTCGCGCATCCGCGCCAGATGTTGAGAGGTGGCGGAAGGACTGAGTCCCGTCGCCCGCGCCAGTTCGCCTGCACTGGTGCCCGGCGAGCCGCAGAGCATGCACAAAATCAACAACCGCTTTGGGTTACTCATGGCTTTTAGCAGAGCGGCGGCCTGTTCGGCGCTGGCCTGGAGTTGTTCGAGTTCAGTCATGGTTATTTAAGTATTATCTAAATTAAGGTAATTCTAAAGTAAGGGGCAACAGTATGCCAGCGTCAAGAGCGTAAAAGCAGGTAAACGAAAAGGGGGAAATTGGCAGAGTCGGCCAAACTGACTACGCTTAGAGAGAAAATCTCTTTTTTAAACAATGAGTAATTTTACTTTTTTGGAGTGTGTATGGGTTTCTGGAGAATCGTAATTACCATCCTTCTTCCCCCGCTTGGCGTGCTGCTGGGGAAAGGATTCGGCTGGGCATTTATCCTTAACATCATTTTGACGCTATTGGGCTACATCCCCGGCCTTATCCATGCTTTCTGGATCCAAACTCGCGACTGATTTTTGCTGTACAGCAAGAACAGACCTCAGGTCTGCTCTTGCTGAAGTTTGCCGGACATCGCCTGTTGAATAATCGGGATTGGCGTCAGTAAGTGTTGGCGCATTAACTCGCTGGCGCGTTGTGCATCCCGCGCCAGAATCGCCTCGGTGAGCGTCTGGTGCTGAATGTGTTTGTCCTCCAGCATTTCTACCGACAGGACCGTTTCGCGCAGCCAGATAAACCGATAGCGCGCCGCAAGATCAAAAAGGCGTTCGCGCATTTGCAGCAGATAATGTGAGCCACATCCGGCGACGATGGCGGAATGAAACGCCTGGTGACGCTGATCCCACTCATCCAGCATCCCTTCACTGGCATCGCATGATTCCAGTTTATTCAGCATATGCGCTCTGGCGAGGATCTCGGCTTCCCATGCGTCGTCTCCGCGCTCGATAGCCAGTCGAACCAGCATGGCTTCCGTATTGGCGCGGGCATCAAATATATCGAGCAATTCCTGCCCGGACATGGATGCCACACGGTAGCCTTTCTGATTGACGACGGTCACCAGCCGTTCCGCCACCAGTTGGGAAAGGGCTTCTCGTAACGGCCCCACGCCAAGTTCATAGCGTGAGGTCAGTAAACTCATTCGCAGTTTTTCATCGGGCTGATAAATACCGCGGATGATGTCATTTTTAAGCCAGTGGTATCCATCTATGGCCGTCGGTTGGGAAGTGGCGGTCATGGGTACGACTCCTTAAGAAAATCACTATCCCGGCTTGCGCCGGGAACAGGTCTAACGTGTATTTTGTAACGGTGCCTTTTGCCACGATAGCAGTTTTTTCCAGCGTGACATAATCGGGACCGTACAAATGATCCCCAGGCCCAGAAGCCCTGTGGATATCACCTCAAGCTGCTGTGCAGGTCTGAACAACATGGCGATCAGCACGAAGGCGATAAAGGCAATCACCAGCCAGGTTAACCACGGATAGAGCCACATTCTCAGTTTAATGTCGCTCCCCTGCGCCAACAGAATTTTGCGCATCCGCAATTGAGAGACGGCAATAACCAGATACACCAACAGCGCGATGGCGCCTGAACTGTCGATCAGGAATTTAAACACTTTCGCCGGGGCATAATAATTCACGACAACCGTTAAGAATGCTGCGCCTGTCGAGAGCAGCACCGCCACATAAGGCGTTTTGCTGCGGTTGGTTTTGCCCATAAACGCCGGCGCATCACCGCGATGGCTCAGGGAGTAGAGCATTCTGGAAGACGTATACAGCGCGGAGTTCAGGCAACTGGTGACCGACAGTAAAATGACGCAGTCCATAATCAGTTTGGCATACGGAATATTCAGCAGTTCCAGCACCGAACGATACGACCCCACACTCTTAAGACCCGGCATGTTCCAGGGGATCAGCGCCACTACCACGAAAATTGAGCACAGATAGAAGATAGAAATACGCCAGATCACCGAGTTACTCGCCCGCACGATGTGCTTATCCGGGGTGTCGGATTCCGCGGCGGCGATAGTGACGATTTCCGCCCCCATAAACGAAAACATCGTAATCAGCATGGCGCTCAGTACCGCGCCAAAGCCATTTGGCATAAAGCCGCCATGATCCCATAAGCGGGAAACACCGCCCACGTCGGCATACGGATAAAAACCACTGATCGCCACCGCGCCCAGCGCAATAAACGCCAGAATAGCAACGACTTTGCATAGTGCCAGCCAGAATTCAAATTCGCCGTAGTTTTTGACGCTCAGCAAATTGCTGCCCGTCAGGGCAAGTGTGATCACCAGTGAAAATAACCAGATAGGTATGCCTGGGATCCATGAATTCAAGATGATGGCGGCGATATTGGCTTCCAGCGGAATGACCAACACCCAGAACCACCAGTACAACCAGCCAATGGTATACCCGGCCCACGGACCGATAGCTTTATCCGCATAAGTGGAAAAAGATCCGGTGTCTGGCGTGGCGACAGCCATTTCAGCCAGCATACGCATGATCATCACCACCAGCAGACCGGCGAACAGATAAGCCAGCAGAACAGCAGGCCCGGCTTCAGCAATAGCGACGCTGGAGCCAACAAATAAACTCGCGCCGATAACACCGGCAATAGATAACATGGTGACGTGGCGTGATTTCAGCCCGCCCCCTAAAGCATGTGATTCTGACGATTGCCCCATCTTCTATCCTCTCGAAAGTGTGTCACTTGGGAGAGCACCCCGACATTTCCCGCGTCGGGGCACGCGTATTATTGTTGTATTTACTGCATCGTCATCATTCCGTTAGCAACGAGGTATAGCCTTAGCGTTGTTTAACCTCATCGAAACACTGGGCGATAATCTCCAGCCCCTGGCGGATCTGCGCATCTTCAATGGTCAGCGGTACCAGAATACGCAGCACGTTGTAGTAAGGGCCGCAGGAAAGCAGGATCAGGCCTTTGTCGCGTGCGCGGGCGACGATTTCTGCGGTCAGCTTCGCATCGGGTTTGCTGTGATCGCCGTTTTCAAATAGTTCGATGGCGATCATGGCACCCAGTCCGCGGACATCGCCGATTTCCGGGTGTGTTTCGGCAATGGCCAGCAGTCCTTCACGCAGGGTTTTGCCCAACGTGTTGGCCTTTTGCAGCAGATCTTCCTGCTCGAAGATTTTCAGAACTGCCAGCGCGGCGGCGCAGGCAATCGGGTTACCGGCATAAGTACCGCCCAGCCCACCAGGGGCAACGGCGTCCATCACTTCGGCACGACCAGTCACGCCCGCCAGCGGGAACCCTCCGGCAATGGATTTGGCAAAGGTCGTAATATCCGGGGCGACGCCCATTTGTTCCATAGCGAACAGCGTACCGGTACGACCTGCGCCGCTCTGCACTTCATCGGCAATCAGCATGATGCCGTGCTCGTCGCAGATGGCGCGCAGGCGTTTCATAAAGGACGGGGAGGTGGCATAAAAACCGCCTTCGCCCTGGACAGGCTCGATGACGATGGCGGCAATGTCTTCCGGCGCGGCATCGTTTTTGAAGATGCGCTGAATGCTGGCAATCGCATCGTCATCGCTGATACCGTGCAGCGCGCAAGGGTACAGCGCACGATAAACGTGACCCGGCATCAGTCCCATCCCGGCGGAGTACGGATTCACTTTCCCGGTCAGAGAGAGTGTGTAGTGGGTGCGACCGTGATAAGCACCGCTAAACGCAATGGTGCCGCTGCGTTTGGTGGCGGCGCGGGCGATTTTCACCGCATTCTCAACCGCTTCTGAACCAGTGGTCACCAGCAGGGTCTTCTTGGCAAAATCCCCCGGCACTTTCTGGTTCATGATTTCGCACAGTTCCAGGTACGGTTCATAGGCCAGCACCTGAAAGCAGGTGTGCGACAATTTTTTCAGCTGTTGTTCTACTGCCGAGACGATCCCCGGATGCAGGTGTCCGGTATTCAGCACCGCAATGCCGCCCGCAAAATCAAGAAACTCACGACCTTCAACATCCCAGACGCGGCAGTTTTCTGCGCGATCGGCAAAGATGGGGTGAATCTGCCCAACGCCGCGAGGAACGGCGTTACTGCGGCGCTGCATTAATTCTTTATTGGTGCTCATTCGCTTTCTCCAGTCTTCAATCAGGTAAGGTTTACTTAAAGGCCGATACACATGTATTTGATTTCTAAATAATCTTCGATACCGTATTTGGAACCTTCGCGGCCAAGGCCGGAGGCTTTGATCCCACCAAAGGGAGCGACTTCGTTAGAGATAATGCCGGTGTTGATCCCAACAATGCCGTACTCCAGCGCTTCGCCGACGCGGAATACGCGGCTCAGATCGCGGGCATAGAAATAGGCCGCCAGGCCGAACTCGGTGTCGTTGGCCTGGGCTATCACGTCAGCTTCATCGTGAAAGCGGAACAGCGGGGCGAGCGGGCCGAACGTTTCTTCTTTGGCCACTTTCGCATCACGGGGAACATCCGCCAGAATGGTGGGCTGGAAGAAGTTGCCGCCCAGCGCATGCGCCTGACCGCCCGTGATCACGCGCGCGCCTTTCCCAACGGCATCCGCGATGTGTTCTTTCACTTTGGCGACGGCTTTCTCATCGATCAACGGTCCGGTGGTGACGCCCGCCTGTAAGCCATCGCCGAGATGCAGTTTGTTCACCGCTTGCTGAAGTTTTTCCGCAAAGCGCTCGTAGACGCTGTCCTGCACATACAGGCGGTTGGCGCAGACGCAGGTCTGCCCGGCATTACGGAATTTTGAGGCCAGCGCCCCTTCCACGGCTTTATCCAGATCGGCATCGTCAAAGACGATAAACGGCGCGTTGCCGCCAAGCTCCAGAGAGACTTTTTTGATATCTTTGGCGCACTGTTCCATTAACTGACGGCCAATTTCTGTGGAGCCGGTAAAGGAGAGTTTGCGCACCAGCGGGTTGCCGGTCAGTTCATTGCCGACGGCGCTTGCTGATCCGGTAACGACGTTAAAGACGCCGGCGGGAACTCCGGCGCGATGTGCCAGCTCCGCCAGCGCGAGCGCGGAAAACGGGGTCTGGCTGGCGGGTTTGAGCACCATGGTGCAGCCCGCAGCCAACGCCGGACCGGCCTTACGGGTGATCATTGCCGACGGGAAGTTCCACGGCGTAATGGCGGCCGTGACGCCAATCGGTTGTTTGATGACGATCAGACGCTTGTCTGCCTGATGACCCGGAATGGTATCGCCATAAATACGCTTGCCCTCTTCGGCAAACCATTCAATAAAGGAGGCGGCATAGACGATCTCGCCTTTCGCTTCCGCCAGCGGCTTGCCCTGCTCCAGCGTCATCAGGCGCGCCAGATCGTCCTGGTGTTCCATCATCAGGTTGAACCAGCGACGCAGAATATTGGCCCGCTCTTTGGCGGTCAGCGCACGCCAGGCGGGGAGGGCGCGATTCGCGGCTTCAATGGCTTCGCGGGTTTCGGTGGCCCCCATTTTGGGGACGCTGCCCAGCGGTTGGCCGTTTGCAGGATTGTTCACTGCGATCACGTCGCCGCTGTGGGCATCGCGCCACTGACCTTCAATAAAGGCCTGCTGGCGGAACAAGGTTGGATCGTTAAGTTGCATGATTGCTTCCTGTCTCAAAGTGTTTAACGGGTAAATGCGGCGTGTAAGGTGTCCACGCTACGTGCCGCACGCAGCGTACGTCCGGTATTGTGTTGGCTCTCCAGTAGAGTCTGCACTTTGCTGACGATATGGGCACCGATCGGAATAGCCGATGTCGCTGCGGGAGAGGGGGCGTTACAGGTATGGATAGAGCGCGGTGTGGTCACAAACAGAAAGTCGTCGATAAGCTTTCCGTCTGGCGAAACCGCCTGCGCCCGTACGCCCGCAGGCCACGGCTGGAGATCGTTTAATGTCAGGCTCGGGCAGTATTTTTGTACCAATCGCAGGTAGCCGCTTTTGCACAGCGAGTTTTTCATTTCACTGAGGCCAGAACGCAGATTGTTTTGCAGTACACGACGGATCCCGGACGAACCGAGGATCTCCAGCGTGTCGCTGAAGGAGAAGTCGCGCTTGCGATAGCCTTCGCGTTTGAAGGCGAGCACGGCGTTGGGGCCGACCGTGACGCTGCCGTCGATCATGCGGGTGAGATGTACGCCAAGAAACGGCATCGCCGGATCGGGGATCGGGTAGATCAAATGGTTGACGATGTGATTATGCTCGGGCGCCAGGCGGAAATACTCGCCACGGAACGGGCAGATAATAAAACCGGGATCGACCCCCAGCATTTTGACCAGCCTGTCGGCCATCAGCCCGGAGCAGCTAATCAGCGTCGAGGCTTCAAATTCTTGCCCCTGTCGGGTATGGACGACCACGCCGGTCGCGTGCTCTTTCAGGGCGCTAACCTCGGCGTGATAAACAATGTCGCCGCCTTTCGCCTGGAAGATTTTCGCCATTGCTACGGTGACTTCGCGATAGCTGACAATCCCGCTGGAAGGCACAAAAATGCCGCCCAGTCCGGTAATGTTCGGCTCGCGTTCGCGCAGCGCCCCGGCACTGAGCCACTCGCGCTCAATCCCGTTGGCTGCCGTACGATCCCACAGCGCCCGCATCCGTTCCATTTCCAGTTCGGAGGTGGCGACCAGCATTTTTCCGCACTCGTCGTAGCGAATGCCGTTTTGATCGCAGAAGGCTTTGGTGGCCTTGTTTCCCGCCAGGCAAAACTGCGCTTTCAGGCTGCCAGGGGTGTAGTAAACCCCGGCATGAATTACGCCGCTGTTGTGGCCCGTCTGATGACAGGCCGGTGCAGACTCTTTTTCCAGCACCACAATTTTGGCGTCCGGGTAGACATCAATCAGCTGCATGGCGGTCGACATGCCGATAATGCCGCCGCCAATAATCACAAAATCATACATCCGCTCTGTTCCTCGGGTGGCGCTTATTGGTGCGTCTGGTAGCCGTGAGTGGCGTAGGCGAAATAACCGCGCTGGCGCATCAGTTCACGGCGCAAATCAGGATGCGCGGTAAAACGATCGCGTCCGTGCAGCCAGAACAGGTTGTTAATCAGCAGGAATTTGCCGACCGGAACGGGAACGGAAAGGATGTTTTTACTGGTTTCCAGCGCGTCCGAAAGGTCGCTTAGCCAGGTGCCTTCTTCAAAATCTTTCGGCTGGACGAACTGGTCGATGTAACGCATGACCGGACGGCCCAGTGGGTCGACGTCGAACACCGGGTGAAAGACATCGTGACTGACGTTTTTGCTTGGCGGTGCTGCCCAGCGCATCGCCCGGCGCGCCAGAGGGTGCGAGAAGTACTCGTCCAGATGTTCCCAGTCATCAAGGTGCAGCAGCAGCGAATTACCGCCTTCCATGTTCTGCTCATCGATTTTCATCATCAGCACGTAATCGGTGATTTCTTCGACGAACGTTCCGTCATTGTGCAATTCCAGCACGCGGTGAGGCTGGCGCAGGTAGCTGTCTGAACTGTCGACATTTTTCACCACAAACCGCGCATAGTATTGACCGCTCATCGCGTCATAATTGGAACGCCCAATCAGATGCGCCACGGCGGTGGCCAGTTTGACCATGTCGTCAGCCTGCGCCACGTTGTCGACCCCTTCAGCGCCGATCAACAGAGCGCCTTCGCCCCGCTCCAGCAGCGTTTTAATCAGCAGCGGTTGCAGCTGGTTGCCGCAGAGATCGTCGAGGATCTTGCTCACCTTAAAGCGTAAAAATGATTTGTATTCCAGCGCCTGCACCGGCCATTGCGCAACCTGCTGTAAGAATTGTTGGGTCGTGTCGGAGCTAAACGTCAGTTCCAGTAGTCGCGGTGATTGTGCGGACGGGGCGACGGTGAAACCGGTGTAGTTCCGGGCTGAATCCCCAGCGTTGGGTTTTACGGCAGTCAGTGCATTCATCAGAATCGATCCTCTCGGTAGATTGTCGTGGGAGACATGGCGATGCTCATTTCGTAGCCATAAATTAAAAATATCTACATTTTCAATAAACGCATACAAAACGGCCAATTTGTTTAATTTTTGTGATCAAAAACAACAAATATTTAACAATATGAGTTGTGTGGATAAAGGGGGAAGGGGCAGGGATTTTTCACTAAAGGTAATGTAAAACAATGCATTAATAGAAGGCGACCGCTGGGAGGAGAGCCCAGCGGTGCACCCATAGATCAGTTCCAGTCGGTGATCGTTCTCGTCGACACGCACCCTCAGCCAGCGCGGTAGCCCATAATGGCAAACAGCGTTTCACCGCCTTGCGCGCCTGCGGCCAGAAAACCCTCTGCGTTGAGCGCTAACGGGCGTCGTGTTACCGAGTTCCCGACATTACCGCCGATAATTTCAATTTCATCAGCCCCAACAGAAACCACTAAATCCGTATGGCTGCTGTAATTGCCAAGATGTTGATGATCGTAATCGACGACTTTATCGGGATCCCGATCCCAGCACACCAGATCGCCGACCTGGGGTTTACGCTCATTCAGTCTGTAGCCCCAATACAGCGCATTGGCGTTACCCTGATTTCTGTCGCGGATGGATTTACTGATGTAGGTCGCATGCGAGGCCGAGTAGGCAAACCGATCCCCGGCCCCCGCCTGGCGCATCACCCATGAAATAAATGCCGCTGACCACGGCCAGTCATGATCCCGTCCGTCCAGATCGTCTCGTCCGATCTTCGCCCAATACAGACCGACGCGCTGCCACCAGCCATCTTCACCCTCTTTACGCCCGGTATGGATAATGCCTCCGCTGCGGTTGTAACGCTGATCGCCGAAAAAGCGCCATTCTTCGGTTGCGATTGTCGCCGCACTGGCGGTTAAACCTGTAGCGGAAGAAACCACAAATTGGGGTTCTGACGCGGGTGCTGCTGCTCCGTTTCCACTTGTCGCTTCGTCAATAAACGGCACCGTGCCTTGCTCCGTGAGAGGCGTCGCGACCGGATTTACCGGTATTCCGGTCGCCGGATTCACCGGGATTCCGTGGGCATTAATCGGTACCTGCGAAAGATCCCAATTGCCACGTTCAATTTCGACGCGTAAACATTTTGTCCGGTAGACCGTCGGATGCAGTACCGGGTTACTATGGTTGGCAAGCCATGAATTTCGCACCCTGACATACTCGGAAATCCACGTGCGCTCATTACCTCCGCTGGCCGGAGGAACCTCACGAAACCGGGAACGCAGGAACGGTAAGATGCTGCCGCTATGGACAAAAGAGTCATAGATGACCAGCATGGAAAGGGCTTCTTTAAAGCCAAACGTTTGTGCCCATTTCAGCGCGGGAGTGAAGTAGCGCTCATCAAAAAACAGGTCCTGAACGGTCTTCATTATCGGGTCGTCGCTGCCAGCGCGACGAAGCAGACTCTTGAACTGCTCATGATCAACCAGAGGTGTATTTCCGATTAGAGGAACGAAGGGGGCAAGCTCGGCGCTGAATCGCCCGTTTGCATTGACGTATCGGGCCACCAGATCCTTAAGTTTGCCGTATTCGGTGGTTTGCGAACGGCCATAGGTCACCTGTCGAATCTGGTGCGGGCCATCATGAAATGTCGCAATGGCAGAATAATCACCCTCGGCTGAACCGGTTTCAAAAGCATTCAGGACGCGTTCACAAATACTTTTTTGTACGGGTGTGAGTAGCATAAAATCCCTCCTGTTATCGATAGTGAGTGAATACACATCGCTCATTTTTTCTTACGGGCGGGGTGGTCTGGATCGGAGGGTTTTGGGCCCGTGGAGCGTATCTGCATGACGCGCTGAAGTGTGTCGAACCAGAATTGGCCGCCGAGCGAGACCGCGAAAATGGTGACCAGCAATCCCGCTGCTTTTGCCAGGTATTCCCACACGTTTTGCGGCAAACCTTTCCATCCGAATGAGAGGCCGGTAGCCTGCAAGGCTGATACCGCACGGTCATATTGTGCTGTGGCATCTGTAACCTGATCGGTCGCTTGCTTAACGCTGACGTTTGTCGTTTTGTTATTCGCCTCTTTGGCCTGAGCTTTCGCATTAGTCAGTGTCTGCTGCGCGATATTCACCATTTTTTCGCGTGTTGCAGGATTTGAGGCCAGTACTGTCGCGATATTGATGGAGTCGACATTTCCGCTGAGAACCAGAAGCGCGGCGACGATAAGCGTGATGGTCTGTGTTTTGCGTTTGTACCAACCGGAGGCGCGGTCCATCACCGCATCAAACTGTTTTGCGACGGCCTGGCGAAACTGAGTTGCATCGTTTTCAGTCTGCATCACTACTGTTTCAAGGATCCCTTTTATACGGTTATTTTCCGCCGTCCCCGGCAGCGTATTCACCCCTGCGCAAAGCGTCGCCATGACGCTTTTCCCCACGACTAACGATTCCACAACCTGTCCGACAATTTCTGGGGGAATATAAGAGGGGAGACCGTTTTTGCCTTTGCTGAGGGATTGAATCAAAGGATGCGCATAAAATTGGGTAATAAACTGTTCATTCGGCGCCAGTTCTCCTGAAAATAACTCTTTCAGCGCCATTTCAAGATTTTTGCTGCGGATATTGGTCCAGGCAGAAATGGCTTCAACGATAGCGGTACAGGCAATTCCGAACGTAAAGTATACGGTCATAAGCCCAATCAGTACGTCGAGCGTCTCCAGTCCAAACATGTTGTTTTCCTCACCACCAGGCGTGTTCGGTCAACCGCTGCCGGAAATCGCGTAGATTTCTCCCTGAAAATATGAATCAGATAGCATAAATAATCGTTAATATTTTCGTCGTAATTTGTCGCGCGATATCAATCATTCGTCGCATCCCGCTGGGTTTCCCGTTTAGAAAACAGTGATGATGGTGATGCGTCAGTGAAACTGAATAATTTCTGAAGGGTGAAATGATGAGGTGCACTGGAAGATGGCGAGATGGTTAGCCGCCTGAACGATTAACGTATATTTTACTTTTGCCGCCTTTGTATTAATGATAAATAAATATTTCTGTAAAAAGAGTAAATGGCTTTTGTTGCAAACTTAATTTTATTG
Organism: Citrobacter enshiensis; assembly: GCF_029338175.1. NCBI lineage: Bacteria > Pseudomonadati > Pseudomonadota > Gammaproteobacteria > Enterobacterales > Enterobacteriaceae > Citrobacter > Citrobacter enshiensis. The sequence goes on from NZ_CP119862.1 coordinate 1,106,375, forward strand.
CAATGTTAACATCAGAATTACTAAGCGTTGCTTTGTTGATTTAAATACTATTTTTGCATACTGTTTGGGGCGGTCTTTTCGTTAAGCAGACCCAAGGGTAAGGAACTGTTGCTAAATCACAACAGATAAAAGGGAGAATACTATACTGACGTTATATACCTGTTCGAGTATCCACCATGCAACTTTTCAGTATCATCATTCTGTTAACCATTACGGTTATCATTCATTCGCTGTGGATGTTAGGTGTTATTAAATATATTAAATTTAACTATGGCAACGCCTGGCGAGTTGTTTTAGGTAATGTTGCATTTGTTATTTCGATGCTTTTTGCTCATTTGCTTGAGGCCTCTCTTTTTGCCGCGTTTTATCTTTCTGTCAATGCGTTAGACAATTGGGAAACCAGTTTCTACTTTTCGTTAGTGAGCTATGCCACCGTCGGTTACGGCGATGTCACCCTGCCGGGTGAATGGCGGATGGTCGGTGCGGTAGAAGGGCTGATTGGGGCATTGATGGTGGGATGGTCCGTCGCCGTGCTGGTCGCATTGTTGCAGCGGTTGAAGTTTTTAACTGAAAAATAAGGCGTTAACCGGAGTCGATTATTATTCATCATACCCGGGCATCGCCGGGAATTATCGGCGACTGCCCGGCGCACTGTCATTTCCGGCGCTTCTTTTTCCTCAATGTTATCAATCAGGCTGACGCGGAATAAGAATGGCTCATCAGCTCCTCCATAAACAGGCGAAGGATTGCCGGTTGCGTTGCTCCCCGTTTTGTTATCGAAGAAAACGGCCATGTTGAGCCAAATTGCTCAGGCTCTATCTGGCGCATTTGACCTGCGTTGACCCACTGGCGGGCATAATGCCTGGGGAGAAAACCGAGGTACGCGCCGGTCAGAATGAGAATAGCCTGTGCTTCGACATTGTCGACGGTGGCGGCGGCATAGCTTGATTTGAGCAATTGCAGATCGCGTTGTTGCAGAAAGCCGCGCGCGACAATTTGACTCTCACGGATCGCATTGATGAGGGCATCGCCGCCCGGAGGATTATCGAAAAGCGGGTGATAGCGACTGCAATACAGACCATCGGGTTCATCGTACAACTGCGTATAAGAGAGCCCTGCCACCTCAAACGGGAAATGGCCAATGGCGACGTGCAGCCGCCCGTCCAGGACGCGTCCTTCCAGCTCTGCGGGTGTGCCAATGTAGATATCCAGCTGCACATCGTGACCATGTGAAACGAACTGGCGCAACGTACGCGACAAAACGCTGTCGTTGTCGGTGGCGGTATTGTCAATGATGCCCAGATAGAGCTTGCCGGAAATGTGCCGCTTGAGCGCGGAGGTATCCATACAAAACGTATCCACAGCCAGAAATAGCCGCTGCGCCGCCTCGTAAGTGGCGGTGCCGTATTCCGTCAGTCGAAACCCACAACGCCCGCGTTCGCACAATTTGACGCCGAGGCGAGTCTCCAGGCTGGTCATATGTTCGCTGATCGTGGACTGGCTCACATTCAACGCCGCCTGAGCTGCAGAAAAACCGTTACATTTCACAATAGTCATGAAAATTCTGAGTAGCTTCAGGTCAATATTCTGCAGTTGATTCACGTCTCTATCCCCTTATGCGTTACTTCGGAAATGCCGATATGAACATCTGATGTTTTCTATTTTTATCATGCAAATTGTTGTCCATAGTCATTGTTATGGCAAGTGAACCTGTGCTTGGTCATTTCAGAAAATCCACAGATTGGGGGAGAGAGTATGGGGAACAATAACTACGAGTCTGGACGATTGAACCTGCCGTTTGTCGGCCATTGTACTTTTGCTAAAGCGCCGGTATGCCTCAACTGGGAAGAGATTGATGCCGATGTCGCGATCCTTGGCGCGCCCAACGATATGGGGACGCAATGGCGCTCTGGTGCGCGCTTCGGACCCCGCGGCATCCGCGAAGCTTCTACGTTATTTTCGTTTGGTCATGCCGGTGCCTATGACCATGAAGATGATGTGCTGTATCTGACACAAGACCAGGTACGGATGGTTGATGTGGGCGATGCGGACATCGTGCACACCGATATGACCAGCAGTAACGCAAACATTGAACTGGCGGTACGTAAGATCCTGGCTTCCGGCGCGATGCCGGTGGTGCTGGGTGGCGACCATTCCATTCACGCCCCGGTCATTAAGGCCTATGAAGGGCGCGGGCCGATTCACATCGTCCATTTCGATGCCCACCTCGACTTTGTCGATGAGCGCCACGGTGTGCGCTATGGCCATGGCAGCCCGCTGCGCCGCGCGTCAGAAATGAATCACATCACGGGCATGACGCAACTCGGTATTCGCAACGTCTCCTCATCCAACCGCAGCGACTACGACGCGGCGCGTGCGGCGGGTTCCAATATCCTGTCGGTACGCGACGTGCGCCGTTTAGGCGTCGAAGGCGTGCTGGAGCAGATCCCGCAGGGCTGCAACTACTACCTCACCATTGATATCGACGGTTTTGATCCGTCGATTGCCCCGGGCACCGGTACGCCGAGCCACGGTGGTTTCCAGTACTACGAGGTGCTGGAGATTATTCAGGCGCTGGCGAAACGCAGCGGCGGCAACATTATCGGTATGGATTTGGTCGAAGTGGCGCCCGCCTACGATCCCACCGGCGTGACCTCGATTCTGGCAGCCCAACTGCTGATGAATAGCATTGGTTTTATTTTCTACGAGCGTAAGCAATCCCAGGCTCGCTGAGCAACAAGTGGGTGGTTAAACCACCCCTCTGAACCCTACCTGCATAACCCGTGAGTTAAAAATCGGGTGTAAAAAAAAGAGGATCATCAAATGGATGCAGCAGTAACGCACTATCTCAATCGTTACGGTATTTTAGACGCGACACGGCGCTTTCTGAGCAAACCGCAGAAAATGTTTATTGGCGGCGAGTGGGTTGACGGTAGCGAAGGGGAGGTCAGCGCCGTTATCGAGCCTTCCACCCAGGGCGTGCTGACCACGATCCCGCTGGCTACCGCGTCTGACCTCGACCGCGCCGTGGCGGCGGCTCGTCAACAGTTCGACCACGGTGAGTGGCGTCGTCTGAAACCGCTGGAACGCGAGCGTATGCTGCATCGCCTGGCGGATCTGATTGAAGCCAATGCTAGAGAACTTGCCGAGATCGAATCCATTGATATGGGGAAATCGGTGACCCAGGCGCGCGACGTGGATATCCAGGGCACCATCGACACTTTTCGCTACTTCGCGGGCTGGGCTTCAAAGCTGCATGGCCGCACGGTAGAACCTTCGCTGCCGGGCAATTATCTGGCGTATACCCGCAAAGAGCCGATCGGCGTAGTGGCCGCGATTGTGCCGTGGAACTTCCCCCTGCAAACCATGGCGTGGAAACTGGCGGCGGCGCTGGCGGTGGGCTGTACTGCGGTGATTAAACCCGCCGAACTGACCTCATTGTCGACCCTGCGTTTTGCTGAACTGGTCCAGGAAGCGGGTATTCCGGACGGCGTGGTGAATATCGTCACCGGATACGGCAGTGTGATAGGCGCAGCCATGACCGCGCATCCGGGGATCGACAAAGTGACCTTTACCGGTTCGACGCCTGTCGGGCGTTCCGTCGGGCAGACGGCAGTTGAGAACATCAAGCGCGTGACCCTGGAGCTGGGCGGAAAATCCCCGGTTCTGGTGCTGGAAGATGCCGATATCCCTGCCGCCGCACAGGCGGTTGCCAACGGGGTATTTTTTAACTCCGGGCAGGTCTGCGATGCCGGTACCCGCGCCTATATTCACCGCAGTATTTACGACCGCTTCCTGGCCGCGCTTGCAGACTATACCGCCACGCTGAAAATGGCCCCGGGCCTCGATCCGGAATGCTTTATTAGCCCGCTGGTCTCAGCCAAACAGCAGGACACGGTGCTGTCATACATTGACGCTGGCGTGCGCGAAGGGGCGACCGTTTACTATGGCGGACGTTCCCAGGACCGGGAGGGTTTCTTCGTCGAACCGACCATTTTTGCCCACTGCCGCAATGATATGCGCATTGTGCAGGAAGAGATTTTCGGCCCGGTGCTGGTCACCGCGCCGTTCGATACCGTCGAAGAGGCGGTTGAGCTTGCCAACGACTCGCCGTTTGGCCTGGCCGCCGCAATCTATTCGAACGATCTGGCCCGCGTGCATACCCTCATTCCCCAACTACATGCCGGTTCGGTGTATGTGAACGCCCACAGCACCATCGACCCGGCGCTGCCGTTCGGTGGTTTCAAGGAGTCCGGCTTTGGTAAAGATCTCGGCCCCGAGCAGCTTGACTACCTGATGGAAACCAAAACCGTGTGGATCACCTTGCCTTCATAGTCCGGGTTATCGGCCCTTCCGGTGCAGCGTCATGCTGCCCGGAAGCGGCCTGGTACGGCACAACGCACTGAGCTAACGAGCCGGCGACCGCCTGGCTTAATGAATTCTTATTGCTTCACCCTTCTCTACCCTGGGGGACACTATGCAACCAGAATCAACCGCAGTGAAAGGGACAAGCAGTGAACAAAGTCCAATAGAAGGACGCTCGATCGACTTTGTGCCAGAACAGGAACGCACCGATAAACTCTCCAGTCAGGGACCCTTCTGGTTTGTCGGCAATTTTACTTTTTTTACCATGACCATCGGCTTTGTTGGGCCGAGCGTCGGACTTGATGCGCTATGGACCACGATTGCGGGCACCCTGGGCATTATGTTCGGGACCTTGTTCATGGCTTTCCACGGATCGCAGGGACCGCACCTGGGGCTGCCGCAGATGATCCAGTCGCGTGCGCAGTTTGGCTATCGCGGCGTGGTGTTGGTATTACTCGCCACGCTGTTTGTGTTTGCCGGCTTCAATATCGTCAACCTGGTGCTGATGATGCAGGGGTTGAAAACGCTGTTCAGCTGGAACCCGTTCCAGGTCGCGCTGGCCGTGACGGTACCGGCGACCATTCTGGCTATCCTCGGCCACCACTGGATGCACAAAACCTTCAAATGGTCGTTGTTTTTATCGTTGCCGTTGTACGGTCTGGTGACGCTGGCGGTGCTGATGGGCTGGGTTCATGACGCTCCGGTCGTTGAAGGGGCGGCGAAGGCGGCGCCTTTGGGCTTTAACTGGACAGGCTTTGTTGCTCAGTTTGCGGCGGCCGCCAGTTACAACATCGCTTACGCCCCGTATGTGTCCGACTATTCGCGCTATCTGCCGAAAAATACCTCCAGCGGTAAATTGATCGCCGCAGTGTTCCTGGGGGCATCGCTGTCAGGAGCCTGGATGATCTCGGTGGGCGGCTGGCTGGCATCTCATCTGCGCGCGACGGATGTGCTGGTGGCGCTCAATATGGTTGGCGCCAACTTTTCTCCTCATCTGGGAACTGCTGTTGTGGCCATCACTATCCTGGCGTTCCTGCCGGTGATTGCGATGAACATCTACAGCGCCAAACTGACCGCCATTACCAGCGTGGACTCCTTCAGGAAGATAGAGCCGACGACCAAAGCACGCATCGTGGCCATCATCTTTGTGGTGCTCCTGCAACTGGGTGTGGCGATGAGCATCTACAACTCCAGCTCGGGGTTGTCCGTGCTGAACATCTATCTGGTGGTGATGCTGTACTTCCTGGTGCCCTGGACGGCGGTCAACCTGACGGACTATTTCTTTGTGCGCAGAGGACGTTACGCCATCCCGCACTTTTTCCAGCCGCACGGCAACATTTATGGTCGTTGGGGCGCGCGTGGTTTGCTGTCCTACCTCGCGGGCTTTCTCGCGATGGTGCCGTTCTTCTGCATCTTCGACGGCGGTCGCGAGGTGTTTGTCGGGCCGATCGCCCGCGCAATGGGCAGCGTTGATCTGGCCTGGCTGGTGGGGCTTATTGCCTCCAGTATCGTCTACTACGTCTCCTGCCGTTCACTGAACCTGCATCATGAAGAAGCCGTGATTTCGCATATCGAATTACACATGCCGGAGTACACCACGGGTAATAAAGGTGTGCCTGTCGCAATTGTCCAGAACCAAAATGGAGCAAGATAATGATGTCTACTAAACAGTTCGACTACATCATCGTAGGGGCAGGATCGGCAGGTTGCGTGCTGGCAAACCGCCTGACTGAAGATCCGCGCGTGAACGTATTGGTTATCGAGTACGGCGGAAGCGATCGCAACATTATTATCCAGATGCCCAGCGCGTTTTCGATGCCGATGAACACCAAAAAATTTAACTGGCACTACGAAACCGAGCCGGAGCCGCATCTGGATGGGCGTCGTCTGCACTGTCCGCGCGGGAAAGTGCTGGGCGGTTCGTCATCGATCAACGGCCTGGTCTACATCCGGGGTCATGCTTACGACTTCGATGAATGGGAGTCGTTAGGGGCCAAAAACTGGGGTTATCGCAACTGTCTGCCCTATTTCCGTAAAGCTGAGAACTACAAATTTGGCGGCGATGATTATCGCGGTTCAGAAGGTCCGCTGAGCACCAACAACGGCAATAATATGCAGAACCCACTGTATGGCGCATGGGTTGAAGCCGGTGCACAGGCGGGCTACATCAAAACGGATGATACCAACGGCTATATGCAGGAAGGTTTTGGCGCGATGCACATGACGGTCAAGAATGGCGTGCGCTGGTCTACCGCAAATGCTTATCTGCGACCCGCCATGGCGCGACCTAACCTGACCGTCGTCACCAATGCGATGACGCGTAAGCTGGTACTGGCAGGTAAACGCGTTGTTGGCGTCGAATATGAGCAGGGGGGAGAAATTCACACCGTGCGCTGTACGCGAGAGGTGTTGATCTCTTCCGGTCCGATCGGTTCCCCTCACTTGTTGCAGCGCTCCGGTATCGGTCCGGCCGAGGTTCTGCGTAAGGCCGGTATCGAGGTGAAACACGATCTCCCCGGCGTGGGGGAAAACTTGCAGGATCACGCCGAGATTTATATCCAGTTCCAGTGCAAAGAACCGGTCTCGCTGAACAGCAAAATGGGACTGTTTTCGAAAGCGTTAATTGGCCTGCGCTGGCTGCTATTTAAAGATGGTCTGGGGGCGAGCAACCATTTCGAAGCAGGAGGATTCATCCGCTCAGAGAAGGGGCTGCGCTGGCCGGATATTCAGTTCCATTTTTTACCTGCGGCAATGCGCTACGATGGCGATAAACCGTTCAAGGGACACGGTTTTATGGTGCTGACCGGCCCGAACAAACCGAAGAGCCGTGGCTATGTGCGGGTACGTTCTGCCGATCCGTATGAGCATCCGGAAATTCGTTTTAACTACCTGGAGCGCGAAGAAGATCGTGAAGGCTTTCGCCGCTGCGTGCGCCTGACGCGTGAGATCATCGGTCAGCCCGCGATGGACAGTTTTCGTGGCGAGGAGCTGGCTCCTGGCCCGAAAGTGAACACGGACGAGGAGATCGACGCTTTTGTGCGTGCCAACATGGAAAGCACGATGCATCCGTGTGGCTCTTGCCGGATGGGGGAAGATCCGCTGGCGGTCGTCGATTCCGAACTGCGCGTGCATGGTCTGCAAGGGGTTCGCGTGATTGACTCTTCCGTGTTCCCAACGGAACCGAACGGTAACCTGAATGCGCCGACAATCATGCTGGCGGAACGTGCGGCGGATCTGGTTCGGGGTCGCACGATGCTCGCGCCGTCAGAGGTTGAGGTTGGCCTGGCAGACAAGTGGGAAACGCAGCAACGTACCCACGAACCTCGCCGTAAAGTGGCCGTCTGAACACGGTGTCGTAAAGCGTGTGGCGATGTTGATGGCCTCACTGAAAAGCCAGAAAACATCGCGCGGTTCAGCCGCATCTGACGCCACTGCGCGAACTGGGCGCAAAGGTGATGGTTTTCGCCAGGGTGAGCGGTTGTATTCATGGCGAACAGCAGACACCGGTGCGCTTCCCACAGGAGCGTTGGGCGGAGTACCCAACAGAGGGGGCGGCAGTGATTAGGGGCACTGCCGCCCGTTTTTTGGATATACCTTGGTATTGACGAGGAAGGATAAGAATTATTTTTTAGCAAAACTAAAGCTTGCTATGTTTGGTTAACCATGCGTTAATGACTGTGCGGTTTGATACAAAATTATCTGAAGTAGTCATTGTAATATTTCTCATCATGATTCCCTCTTGAGATTCCCTTTAGGTTTTTTTCTCTCTGATAAATTTTCTTTCGGACTATTTTGCCCAAGGGCTAACTCAATAAGGTAATAATTTATGTCTAATAAAATGACTGGTTTAGTAAAATGGTTTAATGCTGATAAGGGTTTTGGTTTTATCACCCCTAAAGATGGCAGCAAAGATGTATTCGTCCATTTTTCTGCAATTCAAAGTAATGATTTCCGGACGCTTAATGAAAATCAGGAAGTTGAATTTTCGGTAGAACAGGGCCCTAAAGGTCCAACGGCAGTCAATGTCGTGGCGCTCTAAGGTAGCTGATATTACTAACCATATTCACTTCCGGTGTCCATGTTGTCATGGTTCACAATACAGAACATCAACTTTTGATGTCACTGAAAGCAATCCCTTCGGCGCAAAATGTATTTTTTGCAAGTCGACAATGATGACATTCGATAATGTCGCGTTGTACGTCCGTTCCGGTCAGGCTCCATTAGATTTCAGAAAATAATGCATATTGGCTCCGCACTGGAGCCATATTTGATTTCAGTATGATAACAGATGGCCTGCAGAGGGCATCACGGTGGGGTTATGAAAAAAGTGATTGTATTTTTTAACACAGAACCTGCTGCTGTCGTTTCCGTCATGAGCGGTATCACGACAATATTACGTGAGTATCCCAACGGTGAGAAAACGCATTTGCCTATCATGTCTGCTGGATTTCCTTCCCTGACGGGCGATCATCAAGTCGTTCATGTTGCCTCCGATCGCGATATTAGCTCGGATGAAATACTGGATGCCGCGAAAAAGTTTCTTTAGCGAAACCGGACATCCCTTCCTCCTTCACTGCCGAGCCTTAAACTGTTTTGCCTAAAGAATGAGCATGGTCAGTTCTTGGGGTTATTGAATGTTTCAGTAGGATAGCTTATAAATATCTGTGCCTTACAGGCAAACTGAAATCATTAACCTTGCTGGCGCGTTGCTGCCTTTACAGACCAGAAGAGGTAAACAGTGAACATTGAAGACTTAAAAAGCAAAACAGAAGCGGATATATCGGAATTTATCACGAAGAAAATAGTAGAGCTGAAAAAGAAGACCGGGAAAGAGGTCTCTGATATTCAGTTTACCGCTCGTGAGAAGATGACCGGTCTTGAAAGTTATGACGTAAAAATTAAATTGATTTAATTCTGTTTTTTACTCTTCCATAGCACTACTTATATAAAACATCACTTTCATTTGAGGTGATGTTTTTTTGTTTTAGGCTGCATACGATTTGACCACCGCGTGATACGATGAAGCTCATTCATTGAAAGGTTAATCATCATGTCATTTTTCGATTACGCAATGAAATTCATTGGTGGTGCTTCTACAACTACCGTCACTTGCCCGGTGTGTGGCCTCAAGTCTTCCCAGTCCGCATCTAAAATTCGCCTGAAGCAGGCGATGCTTTGCCCCGGGTGTAAGGCCCTGTTTATTGCGCCGCGATCAGGCTCGTGATGCGGGTTAAATGACGCAAGACGGGATTTCAGAACCGGTATTTTAACAGGTGGGTGTTCCGAATTAACCGGGTGATTTTTTAGTCAGGGTGATTAGGGACAGTTTGACGATGGGAAATTAACGGGTGAAATGAGGTTCATTCCTGGATTATTCTTCGCATTCGAATTGATGGAGAGTGAAGACCGACAATATGAGAATCAATCAGCTTTGTTATAGTTTGCTGGCGCTTGCGTTGATAGCCAGTTTTTACGTTTCTCATTCGTTTTGGGTGTGGTTGTTACTGGTCAATCTATTCACTTTTCTGCTCTATGGCGCAGATAAATATGCAGCACGCAGCAACTGGCAGCGCGTACCGGAAAAGACGCTTCTGATCTTTGGCCTTGTGGGCGGTTGGCCTGGTGGTGCGATCGCGCAGCAGTTGTTTCGACATAAAACCCAGAAACAACCGTTCAAAACCTGGTTTATATTGAGTGTCGTTGCGAATGTGGTCGTGCTACTCGGTCTGGTGTATCAAAGCGAATTACTTGAACAAATAAGCGCACTGTGAGACTGGTGTCTGTTTCACGCTTAGAGACTAGTGGCTTCAGAACGGGCAGGCATGGCGGGCTGTGATCTTCTCCTGGCTAACGGGATGAACAAAATGCAACTCACTGGCGTGCAGCATCAGCCGTGGCGTCCGCTCGGTGCCCGGCAGTAGACGTCCGCCATACAGGTCGCAGCCCAAAATAGGGTGACCCAGCTGCTGACAGTGAATGCGTAGTTGATGGGTGCGCCCGGTCTCTGGGGTGAGCTGTACCCGCGTCACCGGCAGTAATGTCTGATCTTCCCGTTCGTGGTAAAAGCGCTCAATGACCCGATAGCGGGAGCGAGCGGGCTTGCCGTGGATTGCGCAAATCGACATCAGCGGGAACAGCGCGGGGTCTTTGGCAATCGCCGCGTCTATTACACCTTCATCGTCATCCAGATGTCCGCAAAGCAGTGCGCTGTACACTTTGGTCACTGTACGTTGACTAAACTGCTGGCAGAGTGCGGCATTGATAGCCTTATTGCGGGCAATCACCATCAGCCCGGACGTCCCGAAATCAAGGCGGTGGACCAGGGTGCAGCCGGGGAATAACTGTACCAGCCGATGATGTATCGAATCGATATTTTGCGGATTTTTCCCCGAGAGACTGAGCAACCCTGTGGGTTTATTGATAAGGACCAGATGATCGTCCTGATAGAGTATTTCTATCTGGTCATGGCACAGCGGGGCAATAAAGGAATCGAAAATCGTAGACATCAGGCTGCCCGGATGGAGAGTGAGGGCGGATAATAACGAATTTTTAGCTGACTGGCGAATCTTCAGTTTTATTGGGCGGGCTGACGGAGTATCGGTTTTGTCATGTGCCTTTATCCAGCTCAGCAGTGAGTTTTAGGATTTCATCCTGAATGTATTTTCGCCGCTGTTTAAACAAGAAACGGGAAGGGATAACCCTCTCAATCATGGTTGGTTTTCTGCTGACATATCGCGAGACTAGCTCTTTGATATCGTCCTCTGACCATTCGTCTATAACGGGAGTGGGGTTAAAAAGAAGGTTTGTCTGCAAGGCGGGAGCGACTTCCTCATCCAGAATCGTAAAGATCTCTTCCCGACTTAGCCCGGAGTCCTTCAGCACGTGTGCCATCCATCGGTAGTCATAGTCCTGAAGTTCACGCCAGGTGAAAAGTTCGGATAACGCATACCAGACAGGGGCGCGGGTAATCAGCTCGGCTTCGCTAAGATGCATAGATATTTTTCCCTGTGGTGAAACGTATCGGGTTCCAGTAAATGGAATACCGAACCGGGCGATAATTTAGCGGCTGAAATTATGCCGTGAAAGCAACGGGTTGTCTGATTCAGTGCAATTATAATAGCAGTGGATATCATCACGCCTAAGCATTTTACGTTCGAAGTAGCCTGATCGTGGGTTCTTTTTTACGCTGTTCGGGTTGGGGGTATCCATCGAAAGAATCTCTACAAGGCAGTCTACCGCATCACCGCGTTGTTATGTATAAGGCTTACACGAAATAAAACCCGCCGCCGGGCGGGTTTTATTGCGGCAATAAATCAAGGACTCCCCACTGCATATCAATAGCTCAGGGGGGGAACCAGAGTTCGGCTTACAGTTCGATCTTGCATGCCGTAATGAATTTTTTTACGGCATTTTTGGCAAACGATACAGATCCAGAGCCTGATGAGAGCTGATTTCCTTTACTGTCCATATCACCAATTAAAAAGTCTTTTTTGGAGGTTTGAGCCTGTAACTGCCTCAGGAGAGTCATAATTTTATCTTTTTCAGTGCTCGTAAGAGCTATTGACTCCGGGCTTCTTCTTATCAACGTCGTGTTCAATGCGACAGGCTGGTTATCATCAATCTTGATGAGCGTCTGAAAATTACTTGTTCCTGTGACAGCCGTATTTCTATCCGCTTCAACCTGACTGATCGCTAACTTTCCTTCAGAACAATCAAATACAACCGACTGATTTTCATTTGATATTTCGCCGATGAGTTCAGCTTTTTTGCCAGCAGAGAATATATCGTTCTCGACAACCGTTTTCCATGATGCCTGTGCAACGGGTAAGTATGTAAATGAAAATAAACTTATAAGCACTATTTTTCTTAACATTTAAGACGCCTTTTTTGGTTGTCTGGCGGTTCGTGTAACATGTTTCCGCAGTAGAATAGAGAGTGGTTCTGGTGTTGGGGCTTTCAGACCGGAGACATTCTAATAAATGTATTGGAAATTATTTTGCTTTTAAGTGGCTTACCGAAGCGGGTCGGTTGCTAACCAAACATCGTAGGACCAACGATAAACTCCAGGGTTATAACGGTGCTGGCTGTTACTACTCGTGGGATCTGTTTGTTCAGTTTTAATGTGTGGTGGTACGACGCTATGATCTGTTCCTTATTAAACCAGCATCCATAAGCCAACTCCATGTTGATGACGTTACGTTACAGATGCTTTTTAACGTCTTAACAGTTAAAAGGTATGATTCTGTGTATTGTTGAATCGGGATGTATTATTCAGGTTTGTGATGGATGACTTTGATTTAAAATATTTACTCCATAGATTGTTTTTGCTGGGTTATTAGTATGGTTTAGCGTTTACTAATTAGACGTAATGAAATTGTTCGCGCGTATCGCTAATAAACCCACCTACGTTGTGATTATTATCTTGATCTTCTTTCTGATTTAGCACTGTACTGAATTTGGGCCAGGGTCACAACAGGGGGGAATCGGGCATCAAGAACATTAAGTTGAGTGATATTTGACCGGGCTTGCTCTAATTACCTCCAGAACCCTCTGTAAGCAGTTGGTAAAAATTAAAGTGAAATGCCAATCGTTTTTAACTAATTAATGGAAAAAATTAATAGGCTGTAAAGAGGGAAATTTACATTCGATATTTCTGGACGAGTGAACAGTCGGTGAACACTTCACTCTCAACTATTCACCCTTTAATTTATTGTTTTACTTATATTTTTATACTGGGTGAACAGTAGTGAATAGTTATATGCAAAAAAACAAACAGAGAGAGGGGGGGGCCTGCAACCTTTCTCTGGCCAGCCGGATTTTTAAGGTCTGTTTGTACCAGTCCTGCCACATCTGCAACCAATCGTGTTGTTGTGCCGGGCGGCGCGGACTTATTCATAAGGGCGGGTGTCGGGTTAATAAACTATCAAAAAAAATGATGAAGCTAATCGAAAAATTTGATTGACAGGTTGAGAATTATGCATCTCGTTTTTTTTATAATAAAAAACATTATTTTCGTCTAAGTGTAAATATTTAATTTATTGATTTTAAACTCAGTATGGAAATAAGGCATGTGGGGGGCTATAAAATAAAATGATTATTAAATCATTGCATTTCGTGTCGATGTTAGCGTGTTATGTTCCTCTGGCATATTCTCAGGATTATTCAGGCACAACTATCAATAGCCAATTAACGCTGGATAGTGGAGATACTATTGTCTCGAGTGCTGTGATGGACCAAGGGCGTCTCACACTTAATGGTAATGCACAAAGCAATAATATTACCGTTTCATCTGGCGGTGCATTCGAAGTTAATAAAGACGCAACAGATGATCGCAGCACCATAAAACATGGAGCAATCCAGACTGTTGCTGGCCTTGCATCAAACACAAGAGTGGAAGGCGAGCAAACGGTTTCTGGAAGAACTGAGAATGTTACTGTAGATGGTGGCTACCAGAGCGTTTATGGTTCCGGTGTTTCGGAGGGAACCTCGTTGATAAATGGCGGAACGCAATACGTCATAGGGACTGTCAACAATACTAAAGTTGACTCCAGCACCCAACATATTCAAATCGGTGGGGCGGCTAAAGACACTTATCTTTCTGGTACAGGCATCCAAAACGTTGATGGTAAATCGGAGGGTTCTCATCTTCGGGATAATAGTTCAATCAACATTAATACTGGTGGAAAAGCAAGTAACATTAATGGTAACGATAATTCCGTTATTAATGTCAACTCTCACGGGACTGCAACAGACGTCTATCTCAGCGATAAAAGCACTATCCATATCGATGCAGATGGTGAAGCAAATAATATACAAACTTACGACAATAACATTGTTAATGTTAAATCTAACGGGAGTGCAACAGGCGTCTATCTCCGTAACCAAAGCTCTCTCAATATCGACTCGGGTGGGTCAGTAACTACAGGGGTAGCTTATGACAACAGTGTTATTAATATAAACAATGGCACCGTCACTGGTCTCCTGGCTTATGATAACGGAGCGGTTAACCTTAACTCGGGAAGTATTTCCGATTTTACTGTCTATGACGATGGCAAACTTAGCATCAACAGTGGTAGTGCCACAGATGGTCTTCTTTATAATAATGCCTCTGCCATTGTGGACAAAGGCGGTGTAATTAATGATGTGACGATGTATGACAACAGTACATTAGATGTCAAAACTGGGGGGCGTGTCTCAGATGTGGATATTAGGGATAATAGCATCTTATCTCTGAATGGCGGTTCTGTTGATGGTGCGAATTTTGATGGTGGCACATTTGACGCAAACGCTGGTGAAGTTGTAGGAAACTATTCGGTCAATAAGGGGAATATGAGACTAGGACGTGATGCGGATTCACAACAAGCAAACATAACAGTGGGTTCGCATGGCATTCTTCAACTCGCCAAGGATAACGCGAATGGTGCATATTCGCTCAATAATCTCCATTTGAGTAATGGAACGGTGTCATTTTATGACAAACCGATAAACAAAAACTATGGGTGGAATACGCTTCAAATAGGTGAACTGAGTGGTAATGGCCAATTTTACATGCACACCGACGTTTCCGCCCTTAAAGGCGATTTACTCAATGTAACTGGTCAAGCTTCTGGTTCATTTAACATTTTTGTTGAAGATACGGGCGTCAGTCCAACAACTGACCATAGCTTGGTACTGGTAAAAACCGCCAGTGGCAATGCCACCTTCGCGCTGGGGAATCAGGGTGGTGTGGTGGATCTGGGAACATGGGAATATACGCTGAAGGAGGAGACAAAGGGGTCATGGGCTCTCACGCCTGATTTAACATCAAACCCGAATCCGAATCCAGGCCCGAACCCGACACCGGATCCAAACCCGAATCCAGGCCCGAACCCGACACCGGATCCAAACCCGAATCCGGGCCCAAATCCGACGCCGGATCCAAACCCGAATCCAGGCCCGGGGTTACCACCTGAGCAGAAGCCAGTGGTCCCCCCACAGCCTGAAAATATTAAAAAGCGAATCACGCCTTCAACTGCTGCCGTCCTGAACATGGCTGCCGTTGAACCACTGGTTTTTGATGCAGAACTGGAAAGTGTTCGCGAGCGGCTGGATAACGACACGGCATTTAGCCGGGACGGCGCTGTCTGGGGTACATATTTGAATGCCCGTAACGATGCTTCAACGTCAGCAGGCGCAGGCTTTGATCAAACTCTCAATGGGATGACGCTGGGATTCGATCGTACCTTGCCGCTGGAAAACAGTGCGGTGACGACCGGTGGATTTTTCAGTTACTCCCACTCGAATGTCGGGTTTGATCGTGGTGGTAAAGGCGATGTGGACAGTTATTCACTCGGTGCCTATGCAGGCTGGCAGCATAACAATGGCCTGTATGTTGATGGTATTGTGAAAGTGAACCGCTTTGAAAATGATGTAAAAGGTCGTATGACCAGCGGTGGTGCAGCAAACGGCAACTACAGTGCCTATGGGGCAGGTGCTCACCTGGAAAGTGGGATGCGTTTGTCCAGTGGCAATCTTGCGGTTACGCCTTACGCTGCGTTCACGGGTTTCACCACCGACAGCAATGAGTACACGTTATCCAATGGAATGCGTGCCGACGTGGATAACACCCGTAGCTTACGTGCTGAAGCCGGTCTGAAGACGGACTACAGCGTTAAGCTGGATAACGGGGTTGAACTGCAGCCCTGGCTGAAAGCGTCGGTAAGACAGGAATACGCTGATAACAACGCGGTTAAGGTCAATAACGACGGGCACTTTGTGAACGATCAGTCCGGTACGCGCGGGGTGTATCAGGCCGGTATTCGGGCGAAGTTTACGGAAAATCTCAGCGGTCAACTTAGCGCCAGTTATGGAAACGGTGCCGGTGTTGAATCTCCGTGGAGTGCATCAGCAGGTATAAGCTGGTCCTTCTAAATGTGCTGGCTGACAGTGTTCAGCATCAACGAACACTGTCAGCCTATGCTAAACAGAGCAATCAGCGATCATTAAATTTGTACCCCCACCTATTAAATACACAGGTGGGACAAAACTGAGACACACAAAGCTTTGCTCTGGCTTGCAAGGCTTTGTGCTCTCCGACGCTGAGTGATGGGGCATATATGGGGCAAAGCACATAGCCTGCTCTACGGCGAACTACGATGCTTGATGTTTCAGTCAATTCTAACCGCCTGTTATCTAGTGTGATCTTGGGCGATCTTTGTTGTTTATGAAAAAAGCATGGTCTTATGAGATAGTTGCAGGTGATAAGTGGGGATTTAGTCACAGGGAGCCGCAGTCACGTCGTCTGCAAGAACGTCACTGCGGTTGGAGGGGTTAATTATCATTTCGGTCTGGATTGTTAGACAACCCAACCCCTACTTTTACCGCAGCGTATAACATGATACACAGAGCGGAAATTACTGCAAAAACCAATGAAAGGCTGGTTATCATAACGTTTCTTTATGTTCGATTGATCAATTTATCAGACTACTGAACAGGTAAAAAGTTCCTGAGAATTATTGTGATGGATATTCAAGACGGTATTAACTGCAACCCACCGTTGCAAGATGTAGAATGTGATCTGTTAATAGTTTCACCTCAGTAATTCCCCTGAGCTTCCCCGCTCAGAAAACAGGCATAAAAAAACCAGCCGTAACAGGCTGGTTCTTAGAGGATTTTGGGTCGGCACGAGAGGATTTGAACCTCCGCCCCCCGACACCCCATATTTGCGAGAAGTTAGGCCTGTACCAACGCTTCAGTTTCTGTGAGTGAGGTTTGATAGTGTTTTACTGCCTCAGCAAAGGCTTGCGCGGCATCTGCATTTGATGCCATATATTCTTCAGTTACCCCTGTTTGAGAATGGAAAGTAATATTTCCATAAATGCAAATAGGGATTTGGTAGTTGTCTTTAAATCGACGGTCTGGCGAGCCATTCTTATTCGTTTTCGCCCATGTATACCCATCTATGCTTGAGTCACTGGGAGCACCTTCTTCCTCATGGAATCTTCGATATTCTGAACTGATTTGTAATTCGCGTAAATCAATCAGAGCGAACGCCCCATCAGCTCGTGGTATGACTGCAACTCCAGGATAAAGCAAAATATCGTCGCCATTCACATTTTCAAACCGCATCGCGCGCCCTGTGAATTGAATGAGATCCGTTGAACTGAAATCAAAGGTAACTGGGTGACGATTAACAGAACGGGTTGCTAATGTTCTTTCGGCAAACTGATCTGTAGCTTTATCTGCAGTAATATCCCATTTTTTGACACTTGATTTTAACATATCAAATGCGCGGACCATCGCTGCATATGCGCGCCGTGATGTATCACTGCTCTCGAATGTTATGGCTATTTTTGTGTTGTCTTCCCAGGATACCAGGCGAGATATCTCAGCTTGGGTTAGGGGGAGTACTGTCTCAAGTTCTGCGATGCGTCGTTTGTAAAACCAACGGAATAGACTTGATTTGCGTCGAACCAGCTCGCTCTTTTGTTTTGATTCTTCAGCAAGAGCCTCTTGTAGATCTGCTTTTATCTCTGCCCTTTGTTCTCGCGCTTTAGCAATCAAATCTCGTAAAGGTAAAAGGGAGGTACTTGTCAGGACTTCTACCGAAGCGCTGGATATTTCATTCATGCCAGCCATTGGCATATATATTTTAGCGTTCGATGGTGTGTTACTTGGGGATGCCTCGGGCATTCCCAAATGAGGTTCTGTAGAGGCCGGATTTAATGGATTGGTAACTGAGTGCCCATCATCATAGGGCAGGGTAGGTGTAGTATAAGATAAGCCTGTGCTCGGTAGTCCGACGGTCGCTCTGACCCCTTTTTTTCCAACATTGACAGTTGCTCCAGGCACACCAATGCTTGCGCTTATTCCACGCTTGCCAATGTTGAGCCTAACGCCAGGAAACAGAGTAAAGGTTTGTCTGAAACGAAGAGACATAAAGTTATCCCTATGTAGTTTTGTTCACCAAAGTTCGAAATGTTTTTATATGAACATTGAGCTGATACAAAAGCTTATCCTTAGCTCATCTTCATACTGCCATGATACAGCGGTTTGCTTGCTGGTGAAGAAAAACGAAAAAGCCCGCATAATGGACTGACCCCATAAAGTTGGACAGTTCATGTTAAGCGGCTTTCAGGGCCTGGGTTCGGTATTCTACCGGACTCAGGCCTTTTAATTTCAGGCTTATCCGTTCGTTGTTGTAGTAATGGATATAGTCCTCTATCGCTTTCCTTAGTTCTTTGACACTGCTGAACTGACCCAGATAAAAACACTCCGATTTCAACGTACCGAAGAAGTTCTCCATCACCGCATTATCCAGGCAGTTTCCTTTGCGCGACATACTTTGCGTCATGCCCTGTGCCTTTAACCTGACCTGATAACCAGCCATTCGATAATGCCAGCCCTGATCCCGAGTGCAACAACGGGGTGTCCTTCTGGGCTGAGCTTCGAGAACGCATCGTGCAGCATCGTATAAACCATCTCCATCACCGGCCTTTCCGACAGGCTGTAGGAGATAATCTCCCGGTTAAACGAGATCGAGAACCCGGCGACAGGTACAGTTTTTTACCCTGCACCGAGAACTCTGTAACATCCGTAACCCATTTTTTCGTTGGCTTTTGAGGCACCGAAGTTCCCGACTCAGGATATTGGGCGCTGCCTTGCCCGCTTCCCCTTTCCAGGCTCGATATTTCTTCACCCTTATCAGAGACCGGAGCGACAACGCTGTCATCAGCCGCTGCACTGTTTTATGGTTTACCAGCACCCCCTGTTTCTCTCAGTGAGAGCGTGATCCTGCGGTAGCCATAGCGCCCTTTGTGATAGTGGTAAATCTCTCTGATTTTGTCTTTCAGCCCTGCATGCCTGTCCACTCGCTTCAGCGCATTCATATTGTGATACCACGTACTGCGGGACATATCCGCTGCACGCAGAAGGTCACTGAGCGCATACTCCAGCCTTAGCTCACTGATTATTGCGGCTTTCTGCCGTTTTTCTCGCTTTGAACTAAGGCCTTCAGCTTTTTTAGATAGGCATTCTCTGCTCGCAGGTAACGGAGTTCAGCCCGCAGTTTCTTCGGGAAGATAACTTTTCCAGTGCAGCATCGGTAAGTGGAAGTGTTTTTTTGGGGTTTTGTCATGTCCTTGCTCCGGCCAGGTTTTATGCTCAGAAGTCCTTTCTCACCTGCGTCTTTGTAGACATTCACCCAGTGCCGGACAACGGTTTCATTTGAGATATTAAACCGTGCGGCAGCTTCACGCATTGAAAAGTTCTTCATTGAGAACAGTCCTGGACAACAGCCATCCGGAACGCTGGAGAATGGCGGTTATTTTTCCAGGTTATGCCATCAATACCATGGAGTTGCCAGGCTCTTACCCAGCGTCGCACTGATGTTCTTTCAACACCAAAACGTTCAGCGGTACGATGTGTTCCATCGTTTCCGGCAAGGTAGTGATTGACTACAGCTATTCTGGTTTCGAGGGAATATTTTGGCTTTGCCATAAAAAACTGCACCTTACTCAGTTGGGTGTCCAACTTTTGGGGTACAGTCCATAAGCGGGCTTTTATGTCACTCGGGAGCCGCGGCTCCTTTGCGTATCCTTTTTTGTCCCCTCACCGTCTGGTCGGTGTCCTGCTGAGACTGCTAACTTCCTGTTATTGCTAGCGATGTCCTATCACTGTCCAGCTGGCGGAGTCTGAATTGGTGCTGTATTTATTTGAATTATATGATGTAAATTCTAATTCAACTTTGTGATGGTGCCTAATGTGGTGCCTAAAAATATTTTTACCTATTTTGCCCAGTAAAGAGATGGGTGTGGGAAGAAGGCTGACACAGATTAAGTTCTTGTTTCCCTCATAGTTCGTCTGGCTCTTAAAATGTCTACGGTAGTAATAAAAGGCGACTGTTCTTGCCAGCTAAACCCCTTACGATCGATGCGAACCAGTTCGTACTTTTCCACCAGAAAATTCACGGCATCGACTAAAGAGATACTGGCATCGATATGTTCCTTAATAACAGTTTCATCACTGAACGGCGTGTCGTTCAGTGTCAGGCCATAGTGCTGTTCCAGCAGGCGTGTCAGTAGCATTTGCCAGACAGCTACGGGCGACAGACAGGGCTTCGCCGCCCGCGAAATTGTAGCAGGTAGAGTTTTCATGCTTGCTCTCGTGAATTAGTTAGCGTTGAGTGAGATAAACAGCGATGTATACGTAGCCGCAACTACCAAGGGTATCGGCTTCGCAGGTGAAACCATTGTGGTACAGGTTGACGCAGTGGGCATGTCGGGGATTCAGTTCACCGGTGATCAGCATCAATTCCATCTGGCTGATAAAGTGCGGGAAAGTTTCATCCAGTTTCCGGCATTCGGCGTCACTGAACTTACCGATGATGCTGGCCCGGTCAGCCAGGTAATGCAGCCGGTTCCCCTCCTGCACAAGGCGGGCTCCCAGGCGCTGCGTGATATCCCGCTGCAGGCCCCATGTGGTGTTGCTCATTTATAACCTCTTTATTGTCAGTTCAGGGTGATACTCATCAGGCAGGCATACGGTCCGTTGTGGTCCTGGCGGCGTTGGGCGTATACCGCCAGCACACCGGGAATGTCAGGAACCACCTTACCGGTGTAATGACAGACACTGCCGTGCCACTGATATTTTCCGCTGCAGTAGCGAAAGATTCGGGACTCAGGATGCTGGCGGTATATCGTCATTGCCTGTCGTTTACTAATAATTTTCATGTAATACCTCACAGCAGACCGTGTTCTGCGAACGAATAGATTTGCCTGCCGCCGACAATCAGGTGGTCAGGGACACGGATATCCACCAGTTGAAGTACCTGAACCAGTCGCTGCGTGAGGGTTTTGTCAGCCTGGCTGGGCGTCGTCTCTCCGGAAGGATGGTTATGCGCCAGTATCACCGCCGCCGCGTTGAAGTACAGAGCACGTTTGACCACTTCCCGGGGATGGACCTCGGTGCGGTTAATCGTGCCGCTAAAGAGCGTCTCATGGGCGATAAGCTGGTTCTGGTTATCCAGATACAACACCCGGAACTCTTCCCGCTCAAGTGCGGCCATATGCAGCCGCAACCACTCTCGGACGGCATGAGTGGAGGTGAAAGCTACCCCAGGCTCATGCAGGTGCCGGTCCAGAGCCGTGAGCGCCCGCTGAATGAGACGCCGGTCCTGTGGCGTCATCTCGCCGGGTAAAAAGGAAAGCTGTTTCATCCGTTGTTCCTCCGTTCAGTCGATGATGCGCAGAATGGCGTGGGCTTCAGGATGCTGCAGGGCATAGTCCCGCAGGCGGTAATAGTGCGCGGTCATCGCGTCACACTCAGTACGGCAGGCATGATGGCTGTATTCAATCAGGGAGACAGCGATACCTGTGGCTTCCGCGCTCATTTCCGCACCATTGCCGTTCATGCTGTTGAACAGATGCCATTTATCGTCACTGTCAGCATCAGGGGCCATAAACGCTCCGCCATTGCTGAGTGTGTAAAAGGACCAGATACCGCCGCTGTACTCATCACAGAAGCGGTCCATCCAGGTGAAAATCCGTGGCTCCAGCGTTATCCACTGCGGAATGGAGCTGAAGTGCTGTGGCCAGAAGTTGATACGCTGTTCGTCGGGTACCAGCGTGGCACTGAGGGTGAACTGCGGTTCGTTAGCGGGAACAAACTCGTACTGTGTCTGTGTTGTCACAGGGTTTCTCCGTCAATAAAAAAACGCCAGCGGCGATGGCTGGCGTATGGGATGGGGTAATCAGGGTATGAAATGTATGCAGGTAAATGACTGCAGTCAGTCAGTCGGTGGATAATGCTCTGCAAATGCCATCCTGCCCGATATACCGGTTGAGGGCCGTACCGGCATCCGGTTCAAAGTTCCACGCCCGCCAGACCATCCGGCCTTCGGGGTCGCGAACCACCAGACGGAAGTGGCTGCCCTGGTCGTCTTCAATGGCGATGTTGTGATACCGGCGGGTAACAGCTTCGGCCTGCTGGCGAGTGAAAGGTCCTGGTGGCAACATGTGAGATTCAGGCATTCGGTGTACCTTAAAAGCAAAATCCCCTGTCGCAAAAGCGACAGGGGACTGAAAGAGAGGAAGGAAAAATAGGATATGTTTCGTGTCGTAACGATAACCCTACTGCTTAGCTGCCTGTTTTGCTTTTTCCCAGGATGGTCGGTTTGGGCCAGTGAACTCTTTCACATCTGACCAGTACCCGATCGGATATTGTATTACCGTTTCGTTGCCAACGCCGATGTCAACAGACAGATATTGACCACCTTTAATGGAGCCTTTGCGCACCCAGGCATTTGGACTACAGGTTCCAGTATCTCGCTGTTGCCAGGAACGGTCATCCTTGTCAATGATGTAAAAATCACCTAATGAACACCCACTTGCAGATTTGTGATTTAACACGGCGGCCACGTGTTTGGTATTACCAACAATCACACAACTGTTATGTTTACCGCCGCACATGTTCCACAGAGTGTCACCGTTACCCCCGGTAAATTCCCAGATGGTATTCGCTGGTGGTGCATCATTGGACGTGGTAGTGGCGGTTGGCGTGTGTGCTGGTTCCGCAGTCCCATTGACTAATGCACGTAATACTTTCAGCTCACCATCACTTGGGGTATTAACCCACTGCCCATCTTTACCGTTGCTGTAGAAGCCCACGAAGTTATGGAGGTCAGGCTGGTACAAGAATGTCAGATTGTGGTTACCACAGTTACCGTCTTCACACATAAAACCTTTCAGGTAGACTTTACCGTCAATTTTTACTGGTTCCATCGGACCCGCTGGACCATTCATCTCGTCGAGCATCGCCGGTAAACCATTCTGATTCATGGTCTCATCAAACGACTTTTTGTACGCCGGGTCGGTTTTGTACAGGTCGAAAGGATATGGGCAGGTATTGTTTTCTGACTGACAGTTCCTGGCTTCTACCGCCGTTTTGGCGGTTGCCTGGGCTGCAGTCGGGGCCATCAGTGCGACAGACAATGCCAACCAATTCCATTTCACATTTGCAGAGAAAAATTTTCTTTTCATTATAAGACTCCTTATAAAGCCCCTGATGCGTCAGGGGCTGTGGGCGTATGCTGGCGTATGGCGCTCTGAACTAGCACCGAAGCTAGTGGGGTGGCGGAGACCGGTTGCCACTCCGTCATTCCCTGTCGCCAAACCAGAGTGGCGGCAGTCAGTTCACCGTGAACAATCAGGCCGGTGATGTCGTCTTCGGTCACATTGTCGTGACGTACGCCATTTATCTCGTAATGCCAGGTCATTGTTTTTTCTTGTTAACAGAGGTCATTAAACCAAAGCTCATCCCGATCCCCCGTTATCGGCAGTCTGTGACAAAACTTCACGGATACAGCTGAAGTGAGGAAGTGCCCGGATAAAGCCTGCCTGAGTGGTTAACAGGCTGAGACGTTTTCGCGGGGTAAAAGTGGTGTTCAGGATTGTCACTGCATGGATGGTCGCCAGAGGATGCACGGTTATATGCCCGTTCAGTTCACCAGTGAGGTACCAGCAGCCGTCGAGAAATATCAGACGGTACGGGGCCAGTCCGTCACAACGTTCACCATCCGCGAGCAGCAATACACGCTGGCTGCCGGTGATGGCGCTGACCAGCCGATAAAATACCAGCGGGCTGGTGGCCGTTATCGGCTGTGGTGACTGCCACACCAGGCAGGGGGTTCCATCCGATCCCAGCAGTGCGCCCGCCAGACGCCTGTCCAGCCCCGGAAAGATATCGGCCAGCCCGGCCCGGTATGCAAAAGTCAGCACATCCAGTTCACCCTGCGGACCTGCACCGGTCCGCAGGCGATAGCATCCCTGATGACATTCGAGGTCCAGATACATCAGTCGTTCGCGAAAATCCCGGTACAGGGTACGGACTGACACATCAAACTCGGTCGCCAGTTTTTGCATCTCTAACGTTTCACCCGCCACAAGACGGCTGATAATCAGCGACAGCCTGACCGCCAGCCTGTCGTAGCGGCGCTCTGTCAGTGGCATGGAGGTTCCTCCGCATTGTTAACTGACTGAAAGAAATTAGATTCTAAAGGATAGGGTTGACAGGATATGTCCACGACGGGAATTAATTTGGGAAGCGCATGAAGCCCGTGATTATCAGACCTGCGCGGATTTCTGATTATTTAACCGGCAAGTTCTGTATACCCGAAATGACAGGGGGTGTCATTTATTCACATTTTAATAACCATGCCAGAGGTAAAATGTGAACTCACGCAGGTCGGAAACCACTGAGCATGGCTTCCGCCATCATCCACAGTGCCCGGTTAAGCTTCACATCACCGTCAATGCCGCGCACCGCACGGGTATGCGTTCGTCCGCCTTTCGCACTCCGGCCACTAAGCCCGCCTTTAATCAGGTTCTCCTGAATACGCTGATAGGTAGTCCACAAGTCGTTGCTCTCATCCTGCCAGCGACGTGAGGAGAGGATCTGCGACTCAGTAACCGGTTGGTGGTCTTCACCAAAGCGGTATGTGAGCGCAGCTTTTGCCAGTGCCTGCTGCGCCGGTGGTGGCAACAGCAACGACTGCATCGCATCCCGCTTTTCTTCCACTCGGTCAAAAATTCCCAGTACCTCATACGCTCCTTCTATTACCTGGCTTACCACGTCCCCCTTGTGCGGCACCCGTACCTCGCCAAACGACTCGCCGCAGACAAGACCATTCTGACAAACCGCACGAAATAGTCCCGGCAGCATCTGATACGAACTGGTGCCATCGTGAGAGTTGAGCAGGATAATTTCAGGTACCTGCTTACCGGTAATCTGCCCCTCACGCCGCAGACGCAGCATGTGCTTTGTGTGTTCGCGACGACCAGGGTCACGCACCCGGGTCTGACAGGCAAAGAACGGCTGAAAGCCCTCCCGTTGCAGGCTGTCGAGCAAGGAGATGGTGGGTATATAGGTGTAGCGTTCACTGCGAGATTCGTGTTTGTCCTCGCTGAATACGCTGGGTACCACGCGAAACAGCTCTTCATGGGTTAACGGACGATCACGACGGATAATATTTGCTGCGCCAAAGCGCGAAGCCAGACGGGTCATAAGCAGACTCCTCATAACGGGAAAAACAATAAAAGAAAACCCCGTCGCACAGGCGACAGGGTTAGGGAAATAGCAGGGATGGGTTACATACTCAGAAGAAGAAATTCCAGACGGCGCGGGCCACTGAGACTACGGTGGCGCGCACAGCCTGAATGACGGCCCGCACCGGGGCGGGAATAAGGGGAAAAGAACTGACGGTATCAAGTACCGCACCTACCGTTTCACCAAAATCGCTACGGGCCTGCTCCCGGACTACCGTTGTGCGAAAGGGATGCTGCAGTTGCGACACCACCGGGCTGCTGGCCTCACGCGGCAGGCAACGGATCATGCGCTCTGCCATCACCCGTAGTCCCCACTGCAGACGGACCGATACGGCACACACCGGATGCACGGGCTGGAACAGCTCATGCAACAGGCAGATTTTGCGGCTGATATTTTGCTTCTGCTCTGTGGATAATTGTTCTCCTCTGCTGGAGGGCTCGGCTTTGTCTGACTGGCTGATAACAAACAGCACCTTATGCCGGTATGCCTCTCCAATCACCTGACGGTAAAAATGCTCATCCACCGCCAGTGCCCGGTCATCGGCCTTAATCAGCCACAGTACCAGGTCGAGCCGGGGAAGCTGTTCGCGGTACAGCGCAGCATACTCCGTATCCCGTCGCTCAGTTTCCCCAACGCCGGGTAAATCCACCAGTGTCATATAGCGCTTTCCCACTTGCAGGCGAAAGCGTAAGGGTTCGCGTGTGCAGGCTGCAATATCACTGACCGGTGACACCTCCCCGGCAAACAGGGCATTGCACAAGCTGCTCTTGCCCGCGCCGGTTTTCCCCATAATGCCAATCACCGGCTCATAGTGAGTAAGCTGGTTTATTTGCTTCAGAATACGTTCTGATGCCCACTGTGGCAGGCCAGAAAGCGACCGTTGCAGCGACTGCAAGCCTTCAGATTTTTTCATCACTACTCCTCTGAAATGAAAACAAAAAAGGCAGAACCGTGAGGTTCTGCCTTTAATGAGGTATGTTCAGTTGAATGATATATATCTGAATATTTTTACAATGCTGATAGGCCGTTCTGTGCCAGAAGTGGACGTTTTCTAAATCGGCTTGTCATAATATATGGGGTAAGGGTCACACACTCAAAATTAATCCCAATTATTTATACTTTTTACTCCAACTCTATCATTTGTTTCAATAAAGGAATTCAATCAGGATTCTTTTTGACAAAATCGGTAAATTTCTTGACTATTTCCTTCCTTGCAGCTTTATCGGCCAAAATTTCATTAATAACATTCGGCAAGTCTTTTAAGAACTCATTTGCTCTCTGCTTACAGATTTTTCGACCATTTAGATTTTTGACGAACTTAACAATGTTGGATTCGTTAATGTCTTTAACTTCGGACTTCTTGACTTCATTGCGAAGGTAGGTCCAAAAATTATCGCTCGAAAGCTTGCTTTCGGCAGTCTGGATGTCATCAGCCAAATCATAAAAATCTGGGATAACTATATCGTATAAACTCATATACTTCATAAGACTTTCAAAATCATTACACAAAATTTTATTTAGCAATTTTATCTTTCTGAATACTGGTATTTCATCAGAAACAGCCATATCACAAACTGGCAGGAGATCTAGCATTAACATAATTGCTTCTTGTTCTATGTCTGCTTCAACTAGTTTTCCGTGAGCAACAATATTTCGTATAACAGGGAACTTGAAGGAGTAATATTCAAAATAAATGAAACCATGGATGCTATCTTTCAAAATTCTTAGCTTTTCATTGATTGATGATATATCAAGCCTTGATTCATCAATTCCTAATTCAGTGCATATGTCATGGAATATACCTTCAATTTGCATGGGAAGCATATTAACAACTGACACATAATCTTCATTCTTATAATGACTGATGATGACTGAGAGGACATCGCGCCTTTTTCCTATAATATGACTAGTTAAAAAATAACCTTCTATTTTATCGAGTGCACAGTCAAGTCCTTCAATCTCACCAGAAATGAATCCTTTTGCGAACTCATAAAATTTTTCTTTGTCATTTTTGTAGAGACTATTAATTAGAGTGTATTGAGGTAAAGGTAAATCTAGAAATTTGTTCGACATAACAGTCATTTGTTCAACATCAAATGAATCTAAATTAGAGAACATTATCCCGCGAGAATAGCTATAAGGCATTGGACCAGTAAAAAAACCCAACGTTGGTAGCAACGTATAATGATGTTGACATTTTAATAAGGCATAATCCTCCAGATCTTCTGCTAAAAACTTTAAAATTTCGTCTTTAGCCGATTGATTTTTATCTCTGTAGTACTCATATAAGTTTCTGTCATAACGCTCCTCACCATTTAACCAGCCGGATATTTTCTTTTTTTCCTCAAGCCCCTTAAGGTGAGCATTAATTAGTTTGAGTTGACTGTCGATTTTTTGCAGATCATCACTGGCGTGATAGAATAGGTCTAAAACCATATCGCGAGGTTCTTTCTCTAACCCCACATACCACTTTGCAATATATTTATAAAATTCGTTTTCATCTTCAGTCACATCCTGTATGCCAGACTCATTGATGAAGTTCAGGCGAACCTGAGAGAAATCAATTTTAAATGAATTTAACCCCAAGGTGTAATCAATAAATTGCCTTCCAATCTGCCTCAGTGTCATGCGGCTTTTATTGTGTTTTTCAAATGCATCATACGAAAGATGGTATAGTTCACCAATAGTTATTTCTTTGAGTTTTTTCTTACTCATAACCCCACCATTATATTTATTTCGTCAAATACAAAACTTAACAAAATCATATCACATTTTATGAATATTTATATAACAAATTGAAAAAACTTAATCGTATCATATCGCAACAATGTTTTCGGGATTGATTATTAGTCTATTGGAATGGAGTAATAGCTTCGAAAGAGAAGTAACCTGACGATAGGATAATATGTTATTAACTTTACAATGCACAACTAAATATACCAAAATATTGTCATGACTTAAGTTGCATCATGACCATCCCTGCTGACAGATGCAAATTTTTCGTTGTAATGTCATCATTGTGAATAAGCATCAAAAAGTTGAATGTCTTTTCTTCGCTCATAAGGGACAACCATACTCAAATCTCCCACATTGCAGGAGATTTGAGTATGAACACGTCACCGTGGAACAAAGACCGTATCATCGGCCAAAAAAGACCACTTCAGATATCTCATATTTGGGATATCCGAATCCGGCTTGAACTGGAAGGTAAAACGCGCGATTTAGCTCTGTTCAATATGGCCCTGGACAGTAAGCTTCGAGGCTGTGATCTGGTCAAACTCAAAGTATCTGATGTTGCATATGGTAGCTATGTTTCAAGCAGAGCAACGGTGTTGCAACAGAAAACCGGTAGCCCTGTGCAATTTGAGATAACCAAAGGGACAAGAGAAGCTGTTGCTTCATTGATAAAGCTTGGCAATTTGCATAGTAAAGACTTCTTGTTTCGGTCTCGGGTCGGAACTAATCAGCACATTTCAACCCGGCAATACAACCGAATCTTCCATGGGTGGGTAGAAAAGCTTGGTCTCGAAGATTCGCTTTACAGCACACATTCCATGAGAAGAACAAAACCTTACCTGATCTACAAGAAAACCAAGAACCTCTAGGTGATCCAAACCCTGTTGGGCCATCAGAAACTGGAAAGCACAGTCCGTTATCTGGGCATTGAAGTCTGAGGTTATCAGGGCTGCAACAGCAGCTCTGTGCCAATAGCGGACGCGGAACACCTCTGTTCGGATGCCAAAATTTAATAAACCACTTCAACCAGCCTGAACGGGGAAGTAGGTTGGCAAGAACATTATCGTGACAAGGATTATGTCTTCCTTGGCCGGAATCCTCTCCGGATGGTCAGACAGACCGCGCCGCCGTAAAAACAGCATCTACCGCCTCAACCGCGGCCACGGTGCTCGCTATAGTGCGTACACTGCCTGCCCCCCAAGCGCTGGGTGCGGCCGTTCTGCAACCTCGGATTTAATATCTCAGGAAATTCATCGTTGTATCAGGAGATACAGACCATGCCGTTTGACTGGAAAGATCTTATCACACCCGTCGTGACCGTCACTGCGGTCTGGCTCGGGGCCAGAATCGCATTAAGCAATGATATGCGTAAAAAAGTGATGGATCTGGAAACTACAAGGCTAGAACGGCTAGCACTTGAGTGCGACAGTAGTTTGAATAATCTGCACAAGTACTGCAGTCGGATCGAGAAAATTCTTGAGGATCTATCCGGAGGATATACCAAGAGAATCACCTTGGCGGACGTGACGCAATGTCTGAAAAAATCAGCGGACGCAGGAACCGTAATCGATATCAAATCAGCACAACAGTTTCAGAATACGCTGGAGCTTCACCGTCAGGCCGATTTTGAGGAATGGAAAGCGCTCATCCTTCCATTGCTGGTACACATCAACATAGTACTTGCCTCCCCATCGCTGTCTACCGATGACTGTACGGAAGAGCTAAGCCGTCTGTACTGGAGATCTGAACAGGTAAAAAGTTATAATGAAGCACTGGCTGTGCTGGCTGGTCCGCTGCCTAGTTACCGGCAACAGCTGTTTAAGCGCATCGGCTATGATTACCAAGCATTACTGCACCCCGCTCCCCTGAATGTATGGGTGATTACACGCAAAGTCTGCCACTCGATCCGGGATTTCGTCAAATACAGCCCGTCAGCGTCGCGAAACAATATGCGGCAATGATATCACTTTAGCTGGTAGCGTTTCACTCATGGCCTGCCTGCAATATGACGGTACCGCATGGTTATTTCCCGAAGTATGACCCTGGTGCTCCGGGGGAATTTGCTCCCTATATAAAAGTCAAGTAATCGGTGGTGGTTGATACATCGATGAATAAGCCACAACTGCGAAGTGTTCTGACCATAACTGGCGGTCCGTCCAGTTATGGTCTGAGGGGGGCGAACCTCCTCAGAGTGCCAGAAGCGGACATTGCTTACATCATTGTAAGTTTGTTTATGAAAAAATCACAGCGACCAAATGCCAAAAAAACACGAAATCAGTGATTTGTTAATTACTTAGCTCATGCTATATAAGTTCACAAGCTTACTATAAGGTAGTATTATCATTCTAAATTAAGCAAGCGGTTTTAGGGCCTGGAGACATGAGTCAAGTATCACTTAGTGTTAAAAATGTTGTCTAATTATAACATCGAATTTTTTGATGATTATAATTTCATTGTTTGAATAGGGTAAACGGTTATTAATTGATAGTTACATATTGTCGATAAGTTTAAATAAAGAGTGCATAACATGAGTAAAGACTGGCAAATATTAAAGAAATCCTTTTCCTATCCATTCGATGCGATAAGAAAAAACAAAAGAGAGTTTTTTATTTGGATCGTTTTTACAGTTATTTGCGGGCAAATGGGGATTATTGCAAATATAATCATAAGATATTATTCACATTCAATACCACTAGATCAATCTATTTACATAGAAGGTTCGTCAGGGAGTTTTTACACATTTTCCATTGCATTAATAGCTTCTGCCCTTGGGCCTATGTTTGTAACTTTTTTTAGTTCAAAACTTGAATTTAAAACAATAAAAATCATATCAATAATATTATTGATAATTTTATTGCAATTATCAGGAATAATATACGCTGCCACGCAATCAAAGGATTTAATCCTACCAAATTCTAATGATTTAACATTCGGTCTAACTCAACCTATAATTTATGTTATTTCTATAGTCTTAGTAGGCTATACATTTGGCGTATTAAAACTTAACGCTACTGCACATACAGATATAGATGATGAAAGTTATATAGAAAAAGAAGATGCAACAGTTATAGATCAGACAATGGCAACCAATGAAGTAACTGATGATGGTAAAGGAGTTATGATATGAAGTTGAAATATATTGAAGTTAATCAACCAATCGGTACTTTCTATTTAACATCAATAAGAGCCATTGACTTGCTCGATATAGTTAGAGTTGATCGTCGTAGAGATTTCGAGTTTGGTGTGCAAAGGGATATTTCATCATCAAGAGTTTCAGAAATCGCAAAGTACACTAGTGAGCCAGATGCGACTTTTCCAACGCCGATCATAATTTCCGTCGATGATTCATCCAATTTAAAAATGGATGATACCTATTTTTACTTTGAGTCTGAAGTGGTTATAGGTGATGTTATCGATGGTCAGCACAGATTATGGGGAATTAAAAATTCCTCTAATGCTAAACTTTTTGATCTACCTGTTGTTTTAATGTTTGATCTTACTGATGAAGAAAAAGCCTATGTTTTCTCAATTATTAATAGTAAACAAACTCGTGTAAATCCATCAATTGTATATGATTTATTTTCGCTTGCAGAACGCAGGAGTCCCCAGAAAACATGCCACGAAATCGCGAGAGGAATAAACAGTAATCCTGATTCCCCTTTTTATAAAAAGCTAAAAATGCTTGGAAAAAAGGAAATAAACCAAGATAATGCATCATTATCACAAAGCACTTTCATTAAATATCTTATCCAACATATTTCAAAAAAACCTGATGATGATGCAAGAATGTTAAAAATGGATCTGCCATTAACACCAAATGATCAGTGTATATTCCGCGATTATTTTATCGAAGAAAATGACGCTGTAATTCAAAAAATAATATTGAATTATTTTAATGCTATTAGCAATGTCTATCCAGTTGAGTGGAGTACACCAAGGGAATATTATTTAAGTAAACTCACAGGGTATGCAGCATTAATGAAAGCCTTCCCTGTAATATATTTAAAGGGCATTAAAGAAAAAACATTGAATTATGACTTTATGCTGAGTGAAGTAAGTAAAATAAAAAGAAATCTTGCAGCGAGAGGTATTAATTTTAAAGCGGGTGAATTTGGTACTAATGAATCTGAAATAAATAAGCTTGCGAAAAATATCATTGATTCATGTAGTTAAGCAAGTTACGTGGGCGGGGGAGTTTTTTTCTCCCCCGAACTGTTATTCTCGAATGCAAATCAAAAACTGCCAAGATTTGTAATTTATTGAAATTAATAAAATATTTTAATAAAAGAGAGTTAGCTTGTGATACATCAGATTAGTTGTGCTGTACGATAGAAAATGAGAGAACTCAAGTCCGCATTGTGAATGGTTTTTGAGCTGAAAACATCGCTAAGACCATGAAAAGTATTGGAGAAGCAGATTTTAATGTCCGTTCCTCGCTCAGAGCGGACCTTCTGCTCAGTGAGTTAGTCCGCTCCGTGCCAGAAGCGGAAGTAGCCTGCCTGACAATATGGGAATCACACTGCCTGCGAAACGAGCACTTGGCAGTACACTCAAAACCAGAGTAAATAATCCGCGACTACTGAAGAGATAAGCATGTCTGCCAGGGAATTATCCAAAATGGGCGCTGCGAAAGTGGCGCTAAAACAAGTAACTGCGGCCATTCTGTTATAGGAAAAGGGCTCGTTGGAGAGGTGGAGTACTGTTTTTATCACGACACCGCGGCGACGCTTAATCCGGCAGGTATTGCAACCTCCAAAGCTGTTGTTCGCGGATGTTTCAGAAGTGCAATGATGTTTTGTTTCGTTACCACATCTTGATCTCTGGCGACAGCAATGCGGGTAATTGGGAGAAGAAGGGAGAATGGCGATTTGGTGCTTTTCGATTGGGAGATATTCGGGAAAGGCAGTCCCGCTAAAGACCTGGCCTCTCTGATAAAAGGGATGGGAACCCGACAAATGTTTATTGATATTGCTGAGCGCTATTGCCAGCTATCGGGTCATCATGATTTTCATAGCCTGGTGAGAGAGATTGTTATTGCCAAAGCCTAGATCGTCACCGAAGTGATTGTGCTACTTTATGAGCGGCCAAACAACCGCCTTTCCCTTATATCTCAACTGGTACAGGGAGCACCTTCCAGGCCAATATGTTATGAATGATTAAGAAGCGTTAAAGGATGCGGCCCGTTATAAACAAAGATACGCCAGCGTAAGATTATTTCCCGGGCGCTTAGTCAGCCAGCCATCGTCCCGGGATGATTTAAATCATTCTCGACATTTTATTTCTGATTTTCGTTGGTCAGATTTTTATTTATCGATTAAACGGGCGTTAAGATTCCGATAAAGAACTTTCATTTTTCGGACATTCTCTTCATCGTAAGCCATCAGCACATCAGGTGTTAACAGCTGATGAGTAATGAAGACTAAATATTTAACCCCTTCGATGTTTACAAATTCAACATCTTTACTGAGGTAACCGCTGTACTCTTTCGTCTTAACGGCGTCACTGACGACTTCCACATCACCCGGTGAAGACTGCCAGGCCAGGAAACGATCAAATAATGCATCCCATGCAGGCAAAAGCGTCTTATTAGTATATCCGTGGTAGCCCATGCCGCTTCCTAAGTCGACCGCCAGTCTGGCATATTCTGGCGGATCCTCAACCCTGATAAGGGTTTGTCCACGATTAGGGTATTTTATCGTGCGATCTTTTGTCACACTGATATATTGAAAATCAGTACGGTAAAAATCAAAGGGTTCAATGCGCAAGCTTTTATATACAGAATGACAGCCAGTGACCAAAGCAGAAATGAGTAACATTCCAATTAAAAACGTTATTTTTTTCATGTTAAAATCCCTTGTAGTACGAATATCTTCCTTCAGGCCGACGGTAAACACTGAAGCTGATACATGATAAACTCCCCCAGTTTAAACGGGGTTAAGTCTATTTATCGGAAAACCGGCTGCTTTCTTTAGCAATATCAACATCCAATTGGGCAGGGCAGACATATCGCAATTCGCGTTACGTCTAAAAGCCTGATCCAATGAAATCTTTGTTTGGTCATTCACCTGGTCAGGGCAATTCCTCTCAGAAAAGCGTCAGCTTTCGTCTGGCGAAAACGTTATCTCCTCGCTCAAAGCAACCTGTCCGCTTGCCCATCATTTTTGTCGGCGATGGTCAGGTGAA
This sequence comes from Citrobacter enshiensis, assembly GCF_029338175.1. NCBI lineage: Bacteria > Pseudomonadati > Pseudomonadota > Gammaproteobacteria > Enterobacterales > Enterobacteriaceae > Citrobacter > Citrobacter enshiensis. Next base: position 1,140,740 of record NZ_CP119862.1, read on the forward strand.
TAGGCAGACAAGCGAATGCAAATCCTCAAACGGCATCTCAATCAGGGTACTGGTAGCGAACCTAGAGCAGAGCGACCCGCGAAATGGGGATGCCAACTTGCTTAAGCTTCATTATGATAAATTGACCGTTTCAGGTAATTGAAAACATCAACACTGGTGCTTAAGAATGGCTATTAGATGTTTGACTAGGGGGGCCATGAGCAGGTTCAAGGATTTTATGAATAGTGATGCTGGCGCTCGCGCCCACTATGAGAAACGCAAACGGCAGCGCGTGTATATCTACATTGACAATATTGAGCCGTAATCAAAGAAAATGCCCGAAGCCGAACGGGATAAATTCCAAGAAGCGTTAGCCGAACAGCTAACCACTTTGAAACGAGCTACATTCACAGGCGACGTTGCACTGAAAATTGATCTTGCGACGACAAGTAAGAGCGCGCCGCAAGCACACACCATCGCTTAGAACTTGTTGGATCTCCTCGGTGTACGCCGCTCGAATGTGAAATGGCCACGCCGACACCTCTTGTATAAAGATGACCGACAAATTCAGGCACTCTCCGTTTGTTGTAGCCACGGAGAAACCTCTCCTGCTATCAGCCTTCAGGGTAAGCTCAGGATTAGCGGTGCTATTATTTCAGTGTGAATTTATATTGTGTATCAGTTCAGATAATTCCTATGCAACTCGTAATATTAAAGTTGCTGACCTGCCCCCAGTATTAGATACAACCATCAGTTAGTAATGTCGGTTTGTTTACCTTCACATTTCCCATTCCGCCACCGTGCTGCAAACTCTGATGGCGTCTGATAATTCAGTGCTGAATGTGGACGACACTCGTTATAATCCTGCCGCCAGTCATTAATGATTTTCCTGGCGTGAACGATATCGCTGAACCAGTGCTCATTCAGACATTCATCGCGAAATCGTCCGTTAAAGCTCTCAATAAATCCGTTCTGCGTTGGCTTGCCCGGATGGATTAAGCGTAACTCAACACCATGCTCAAAGGCCCATTGATCCAGTGCGCGGCAGGTGAACTCCGGCCCCTGGTCAGTTCTTATCGTCGCCGGATAGCCTCGAAACAGAGCTATGCTGTCCAGAATACGCGTTGAACGCCTGAAATCCCGAATGCGATGGTAATTGTCAGACACTCCTTAGTGAAGTCGTCCACACAGGTCAGGCACTTGATCCTGCGACCGGTGGCGAGCGCGTCCATGACAAAATCCATCGACCAGGTCAGGTTCGGCGCCGCCGGGCGGAGCAGCGGCAGACGTTCTGTTGCCAGCCCTTTACGACGTCGTCTGCGTTTTACGCCCAGCCCGCTCAGATGATAAAGGCGGTACACGTGCTTGTGATTAACATGAAGGCCTTCACGGCGCAGTAACTGCCAGATGCGGCGGTAGCCAAAACGCCAGCGCTCCAGTGCCAGCTCAGTGATGCGCCCTGATAAATGCGCATCAACCGCCGGACGCTGAACCTCATAGCGGCAGGTCGACAGGGACAAACCTGTAAGCCTGCAGGCACGACGTTGCGACAGACCGGTCGCATCACACATAAACTCAACGGCTTCCTGCTTCTGGTCTGTCGTCAGTACTTTCGCCCCAGAGCCACCTGAAGTGCCTCCTTATCCAGCATGGCTTCGGCAAGCAACTTCTTGAGTCTGGCGTTCTCTTCCTCAAGCGACTTCAGGCGCTTAACCTCGGGCACCTCCATACCGCCATACTTCTTGCGCCAGGTATAAAAGGTGGCGTCGGAAATGGCGTGCTTGCGGCAGAGCTCACGGGCAGAAACCCCGGCTTCAGCCTCACGGAGGATACTGATGATCTGTTCGTCGGAAAAACGCTTCTTCATGGGGATGTCCTCATGTGGCTTATGAAGACATTACTAACATCGCGGTGTATTAATCAACGGGGAGCAGGTCAGTATCATCGTAACTACTAACCCCTAAATGTATGTCCTGCTCTCTGAAGGCTGCTACAGCTGCTACATGTAGCAGGTTGTAGCAGGGTTCCGAGGTACATTATCGAATTTTTTACCGAGAAATGTGTCAATTATGTTAATTGACTGGGTGAGGATAAATACCTCACCCAGAGTGCTTTTAACAGGCTAATCCGCCTAAGCGTGGACACTGGCTTGCGCCAAAGTTGCGGTAACCGCTGTGGACATCCTTAGTTCTGGTTTTGGCTAAGTACGCCAGTCGAATCAGGAAATCCCAGTAGACTGGGCTACGATCCAAAGCATCGAATCTGCTAAACCTGTAAACAGCATTTGGTGGGAATTCAGCTAATGTTGAGTAATCTTCGTGAGCAAGCCCTATAGCACTGCACCAGGCTTTCTGTATTCGGGTTGCCATATTTTTAGCATTGAGTTCTTGGTAATTGCCCAAGTATCCATACACATCTGCATTAAACAACAACATCAGGTGGTAATGGGGATGCTCGCTTGTGTCACGTTCTCTGCACCATCCATAAGATAGCAACGTTGGGTTACCCGGTCTCCCGGACCGGTTATGATCTGCGCGTAGCTGGCTTTTCAGTGACTCGAAGGAGCGAGTTATTGCCTGTGCATCATCGCGCTGGAAGCACAGGGGTAGATCAGGTTCTCCCGGTACATGAGACTGGGCAAATCTCAGATCAGTACGAATACCTAGTATTCGGTTATTCTGCTCCAAAGTGCCGTAGACCATGTTAAGTAGTGGGTTGAGAATATTGAGGTCAATGGGTGATCTATACTTTCTGGAGGCTATTTCTACCAAGTCATCGGTTTCTTCGTTGGTAAGTGAATATTGTGATTCCATAATAATCCTTAAGTATGTAAATAATAATCTTTGGATAATGGGTAGCGTGAGGGCTACCCATGTGATAGCGGATATAACCCCTGTAGGGGAATGCAGGTATAGGGTTAGATCATTGATGAAGGTATATTACATATACCACGTAAACTCATGAATTGTTCTCCACAATAATTTAAACAAAAGCCGCAGTGTTGCTGACATTAACGTCAAAACATTAATTAGATAAAAAATAAAACTACTCTGAAGTTATTTAGGTATAGGGAGCTTATTCATTACAACTGATCCCGAGTTTATTAAAGGAATATTGGTCTTCTCGGCTAGTTCTTTAGGTTCCATTATTGAACCAATAAATTTTACATAATTAATTCCATTCCTTTCGAATAATTGCACCACTCCTTCAGATTCAAGCTGTTCTAAAGTAGGTATCAGGTTTTCTGAACTTCTGATCGAATATGGACCTTTTTTAATGAGGTCATTCCTTTTGTAGTCGTAAGAACCATTACTAACAAGATTATCCTCAAGGTACCATTTTAATTTTTCAGCCCTTGTAGGCTCTCGGGTAGAATCAACCTTAATGATTGAATGATTAAGAATCCATTGCATTAATTTAGATGCTGACATAAAAGTATCCTTAGTAATTATCGATGAGTCTGGTGTAATAAACATTTGCATTACTGCTGCGATTCTTGTTGTTTGTTCCATAAATCTGGCACCAAAATCATCATAGTAGTGCAGACTCTCTCCTAGTTTCATAAGCTCTGTAATTCTTTGGCTTTGTGTATCCCATACAGCCTGTGCTTCTACAGATAAAGTAATACAGATACGTTCTTCATTTTTTTCTCTACGCTCTATCCCGTCTTGCAAATGCTTAACGAGAATAGAGAAAAAACCATCAAGTCCTGGTTCATCAGACCATGAACACGCTTCAGGGATGTCACATAGTTCAGGGAGTTGCTCCAGATCAATCAATAATAAACGGGCTAAGAATCCTGAGTTTCTTAATTTTTTCCCCTGCTTACTTATAAAGTCGTTAAATAATTCAGGCTGTAACAACAGCAATACGGTCAGCCGGACATCATCAACATCGTAGCTGTCACGAGATGCTCTGCTGTCAGAGATCCTCCCTTCTCCCCAAAGAGAGTTGAGAACTGATATATTGCGAAAAAGATTGCTGTCAAACACCCCTCCAGCTTCATCAGAACCGAGCATCAATGATGGAGAACCCAGTGCTAATGCCTTTCTAAGTCCCTCACTTGTCGAATCGTTTTTTGTAAGATACTTTCTTTCTGGAGCTGATGGTTTTCTTCTTTGGCACTCCTCCAACGCCTCAAGTGCTTCAGTTACATCAGCCTTCTGACGAACAGCTTTGCCAAATTGTTTTTTAAGCTCCTTTAGCTCGGTTTCCCAGGATACTAGTTTAAGCTTATGAATTTTCTCTTTTAACAGAAAATCATTTCGCAGCTCTTTTTCCAGTTGATAAATTATCCCCATCAATAGCCTGAATACCGTTGATTTCCTGCTACCTGAGCGTGCCAATAGCATGAGATAAAGTGATGTAAAGGTTCTCCCATTTTTAAGCTGAACATCAAATTTGTCCTGGCAGGCAAGTGCCATTACCCCAAGTAGCACTATTAAAATAAGTTCAGCGGCGGCTCCTGTTTTATAATGTATGTAGCTTATTAACCGTTGTGCAAAAGTGGGAAGTGTCTGGAATTTTAGTCCAAGTTCTTTATTTTGTGTTGAGCTGTTTTTTTTAGACATACATCCTATCTAACTCCTCTTTAGAATTAATTAATGAGACTACGATGTAACAACCACTCATCAATTTCTGATTCAAGCCATCCAACAGATTGTGTTCCAAGCTTTCTTTTCTTAGGAAAAGTTGGATCATAACGTGGTGACCTCGGGTTCAGCCAGTCGTAGATTGTGGCTCGTGAGATACCTGTTTTATGGATAACAGCAGGTAAGCGGAGTATCCTGACTGACGAGGAAGTGTTCATACTTGTTTGCCTCTTGTTAGTTCAGTTTGGTTGCTGCAAAGAATAGCTGCAAGGATTCATCAAAAAAATACGGCTAGCAGAACTTTATTTTTAACGTGTTTAACTTGTTGATATTGTGGGGTTAAATGTTTTCTATTAAAGATTTTTGTGAAGAAATTAGACGAAAACGTAGTGATCTTACCCGTGGAATGAATGACTGTGGGTGGTGTATGTATGCTGGCATGTTGGATGAAGAGCATGCAGATATGCAGGCTGAGATGACTATGATGAAGGAAAAGGTATGGAACTCTAAAAAGTTTGGTCCCGGGATATTGTTATATTCGCCTTCTTATTTAAAAGAGCATGGATACACTGAATCTCATAAGGGCTTTCCGAGGGAAGAGGAAAGCATAAAGTTAGATAACCTTCTTAGTCAGTACTGGGTTAATTTGCAGGCTCGTATTATTTGCGAAGAAGTCGCTGTTAATATTCCTGAGTATCCCTCAATAGATGAAATATTTAAACTACAACTTAGATATGCTCTTAAGTGCTATAAGTTGGGTCGATTAATTATGTCAGATAGTGAGGATGTTGCATTTGAAGCATTTAAAAAAGCATCTGAGTTATTTGATAAAAGCATGGGGATGGTTTGGTATAAGATCTCTATAGATAAACAAACTAAACTTTTATCTACCAAGAATAGATCAGGAAGAAAAGGTGGGGTAAAAAAATCTGAAATGTATCGACCTATTCAGGAAAAACTGGTGGAACTTATAAATGATTTGGCTCCTGAAGAGGGATGGAGAAGTAAAGTTGCAGCGGTGAATGTTCTCATTGAACCTTTGTGGCTATTTATAGAGGAGTCAAAATTGATTGTTAATAAGCACGATAAAAAATACCGAATGCCAACTACCAGTCAGGAAGCCTTAGCCGATACTATTTTAAAATCGTGGTCTACAAATGTTGAAAGTGTGAAGCAGGCTTTCGAGGACACTGTAAGCAGAAAAAAAAGAACTGGTCAGTTGTAGTAATCTTTTATGTGAATTTGGATAATAAGAATAAGCGCTCCCTATGAAGCGCTTATTCGTGTATTAGCCGACAAGCCTTATACCTCGAATGCCATCTCCAATCATATTTCCGTGATCAGCAGCCATAACGAAGTCAGCCCACCATTGCATCATTGGACGACGCTGCTCGAGGTAATCGCTGCGGTTATAAGCACGACGAACCTCATTCTTATCCACGTGGGCCAGTGCTGCCTCAATAACATCAGGTGGAAAGCCTTGTTCATTAAGGGCTGTACTGGCGATAGATCGCAGTCCGTGTGAAACGAGCACCCCACCAAAACCTGCGCGTTTTAGCGATGCGTTTACGGTCTGACTGTTCATCGGCTGGTTTGGCTTGATGCGGCTGGGAAAGATAAATTCTCGATTTCCACTTAACGGCTTCATCATCTCCAGTATCGCAATTGCTTCATCTGACAATGGAACAGTATGGTCGCGGTTCATTTTCATGCGTGCTGCAGGAATCTTCCACTCTCGCGCTTCTATGTCTACCTCTTCCCAGCGAGATTCAGCCGCTTCGGCAGGGCGGGTAATAGTAAGAAGTTGCCACATGAACAGGCCGCGTGTGGAAAGGCTAATGCTGGCTGTTCGCATTGTCTGCATCAGTTGAGGTAGCTGATCCGGTCGAATGCTTGGCATGTTCTTCTTCTGCGGCTTCTCAAAGGCCTTGCCAATGTTGACACTAGGCACCGCATCAATCAGACCTGTATTTTGGGCATAGATCATGACCTCGTTAATGCGCTGGCACAGGCGACGGACGGTTTCCAGCGCTCCTCTGGCCTGAACCGGTTGGACGGCCTGAACCAGTGTGTGAGCTTTAATATCTGTAACGCTAACGTCGCCAATCGCAGGAAAGACATCTCTTTCAAGAGAGCGCCAGATATCTTCTGCGTAGTCCTCTGTCACACTGGCTTTCTTCACATTCCACCAACGTTCAGCCACGAGTTGGAAAGTATTGGTTTTGGCTTCCAGCGAACTGCGAAGTTGTTCTTGCTGATGTTCCTGTGGATCGATTTGTTTCGCAAGGAGAGAGCGAGACTCTGCCCTGTAGCTTCTGGCATCGGCAAGGGTAACTGACGGGTAGGGGCCTATGCTCTTCTTCGCACGTTTCTTGGTAACAGGTCGAATGTAGCGAAACTGCCAGATTTTGCTGCCGCTGGATTTGATGAGTAGCTCAAGGCCATCACCATCATAGAGAACGTAGTCCGCTTCCTTGGGCTTAGCAGATTCGATTTCTTTAACGGATAGAGGTTTGGTTTGTCTTGCCATAACCGGGTTTCCATAGTTTTAGGCACCTCAAAAACAATAAAGCTTTATGAGGTGCCTAACAAGGTGCCTAAAAGGTTCGGATTTAATTAGTTGGCATCAGACTTCGCGGGACAAATTGAGGGCACAAAAAAGCCCGCAGGGCTTGCGCCGTGCGGGCTCTTAGGACTTCATCGGATGACTCTGGTAATCACCGATGGAGAATTTTGGTGGAGCTGGCGGGAGTTGAACCCGCGTCCGAAATTCCTACATACCATTTTTAGTATAGTAAAAACAGTTATTTATATTTAAAAACAGCATGTTAGTGTTTTACAGTGTTTGTCCGTTTTATGCGTTTTTAATGCTATGTCGCCAAAGTGCCGCCACTTTATCCGCCAAAGATTTCGTCGTAAACCAGAATCTCATCCATGCAAACTTCAAGTTTGTAGAAGTCTGATAGTTTATAGATGCTCAAAATTTCATCATCAATATTCCCCATAATTTCCCAACTTTTTTTGCGTCTAAGTTCCTCACTCAAATTCTCTCTATCAGAAAAGGATTGGCGCAGAGGGACATACTCAAGGGTTTTGAGGACTTGCCATGAAACTGGCGGGGTAAATTTAAACTTATCTGAAAGCACAGGACAGAAATCGTAACCTTTTATATCCTCATATCGTGCCTTTGGAGGGAGAACTACATTTATACCTTTTCTGCTATCGGTATTTGCAGGAAGCTTAGTTGAACGATATGCAATTCCAATAATATTATTATTATTAATGTCTCTACTAATCCACTGCATTAGTAAATTGGGAATGATATATTCTTGTATAAATGAAGCATCATTATGTTTCTTTAAATAATTGCAGGCGAGTATAAGTGGCCACAAAGCCAAGTAGGATAGCATTGTACTGGTTGAGTATTTTTCTATCGGTTTTGGGGCGTTTTTTCTTTTTAAAAAAAGCCTAGTTTTGTAAAGAAAGTCAGCACTCAAATTCAATAGAAGTGATTTGTCGTCTTCTTTATCAGTAATGAATGAAGATATATATAGTTTATCAAAATCTGGCTTATCCATTTCACGCCAGCATATATATAAAGATGTACCAAGATACAGGCATGGTAATCCTGCAACTGAGTATCGCTGCGCCCTAACCAGATGGCGTTGATTAAATGGAATATGGAATATATCTTTTCTTGTGGATAAGGGACGGTCGGATTTCCTGACTCTAAATAATGGCCTTTGGCTATTGCACATCTCTGTTAATGGTATGCATATATTTTTTATATGCCGTGATACAAATTGTGGCTTAAGCATTAATTCAAAACAATCGTATGCAGATTTAATATCACCTGTAAGAAAGCATTCTAAGCAATTTATGATACCATCCTGTAGCGATTGGATGACTTTTAATCTGCTTCTAACTCTGTGGGCTAATATTTTATCATTATTGGTCAGGTATTCTTTGAGGCAATCTTTAAATTTCTCGCATTTAGAGTGAAAATCGCTGATAAGATCATTGTTTTTTCCGACTTCAATTGGTGGTCGAATTGATGATTTTCTTAAAATATTATCAAATAATTTTTCTAATTCTATGTTGATATTATTCTCTGTAATCATTGGGAATTACCTTAAATTAGCTAAAGGATTTTTTGAAACTGCATCTTCTAAGTGTTCTGGAGAAAAATGGGCGTAAATCATCGTCATTTTTATATCGGCATGGCCCAGAATATCGCGCAGTACCAGTATGTTTCCGCCATTCATCATAAAATGGCTGGCGAATGTATGACGCAGCACGTGAGTGCATTGGCCCTCTGGTAGCTCGATGCCAGCTCGTTTTACTGCTCGTTCAAAGGCTTTTCTGCACGGGGTGAATAGCTTCCCTCTGTTCTTGGGGAGTTCGTCATACAGATCCTGAGATATCGGCACGGTACGGTTTTTCTTGCCCTTGGTCTTGGTATAGGTGATTCGGTATTTCGATAACTGATGGCCCTGCAGGTTTTCGGCTTCACTCCATCGTGCGCCGGTGGCCAGGCATATTTTTGCAATCATCAGTAAGCTGGGGCTTTGAGAATCTGCGCAGGCATCTAATAGGCGCTTAATTTCTTCTGGTGTCAGGAAAGCCAGTTCGCCCTCTGCGATTTTAAATGTTGGCAGCCCGGCGAGCGGATTGGGCGCTGACCAGTGGCCCAGCTTTTTCAGGGTGCCAAAAACTGATGATAGGTTGCGCTGTTCAAGGTTTACTGTGCGGGGCTTAACGGGTGACATAAGCGCGCCATCTTCATTTCGCACTTCACCTTTTAGCCGCGCTTCGCGGTATTTCGTAAAGTCACCGGCGGTCAGTTCTGAGGCGATGGGATCACCTAGGCCATTACAGATAATTCTAAGTTTCGCCATCAGGCGTTTGGGGTCTGCAAGCGTCTGCCCGTAGAGTGAGTGCCATTGCTCTATCACTTCTGACAGATGTCGCCGATCCTCTTTTTCTCCTAGCCATGGTTTTTTGTTCACTTCATCCATGGTGAAGTTTTCGAATGCTACGGCCTCACCTTTCGTCGCAAATTGTTTGCGCACACGCTTACCGTCGCGCCCGTTCGGGTAGCACTCGCACAACCATTTTCCGTTTGGTTGCTTTCTGATGGTCATATCAAAGGCTCTTAATTATTTTTAATGCGCGGCCTACAACCTCGATATCATCAAGGTTGCACTCAAAGGATGATTCGTCTTGATGGACCACCAATCTGTTTCCTGGAAGCCGTGTTAGCTTCACGATGCTTTTTATTCCGTCGATATCTACCAACCACATACCGTTAACTGGAGGTGTTTGGCTGCGGTCCACTAAATAAGAATCTCCAGAAGTATTCACCAGTAATAGGTTGCTTGAGTCTGAGGGGAGCAGGCTGGTATCAATGATTGCTTTTCCTGCCTCGACCAATAAACCACTGCTGAGAGTTGCCTTGTCAATTTCAGGGGAAACAAGTTCCGAAAGAGGTTTAACTTTGCCAGAGTTCACGAAATTGATGTCTTTTTTATGGTCAATATTTGAACCTGGCTCTCCCTGCCCGGTAGTGAGCCACAGTAACGAAACTCCCGTTTCTAAAGCACACTGAATCACCCATTCCGCCGGAAAGCTATCTCTTAAGTATCTGTTTGCCATGGTGCTTTTGGATGCGCCCAGGTGATCACACAGTTGTTGTCTGGACTTAAAATCGTAGGCAGCCATTAGTCTATGGATAGCCTCTCTTCCCCCGGTATTCTCGCCAGCTTTCACCTGTATCATTTTTCAACCCTATTGACGTATCAAATATTGGATCGTAGTATCTCGATGTATCAATTATTGGATCAAATAAAACAAGATAAAACGACGTAAACCAAACCTTAACCGAGAGATATTGCACTATGAGCACTGATATTTCAATTCGTGTACCAAAAGAGATGGCTACGCCTGCAGAGTTCGCGGAATGGGAAGGAATTTCCCGCGGATCTGTATACCAAAAAATTCACCATGGTCATCTTGCTAAGTACATGGTCAAGAAAGAAAAAAACAAAGGTCGCGTAAGCCTGCGTTATCTGATGTACAAAACCGACCAGGTTCGTGAATCCCTTGGTCATTCCAACTTCCGCGTCATTGTTGGTCAGTAAGTTCAATTATGGGAACTTTATAAGGGGCTTACATGTTTGATTATAAGATTTCCAAACATCCGCACTTTGACGAAGCCTGCCGGGCTTTCGCGCTACGCCACAACATGGCGAAACTGGCGGAACGCGTAGGAATGAACGTCCAGACTCTGCGCAACAAACTGAACCCGGACCAACCACATCAACTCACTCCGCCGGAGATCTGGCTGCTGACTGATATCACAGAGGACTCAACGCTGGTTGACGGTTTTCTGGCTCAAATCCATTGCCTGCCGTGCGTGCCATTGAATGAAGTGGCAAAAGAGAACCTGCCGCATTACGTCATGAGCGCAACGGCTGAGATTGGACGAGTAGCAGCTGGCGCCATATCCGGTGATGTAAAAACCAGTGCAGGCCGCCGCGATGTTATCAAAAGCATTAACTCTGTAACACGCCTGATGGCACTCACTGCTGTTTCATTGCAGGCGCGTTTGCAGGCTAACCCAGCGATGGCAAGCGCGGTGGACACCGTGACGGGCCTCGGTGCTTCGTTCGGTCTGATCTGAGGTGGCTATGCTGACTAAAGAACCCTCTTTTGCATCGCTTCTTGTTAAGCAAAGTCCTGCAATGCACTGCGGACATGGCTGGATTATGGGGAAGGATGGCAAGCGCTGGCATCCAAGCCGCTCTCAGGATGAGCTGCTGGCTGAACTGTCTACTAAAAAGCAGGGGAAACCATGGCTATTGAAGGCGATGCTGCGACTGTTCCGCTAAGCGCTGGCCTCCGTCTTAATGGGTTAAACCACATCGCGGAATTAAGGGCGAAAGTGTTTGGCTTAAATATTGATTCAGAACTGGAGCGCTTTATTAGCGATATGCGGGACCAACGGGATATTAACCATGAGCAGAATAAACGCGCACTAGCCGCAATATTCTTTATGGCAAAGATTCCGGCGGAACGTCATAGCGTCAATGTTAGTGAGCTGACGACTGACGAAAAGCGGGAGCTGATTAAAGCAATGAACCATTTCCGTACAGTGGTGAGTTTATTTCCAAATCGGCTATCCATGCCGAATTAACCCACAACCGAAATTAAAGGCGTAAACCCGCCAGGCTTCTTATTGCCCAAATTCAGGAGAAACAACAATGCGAAATATTGAAACCCGTATCACCAAAACAGGGCCAGATGATGCTGGCCTTAACCAGATGTTGACTGATGCACGGATGGAAGAACGCCGCGCGCGTGCGGAAGTGATGGCAAGCCGCATGGTTAATCTGGTTAACCACATCAAAACCAATCAGCTCGACATTAACGAGGCGATGGATCTGCTGTTGCAGGAAAGCGAAATCTACCGCCATCAGGCTATGGAGTTGCACTAATGGCTGACTCAATGGACCTTGTACAACAGCGCGTTGAAGAAGAACGCCAGCGCCACATCCACACCGCCCGCAACAGAACGCCGGGTGTTTCCCGTGTGCTTTGCATTGATTGCGATGCACCGATCCCGCCAGAACGCCGCCGTGCCATTCCGGGTGTGCAGTGCTGTGTCACTTGTCAGGAGATTGCGGAGCTGAAAGGCAAACATTACGTAGGCGGTGCTGTATGAGCGTCATTCATAGCTTAAAAATTGCACCAGGACATTTTGCATCAGTTATTGCTGGAGAGAAAAAAGCGGAGTTGCGAATGAACGATCGCAATTTCAAATGTGGTGATTTTATTCTTTTGCGTGAATGGAGGGATGAGTTTACGGGCAATGTTTCGCTTGCCAAAGTGACTCACTTATTACCCGTGGGGGATTTCATTATCACGGGTGGTAATTGGGTAGTGATGTCTATTTCTTTGGTTGATGAGAAAGAGGTTCTTCCAATCCTTGCGGAAATCATGGGGGAAGGGAAATGAGCACCATCCTGAAATGGGCGGGTAATAAAACCGCTATCATGCTGGAACTGAAAAAACACCTTCCTGCTGGCCCGCGACTGGTTGAGCCTTTTGCGGGTTCGTGCGCTGTGATGATGGAGACAGACTATCCTCATTATCTTGTCGCGGATATTAATCCAGACCTGATTAATCTTTATCAGGTGATTAAGAATGATGTTGAATACTTCATCAAAGAAGGTAGGTGTATTTTTGAATCCCGTAATGATTCAGAGGCATATTATAAAACGAGACAAGAGTTTAACTTGCTCCATGGTGGCGCAATTGAACGCGCATTATATTTCTTATATTTAAATCGCCATGGTTATCGCGGACTTTGTCGCTATAACTTGAACGGTCATTTTAATGTTCCTTACGGTAATTATAAAAATCCGTACTTCCCTGAAAACGAAATACGCGCATTTGCAGAAAAGGCCCAGCGTGCAACGTTTATCTGCGCCAGCTACGATGAGACACTGGCGTTGCTGCAAGAGGGTGATGTTGTTTACTGCGATCCGCCCTACGACGGTACATTTAGCGGTTATCACACTGCCGGTTTTACTGAGGATGATCAGTATCGTCTGGCGTCTATTCTTGAGCGCCGGTCATCGGAAGGGCATCCGGTTATTGTGTCCAATAGCGACACCTCTCTGACACGCTCCCTTTATCGCAATTTCACCCGCCACCGTATCACCGTAAAGCGCAGCATGGGGGTGGCTGCCGGTGATGGTAAGTCTGCAGCGGAAATCATCGCCACCAAATCAGCAGGCTGGTTTGGTGTTGATTTGGTATCCGGTCCTGATATCTCGGTGGAAGCTGAGGTGCGGGTGTGGCAGTGAGTAAATTCACATTACCTATGGCACCAACCACCGGCGGCTCTGATGAGGCCGCCGTGGCCTTTCCATGGAATACCCCAAAAAAAGCGGTTAATCCGTATCTGGACCCGGCGGAAGTTGCGCCGGTGTCTGCGCTTTCAAACCTGATCACTCTTTACGCTACTGATAATGAGCAGGAGCAAAAGCGCCGTGAGGCGCTGAGTGATGAGGTTTGGGAACGCTATTTCTTCAATGAATCCCGTGATCCTGTCCAGCGTGAAATGGAACAGGATCGGCTGATTAGCCATGCCAAAATGGCCCGCGAACAACAGCGCGTTAACCCTGATTTGGTTATTCTGGCTGATGTAAGCGCCATGCCCACCCATATCAGCAAACCTTTGCTGGAGCGGATTAAATACTTCCATAGCCTGGGGCGCCCGAAAGCGTATTCCCGCTACCTGCGCGAAACTATCAGACCGTGTATTGAACGGCTGGAGCGCGTGCGTGATAGTCAGGTGTCTGCCTCATTCCGGTTCATGGCAAGCCATGACGGGCTGGAGGGGCTGCTGGTTCTGCCTGAAATGAGTCAGGATCAGGTCAAACGTCTTTCCACGCTGGTTGCGGCACACATGAGCATGTGTCTTGATGCGGGCTGGGGCGATCTGTCTGCAAGTGATGATGTAGAACTGGAAGAAATCAGGCTGATATGGGAAAAAGTCGCTGCAGAAACTATGCGACTTGAGGTTATACCACCTGCATTTGAGAAACTGCGCCGCAAGAAACGCCGCCGCAAGCCGGTGCCTTACGAGCTGATCCCGCCGTCGCTGGCGCGCATGTTGTGCGCAGACTGGTGGTATCGCAAATTGTGGCAGATGCGCTGCGAATGGCGGGAGGAACAACTGCGCGCAGTCTGCCTGGTCAACAAGAAAGCATCGCCGTATGTCAGCTATGAAGCCGTGATCCACAAACGCGAGCAGCGCCGCAAATCGCTGGAGTTTTTCCAGTCTCACGAACTGGTTAATGCAGACGGCGACACGCTGGATATGGAAGACGTGGTGAACGCCAGCAGCAGCAACCCGGCGCACCGTCGTAATGAAATGATGGCCTGCGTGAAAGGACTGGAGCTGATCGCGGAAATGCGCGGAGACTGCGCAGTGTTCTATACCATCACCTGCCCGTCACGCTTCCACGCAACCCTCAACAACGGCAGACCAAATCCAAAGTGGACCAGTGCCACTGTCCGCCAGAGCAGTGATTACCTGGTTGATACGTTCGCGGCTTTCCGCAAGGCAATGCACAAAGCCGGGCTGCGCTGGTATGGCGTCCGCGTTGCAGAACCGCACCATGACGGCACCGTGCACTGGCACCTGCTGTGCTTCATGCGCAAAAAAGACCGTCGATCCATTACCGCGCTGCTGCGTAAGTTTGCCATACGTGAAGATCGCGAGGAGCTGGGCAACAATACGGGGCCGCGTTTCAAGTCAGAGCTAATCAACCCGCGCAAGGGCACGCCGACCAGCTATATCGCCAAATACATCAGCAAAAATATTGACGGACGTGGTCTGGCTAAAGAAATCAGCAAAGAAACCGGCCGATCGCTGCGCGACAGCGCCGAGCATGTTAGTGCCTGGGCGTCACTGCATCGCGTCCAGCAGTTTCGCTTCTTTGGTATTCCGGGGCGCCAGGCATACCGCGAGCTGCGTTTGCTGGCTGGTCAGGCCGCGAGAGTGCAGGGCGAGCGCAAAGCGGGTGCGCCGGTACTGGATAACCCGCGTCTGGATGCGGTACTGGCTGCAGCTGATGCGGGCTGCTTTGCCACCTACATCATGAAACAGGGTGGTGTGCTGGTTCCCCGCAAGCATCACCTTGTCAGAACTGCCTACGAACTTAACGACGAGCCGAGCGCCTACGGCGATCACGGTATCCGTATTTATGGCATCTGGTCCCCGATTGCAGAGGGCAAGATTTGCACGCACTCGGTGAAGTGGAAAATGGTTCGCAAGGCCGTTGACGTTAAGGAGGCACCAGCCGACCAGGGCGCTTGCGCCCCTTGGACTCGTGGCAATAACTGTCCCCCTGTTGAAAATTTGAACCAATCAGGGGGAGATCTACCCGATATTAAAACCATGGATGAGAAGGAGTTGCAGGATTACCTACACAACATGAGCCAGAAGGAGCGGCGGGAGCTTACAGCTCGGTTGAGACTGGTAAAACCGAAGCGGAAAAAAGCATACAAACAGAACATTTCGGAACAGCAGCGCCTGCAGCTTGAGACAGAACTGAGTTCCAGAGGGTTCGATGGCAGCGAGGCACAGGTTGACCTGCTTCTGCGCGGCGGCAGCATTCCGTCAGGTGCCGGGCTGCGTATTTTTTACCGTAACCAACGGCTGCAGGAAGATGACAAATGGCGTCAATGGTACTGACCGCAAGGCTTTAACAATTCATGCTCTTAACGACCTGCGTCAGAGTGTTCTCATTGACGGATAAAAAATATTTTACATTTGAATATCAGGAGTATACTGTATATATAAACAGTGGATATAAATACAGGTATTGTGTATCCGTGGTCGTGATAGGAGGGAAGATGCAGGACTATCTTTTGGAGTCGTTGAAGCTCCAGCGCATTGATTTTTTTATTAAGCTTGTAGCGGCTAGTGAGTGCAGTGACGAAGAAAAGCGGCTGGCTATCCAGTGGGTATCAGAGTTGACTGACGAACTCATGGCGAAAATCCGCAGCCATGAATACAGCCGGTCCATGGATGCAATCAGTTAAAGGGGAATCAGTATGCGCATTGAAATAATGATCGATAAAGAGCAGAAGATTAGCCTGGCAACACTGGATGCCCTTGAATCCGAGCTTTACCGTAATTTGTGCCCTCTGTATCCCAAAACGGCAATTCGAATCCGCAAAGGCAGCGCCAATGGCATTGAGCTGAGCGGATTAAAACTTGATGAAGATAAAAAGCGAGTGATGGAAATTATGCAACAGGTCTGGGAAGATGACAGCTGGTTGCATTGAGGAACGTTGCTGGCGGTAGTACTTGATTCTACCGTCGGCAAGGTTGAACAACGAGCATAGCGAGGCGTTAGTTGATACATTTCTTAGTATAGAATTATCAACTTCCGTTTATTATAAGGCTAATTTATGACGTCAATTAATAAATTTGGGCTATCAAGAACTATTCCAGAGGCTGTTAAGTTAGAAGTCAGGCAGCGTTGTGGTTTTGGTTGTGTAATCTGTGCATCTCCTATTGTTGAATATGAACACGTATTTCCAACTTATGCAGATGCAAAGGAACATTCGCCAGATGCAATTGCCCTGCTTTGCCCTACATGCCATGCAAAAGTAACTAAGCGTATTTACTCAAAAGAAAAAGTTACTAACGCAATGCAATCTCCTGCTGCATTAAAGAATGGAAAAGTTGTCGATATATTGGATTTTTCGGACCGACATCCAGTGATAATTTTCGGTGGCGCTGTTTTTGAAGATTGTACGATTCCCATCATGTTCAAAAATGAGGCTTTGTTGACTATAGAAAAAGAAAGCAATGTCTTTCTAATTTCTGGTAAATTTTATGATAGTAAGGGAATCGTTAATCTTGAATTGATTAAAAATGAGTGGGTGTGCAGTGCACGGCATTGGGATATTCAAGTTGTTGGACCAAGAATTATAATTATAGAGAAAAAGAAAGGCCCTCGTTTAATTCTAAAGGTTGAAGCGCCTGAAAAATTAATTGTGCAAAAGCTCGATATGTTGGTTAAAGGTACAAGAATTGTCGGGGATGAGCACAGGTTAAGGGTTGGTCCGCATGTTTTTCAAAACTGTGAAGCTTCTAACTGTGACATTGGATTCTGCTTTGATTAATTTATCTTATTAAATAAAACTCTTTCCCATTTGCTGATTTAGCATTTAACTCCAGCAATGTGCTTATATTTGAGCTGATGCATACCTATGCCGCATGAATTCGCATGATCGTTTGATGATCGTTTTTGCTGAGGCCCGCCAGTTCTGGTGGGCTTTTGCTTATGTCATGCACCTGCATGAAAACCGCTACATAAAGCGGGCAGGCGTGGCGGGGATACGAGCGCGCGCTCGTGGTTGAGTTAATGGATTTGTGGTATCAAATGGGGCAAGTTTTCTAGCCGTTGGTTCTCAATGGTTATGCACATTTTTCCGATAGGAGATGGATTGGCATGGTGATGTTAGTTGATAACTGCCCAAGATGCAGATCACAAAAAATTGCTTTTGATGTTAATGGGTTGAACTGCATTAAATTTTATACAAGTTTGAGCGGTGATAAAACGTACGAGTACGAAGTGTACTGTGTTTGTCGCGAGTGTCGAAAAACGACTATGTTTCTTTGCAGACCCTTAGAAAAAAATATAACTTTAGATGGTTACGATTGGAAAAATGGGATTTTTGGTTTAAAGGCTGTTGCCGCTGTGGGCAGGCCCATTTCCCCAGCTGATTTAGCTGTAGAGGAACCACCAGAATTCTTACCCGAACATATAAACAGTGCATACGAGGAAGGAGCAAAATGTTTGGCTATTGGCTGCTTTAATGCAGCTGCAACCATGTTCAGGCTTTGCCTCGATTATGCGACAAAAGGGCTTGTCCCTGACGGTGAACAAGGGCCAGCGCAGAAAATAAAGAGAAGCTTGGGGCTAAGAATGGAGTGGTTGTTTGATAACCATATTTTGCCTGAAGCATTGAGAGAGTTGGCTGAATGTGTCAAAGATGATGGTAACGATGGCGCCCATGAGGGGATCTTGGATAAAGCAGCTGCAGAAGATTTGGAGGACTTTACCTACCTTTTCCTTGAGAGGCTCTACACTGAGCCTCAGCGCCTTGTTGAAGCCAGAGCAAGACGTGAGGAAAGAAGAAATAAAGGGAGCTGATTTTTATTCAGCATCAAGACTGTAGGGGCTAAAGGTTATTATTTCTTCGCCCAGCCAGCCGTTTAGTTCCTGCAGCCGCTTCTGCAGTGGCATCAATTCGTTGCGGACAAAGACGCGGCTGGCCTTCTCCACATCCCCAAAACCCCCAACATTACTCGGCATGATCCCCATCATCTGCGGTGGAACGCGGTGCGCTGCCATCATGTCATCCCGGCTCACGTTCTTGATATTCAGA
The DNA here is from genome assembly GCF_029338175.1 of Citrobacter enshiensis. NCBI lineage: Bacteria > Pseudomonadati > Pseudomonadota > Gammaproteobacteria > Enterobacterales > Enterobacteriaceae > Citrobacter > Citrobacter enshiensis. The sequence goes on from NZ_CP119862.1 coordinate 1,159,291, forward strand.
AACTCATCTTTTGCAGCCACCTCTGACAGCGGTATTATCTGGATGCCGTCCTTTTTGCCGTTGGGCGAGTACATAAACAGGTTGCGGAAGTTGCCCGGCCCTTTGGCGCTTTTCATCGCCTGGCGGATGTTGTTCACGTCCTCTTGGTTCTGCGCGGCGTCGGTCATGTACATGATGAAGCCTGCGTGACTGCCGTTGATGTAATACTTGCGGCGGAACAGCGTAGCTGATTCGTTCAGCAGGGCGGAAGGGATGGCGGACAGGTATTCCGGTAGGCCGTAAATCTCCTGGTTTAAATCCGGCTCCATCAGGTGAAAAATGCTGCCTTTGGTGAACTCGTAGGGCTGCGTGGTCATACCGTACTGCACAAACCAGTAGGTATCGAGAGCCAGACCACGGCGGGTATATTTCGCCAGCGATGGTTCCAGCGACAGAATACCGCCGAGGCGGTTGGTGCGCTTCTCCAGATAGGCGTTCCCGAACACCAGATAGTCCTGCACAAACCGGCTGAATGCCTGCTGGCTCAGCAGCGGGTGCGGGATAAAGGTGCTGGTCAGAATATTGCGCTTAACGGCAATGGGTGAGCTGTGATGCACGGCCGCACGGTAGGTGCGCGCCAGCCCGTCAAAACTGACCGGTGGTTCATACCAGCGGTCCATCTGTACGCACTCCACGTAATCCAGCAGTTCGCGACGGTCCAGAACCGGGATCGGATCGCCGAAGCTGAATGCTTCTGCTGTTGTCGCGCCGCTGTGCTGAACGTTATGCGCGGCTGCAGCACGGTTTTTATTCCTCTTGCCCATTAAAAAATCTCCACAATATTGCTGGTATTGGCGGATTCGCCCTGCAGCGGTTCGTTAAACAGTGCGTGCATCGTTGCCCAGGCCAAATCGGCGTGGCTGGCTTCTTCGCTGCGGCTGGCTTCATAGGTTGGGCGGTTTCCGCTGGCGGTAGTAGCCCGGCGGATTGCCATAAAGGACTGCGCGATGTCGGTGTGTCCGGCGTCGAACTCCAGACGGCGGTGGCTGATAATGTCGTATGCCTTGAGCACCAGGGCGTTTTTCACGTTCGGGTTGTAGACGAACTCGCGCACGGCAGGGAAGAACGCTTTCACGTTCTCATAAACACCATGGCCTACGCCCGTTGAGTCAATGCCGATATAAGTCACGTTGTACTGCTGCGTGAGTTGTTTGATGGCGTCGGCCTGGGCGCGGAAATCCATCCCTCGCCACTGGTGGCGCTCCAGAATACGGAACTTGCCACCCGGCACGGTTGGCGGAGCCATGACCACGCACCCGGCGCTGTCACCGTTCTGCGTACCCTTTGCCGGGTCATAACCGATCCAGACTTCACGCCAGCCAAACGGGCGCAGGGCCAGGGCCTGAAAATCTGACCACACTTCCCAACTGTCCACCATGCACGCCTGCAGCTCACTGAGCGGAAAGACCGACGCGAGATCGTCGATAAATTCGCACATCAGCAGGTTCTGGTATTCGTCCGGGCTGTATTCCATGCGCAACTGGTCAATATCGAACAGGTTACACCCGCCACGCACCGCGTCTTCCACGGTGACGATCTGCCGATACTGCCCATCCGGGCAAAGCAGACCGGGGGCCAGACTGGCGTGGGTCAGGTCAATATCCACCTTGTCCGCTTTGGCACGGCCCCGGTTGAACAGCGCACCGGACCAGAACGGGTAGGCGCTGTGGGTCAGACTGGACGGCGTGGAAAAGTAGGTCTGGCGCCATTTCTTGTGAATGGCCATCCCGGAGGCCACTTTGCGAAGCTCCTGGAATTTCGGTATCCAGAAATATTCATCCAGGTACAGATTGCCGTGGTAGCTCTGCGCCGTGCGGGCGTTGGTGCCGAGGAAGTACAGGCACGCGCCGTTGCTGAGCGTCATTGGGTCGCCTTTCAGCTCAACATCCACCTCTTTTGCAAAGTCGATGATGTACTGCTTAAAGACGTGCGCCTGTGCCTTACTGGCAGAAAGGAAAATTTGGTTGCGCCCGGTGGTGATGGCATCAATCAGCGCTTCGCGGGCAAAAAAGTATGTTGCCCCAATCTGGCGTGATTTAAGCAGGTTGCGAATGCGGTGTTTTACGCCTGCCTGCCACCAGTGGCGCTGATATTCAAACATGCCATTGCAGAAGATTTCTTCCAGCTTTTCGATCTGTTCGTCGGTGAAAACGTTCTTTTCCGGCTGCTTGCGCGGGCCTTTGTTACGGTTGGCTACTTTCGGGTTTAAATCAGCTTCGTTCCCGCCATCGTTAAATTTGCCGATCCGGGCGTGGCGCTCTGACTGGCGCGCCAGCAGGTCAATTTCCTTAAAGTCTTTCCCTTCTTTCTGCTCCTTCATGATGAGCTGGCAGTAACGTGCGGCGGTGGTGAGCTGCATCTGATCCAGCGGCCCATAGTCGCCCCACTTGTCGCGTTTTTTCCAGCTGTGAACGGTTGCAACTTTTTCGCCCAGCATTTCAGCAATGCGGGCTACGCGGTATCCCTGAAAGTACAGCAGCATGGCCTGCCGACGGGGATCGAGGTCTGCGGGGGTCAGTGTCGTGTTCATGGCCCAAACATACGGCCTTGGATGGCGGCTTTCCCCGGCTGCGGTTTGTGTGGTTTACCGTACAAATACAGCGCGTTGTCTCACTCCCCTCATCACCGCAAACATAAGGCTCCAGTAAGTTATTTCTAACGGAGCACGGCTCATGACAGTGAAAGCAAAGCGTTTCCGTATCGGGGTGGAAGGTGCCACCACTGACGGGCGTGAGATCCAGCGTGAATGGCTGGTACAGATGGCTGCCAGCTACAACCCGACGGTCTATACCGCGCTGATTAACCTTGAGCACATCAAGTCTTATCTGCCGGACAGCACTTTTAACCGCTATGGCAGGGTGACGGGGCTGGTTGCAGAAGAAATCAAGGATGGGCCGCTGGCGGGCAAGATGGCACTTTATGCCGATATCGAACCCACTGATGCCCTGGTGGCACTGGTGAAAAAGGGCCAGAAGCTTTTCACCTCCATGGAAGTCAGCACGAAGTTTGCCGACACCGGCAAAGCCTACCTTGTGGGGCTGGGGGCGACGGATGATCCGGCGAGCCTTGGCACCGAAATGCTGGCATTCAGCGCCAGCGCCGCGCATAACCCGCTGGCAAACCGTAAGCAGAATCCTGAAAACCTGTTTTCGGAAGCTGTTGAAACGCTGATCGAACTGGAAGAAGTCCAGGGCGAAAAACCGTCCCTTTTTGCCCGCGTCACTGCGCTGTTCACCAAAAAAGAGCAGACCGACGATGCGCGCTTCTCTGATGTGCATAAAGCCGTGGAACTGGTCGCTACTGAGCAGCAGAACCTGAGCGAGCGCACTGATAAATCCCTGTCCGAACAGGACAAGCGCCTTTCTGAGCTGGAGTCTTCCCTGCAGGAGCAGCAGGCCGCCTTTGCCGAGCTTGAGCAGAAGCTTAGCAGCGAAGACATCCGCAAAGACTATCGCCAGCGCGCGCCGGGCGGTGACGCACCGGCAGGCACCCTGACCAATTGCTGATGGAGCATAAAACCCGATGAAAAAGAAAACCCGCTTTGCCTTTAACGCCTACCTTCAGCAGTTGGCGCGCCTGAACGGTGTGGAGATTGAAGAACTCTCCAGCAAGTTCACTGTGGAGCCGTCCGTACAGCAGACGCTGGAAGACCAGATCCAGCAGTCAGCCGCTTTTCTGACGCTGATTAATATCACGCCGGTCACTGAGCAGTCCGGTCAGTTGCTGGGGCTGGGCGTGGGTAGCACCATTGCCGGAACCACCGACACCACCACCAAAGAGCGCGAACCTACCGATCCGATGCTGATGGAGGACGCGGAATATAAATGCGAACAGACCAACTTTGACACGGTGCTGACCTACGCAAAACTGGACCTGTGGGCGAAATTCCAGGATTTCCAGGTGCGTATCCGCAACGCAATCGTCAAGCGGCAGGCACTGGACCGCATCATGATTGGCTTTAACGGCGTGAAGCGCGCCAAAACCTCCAATCGTGCTGAAAACCCGCTGCTGCAGGACGTCAATAAAGGCTGGCTGCAGAAAATCCGCGAAGACGCGCCGGATCATGTCATGGGCAGCACCACAAAAGACGGCGCAACGACTGCAGGCGCGGTCAAGGTGGGTAAGGGGGGCGACTATGCCAACCTGGACGCCGTGGTGATGGATGCCGTCAACGAGCTGATCGACGCGGTTTATCAGGATGATGACGATCTGGTTGTCGTCTGCGGACGTGAACTGCTGTCTGACAAGTATTTCCCGCTGGTCAATAAAGAGCAGGACAACAGCGAGAAAATCGCCGCCGATCTGATCATCAGCCAGAAACGTATGGGCGGCCTGCAGGCCGTGCGCGCGCCTTACTTCCCGGCAAATGCCCTGCTGATCACCCGTCTGGATAACCTGTCTATCTACTGGCAGGAAGACACCCGCCGACGTTCTGTTATCGACAACCCGAAACGTGATCGGATTGAAAACTTTGAATCCGTCAACGAGGCGTATGTGGTCGAGGACTATCGCTGCGCGGCGCTGGTTGAAAACATCGAAATCGGTGATTTCAGCGCTCCTACAGCGCCTGCTGCTGCCGCAGAAACAGGAACCGGAGAGTAACGCATGAGCCTGAGTCCCGCACGGCAGCACCGCCTGCGCATTCAGGCCGAACAGGCCGCCCGTGAGGGCGGCTGTGTTCGCCATGCCTCGGGCTATGACCTGATGCTGCTGCAACTGGCAGAAGATCGCCGCCGACTTAAAGGCATCCAGTCCACGGTGAAAAAGGCCGAAATCAAGGTGGAGCTGCTGCCGAAATATGCCGCCTGGGCAGAGGGCGTGCTGGCTGCCGGAGGTACACAGCAGGATGACGTGCTGATGTATGTGATGCTGTGGCGTATTGACGCCGGTGATTATGCCGGTGCGCTGGAAATTGGGCGTCATGCGCTGCGCCATGGCTGGGTGATGCCGCTGGGCAACCGTAACGTGCAGACCGTGCTGGCAGAAGAAATGGCAGATGCGGCACAGAGCGCCCTGCTTGCGGCTGCTGATTTTGATGCGGGTTTGCTACTGCAGACGCTGGACCTGACAGCCGATCTGGATATGCCGGACCAGTCGCGGGCGCGCCTGCATAAAGCCATCGGCGCGGTGCTGAGTGAAAGCAACCCGGCATCGGCCCTGAATCACCTTACCCATGCGCTGCAGCTCGATCCCCGCTGCGGCGTGAAAAAAGAAAAGCAGCAGCTGGAGCGCAGACTGCGCAATGACAGCCGCTAACGAACGTGCCCCGCGCACGGGCGGCACGGGATTGCGAAAGGCACAGCCACATCAAAATCCCGTCCACCGCCCACTTATTCAGGAGAAAACCGCATGAAGTTTGTTGCGCCAGAACAGGCACCGGAGCAGGCGGAGGTCATCAAAAATACGCCGTTCTGGCCTGATGTGGACCTGTCAGAATTTCGCACTGTGATGCGTACTGACGGCACGGTGACGCAGCCGCGTTTAAAGCAGGTTGTGCTGACGGCAATTTCTGAGGTTAACGCTGAGCTGTACGACTTCCGCAACCGCCAGCAGATGCTGGGCTACCGGGCACTGGCTGAGGTTCCGTCGGACATGCTGGACGGTAAAAGCGAACGTATCCAGCACTACCACAACGCCGTTTTTTGCTGGACGCGTGCCGTGCTCAATGAACGTTATCAGGACTATGACGCCACCGCGTCAGGTGTGAAGCGAGGGGAGGAACTGGCGGAGGCCAGCGGTGATCTGTGGCGTGATGCCCGCTGGGCCATCAGCCGGGTGCAGGATGCACCGCACTGTACGGTAGAACTTATCTGATGAAAGTGCGTGCGCATCAGTATGACACGGTGGACGCGCTTTGCTGGCGTTATTACAGGCGCACGCAGGGTGTCACTGAGCAGGTTCTGAAAGCAAATCCGGGGCTGGCAGAGTACGGCCCATTTTTACCGCACGGGCTGCAGGTGGAACTACCGGATATTACGGTGCCAACCACTACGCAGACCGTCCAGCTATGGGACTGAATTATGACACTTGAACGAATCAGCACCTTTATCACTTACTGCATCGCCGTGCTGCTGGCATGGCTGGGCGATCTGTCGCTCAAGGATGCATCAACGGTTGGCGGCGTGCTGATTGGTGTGCTGATGCTGGCTATCAACTGGTACTACAAACACCAGTCTTTCAGATTGCTGCGCGATGGCAAAATTTCACGGGGGGAATATGAATCCTTCAATCGTTAAGCGCTGCCTTGTCGGGGCAGTGCTGGCTATCGCCGCCACGCTGCCCGGTTTTCAGTCGCTCAAAACCTCCGTTGAGGGGCTGAAACTGATTGCCGATTACGAGGGATGCCGCCTGCAGCCGTATCAGTGCAGCGCAGGTGTCTGGACTGACGGGATCGGCAATACATCCGGGGTGGTGCCGGGGAAAACCATCACGGAACGGCAGGCGGCGCAGGGGTTAATAAACAATGTGCTGCTGACTGAAAAAAGGCTGGATGCCTGCCTGATGGTTAAGCCACCGCAACATGTCTACGATGCGCTGGTGAGTATTGGTTTCAATGTGGGGACCGGCGCTATCTGCAGGTCAACCATGGTGTCATATATCAATCGCCAGCAGTGGTGGCAGGCATGCAACCAGCTACCGCGCTGGATTTACGTTAACGGTGTGAAAAATAAAGGTCTCGAGAACCGCCGCGCGCGGGAAATGGACTGGTGCTTAAAAGGAGCATCTTGAAATGAAATGGTTAAAAAGTTACTGGCTGCCGCTTTCGGTTCTGGCGCTTCTTTTGATGGTTGATGTGATTTTTCCTGCCTCTCATGCGCTTTTCCCGCTGGCGCTGATCATGTGGTTTGAGTTTATCGCGTTTTCACTGGTCTGCTTTACCGGACTTTATTCCTGCACTCTGACAGGTAATGATCGGCTACGGGTTCGATACCTGCAGGGCAGGGCGCTGAGGATGATGGATGTAGTCCCGTTTACCTGGTATCAGCGCCTGGTTGTTGCTTTTGTGATGCTGCTTGCCGGGTGGAAGCTGACGGGGCTGGTTTATGTATTTACCGTTGCCATCGGCTTAGTCATCAAAGATGAATTAAAGGCACTGCGGGAATGAATCGCGCACTGGCGTTAGGGCTGGCGCTGGCTCTTGCGGTGCTGGGCTGGCAGTCGTGGCGGCTTAACAATGCCAGTCACACCATCGAGATACAGGGACGTGATCTGGAAACGAAAGCGCAGGAGCTGACGAAGAAGAACAGCCAGTTGATCAGCCTGTCCATTCTGACGGAAACCAACAGCCGGGAGCAGATGCGGCTTTATGCGGCAGCGGAAAAGACTACTGCACTGCTGCGAAATCGCCAGCACCGGATCGAGAAACTGAAACGTGAAAACGAGGATTTACGCCGCTGGGCTGACACTCCTTTGCCTGCTGACATTATCAGGCTGCGCGAACGTCCGGCCCTCGCCGGAGGCGCAGCTTACCGTGAATGGCTGTCCCAGAGTGACGCAGTGCCGCCTGGAAAGGTCAGCGCCGCGCAGTAACGGCGATCTGAATGCGGCGCTGGATGAAACAGAGGCCGCCTGGGCGGCCTGTGCTGACAAAGTAGACACGATCATTGCGTGTCAGGAGCGAAACAGTGAACAAACCGCAGTCCCTGCGCAGCGCCCTGAGTAAAGCGGTTCCCTATGTGCGTAATAACCCGGATAAGCTGCACCTTTTCGTTGATAACGGCTCACTGGTGGCAACCGGTGCCAGCTCCATGTCATGGGAATACCGCTACACCCTGAACGTGGTGATCGAGGATTTCAGCGGCGACCAGAATCTGCTGATGGCTCCCGTGTTGTTGTGGCTCAGAGACAACCAGCCGGACGCCATCAACAACCCGGAACTACGCGAAAAACTGTTTACCTTTGAAGTGGATATTCTGCGCAACGATGTATGTGATATCAGCCTGAATCTGCAACTGACGGAGCGTGTACTGGTCAGCACTGACGGTAACGTGTCGAGCGTTGAAGCGGTGCCGGAGCCGGATGGATTCGAGGAAATGTGGACGGTGAAGTGTGGATGAACTGCAGAGGGTGGATGACTGGCTGACGGCGCTGCTGGCAAATCTGGAGCCTGCAGTGCGCAGCCGCATGATGCGGCAACTGGCGCAGCAGCTGCGCCGGACTCAACAGCAGAACATCAGGCTGCAGCGCAATCCTGACGGCAGCGGCTTTGAGCCGCGCCGGGTAACAGCCCGCAGTAAGAAGGGGCGCATCAAACGCCAGATGTTTGCAAAACTGCGTACTACAAAATACCTGAAAACAGTAGCCAGTGCGGACTCTGCCAGCGTGCAGTTTGAGGGCAAGGTGCAGCGCATTGCCCGTGTTCACCACTACGGCCTGCGTGATCGCGTCAGCCGTAAAGGCCCGGAGGTTCGCTATGCAGAGCGCCGCCTGTTGGGCGTGAATGATGAGGTGGAAACCGTTACCCGTGACACTCTATTGAGATGGCTGGCGGGGTGATCTTTGTGTCACCGCTGGTACAAGTACCAAAACTGCCTCCCTTTTCCCACTGATGGCAACCTTTCGTTATGAATGCACAACTAACCGAAATCATGCGCCTTATCACCAATCTGATCCGCACCGGCATCGTGACCGAAGTGGACCGGAAGAAATGGCTGTGCCGGGTGAAAGTAGGCGAGCTTGAAACCAACTGGATTAACTGGCTGACGCTGCGCGCGGGCGGTGCCCGTACATGGTGGTGCCCGTCGCCAGATGAGCAGGTGGTGGTGCTGAGTATGGGCGGCAATCTGGAAACCGCTTTTGTGCTTCCCGCCATCTACTCCAGTCAGTTTCCGCCGCCGTCGGATTCTGTGGACGGCTGCGTGACGGAGTACCCGGATGGGGGCTGGTTTGAGTATGAACCCGCCTCCGGGCGATGGTACGTCCGGGGTATCAAATCCATGGTGATCGAGGCGGCGGACAATATCACCCTCAAAACCGGTGAGTTTGTGGTGGAGGCTGACACCACGCGCATTAACAGCGAGGTGGTGATCAATGGTGGCGTCACCCAGGGCGGCGGCGCGATGAGTTCCAACGGAATCGTGGTTGATGACCATGAGCATACTGGCGTTCTGAAAGGCGGTGCCAACACGGGAGGTCCTGTATGACGTTGTATATCGGCATGAGCCGTAATGACGGGCAGGCCATTGCGGATACAGATCATCTGCGCCAGTCGGTGCGGGATATTCTGCTGACGCCGCAGGGTAGCCGCCTTGCCCGACGGGAATATGGTTCCCTGTTGTCTGCTCTGATTGACCAGCCACAGAACCCGGCGCTGCGCCTGCAGGTAATGTCTGCGGTCTATGTGGCACTGAGTCGCTGGGAGCCGCGGCTTACGCTGGACTCCATAAACATCAACGGCAATTTTGATGGCTCTATGGTGGTTGAGCTTACAGGGCACAGCAATAACGGCGCGCCGGTTTCCCTTTCCGTATCAACAGGAGCTGACAATGGCAGTCATTGACCTTTCCCGGCTACCGCCGCCGCAGATTGTGGACGTGCCGGACTTTGAGGCATTGCTGGCGGAACGCAAGGCCGCCTTTGTGGCCCTCTATCCGAAAAATGAACAGGAGGCCGTTATGCGCACGCTGGCGCTGGAGTCTGAACCCATCGTCAAGCTACTGCAGGAAAATACTTACCGCGAAATCCTGCTGCGCCAGCGTATTAATGAGGCTGCGCAGGCGGTCATGGTGGCCTATTCCATGGGAAATGACCTTGAGCAACTGGCTGGCAACTGTAACGTGAAGCGCCTGACGGTAGTCCCTGCCGATAATGACGCGGTGCCGCCGGTCGCCGCAGTGATGGAAAGTGATGAAGCATTGCGCCAGCGCATTCCTGCAGCATTTGAGGGGCTGTCCGTTGCAGGGCCGACGGGAGCCTATGAGTTCCACGCCAGAAGTGCCGACGGGCGCGTGGCAGATGCCAGCGCAACCAGTCCGGCACCGGCTGAAGTGGTGCTTACCGTGCTGAGCCGCGAGGGTGACGGTACGGCAGAGGCAGACCTGCTGGCAGTGGTTGAGCAGGCGCTTAACGATGAAAAGGTGCGCCCGGTGGCAGACCGCTTGACGGTGCGCAGTGCTGAAATCATCCCGTACAGCGTGGATGCGACGATCTTCCTTTATCCGGGACCAGAGGCAGAGCCGGTGATGGCGGCAGCAAAAGCCAGCCTGCAGAAGTACATCGCCAGTCAGACGCGGTTGGGACGTGATATCCGCCGCAGCGCCATTTATGCAGCGTTGCATGTTGAAGGAGTCCAGCGTGTTGAACTGGCATCCCCGCTGGATGATGTGGTGCTGGATAAGACGCAGGCGGCGTCCTGTACACAGTGGAGCGTCACCAACGGGGGCACGGATGAATAGTCTGCTGCCGCCGGGTTCGTCGCCGCTTGAGCGCCGACTGGCGCAGACCTGCAGCGGGATTTCCGATCTACAGGTGCCATTGCGCGATTTATGGAACCCGGCAACGTGTCCGGTCGGCTTCCTGCCGTATCTGGCGTGGGCGTTTTCCGTTGACCGCTGGGATGAAAGCTGGACAGAAAACGTCAAGCGCCGCGTGGTGCAGGATGCTTTCTATATCCATCAGCACAAGGGAACTGCTAGCGCCGTGCGGCGCGTGGTGGAGCCGTTCGGTTTCCTGATCCGCATCATTGAGTGGTGGCAGACCGGGGAGGCTCCGGGGACGTTTCGCCTGGATATCGGCGTGCAGGACCAGGGCATAACAGAAGAAACATATCTGGAGCTGGAGCGCCTGATCAGTGATGCCAAACCGTGCAGCCGCCACCTGATCGGCATGTCCATCAACCTGCAGACCAGCGGGCTCTATTTTGTGGGCGCAGCCACTTATACCGGCGAAGAAATCACTATTTATCCGTATATCAACGACACCATTATTTCCGGCGGCACCGCTTACGAGGGCGGGGCGGTCCATGTTATTGACACTATGAGAGTGAATCCATGAGCGCAAAATTTTATACCCTGCTGACGGAGATCGGTGCGGCGAAACTGGCAAGCGCCGCCGCGCTCGGTGTACCGCTGAAAATTACCCAGATGGCGGTGGGGGACGGTGGCGGTGCGCTGCCCACGCCCAGCGCACAACAGATAAAGCTGGTTGCCGAAAAGCGCCGTGCCGCCCTCAATATGCTGTATATCGATCCGCAGAACAGCAGCCAGATTATTGCCGAGCAGGTGATCCCCGAAAACGAGGGCGGTTGGTGGATTCGCGAGGTCGGTCTGTTTGATGACACCGGCGCGCTGATTGCCGTGGGCAACTGCCCGGAGAGCTACAAGCCGCAACTGGCAGAGGGGAGCGGGCGCACGCAGACCGTGCGCATGGTGCTGATTACCAGTAGCACCGATAACATTACCCTGAAAATCGACCCATCAGTGGTGCTGGCAACGCGTGATTATGTCGATAACCTCATTGAAACCCGGCAGCAGAAAAGCGATACCCTGACCGCACTGGCGGAGCTGAAACCGGCTAAAGGAAAGCTGCCATATTTCACAGCAGAAAAGGCCGCCGCCCTGGCTGACCTGAGTGATTTTATTCGTCAGATGCTGGGTAAAACAGATGCTTCAGGTGTTCTCCAATATCTTGGTTTGGGGGAGGGTTCATCGTTACCTGTTGGTGTACCTGTTCCGTGGCCCCTTCCGAATCCTCCACAGGGCTGGTTGAAATATAACGGTGCGCCGTTCGATATAATTATGTTCCCCAAATTAGGTGCTATTTATCCAACTGGGGTTTTACCTGATTTACGGGGTGAGTTTTTGCGCGGCTGGGATGACGGGCGCGGTGTTGATAGTGGTCGTTCAATACTCACTTCACAGGCTGGGACGTGGATACAGCCAAACATCGAGAATAACCCTGAGTCCACAACAATTATGCTGGGCAATGGCGAGAATGCTTTTAATTTTGGTGAAAACAAGGGTGTTAATAATTTGCCAACCCATGGTTCAACAGGTCCGCGCACCCGCTGGTATATCCGCCCGCGCAACATTTCATTTAACTACATTGTGAGGGCTGCGTAATGGCGAAAGCGACGCTGAACAAAAACGGGATTGCCACAAAGGCGGGTGATATTACGGTCTATAACTACGACAGTGAAACGCGTGAATATCTGTCATCAGCAGTGGAGTTTCTCGCGGTCGGGGTGGGGATTCCGGCCAGCTCATGCACTGATGCGCCGGTCGACGAAAAAGACGGTTTTGCCATCTGCCGTACGGTCAGCCTGGACGGATGGGAATATGTTACCGACCATCGGGGGGAGACGGTTTACGATAAACAAACCAGCCAGCCTGTCGAGATTACGTCATTAGGTGATTATCCTGGCAACGTGACCACCGTTGTACCGTCAACGCCGTATGACAGGTGGAATGGCTCTGCGTGGGTTACAGATAAAACCGAAAAAACAGCAGCAGAGATTGCCGGTGCGAATGCAACAAAAGCGGCGCTCATCAAAAACGCCAGCGTGAAAATTGTCCCTCTGCAGGATGCTGTCGAACTGGATATGGCAACTGACGAAGAAAAGAGTCGCTATGATGCCTGGCGAAAATACCGTGTGTTACTGACGCGCGTGGATACATCGCAGGCGCCTGATATCAGCTGGCCTGAACCTCCGGAAGATTAATCTCTTTCCTGTCCCCGCGTCTGCGGGGATTTTTTCACCCCTTCCATTGTGTCATTTCCTGCACAACGCCCACCGCGTGCGCCGCGCGCATATCAACCAGAACATAGGCACACCCCCTGTAAACCGGAGAGACTGCCTTATGGCTCAGGATTACCACCACGGGGTGCGCGTTGTTGAAATCAACGAAGGCACCCGATCCATTACCACGGTGAGCACTGCCATCGTGGGCATGGTCTGCACCGGCGATGATGCTGATGCGTCCATGTTTCCCCTCAATACGCCAGTCCTGCTGACCGATGTGCTGGCTGCCAGCGGTAAAGCGGGCGAGTCTGGCACGCTGGCCCGTTCGCTGGATGCGATTGCCGACCAGGCAAAACCTGTGACCGTTGTTGTGCGCGTGGCGCAGGGTGACACCGAAGCGGAAACCACCTCCAACATTATTGGCGGCGTAACCGCTGACGGTAAAAAAACGGGCATGAAAGCGCTGCTGTCAGCACAGGCGAAGCTCAATGTTAAGCCGCGTATTCTCGGCGTGCCGGGACATGACACGCAGGCGGTTGCCACGGAACTATTGAGCGTGGCGCAGAGTCTGCGCGGATTTGCCTACCTGTCCGCCCACGGCTGCAAGACAGTGGAAGAGGCCATCGCCTACCGCGACAATTTCAGCCAGCGCGAGGGGATGCTGATCTGGCCTGATTTCATCAACTTTGACACCGTGCTGAATGCTGACACGGCGGCCTACGCCTCTGCGCGTGCGCTTGGCCTGCGTGCCAAAATCGACGAGCAGACTGGCTGGCACAAAACCCTGTCCAACGTGGGCGTGAACGGCGTCACCGGCATTTCCGCTGATGTGTTCTGGGATCTGCAGGACCCGGCAACCGATGCAGGGCTGCTGAACCAGAATGACGTGACCACGCTTATCCGCAAGGACGGGTTCCGCTTCTGGGGTTCCCGCTGCCTCAGCGACGATCCGCTGTTTGCATTTGAAAACTACACCCGCACGGCGCAGGTGCTGGCTGACACCATTGCTGAGGCGCACATGTGGGCGGTGGATAAGCCGCTTAACCCGTCACTGGCCCGCGACATTATTGAAGGTATCCGCGCCAAACTGCGTAGCCTGGTGAATCAGGGGTATCTCATCGGGGCTGACTGCTGGCTGGATGAGTCTGTGAACGATAAAGACTCCCTGAAAGCCGGGAAACTCACCATCGACTACGACTACACACCGGTGCCGCCACTTGAAAACCTGATGTTGCGCCAGCGCATCACCGATCAGTACCTGATGGACTTTTCCAGCAAGGTAGCCGCGTAAGGGGACACCATGGCATTACCACGCAAGTTAAAACACCTGAACCTGTTCAACGACGGGAACAACTGGCAGGGGATCGTTGAATCTCTGACCCTGCCAAAATTTACCCGCAAGTTTGAGAAGTATCGCGGCGGCGGTATGCCGGGCGCGGTGGACGTGGATATGGGGCTGGATGACGGCGCGCTGGACACGGAATTTTCAATCGGCGGCACAGAACTGTTGTTATTCAAACAGATGGGCAAAGCCACGGTGGACGGTATCCAGCTGCGCTTTACCGGCTCCATTCAGCGCGACGACACCGCAGAAGTGCAGTCCGTTGAGCTGGTTGTGCGCGGGCGCCACAAAGAAGTAGATTCCGGCGAGTGGAAGACCGGCGAAAGCAGCACCACCAAAGTCAGCAGCACCAACAGCTACGCGAAGCTGACCATCAACGGCGAGGTGCTCTATGAGGTGGATGTGGTCAACATGATTGAAATTGTTGACGGCGTGGACCTGATGGAAGCGCACCGCAATGCCCTCGGCCTCTGATTAACCCTGACGGCGCGGGCAGCCGCGCCAGTACCCCATTAACAGGAAACGAACATGAGCGACAAGCAGACTGAAAAGACCGTACAGCTGGATACTCCCATCAAGCGCGGTAAAACCGAAATCACCGAAATTGTGCTGCGCAAGCCGCAGTCCGGCGCGCTGCGTGGCACTCGCCTGCAGGCCATTATGGATATGGACGTGGGCGCGATGATGACCGTTATCCCGCGTATCTCCACCCCGACGCTGACCGCGCAGGAAATGGCAGAACTGGACCCCGCCGATCTCACCGCGCTGTCGGTGGAGGTGGTCACTTTTTTGTTGAAGAAGTCGGTGCTTGCCGGTTTACCGACAGCCTGACGGTTGATGATTTGGTGGCAGATATTGCCACCATCTTTCACTGGTCGCCGTCCATCACTGACGTTATGCCGCTGACTGATGTGCTGGAGTGGCGGCATAAAGCGATTCAGAGAAGCGGGGCCAGCGATGAGTGACAATAACCTGCGTCTGCAGGTGATCCTTAATGCGGTTGATAAGCTCACCCGCCCATTCCGATCCGCACAGGCCAGCTCAAAAGAGCTGGCTGCTGCCATTCAGCAAAGCCGCACCCGGCTGAAAGCGTTAGACGCCCAGGCTGGAAAGATTGACGGTTTCCGTAAGGCCAGCGCGCAGCTGGCGGTCACGGGTAACAGCCTCAAAGTCGCACGCGAAGAAGCGGCAAAACTTGCCACGCAGTTTACTGCCACCAACCGCCCGACGGCTGCGCAGGCGCGGCTGCTTGAGCAGGCAAAAAGCCGCGTCACTGAACTGCAGGGCAAATACAATGGCCTGCGTCAGTCGGTGCAGCGCCAGCGCCTTGCGCTGAATGAGGCCGGACTCGATACAAAGAAACTCAGCAGCGCGCAGCGGGAGCTGCGACAGAATGCCGATGACACCCGCCAGGCGCTGGACCGTCAGATGAAATCCCTGAAACGCCTGGGCGAACAGCAGGCGAGAATGAATGCGGTCCGTGACCAGTATTCCCGCCGTCTGGAAGTGCGGGACAGGATTGCCGGCGCCGGGGCGACGACGACAGCCGCCGGGCTGGCAATGGGCGCGTCGGTGATGGCGGCAGTGAAAAGTTATGCCAGCATGGAAGATGCCATGAAAGGGGTGGCAAAGCAGGTGAATGGCCTGCGCGATGATAACGGCAACCGCACCGCCCGGTTCTATGAAATGCAGGACGCCATCAAGGCCGCCAGTGAGCAGTTGCCGATGGAAAACGGCGCGGTGGACTTCGCCGCACTGGTCGAAGGCGGCGCCCGCATGAACGTGGCGAACCCCAGTGACAGCTGGGAAGACCAGAAGCGCGATTTACTGGCCTTTGCCAGCACAGCAGCAAAAGCAGCCACCGCGTTTGAACTGCCCGCCGATGAGCTGTCCGAGGGGCTGGGGAAAATCGCCAGCCTTTATAAAGTGCCGACCCGTAATATTGAACAACTGGGCGATGCGCTGAACTACCTGGACGATAACGCCATGTCAAAGGGCGCGGACATTATCGACGTGCTGCAGCGTATGGGGGGCGTGGCTGACCGTCTGGATTATCGTAAGGCGGCAGCACTCGGTTCCACGTTCCTGTCTCTGGGGGCCGCGCCGGAAATTGCCGCCAGCGCTTCAAATGCCATGGTGCGTGAGCTGTCGATTGCCACCATGCAGAGCAAGCGATTCTTTGAAGGTATGGATCTGCTGAAACTCAATCCGGCTGAGATTGAAAAGCAGATGACCACGGACGCCATCGGCACCATCCAGCGCGTGCTGGAGAAGGTGAACCATCTGCCGCAGGACAAACGCCTGTCTGCCATGACAATGCTTTTTGGTAAAGAGTTTGGCGATGATGCTGCAAAACTGGCGAACAACCTGCCGGAGCTGCAGCGCCAGTTGAAACTCACATCGGGCGGTGATGCGTACGGCTCCATGCAGAAAGAATCTGATATCAATAAAGATTCTCTGTCTGCGCAGTGGATGCTGGTCAAGACGGGCGCACAGAACGCGTTCAGCAGCCTGGGCGAAACGCTGCGCCAGCCGCTGATGGACATCATGGACTCCGTGAAAAGCGTCACCGGGGCATTGCGTCGGTGGGTGGAGGCCAACCCGCAGCTGGCAGGCACCCTGATGAAAGTGGCGGCAGCGATTGCAGCGATCACCGTTGCTCTCGGGACGCTGGCTGTGGCGGTGGCGGCAGTGCTGGGACCGCTGGCGGTGATCCGCTTTGGCCTGTCCATGCTGGGCGTGAAAACGCTGCCTTCTGTTACTGCGGCAGTAACGCGCACCGGCAGTGCCCTGTCATGGCTGGCGGGTGCGCCGCTTTCCCTGTTGCGTCGTGGTATGGCGTCATCCGGCGGCAGTGTCAGATTGCTGAGTGCGCCCCTTCATTCTTTGCGCCGTTCTGCCGGGCTGGCGGGCAATGCGCTGAAAATGGTAGCAGGCGCACCGCTGGCGATGTTCCGTGCCGGAATGTCCGGCATTCGCAATGTTATCGGCATGGTGATGAACCCGCTGGCAGCACTGCGGGGTGGACTGTCTGCCGCCGGTGGCGCGCTGCGTTTTCTGGTGACGGGTCCGCTGGCCATGCTGCGTGTTGCGCTGTATGGCATTTCCGGTCTGCTGGGCGCACTGCTCAGTCCGATAGGGCTGGTTGTGGCGGCACTGGCTGGCGTGGCACTTGTTGTCTGGAAATACTGGCAGCCCATCAGTGCATTTCTTGGGGGAGTGGTGGAAGGGTTCAAAGCCGCTGCTGCGCCCATCAGCGCCGCCTTTGAGCCGCTCAGGCCTGTATTTCAGTGGATTGGCGACAGGGTACAGGCTCTGTGGGGATGGTTCACGGATTTACTGACGCCGGTGAAATCCACGTCTGAGGAACTGAACAACGCCGCAGCCATGGGGCGCAGGTTCGGTGAGGCGCTGGCGGAAGGTCTCAGCATGGTGATGCATCCGCTGGAGTCGTTGAAATCTGGCGTATCGTGGTTGCTGGAAAAACTCGGCATTGTCAGTAAAGAGGCGGCAAAAGCGAAACTGCCTGAGCAGGTTACGCGGCAGCAAACTGCCACGGTGAACAGTGACGGTAAGGTTGTGTTACCGCCTGGCGGGTTTCCGTCAAGGGGCTTTGCAGGCATGTACGACAGCGGGGGCATCATTCCGCGCGGTCAGTTTGGCATTGTGGGCGAAAACGGTCCCGAAATTGTCAACGGTCCGGCAAATGTGACCGGCAGGCGGCGCACTGCCGCACTGGCTTCCGTGGTCGCTGGCGCCATGGGTGCGGCTGCTGCGCCAGCGGAGGCTGTACCGCTGCACCCGTTCAGTCTTCCGGTCAGTGCATACCAGACGCAGCCGGTGAAGGCTGAAAGCCAGCCGTCAGTCATTCGCTATGAGATAAACGCGCCAATCCATATCATCGCCCAGCCGGGGCAGAGTGCGCAGGATATTGCCCGCGAAGTGGCGCGCCAGCTTGACGAGCGCGAGCGCCGGGCGAGGGCAAAAGCGCGCAGCAATTTCAGCGATCAAGGGGGGTATGAATCATGATGATGGTGCTGGGGTTATATGTCTTTATGTTGCGCACCGCGCCGTATCAGGAGTTGCAGTATCAGCGCAGCTGGCGCCATGCAGTCAACAGCCGGGTGAACCGCCGTCCCTCCACGCAGTTTCTTGGCCCGGATAACGACTCGCTGACCCTGTCCGGTGTGCTGATGCCGGAAGTCACCGGCGGCAGGCTGTCACTGCTGGCGCTGGAGCAGATGGCGGAGCTGGGCAAGGCATGGCCTTTGATTGAGGGCAGCGGGACCATTTACGGTATGTTTGTGATCGAGGGACTGAGCCAGACGAAAGCAGAATTTTTCCGTGACGGGATGCCGCGCCGGATTGAGTTCACGCTGACCCTGAAACGGGTGGATGAGTCACTGACTGATATGTTCGGCAACCTGAGCGATCAGCTCAGTAACCTGCAGGACTCCGCAACCTCGGCGATTGGGAGTATTAAAAACACAGTTGGAGGGTTGCTGCAGTGAATGTGAGTTCTGATCTCCTGGACCTGAACAGCAAAAGCCCGGCGTTCAGTATTGTCATTGAAGGCAAAGACGTGACCGCCGCACTGGATGCGCGCCTGATGAGCCTGACGCTGACCGATAACCGGGGCTTTGAAGCGGACCAGCTTGATCTGGAGCTGGACGACGCCGACGGGCAGATTGTTCTGCCGCGACGCGGTGCGCTCATTCAGCTGGCGCTGGGATGGAAAGGCCAGCCGCTTTTCCCGAAAGGGGCATTTACCGTGGATGAGATTGAGCACAGCGGTGCGCCTGACCGTCTGACTATCCGCGCCCGTAGCGCTGATTTCCGTGAAACCCTCAATACCCGGCGTGAAAAGTCGTGGCACCAGACGACGGTGGGGGACGTGGTAAAGGACATCGCCGCCCGGCATAACCTCAACGTGGCGCTGGGGAAAGACCTGACCGACAAGGCGCTGGATCACCTGGACCAGACCAACGAAAGCGATGCGAGTTTCCTGATGAAGCTGGCGCACCAGTACGGGGCGATTGCGTCCGTTAAGAATGGAAACCTGCTGTTTATCCGGCAGGGGCAGGGAAGAACGGCGAGCGGTAAGGCGCTGCCGGTTATCACCATCACGCGTAAAGCCGGTGACGGTCATCGGTTTACCCTGGCCGATCGCGGTGCGTATACGGGGGTGATTGCCAGCTGGCTGCATACCCGCGAACCGAAGAAGAAAGAGACAACACAGGTTAAGCGCCGCCGAAAGAAAACTGCCGCACCGAAAGAGCCGGAAGCAAAACAGGGTGATTATCTGGTAGGAACAGATGAAAACGTGCTGGTTCTTAATCGTACCTACGCCAACCGCAGCAATGCGGAACGCGCTGCAAAAATGCAATGGGAGCGTCTGCAGCGTGGGGTTGCGTCATTCTCCCTGCAACTCGCTGAGGGCCGGGCAGATCTCTATACGGAAATGCCGGTGAAGGTGAGCGGCTTTAAGCAGCCCATTGATGATGCAGAGTGGACCATCACCACACTGACGCATACTGTCAGCCCGGATAACGGTTTTACGACCAGTCTGGAGCTTGAAGTAAAGATTGATGATCTCGAAATGGAATAAATGGTTCTCAATATTGAATAATGATGTATCATTGTTGCGAATGCAGCAAAAATGAGGAGAGTTGATAAATGATGAATTGTCCGTTGTGTGGTCAGGCCGCACACACACGCAGTAGTTTTCAAGTCTCCACTCAAACCAAAGAGCGTTACAACCAGTGCACCAATATTGAGTGCGGGCATACGTTCGTAACGCATGAAACCTTTGTTCGTTCTGTCTGCCGTCCCGAGAAAATCAGCGCCGCTCCACCGCATCCCAAAGGGATGCAGCAACAGCTTTCTTACTGACCCGCCACGGCGGGTTTTTTAATCTTCCGGAATCTCACCAGTTTCAAGAAAGTGCACGAATCCAGGCTCATCAATGACGACAGTTCCTTTCATACGTGCAGCTGTGACTTTAGAGGGGCCTGCATTATATCCGCAGCACAGCATTTGAAGATTTTGAGTGACCGAACTTCTCACTGTCAGCTTATGCGCTTCAGCGACTTCGACTAAGCGTTCTTTATCTGCCTTTTTAAATCCAGTAAAGCAGACGTCAAAGGTTGAAGCTCTGGGCTTTGTGGCTTTGGTCAGATGAATGTAGCCTTCAGGTTGAAAACTCTTACTGGCTTGTTGCGCCTCATCAGCGGAGGCAAATTCTTGAAGAATCCTGTCCCTGCGAAAAGTTCTGATTGAATGAGCGGATAAGCAGATGCCCTGAATATGATTTTCGCTCTGGCTGACGCTGGTTATTGAATGAGCACCAATACGTGCATTCGCATTGATGTATACAAAGTGCATTTCTTCCATGTGTTCACCTTTATAACAAGAACGGATACCGCAGTAGGCGACGAAGGACAAATTGCCTGTCGCCATTTTGCCGCCACTACCAAAGAAAAAGGGGCTACGTTTTCACGTAACCCCTTGTTTTATTTGGTGGAGCTGGCGGGAGTTGAACCCGCGTCCGAAATTCCTACATCCTCGGTACTACATGCTTAGTCAGTCTTTACATTCGCCTGGCACCTGCGGACAGACACGCCACTACCAGACTAGCCTGATTAGTTTTAACGCTTCAACCCCAGGCAGGGTCTCCACGCGATCTCTTTTGGGTTTGACCTCTCTTTGATCCCCGTCTTAAGAGCGGAAGCTAGGGAGAGAGGGCTCAGAGCAGGTTATTAAGCTGCTAAAGCGTAGTTTTCGTCGTTTGCGACTATTTTTTTGCGGCTTTTTACGAGGCCAACCGCCCCTCGGCATGCACCTTGGGTTTCGCGAATCCCGTCGAATCCAGAATCAGCCCCAATGTGTTAAGGTAAGTATAACAGATTTGTGAAGCTCAATACCAGCCTGTATCTGGGCGCTTAGCGCTATATAGCGCTTGTTTCATGCAGTTATGCGGCTTATTAAAGAGTCAGCGACGGTTTTTTCGCCGTTTGGCGATCAACGCAGGTCATCATTGCTGGTCAATTTTTTAGGGATGTTGCCTGGAGGTGAGTGCTGAGGAGTGACCAGTCGCAATCATGAAACTGGCCACAAAGTTTGGCTGGCGGTTATCGTCCTGCATTTTTCATGATACGGGCTTTATCCAACTGCCATTCACGCTCTTTCACATCCGAACGTTTATCGTGCTGTTTTTTACCTTTCGCGACGCCAATTTTCACTTTGCACCAGGCATTCTTCCAGTACAAAGAGAGTGCCACAACGGTGTAGCCTTCCCGGTTCACGCGACCATAGAGAGAGTCTAACTCACGCTGATTAAGCAGCAGTTTACGGGTACGGGTCGGATCGCACACGACGTGCGTAGAGGCTACAGCCATGGGCGTGAAGTTGGCGCCAAACAGGTATGCTTCGCCGTCTCTCAGGATCACATAGCTGTCGCCTATGTTGGCTTTGCCTGCACGCAGGGATTTGACTTCCCAACCTTGCAGGGCAAGTCCAGCTTCGAACTCTTCTTCGATAAAGTATTCGTGTCGGGCGCGTTTGTTAAGCGCGATAGTGGCTGAGCCAGGTTTGTGTGCTTTTTTCTTCGTCATAATGCCGCTCAGTATAGGTAATCTGGAATCGAAAAACACCCCATTATCATCCAGCGGGGGGAAGGCATTATCTTAGCATGAACCCGCAAGCACCTGACCGGAGGTATAGCGTTTTTTTTACCAGATGATAAATGGTATTATTTGTTCGATTTATGTTGATGGAAATAACTATGCCTCAGATAAGCCGGACAGCTTTAGTACCTTACAGTGCGGAGCAGATGTATCAGTTAGTGAATGATGTTCAGTCCTACCCCCAGTTTTTACCGGGCTGCATTGGCAGTCGTGTTCTGGAGTCGATGCCAGGGCAGATGACTGCGGCGGTGGACGTCTCGAAAGCGGGGATCAGCAAAACGTTCACCACGCGTAATCAACTGACGGATAATCAGAGCATCCTGATGCATCTGGTCGATGGGCCGTTCAAAAAACTGATTGGCGGCTGGAAGTTTACGCCGTTGAGTCATGAAGCGTGTCGCATTGAATTTCAGCTCGATTTTGAGTTTACCAATAAGCTTATTGAGCTGGCGTTTGGGCGTGTCTTCAAGGAACTGGCCTCCAACATGGTGCAGGCTTTCACCGTTCGCGCTAAAGAGGTTTACAGTGCCGGCTAAAATTGTCGTAGAGGTCGCTTATGCCTTGCCTGAGAAACAGTATCTGCAGCGTGTGACGCTGGCAGAAGGCGCGACGGTTGAAGAGGCTATCCGTGCTTCCGGGCTGCTGGAATTACGGACGGATATCGATCTCAAGAAGAATAAAGTCGGCATCTATAGCCGCCCGGTAAAACTGGCAGATGTGGTCCATGATGGCGATCGGGTTGAGATTTATCGACCATTAATTGCTGACCCGAAAGAGTTGCGGCGACAGCGCGCAGAAAAGTCGGGTAATAAATAGCTGTGAGAAAATAGCTACAATAAAAAAGGTGCTCATTGAGCACCTTTTTTGATATTTGCGACCTTATTTATTGCTGGTCAATGCAGGTTTGTTGTCGATGTTGGTTAACACGCCGTTGCTGTTAAAGGTCAGCGTCAGTGTTTGTTGCGTCACACCTTCGTGCCCTGGTTGCTGACGGAACACATAAAACCATGTGTTTGTGCCAAACGGATCGGACATCATTGGAGTACCCAGAGCATAAGCAACTTGTTGTTGCGTCATGCCGACACGCACTTTGGATACATCGTTAGGTGTCAGATAGTTCCCCTGGTTGATATCAGGACGGTAAACCACTCGCTCCAGAGTGGAACAGCCTGCAGTCAACATCAGTAGTACTGCTGCGGCAGCAGTCAGCGTTTTACAGCGCATAGTGATTTGATTCCTTTTCGGGCCCGAGCAGTACGCGGCTCATATGTAATATGCCGATGATAATAGACCTTTCACCACTTTAAAACCTTTTGGTGTCGGCTCTTACGGCGATTTCGTTGTGTACTCTGACCCTGAAGGTGAAAAAAAGTTTACGCCGCCAGCAGTTCTTTCGCGTTTGCGAGGGTATTGCGCGTCACTTCGCTACCGCCGAGTAAACGCGCTAACTCCTGCAGACGTGCACGTTTGTCCAACGGTTGCATGTGCGTTTCGGTCATTGCGCCGTCGGTTTCTTTGCTGACGAAGAAGTGTTGATGGCCACATCCCGCCACCTGCGGCAAGTGGGTAACGCACATTACCTGAGTGGACTCACCAAGCTGACGCAGCAGTTTACCGACAACCGCAGCGGTTGGACCACTGATACCGACATCCACTTCATCGAAGATGAGCGCAGGGGTTTCCATCTTACGTGCCGTGATCACCTGAATAGCCAGCGCGATACGTGAAAGTTCACCGCCGGAGGCCACTTTAGCAATCGGCTGCATAGGTTGCCCCGGGTTTGTGGTGACCTTAAATTCAACACGGTCAGCACCGTCCACGCTTAAATGATGCTCGTCAAACTTCACGTCGATGGCAAAAATCCCATGCGGCATGGAAAGGAGATGCATGCTTTCGGTAATGAGTTGCCCCAATTCCTGCGCATACAACTGACGCTGACTGTGCAGCGCTTTCGCGGCCTCCAGCGCCTGCTGATGATGTTTATTTACCGCCAGTGTCAGGGTTTCCAGAGAGTCAGCCTGGTCGTCAAGCTGCTGCTGTTCTTCCAGCAGAGACTGATAAAATTGCGGCAATGCTTCCGGGCTAACGTGATGTTTACGGGCCAGTGAGATCTGTTTGGAAATCCGCTGTTCCAGTTCGAACAGGCGATTGGGATCTAAATCCAGACGGTCACAGTAGTGGCGCAGTTCATCGCTGGCTTCAGTGAGCTGGATTGTGGCTTCTTCCAGCATGTCGAGAATACCAGAAAGTTTACCGTCGATGCCTGCCAGTTCACTGACCAGCTGTTTTGCCATATACAGCTGACTTTGCAAATTAACGTCTTCGCCATCGGCCATGATTGCCAGCGCATTCTGGCTGGTCGTGAGCAATTGCCCACTGTTGGCCAGACGCTTGTACTCTTCGTCTATTTGCTCAAATTCACCGGGTTGCGGATTGAATTCGTTAAGCTCTTTTAGCTGGTATTGCAGTAATTCGGCCCGGGCGGCGCGTTCCTGGCTTTGTTGTTGGTGATGCGCCAGATCGCGGCAGCTTTGATGCCACAGTTGATAACGTGCAGCCATTTCCTGAATCAGCGTGGGTTCATTCGCGTAGCCATCAAGCAGATTTTTTTGATGCTCAGACCTGGTCAGGAGCTGATGCGCATGCTGACCATGAATTTGAATGAGCAACTGGCCGAGTTCGCGCAGTTGCGACAGGGGAACGGCGGTACCGTTGATGAAGCCGCGTGAGCGACCATCGCTACTGATTACGCGGCGTAGCAAACACTCGCGGCCTTCTTCAAGCTGATTTTCCTCGAGCCAGCGTAGCGCGGCCGGGGTATCTTTCAGAGAAAAGCGGGCGCACAAATCGGCGCGTGAGGCGCCAACGCGTACCATGTCGGCGTCGGCCCGCCCGCCCAGACACAAGCCGAGCGCATCAATTGCAATGGATTTACCCGCCCCGGTTTCACCGGTGATGACGGTCATTCCGCTCTGAAAATCGATCTCGAGTTCACGAACGATAGCAAAATTGCTGATGGTCAGTTGTGCCAACATAGCTGTTTTCCTGTATGAAAAACCATAACTGTAATTACATACAGTATAAACGGGTTTTTTATACAGTAAAGAGCCTGGCGAAAAATTAGAATAATTTTTTTGACCAGCCCAGCTTGGCGCTTAATGTATTGAAATAGCTGTAATCTTTAGGGTGAATCAGATTCAGGTGATAATCACAGCGGCGAATCAGGACATCTTCTCCTTCCTGTATAGGAAGCGCAATCTGGCTGTCGCAGCTGATCTCAAGATCGTTACGGCGATGCGAAAAACGCAGGCGAATCGTACTGCTGCTGTTGATCACCAGCGGGCGAGCCGAGAGCGTATGCGGGAACATGGGCACCAGGGTGATCGCGTCCAGCGAGGGGGTCAGAATGGGGCCGCCAGCGGAAAGTGAATAGGCCGTGGAACCCGTTGGGGTGGAGATAATCAATCCATCGGAACGCTGAGAAAACGCAAAAATTTCGTCAATATAAACTTCGAACTCGATCATGTGCGCCACTTTGCCTGGGTGCAGAACCACTTCGTTGATGGCGGTACTGATGCGCTTCTGGCAGTTCTGCTGGCACACCTGGGCTTCAAGCAGGAAACGTTTCTCACTGATGTAGTGGCCTTCCAGTACGTCGGCTAATTGCTGCAGGGCGTTGTCAGGGTCAAGGTCGGTCAGGAATCCGAGGTTGCCGCGGTTGATGCCGATGACTTTGATGTCATAGCGCGCGAGGGTGCGCGCCGCACCGAGCATGTTGCCGTCGCCGCCGACCACCACCGCGAGGTCAGCCTGTTGGCCAATCTCCGCAAGCGTGCCGGTTTGCACATTGTTGAGCTGTAATTCATGGGCGATTTGTTGCTCCACGATGACCTCGTAACCTTTTGTGCATAGCCAACGGTAGAGCATTTCATGTGTTGTCAGTGCCGTGGGGTGACGTGGATGTCCCACAATGCCAATACACTTGAAATGATTATTCATTTTCTCGAGGTCCTTGTAGCGAAGATTGATGACAATGTGAGTGCTTCCCTTGAATCCCTGAATCTGATCCCCATAATAAGCGAAGTTAGCGAGATGAATGCGAAAAAAACGCGGAGAAATTCATGAGTAGTAAAGAACAGAAAACGCCTGAGGGGCAAGCCCCGGAAGAAATTATCATGGATCAGCACGAAGAAGTTGAGGCGGTTGAATCAGACGCTTCTGCTGAGCAGGTGGATCCGCGCGATGAAAAAATTGCGAATCTGGAAGCTCAGCTTGCTGAATCCCAGACGCGTGAACGTGACAGCGTGTTGCGTATCAAAGCGGAAATGGAAAACCTGCGCCGCCGTACTGAGCTGGACGTAGAAAAAGCGCACAAGTTTGCGCTGGAAAAATTCGTCAATGAGCTGCTGCCGGTAGTGGATAGCCTGGATCGTGCGCTGGAAGTGGCCGATAAAGCTAACCCGGACATGGCATCTATGGTGGAAGGCATTGAATTGACGCTGAAATCCATGCTGGATGTCGTGCGTAAATTCGGGGTTGAAGTGATTGCTGACGTCAACGTGCCGTTAGATCCGAACGTGCATCAGGCGATTGCTATGGTGGAATCTGAAGATGTTACGCCGGGCAATGTACTGGGTGTGATGCAAAAAGGGTATACGCTGAACGGCCGTACCATTCGCGCTGCCATGGTCACCGTGGCGAAAGCGAAGGGCTAATTGTCCATTGGCAGGCCGGGTATCGTACCTGGCCTGCCTGCTGCTATTTATTGTTCTGCCACACTTTCCCGCAGCGGTTTTACCGGCAATACCTGCACCTGTTTAATCATATTGTCCTGCACGTCGAGAATATCGATATCGTACTGGCCTATACGTACGCGGGTACCCGCTATCGGGATCTCTTCCAGCGCTTCCAGGATAATGCCGTTTACCGTCCGGGCATCGTCTTCGGGGAGGTGCCAGTTAAACGCTTTGTTGATTTCGCGAACGTTGGCGCTACCGTCAATGATCACCGAGCCGTCATTTTGCGGCGTCACTTCTTCTGCCAGAGTGGGGGACATGGAGGTCGTGAAGTCGCCGACAATCTCTTCCAGAATGTCTTCAACCGTTACCAGTCCCTGAATATCGCCGTATTCGTTGACCACCAGACCGACTTTCTTTTTATTGCGCTGAAATTTGACCAGCTGCGTACTGAGCGGTGTTCCTTCCGGGACGTAGTAAATTTCATCGGCGGCGCGCAGCATCGTCTCTTTGGTGAACTCTTTCTTTTCTGACATCAGTCGCCAGGCTTCACGAACCCGCAGCATGCTTATGGCATCATCCAGTGATTCGCGATAGAGCACGATACGCCCGTGCGGCGAGTGCGAAAGCTGGCGCACAATCGACTTCCAGTCGTCGTTGATGTCGATCCCGATAATCTCGTTGCGCGGAACCATAATGTCGTCAACGCTGACCTTTTCCAGGTCCAGCACCGACAGCAGCATATCCTGATTGCGACGGGAAATTTGCGAGCGCGATTCGTTCACGAGGGTCCGCAGCTCATCTTTACTAAGCGAACTACTAATAACAATATCCGTTTTGATGCCCATCATACGCATCAGCTGACGGGTAATGGTATTGAGTAGCCAGACCAGCGGCATCATCAGTATCTGCAATGGCACAAGCAGGAAGCTGCTTGGGTAAGCGACTTTTTCCGGGTACAGCGCGGCGATGGTTTTCGGTAAGACTTCCGCGAACACCAGCACCACGAAAGTTAGCACGCCGGTGGCAATCGCTACGCCAGCATCGCCGTATAGCCGCATACCGACAATCGTGCCGAGCGCCGACGCCAGAATATTCACCAGGTTATTGCCGATCAGTACCAGACTGATCAAACGGTCCGGCTTGCGCAGCAATTTTTCCACGCGTTTTGCAGGGCGGTTGCCTTGTTTGGCCAGATGACGAAGACGGTAGCGGTTCAGCGTCATCATTCCGGTTTCGGAACCGGAAAAATAGGCTGAAATAACCACCATGATGATCAGCGTGACGATCAGCGTGGTGGTGGAAATATGTTCCAGGGGAAACTCCTTAGAGGGTTTAGCTTACAAACTGCTGCAATACACGACTGCCAAAATAGGCCATCGTCAGAATGCCCGCGCCAGCAACGTTAAACCAGACGACACGGCGTCCGCGCCAGCCTTCATGGTAATGCCCCCACAACAAGACAATATAGACAAACCATGCCACGATGGAGAGCACGGCCTTGTCGATATTTTCCATGCTGAACAGGTTATGCATGTAAAACAGACCGGTACAAAGGGTCAGCGTCAGCAGTACGACGCCAATCTGCGTGATGTGAAACATTTTGCGCTCAATGCTCATCAGCGGCGGCATTTCATTACTGAAGGCCAGTTTTTTGTTCTTCAACTGATAGTCGATCCACGCCAGTTGTAAGGCGTACAGCGCAGCAATAATGAGCGTTGCGTAAGAGAACAGCGACAGTCCGATGTGTATCATCATGCCTGGCGTTGCTTCGAGGTGAGTAATGTACTCATTCGGCATGAATGTGGCGAAGGCCAGATTGATCAGCGCAAATGCGTAGACGATAGGCAACAAGAGCCAGCCCCGATTGCGTGAGGCAACAATGGTCATCACGGTGCAGATCATCAGGCTGACCAGCGAGCCAACGTTTAACAGGCTCAGGTTTTGCCCGCTGTCGCCGCCAGGCAGAATGCGGGCTTCCAGCGCGAACGCGTGACACACCAGCGCGATGACTGCGGAGAGGATGGCCATACGCCGCCAGCCGCTGTTTTTTTGCAGCAGACCAGGAACGATCAGCGCGAGGCTGATGGAATAGGCGACAAGGGCGAGCAGGGCAAAAACGGGCATATTATGTGTCGACAGTTAGCCAGTAAGAAAGAAAAACAGTATAGCGTTACGTGACCGCTGCTCCAACCGTTGCATAACAACAAAGACGGCTTCATGTTATACTGCGGCAAAATTCTGTAGATGTGTCGCGCTAGCGACCAACCGTTTCCACCCCAGGCGAGAGACAATGTTTGATAATTTAACCGATCGTTTGTCGCGCACACTGCGCAATATCAGTGGCCGTGGGCGCCTTACTGAAGACAACGTTAAAGAGACGCTGCGCGAAGTGCGCATGGCGCTGCTGGAGGCTGACGTTGCGCTGCCGGTAGTGCGTGAGTTTATCAATCGCGTAAAAGAGAAAGCGGTTGGTCATGAAGTTAACAAGAGCCTGACGCCAGGGCAGGAGTTCGTCAAGATTGTCCGTAACGAACTGGTTGCGGCAATGGGCGAAGAAAACCAGACGTTGAATCTGGCTGCACAGCCGCCGGCTGTCGTGCTGATGGCGGGGTTGCAGGGTGCGGGTAAAACGACCAGCGTCGGTAAGCTGGGTAAATTCCTGCGCGAGAAGCACAAGAAGAAAGTGCTGGTTGTCTCTGCTGACGTCTATCGCCCGGCGGCGATCAAACAGCTGGAAACGTTAGCTGAGCAAGTTGGCGTCGATTTCTTCCCGTCTGACGTGGGTCAGAAGCCAGTTGATATCGTTAATGCGGCGCTGAAAGAAGCGAAGCTGAAATTCTACGACGTGCTGCTGGTGGATACCGCCGGTCGTCTGCACGTTGATGAAGCGATGATGGACGAAATCAAACAGGTACATGCCGCGATTAATCCGGTTGAGACCCTGTTTGTGGTTGACGCCATGACCGGTCAGGATGCCGCCAATACGGCAAAAGCGTTTAACGAAGCGCTGCCGTTAACGGGTGTGATACTGACTAAAGTGGACGGTGACGCCCGCGGCGGTGCGGCGCTCTCTATTCGCCATATCACCGGTAAGCCCGTTAAGTTCCTCGGCGTCGGCGAGAAGACCGAAGCGCTGGAGCCGTTCCATCCGGACCGTATCGCTTCCCGAATTCTCGGTATGGGCGATGTGCTGTCGCTGATCGAAGATATCGAAAGCAAAGTTGACCGTGCGCAGGCTGAAAAACTGGCCAGCAAGCTGAAAAAAGGCGACGGCTTCGATCTGAACGACTTCCTTGAGCAACTGCGTCAGATGAAAAACATGGGCGGAATGGCGAGCTTGATGGGCAAGCTGCCGGGCATGGGGCAGATTCCTGACAACGTCAAATCGCAGATGGATGACAAAGTGCTGGTGCGTATGGAAGCCATCATTAACTCGATGACCCTGAAAGAGCGCGCCAAGCCGGAAATCATTAAAGGTTCCCGTAAACGCCGTATCGCAGCCGGTTGCGGCATGCAGGTACAGGACGTTAACCGTCTTCTGAAACAGTTCGACGACATGCAGCGCATGATGAAGAAAATGAAGAAAGGCGGTATGGCGAAAATGATGCGTGGGATGAAAGGGATGATGCCGCCAGGATTCCCTGGCCGCTAATCTTACAGGCCTGGCTTATTTGCCATTTCGGCACCGGGGTGTGCTCGCCATCCTCACGTACTGTGTGTACGCTCCGGTGGCTGCGCGCACGCCGGCACCGAACTGTCGGCATCGCCGACGGCCTTTTATAGCAGAGTGATTAACTGCTGATTGCAATTTCCCCAGAAATGAGTAAAATTTTCGGGCTTTTAATATGACACCCGGGCCCCGTCCCTCGATGGGGCCCGGGTGTTCTATTCACACAAGAGGATGTTATGGTAACTATTCGTTTAGCTCGTCACGGCGCTAAAAAGCGTCCGTTCTACCAGGTTGTTGTCACTGACAGCCGTAATGCACGTAACGGTCGCTTCATCGAGCGCGTTGGCTTCTTTAACCCAATCGCTAGCGAAAAAGAAGAAGGCACTCGCCTGGATCTGGATCGCATCGCTCACTGGGTTGGCCAGGGCGCGACTATTTCTGATCGCGTAGCTACGCTGATCAAAGAAGCAAACAAAGCAGCTTAATCTGTCACGGTGGTCATGATGAGCAAGCAACTCGCCGCACAAGTCCCTGTTGAACCCATTGTTCTGGGGAAAATGGGGTCTTCTTACGGTATCCGTGGTTGGCTCAGAGTGTTTTCTTCCACTGAAGACGCCGAAAGCATTTTTGACTATCAGCCCTGGTTTATCCAGAAGGCGGGTCAGTGGCAGCAAGTACAGCTGGAAAGCTGGAAGCACCACAATCAGGATCTGATCATCAAGCTGAAAGGCGTTGACGATCGTGATACTGCGAATCTGCTGACCAATTGCGAAATTGTCGTGGATTCTTCGCAGTTGCCTGCGCTTGAAGAGGGTACCTACTACTGGAAAGACCTGATGGGCTGCCAGGTAGTGACCACTGAAGGCTACGATCTCGGTAAAATCGTCGATATGATGGAAACCGGATCAAATGACGTCATCGTCATTAAGGCAAACCTGAAAGATGCGTTTGGTATCAAGGAACGTCTCGTGCCGTTCCTCGATGGGCAGGTTATCAAGAAAGTCGATCTCGCTACTCGTACTATCGAAGTAGATTGGGATCCTGGTTTTTAAACCACCGGATAAACGGTAAAAGACGGCGCTATGTGGATTGGCATAATTAGCCTGTTTCCTGAAATGTTCCGCGCAATTACCGATTACGGGGTAACTGGCCGGGCAGTAAAAAATGGCCTGCTGAGCATCCAGAGCTGGAGTCCTCGGGACTTCACGCATGACCGGCACCGTACCGTGGACGATCGTCCTTACGGCGGCGGACCGGGGATGTTAATGATGGTGCAACCCTTGCGGGATGCTATTCATGCAGCAAGAAGCGCGGCGGGTGAAGGCGCAAAGGTGATTTATCTGTCACCTCAGGGACGCAAGCTTGATCAAGCGGGCGTTAGCGAACTGGCAACGAATCAAAAACTGATTCTGGTCTGTGGTCGCTATGAAGGCATAGATGAGCGTGTGATCCAAACCGAAATTGACGAAGAATGGTCAATCGGCGATTACGTTCTCAGTGGTGGTGAGTTACCAGCAATGACGCTGATCGACTCCGTTTCCCGGTTCATTCCGGGCGTTCTGGGTCATGAAGCTTCGGCAACGGAAGATTCTTTTGCCGATGGATTGCTGGACTGTCCACACTATACCCGACCTGAAGTGTTAGAGGCGATGGAAGTACCGGCGGTGTTACTGTCGGGGAACCATGCTGAGATACGTCGCTGGCGTTTGAAACAGTCGCTGGGCCGTACCTGGCTTAGAAGACCTGAACTTCTGGAAAACCTGGCTCTGACTGAAGAGCAAGCAAGGTTGCTGGCGGAGTTCAAAACGGAACACGCACAACAGCAACATAAACATGATGGGCATGCGTAACACGCTCCCGATATATCAGTTTACCCAGGATAAGAGATTAAATTATGAGCAACATTATTAAGCAACTTGAACAAGAGCAGATGAAGCAGGACGTACCTTCCTTCCGTCCGGGTGATACCGTGGAAGTGAAAGTATGGGTTGTTGAAGGTTCCAAAAAACGTCTGCAGGCATTTGAGGGCGTGGTTATCGCTATTCGTAACCGCGGTCTGCACTCTGCATTCACTGTTCGTAAAATTTCCAACGGCGAAGGCGTTGAGCGTGTCTTCCAGACTCACTCTCCGGTAGTTGACAGCATTTCTGTCAAACGTCGTGGTGCTGTTCGTAAAGCTAAACTGTACTACCTGCGTGAGCGCACTGGTAAGTCTGCTCGTATCAAAGAGCGTCTTAACTAAGATATCGCTCAGGCGACATCCTGTTAAAAAGGGCTGGCCAATTGGCTGGCCCTTTTTTTATGGCTTATCAGTTCATTTTGTTAACTTTTAAATCACGTATCATTTACAATGCCTCCATTGTCGCAGGAGGAACCGTGGGTATCGGGACATTTCGCCAGTCAGGTCATCAATACAGCGCGGCATGGCTCGCGCTGTTCGCGATCCTGCTGGTTGTTGTCGCGCCGCTGATCTCCGTTTCTCTGCAAAAAGACCCTATGAGTACGATGCCGGGCATGCATCATGAGGTTAGCATGGTGGCTGAACCTGATGAGCATCATCAGCAGTCCGCAACCGCAACAACCCCCGTCGACCATGGTGAAGCGTGCGGCTATTGTGTCTTGTTCGCGCATGTTCCAGGATTGATTCTGGCGATAGTGCTTCTGTTGTGCGCAATACTGCTTCGGCAGAAAAGTGCGCCCCCGCGACCGATTGTTAAACACTGGCATTTCTTTCCCTGGCTTTTCCCCGATACGCGCGCGCCGCCGCGCGGGTCTGCTATTTCCTGATTCTTACAATAAGTTTGTGCGCGAAAGCGTCACGACACTCTTTTGCTTGTTCTGAGGAAAAGTATGACAACCTGCACCCCACGCGCGGCATGGATTACCCTACTGCGACGTCTTCATTTCTATATTGGTCTGTTTGTCGGGCCATTTATTTTCGTGGCGGCCTTAACGGGGACGCTTTATGTGGCGACGCCACAGCTGGAGGAGGCGCTCTATTCGCAAGCGTTGCAAGGCACCGTACAGGGTGAGAAGCAACCGCTGGCGGCCCAAATCGCAATTGCTGAACAGGTAACCGGGGGACAGTTGCGATTGCATGCTGTGCGTCCGGGGCTGGAAGCGGGGCAAACGACTCGCGTCATGTTTGCCGATCCTTCACTGAATGAGTCTGAGAACCGGGCGATTTTTATTGATCCGGTTACGCTGGCGGTAACAGGCGATATGACGGTCTATGGCACCAGCGGTATTTTACCGCTGCGACAATGGATCGACTATGCGCATCGCTCTTTGCTGCTCGGTGATGTTGGGCGAATTTATAGCGAGCTGGCCGCTTCCTGGATGTGGGTGGCGGCGCTGGGCGGCATTACGCTCTGGTATTTTACCCGCCCTAAACGTCGGCTGAAAAACTGCGTACAGAACCATCGCCGCCTACATGTCACGCTGGGATGGCTTTTGCTCGTGGGGATGCTGCTTTTCTCGGCGACCGGCCTGACATGGTCGCAGTGGGCTGGCGGCAACGTGGATAAAATGCGTGCCGCTTTTGGCTGGCTAACACCGCAGGTGAATACACAGCGGGATGGCGTTATGCCAATGCTGGATGAACATGCCGGTCATCACGCACATCATGCGGGAGTGCCGATACCTGCAAAAAGCGTTGATGCAAACGCGTTTGATGCTGTGTTGCATGTTGCGCAGGTGTCAGGAATCGATGCCAGCCGACTGGAGATCCGACCGCCAAAGGACACGCAACATGGCTGGACGGTGACGGAAATCGATCGTCGTTGGCCAACTCAGGTCGACGCTGTCTCTGTAGATCCGCAAACCCTGCGAGTGATTGATCGTACGCATTTTTCCGATTTTCCGCTCATGGCGAAACTGACGCGTTGGGGTGTGGATTTTCATATGGGGATACTGTTTGGCGTGTTAAACCAGATGGCGTTGATCGCGTTCGGGGTTGGGCTGTGTCTGATGATTGTAATCGGCTATCGCCTGTGGTGGATCCGTCGCCCAGCCTGTTCAGAAGTGAATCCTGCTCAGACGCTTGTACAGGGGGTTCTCGCGATAAGCTGGCAGGGAAGATGCGGCCTGGTGGTACTGGCTGTCGCGCTGGGGGTAGCGATGCCGGTGTTGGGATTCAGTCTCTTGCTGTTTATGGTTGTTGACTGGCTGCGCTGGTTCAGTGCTGCTCGTACTCTCCTCGCGCAGTCAGCCGACTAAATGATTAAGGCGTGCTGATAACGACGGCGACGCGGCGGTTTTCAGCACGACCTTTTGCCGTTTGATTACTGGCGACCGGGTATTTTTTGCCTAAACCCTGCGTCGTCAGGTTCGTACGCGGAACGTTCGCACCTTCAGCCCAGGCGTCTGCCACCACATTTGCGCGTTTGAGTGATAACGCTTCGTTGTAGCTGTCTTCGCCGTAGTTATCTGTGTGACCGTCCAGGCGGGCATGGTTCAGCCCGGTAGACGATAATCGGGAAGCCATACCCTGGATCTGCTTTTGGCTTTCAGGGCGCAGCTTGTAGTCATTTTTATCAAACAGAATGGTATCGGAAAGACCCAAAGACCAGTCTCCTGCGGATTCGGTAAATCCGTATGACTTCATCGCTGCAATCTGTTCGGGGGTAAATTTGCCCTGTGGCTGTGCCTGACAACCCGTCAAAATCAAGGTGGCCAGAATAAGTGGAGAAAAAAGACGCTTCATCATGTGTGTAATTCCTTATTATTTAATCCAGCGTGCAGAACGCTGATGTTTAGCCTGATACATATTACGATCGGCCAATTCTTGTAATTTTTCAGCGGTCGCATTTTCCCACGTCAGGGCAAAACCAATACTCAGCGTCATATTCGCCAGATGCCCATTAAGCAGATCAAAAGGCCGGGTAAATTCTTGCGAGAGCGCGGCGCAAATGCGCTGGACTTCATATTCTGAATGAACGCCATAAAGCACCATGGCAAATTCGTCCCCGCCGAGCCGGTAAGGGTGATGACGTGTACCGCCAAATTCCGCTAGCCTTTTCGCTACTTCAATTAAAACCCGGTCGCCTGCGGCGTGACCCCAGGTGTCATTAATAAATTTAAAATTGTCACCATCCAGGAATAACAATGCCGAGCTGCTACGGGCGGAATTATCGTTCATCAACGCGTTTATGCTGCTGCGAAATGCGGCCCGATTCGCAAGGCCGGTCAATGGATCGTGCAGTGCAGTACGCAACAACTGGGCATTTTTAGCCTGAAGTCGTAATTGCCACTCTTCCATTTCATCCAGCAGACTATTGAAATCCTGCGCAAACAGATGAAATTCTTCAATGCGCTCCTCGGAAACCCGACGTGAGAAATTACGATTAGTGCGCACGTCGTGTACCACGTCCGTGATATTTTGCAGTGCGTCAACCACCCCATTATGCAAATAGCGGGTGAGAAGAATCGCAATGCCTGCGGCCAGTAAAATACACCCGGTAAGGACCGCCAAAGACAACCAGATAAAATGGCTGATGAGGCTGTCACGGGCGGTCAGGCGAACTTCACCGATCACATTACCGTTATGCCAGACCGGTTGGGTGACCGGTAACGGAAACAGCCAGTGGTTGACTAAGCTGCTCAGCTTGTCGTCGGTGGCTCTGGCATCATAATGCCAGGTTGCGAGCAATTTTTGATTTTTATCGCGGACTTCTGCCGCTGAAAATTGGCCTTGTCGCCCCAACGCCGCCAGCGTTTCTGCCGCTGCAGTCCCATCAGAAAACACCAGCGCAGCCTCAAGGCTGTGGGTCATTGTGGCGGCGGTCAGATCCAGATTTTTTTGCGCATACTGTTTCAGCGTCAAAACAGACGCCACACACAATAGCAACCAGATCAGGGTCATCGTCACCACGACGCTGATCATACTGATGCGTCGTAATGTCCGTTTGAACGTCGGTCGCGTGATTGGGGAGAGATTCTTACCCATGCTTTTGATTCCGTGCAAGCATCAATACGTCCGGATTTACTCTGACGCCACTGCGCGAGAGTGCATCCAGATTAACGGAGAATCTGACTTCATCATTGTTAATAATCAAACAAAAAGCGCTGCCGATAATACACTCGGGATTTTGTTCTGCAATTAATAACAATGCCTTAGACGGATATTTATTCGTTAATTCCACCTGATATGTAGGGGATTCATTTCCGAAATAAAAACCATCGCAACGCGCGGTCAGGGCTTCCTGTTCCGAGCGGATGATAACAGGCTGGTAGGGTAATGACCCCGAATGACTATCTCCAAGTTCACTGGCGAAACGAGACGAGGAGAAAATACACAACCTTGGTGGTTCTGATAACGAAGGCCAGCGTGTATAGCTGACGATGCCAGAAACTATCGATCGTACAGATTTGGCTTCGTTTGTCATGCTCGCAGCGTAAAGTGGCAATCCCGCCAGTAATAGCGTGAGCAGAAATATGAGTCGGTGAGAAAATATCATGAACAGGTCCTCACCATCATCAGTCGTAAAGCATTTAAATACATCCGTGATCGTTTACAACAAAATAACATTGTTTTGCCTGGTAGTCATTACACCATGCAGGTTAATAGATGCCTCTTAAGGTAAATCTCATGCAATATTTATTCGTAAGGTTTTTATTAATTGAGCCGTATTGTGCCTGCACCTTCGTCGGCACCTTTTTGCCAGGCGCTGCGTATCTCACTGACATTTTCTACAGTATCGCAGCTGGCGGGGAATGTTTTCCCTGCCAGGCCTCTGGCATACGCTAAATCTTGCTGGCAGGTTTTTCGCTGGCCTTCCGCATAGCCTTTAAGGTATTGCGCCCGGTCGACTTCCGGGTCATTAAATGTATCGGCAAGCATGTCGTTATCTTTAACGGCATATCCTGCAATGGCATCTTCAATACCGGCATCGTACCAGTCAGTACCGGTCCAGGTAGGGGAGAATGTATAAGGATCTATCTGACATCCGCTGAGAAGTATTATGAGTAGTGCGCCTGCGAATCGCTTCATTGCCTGTTCTCCTGTGTTTTTCAAAGCATAGCGGATTCGCAAATATCGATGCGTAAATTTATTTGTACATAACAATGCCTGTAAATTGCACTAAAAATGGTTTGTGTAAATTAAAATTTACGGAATGTGGATTGAAATCTTTACCTGTTGTGGTATCGTTACGCCATCCTCACTGAGGAAAACTATCGCAAACGAGCTAAACAGGATCACCATCATGCAAAAAGACGCGCTGAACAACGTACACATCACTGACGAACAGGTACTGATGACGCCAGAACAACTGAAAGCGGAGTTCCCGCTGAGTTTGTCACAAGAGGCGCAAATCGCCCAGTCACGTCAAATCATCTCTGACATTATCGCCGGTCGCGATCCTCGTCTGCTGGTTGTGTGTGGACCGTGTTCTATTCATGATCCTGAAACTGCGCTGGAATATGCTCGTCGATTTAAAGCCCTTGCCGAAGAGGTCAGCGATAGCCTCTACCTGGTGATGCGCGTCTATTTTGAAAAACCCCGTACTACCGTTGGCTGGAAAGGGTTGATTAACGATCCTCATATGGATGGCTCTTTTGATGTGGAAGCCGGATTGAAAATTGCGCGTCAGTTGCTGGTTGATCTGGTCAATCTGGGACTGCCATTGGCAACAGAGGCATTGGATCCTAACAGCCCGCAATACCTGGGCGATCTGTTCAGCTGGTCCGCCATTGGCGCTCGTACCACTGAATCGCAAACTCACCGCGAAATGGCATCGGGTCTTTCCATGCCGGTTGGGTTTAAAAATGGGACGGATGGCAGCCTGGCGACAGCGATCAATGCGATGCGTGCCGCTGCACAGTCGCACCGTTTCGTTGGGATCAATCAGGCGGGTCAGGTCGCGCTGTTGCAGACTCAGGGGAATCCGGATGGCCATGTGATACTGCGCGGCGGCAAAGCGCCTAACTACAGCCCTGCCGATGTCGCACAATGCGAAAAAGAGATGGAACAGGCAGGACTGCATCCTTCTCTGATGGTAGATTGCAGCCATGGTAACTCGAATAAAGATTACCGCCGTCAGCCTGCCGTGGCTGAGTCTGTGGTTGCGCAGATTAAAGATGGAAATCGCTCAATCATTGGCTTAATGATTGAAAGCAACATTCACGAAGGTAATCAGTCTTCTGAGCAGCCGCGCAACGATATGAAATACGGTGTGTCTGTGACAGATGCGTGTATTAGCTGGGAAGCCACCGACGCACTGCTGCGTGAAATTCGTGGAAATCTCAACGGTCATCTGGCGGCGCGTGTAGCATAAGAGGCTTGTTATGGTTGCTGAGTTGACCGCATTACGCGATCAAATAGATGAAGTGGACAAGGCGTTGCTGGATTTGCTGGCGCGCCGTCTGGAATTAGTGGCTGAAGTCGGTGAGGTCAAAAGCCGCTTTGGACTGCCGATTTACGTACCTGAACGTGAGGCCACGATGCTGGCTTCGCGCCGTGCTGAGGCTCAGGCGATGGGGGTTCCACCCGATCTCATCGAAGATGTGCTGCGCCGGGTCATGCGTGAGTCCTACTCCAGTGAGAATGACAAAGGGTTTAAGACCCTTTGCCCTTCTCTGCGTCCGGTGGTTATCGTCGGTGGCGCCGGTCAAATGGGGCAACTGTTCGAGAAAATGCTCACGCTTTCAGGATACCAGGTACGCATTCTTGAGCAGCAGGACTGGGATCGCGCCGAGGAGATTGTTGCCGATGCCGGGATGGTGATTGTCAGTGTGCCAATCCACGTGACTGAGCAGGTGATCGCAAAACTACCGCGTTTACCGTCCGACTGCATTCTGGTCGATCTGGCATCGGTGAAAAACGGCCCTTTGCAGGCGATGCTGGCGGCGCATGCCGGACCGGTTCTTGGTCTGCATCCGATGTTTGGTCCGGACAGCGGCAGCCTGGCGAAGCAGGTGGTGGTCTGGTGCGATGGTCGCCAGCCGGAGGCGTATCAGTGGTTCCTGGAGCAAATTCAGGTCTGGGGAGCACGCTTGCACCGCATCAGCGCTGTCGAACACGATCAAAATATGGCGTTCATTCAGGCTCTGCGCCATTTTGCCACCTTCGCTTACGGGTTGCATCTGGCAGAGGAAAATGTCCAGCTTGAACAGCTTCTGGCGCTTTCTTCGCCGATTTATCGCCTTGAACTGGCGATGGTGGGACGCCTGTTCGCCCAGGATCCGCAGCTGTATGCCGATATTATTATGTCGTCAGAAAGCAACCTTGCGCTGATCAAGCGTTACTACAAGCGTTTTGGTGAAGCCATCGAGTTGCTGGAGCAGGGAGATAAACAGGCCTTTATCGACAGCTTCCGCAAGGTAGAGCACTGGTTTGGTGATTATGCCAAACGCTTCCAGAATGAAAGTCGCACGCTGCTACGTCAGGCGAATGATAGCCGTCAGTAAGTAAGATGCCTGATGGCAACGCTGGTGTGTCTTATCAGGCCTACATAAATTGCATGAATTGTAGGCCGGATAAGCGTAGCGCCATCCGGCATTGTTAAATGTTAGCTCGGATCCACTGGCACCACGTTCTCGCTGGGATAGCACCCCAGGACCTTCATTGAACGGGTGATCTCCCCCAACTCCTTCAGGGCTTTCTGCATCTCCGGCGATTCTAGGTTAGCCTGGATGTCGAGGTAAAACATCTCTTCCCACGGATTACCGTGGATCGGGCGCGATTCCAGTCTGGTCATGATTAGATTGTGGTTGCGCAGCACCAGCAGTGCTTCAACCAGCGCACCCGCCTGCTGGCCGGTTGCCATTAACAGCGTCGTTTTTGCCGGAACCTGATCGGAAACGTTGATTGCTTTGCGCGCCAGTACGACGAAGCGGGTAATATTTTGCGTCTGGTTCGCTTCAATACGCTCAAGTACCTGCAAACCGTGTAACATGCCACCGGCTTCACTTCCCAGCGCGGCTATGTGTGGGGAGTTTGCCTGTGCCACTTTTTCCATCGCCGCAGACGTGCTTTCGGTGTATTCGATTTTCCAGTGTGGGTGACGGCTCAGGAACTTGCTGCACTGCTGGAACGGTTGCGGGTGGCTGTATACCGTTTCGATGGTATTCAAATCGGTCGTGCCAGAAACCAGCACACAGTGGTCGATAGTGATGGTCATCTCGCCGACGATGGACAGCGTCGTGTGCTGCAGGAGATCGTAAACATCGTTGATGGCGCCGGAACTGGTGTTTTCAATCGGCACGACGGCGTAGTCTGCTTGTCCGGTTTCAACCTGATTAAAGATATCGGCAAATTTTGCACAACCGCTTTCGATAAACTGCTCAAAGTGGCGGGCGGCATATTGACGGGCGGCGAGATGAGAGTAGGAACCTTTGGGCCCAAGGAAAGCCACACGCGCAGAGTGGGGGTTAATCTTATTCAGATGTTGCTGCAGCAGGGCCTGTTGGGTAAGAACGGAGTCTTCAATAATGAGCTGAAACAGGCGGGTGATATAGTGTGCATCAAGATGATGCGCTTTGCCGAGCGTGATCAATCTATCCAGCAAATCACGTTCACGATCGATATCGCGCACCGGGCGATGAGAGAGCAGTTTGGCTTTGCCCACT
This sequence comes from Citrobacter enshiensis, assembly GCF_029338175.1. Lineage (NCBI taxonomy): Bacteria > Pseudomonadati > Pseudomonadota > Gammaproteobacteria > Enterobacterales > Enterobacteriaceae > Citrobacter > Citrobacter enshiensis. The sequence continues at coordinate 1,200,014 of NZ_CP119862.1, forward strand.
TCAACCGCCAGCTCACGACGCTCGGCCAGCAAGGCCAGCAATTTTTCATCCAGCGAACTGATCTTCTCTCGCAGTACCAGTAACGGGTTTTCCGATGTCATAGTGTTGCCTTTCTTGTTATCAATAAAAAAGGCCCCCCGGTTTGGGAGGCCTTGTTGTTCGTCTTCGCATTCTTTTTCACACGACGAAACGCCTCCCATTCAGGGGAAGGTAAAAAAGAATGCGAAGAAGAACGGTGTTGGTTTCATGTCATTTTCCTTTGGTGACAAGAGTAAAGTACCCGCACTGTTTTAACCCTGTCAACAAAAAACGCGCCCGAAGGCGCGTTGGCGATACACTCAATGTAAGGGACTACTCTTCTTCTGCTTCGACGAAGTTGGCGTCTTTTACTGAAGTTGTTGCACGACGGGCTTCGCCTTTGTGCTGCACTTTATTGAGCTGCCGTTCCAGCTTGTTGATCAAATCATTAATGGCGGTGTACATATCTTCGTGTTTTGCGCTGGCGACCAGATGTCCGTTCGGTGTATTAATGGTGGCATCAGCAGTGAAACCCTGTGGCTCCTTAGACAGAATGATATGTGGATTAATTAAATGAGTTTGCCATTTATCCAGTTTGGAGAGACGGTCTGCGACATGCTGGCGAATTGCCGGAGTAATTTCCATTTGTTTACTGGTAATGTTCATTGTCATAAATTTTACCTCTTGTCTTTCCCGTCTTGGTGAACCCAGCATACCGTTCCTAATGTCAAAATGTGTGATTTAAATCACATTTTTTTGTCACTTTTTGTCAAGGGTATCTTTTTGTGAAGCATCGCAGGAACAGGGGATATTTTACTTGAGGAATACCTGAAAGCAGGCCATATTTGATAGGATGCGTTGCAGCTAAACCGCTTCAGTTGCGGCGTTTACGGACAAAAAAACGGCAGCCATTGGGCTGCCGTTTTGTTTTGCGTTCGGAGATGAATCAGGTGTTGCTGCTGTTAGCGGCAATAATTTTCGCCACTTTGTCAGCCTGAGCATTCATCTGCATCTGACGATAGGCATTTTCCATCAGCGGCAGAGCATCACGCGTTGCCTGGGTATCCGGGTAGTCGCGCATCATTCCTTCTACGCGGTTCACGACGGCAATCCATGCGCCACGCGCGGTGTAATAATCGGCAACAGAGTATTCGTATTTCGCCAGACGATCTTTCAGGAACACCAGACGCTTGGTGGCATCGGTTGTGTATTGGCTGTTCGGATAGCCACGCACCAGTTTGGAGAAATCGTTGAACGCAGCTCGGGCGTGTTGTGGATCGCGATCGCTGCGATCAACACCAAAGAAGCCTTGCAGCGCACTGTCATCCAGCGCCATATTGGTCAGGCCGCGCATATACATGACATAATCAATATTTGGGTGCGTTGGATTAAGGCGGATAAAACGATCGATAGCAGCCTGAGCCAATGGCAGATCGGCGTTTTTGTAGTAGGCGTAGATGAGATCCAACTGCACCTGCTGGGAATACGGTCCAAATGGATAACGGTTATCCAACGCTTCCAATTGCGTTATTGCCTGTTTCCAGTTACCGTCCTGCAGCTTTTGCTGAGCAGTCGCGTAGATTTCATTAGGCGGATTATCGGGCACCTCTTCCGTTGAACCAGAGCAACCCGCCAAAAACAGGCTCAACGTGGCTGCTGCCACCAGATATTTCATGCGCGTCATGACGTTTTGACTTTCCTCAAAATGTAATACGGGAGATTCTCTGTTCCTGCTCCCGGTTAAGACCAGCTACAATAGCACACTATATTAAACGGCAAAGCCGTAAAACCCAACGTTAAACGAAGAAGCAGTTTATGGCACAACGAGTAGAACTCACCGCAACAGTCTCCGAAAATCAGCTCGGTCAACGCTTAGATCAGGCTTTGGCCGAATTGTTCCCTGATTATTCGCGTTCACGCATAAAAGAATGGATCCTTGACCAGCGAGTGCTGGTAAATGGGCATCTTTGCGATAAACCGAAAGAAAAAGTATTGGGCGGAGAACGTGTCTCCATCAATGCTGAAATTGACGAAGAAATTCGTTTTGAAGCGCAAGATATCCCGCTGGATATCGTCTATGAAGATGACGACATTCTTGTCATCAACAAACCACGTGACTTCGTGGTGCATCCTGGTGCGGGTAATCCTGATGGCACGGTACTGAATGCGTTACTGCATTACTACCCGCCAATCGCGGATGTCCCACGTGCGGGCATTGTGCACCGTCTGGATAAAGACACCACCGGATTAATGGTGGTGGCAAAAACCATCCCGGCGCAAACGCGTCTGGTGGAGTCACTGCAGCTGCGTGAAATCACGCGTGAGTACGAAGCCGTGGCGATTGGTCATATGACTGCGGGTGGTACGGTAGAAGAACCGATCAGCCGTCATCCAACCAAACGTACGCATATGTCAGTGCATCCAATGGGTAAACCAGCGGTGACTCACTACCGTATTATGGAACACTTCCGTGTGCACACGCGTCTGCGGCTGCGTCTGGAGACCGGACGTACGCACCAGATCCGCGTGCACATGGCGCATATTACCCATCCGCTGGTGGGCGATCAGGTTTACGGCGGTCGTCCGCGTCCACCGAAAGGGGCATCGGACGAATTTATTTCTACGTTGCGTAAGTTCGATCGTCAGGCGCTGCATGCCACCATGCTGCGTCTTTATCACCCGATCTCCGGTATCGAAATGGAATGGCATGCACCGATCCCGCAGGATATGGTCGAACTCATTGAAGTGATGCGCGCTGATTTTGAAGAACATAAGGATGATGTTGCCTGGTTATGAGTACGCTAATTGTCCCGCAGTGGCCCATACCGGAAGGTGTTGTGGCCTGTAGTTCTACACGTATTGGGGGTGTCAGTTTGCCTCCTTACCATTCGCTGAATCTGGGTGCCCACTGTGGTGATAACCTGGAACATGTCGAAGAGAACCGAAAACGACTGTTTACTGCGGGCAATCTGCCTTCGAAACCGGTCTGGCTGGAGCAAGTGCACGGTAAGGATGTGCTGAAACTGACCGGTGCACCCTATGACTCTAAAAGGGCGGATGCGTCGTACAGCAATACGCCGGGCACCGTTTGCGCGGTGATGACGGCGGATTGCCTGCCCGTGCTGTTTTGTAATCGCGCCGGAACGGAAGTGGCGGCAGCCCACGCGGGATGGCGCGGATTGTGTGAAGGCGTACTGGAAGAAACGGTTGCCTGCTTTGCTGATAAACCGGCAAACATTATGGCCTGGTTAGGTCCAGCCATCGGCCCCGCAGCGTTTGAAGTAGGGCCAGACGTTCGTGACGCATTTATGGCGAAAGACGCGAAGGCGCAGGCTGCCTTTTTGCCACGCGGAGAAAAATATCTGGCGGATATTTATCAGCTTGCACGTCAACGCCTGGCGAACGTGGGGATCACCAACATTTATGGCGGCGACCGCTGCACATATAGTGAAAGTGAGACATTCTTCTCTTATCGCCGCGACAAGACCACTGGTCGGATGGCAAGTTTTATTTGGCTGATATAACCTAGAGAATCAAGACGATCCGGTTCGTGTAATTTTCTTTTCACATAATTCAGGTCATTCACCTTGAATAATTGAGGGATGACCTCATTTAATCTCCAGTAGCAATTTTGACCTGTTATGGGAGGAGTTATGCGTCTGGATCGTCTTACTAATAAATTCCAGCTTGCTCTTGCCGATGCCCAGTCACTCGCACTTGGGCACGACAACCAATTCATCGAACCTCTTCATCTAATGAGCGCCTTGCTGAATCAGGAAGGGGGATCGGTTCGTCCTTTATTAACATCTGCTGGCATTAATGCTGGCCAGTTACGCACAGCGATTGATCAAGCGCTAAGCCGTCTGCCGCAAGTGGAAGGTACCGGCGGCGACGTGCAACCGTCTCAGGATCTGGTGCGTGTACTGAATCTTTGCGACAAGCTGGCGCAAAAACGTGGGGACAACTTTATTTCGTCGGAACTGTTCGTTCTGGCGGCGCTTGAATCTCGCGGTACGCTGACCGACTTGTTGAAGTCGGCTGGGGCGACAACCGCCAATATCACTCAGGCAATTGAACAAATGCGCGGAGGTGAAAGCGTGAACGATCAAGGGGCTGAAGACCAACGCCAGGCCTTGAAAAAATACACCGTCGATCTGACCGAGCGTGCCGAACAGGGCAAACTCGATCCGGTTATCGGCCGTGATGAAGAAATTCGCCGTACCATTCAGGTGCTGCAACGCCGTACCAAAAACAACCCGGTATTAATCGGCGAGCCTGGTGTCGGTAAAACAGCGATTGTGGAAGGGCTTGCTCAGCGAATCATTAATGGTGAAGTGCCGGAAGGTTTAAAAGGCCGTCGCGTACTGGCGCTGGATATGGGTGCGCTGGTGGCCGGGGCAAAATACCGCGGTGAGTTTGAAGAACGTTTGAAAGGTGTGCTAAACGATCTCTCGAAACAGGAAGGCAACGTCATCCTGTTTATCGACGAATTGCACACCATGGTGGGCGCAGGTAAGGCCGATGGCGCAATGGACGCCGGGAACATGCTGAAACCGGCCCTGGCGCGTGGTGAACTGCACTGCGTGGGCGCGACGACGCTGGATGAGTATCGCCAGTACATCGAAAAAGATGCGGCGCTGGAACGTCGTTTCCAGAAAGTGTTTGTTGCCGAACCGTCAGTGGAAGATACCATCGCGATTCTGCGTGGCCTGAAAGAACGTTATGAGCTGCATCACCATGTGCAGATCACTGACCCGGCCATTGTGGCGGCGGCGACGCTGTCGCATCGTTATATTTCGGATCGTCAACTGCCGGATAAAGCTATCGACCTTATCGATGAGGCTGCATCCAGCATTCGTATGCAGATTGATTCCAAGCCGGAAGAGCTGGACAGACTCGATCGCCGTATCATCCAGTTAAAGCTGGAGCAGCAGGCGTTGATGAAAGAGTCTGATGAGGCGAGCAAAAAACGCCTCGATATGCTCAACGAAGAACTGGACGACAAAGAGCGTCAGTATTCGGCGCTGGAAGAAGAGTGGAAAGCCGAGAAAGCATCACTCTCCGGAACGCAAACCATTAAAGCTGAACTGGAACAGGCGAAAATCGCCATTGAACAGGCGCGTCGCGTCGGCGATCTGGCGCGGATGTCTGAACTGCAGTACGGCAAAATTCCAGAGCTGGAAAAACAGCTGGAAGCAGCGACCCAGTCTGAAGGCAAAACCATGCGCCTGTTGCGTAATAAAGTAACAGACGCGGAAATTGCCGAAGTGCTGGCGCGCTGGACCGGTATCCCGGTTGCCAGAATGCTCGAAGGCGAACGTGAAAAACTGCTGCGTATGGAACAAGATCTGCATAACCGCGTAATTGGTCAAAATGAAGCGGTTGAGGCGGTATCGAACGCGATTCGTCGTAGCCGTGCCGGTCTGGCTGACCCTAACCGTCCTATTGGTTCTTTCCTGTTCCTTGGCCCAACCGGGGTGGGGAAAACCGAACTATGCAAAGCGCTGGCGAACTTTATGTTTGATAGCGATGACGCGATGGTGCGTATCGACATGTCCGAGTTTATGGAGAAACACTCCGTGTCTCGTCTGGTCGGTGCGCCTCCGGGATATGTGGGTTATGAAGAAGGGGGCTACCTGACGGAAGCGGTACGTCGTCGTCCTTATTCCGTCATTCTGCTGGATGAAGTGGAAAAAGCGCACCCGGATGTGTTCAACATTCTGTTGCAGGTGCTCGACGACGGTCGTTTGACTGACGGGCAGGGGAGAACGGTCGACTTCCGTAATACGGTGGTCATCATGACCTCTAACCTGGGGTCTGATTTGATCCAGGAACGTTTCGGTGAACTGGATTACGGGCATATGAAAGACCTGGTGTTGGGCGTGGTCAGTCACAACTTCCGGCCGGAATTCGTTAACCGTATAGATGAAGTTGTGGTATTCCATCCGTTGGGTGAACAACACATTGCCTCTATTGCCCGGATCCAGCTGCAGCGTCTGTACAAACGTTTGGAAGAGCGTGGTTATGAAATCCACATCTCTGACGAGGCGCTTAAACTACTGAGCGTGAATGGCTACGATCCGGTCTACGGGGCACGTCCATTGAAACGTGCTATCCAGCAACAGATCGAAAACCCGCTGGCGCAGCAAATCCTGTCTGGTGAGCTGATTCCGGGAAAAACGATTCGTCTGGAAGTGAATGACGATCGCATCGTGGCAGTGCAGTAAGTCACAAAACAACAAAAACGAGCCCTGCGGGGCTCGTTTTTGTTTAAAAACCAGGCGAATATAGGCATCTACTGTGATTTTTGATGCAAAAGTAACCGGTTGATAAGTTTTTTGTATTTTTGGCTTGTCAGCCGGAAATAACTCCCTATAATGCGCCTCCACTGACACGGAACAACGGCACGTAAGCCGCCGGGTCAGCGGGGTTCCACTGAGAACCTCGTAGAGAAAAGCAAAATTAAATGCTTGACTCTGAATGAGGAAAACGTATTATACGGGACCTCGCAACGGTGAGCGAAAGCTGCGTTGCACTGCTCTTTAACAATTTATCAGACAATCTGTGTGGGCACTCGAAGATACGGATTCTTAACGTCGCAAGACGAAAAATGAATACCAAGTCTCAAGAGTGAACATACGTAATTCATTACGAAGTTTAATTCTTTGAGCATCAAACTTAAATTGAAGAGTTTGATCATGGCTCAGATTGAACGCTGGCGGCAGGCCTAACACATGCAAGTCGAACGGTAGCACAGAGAAGCTTGCTTCTTGGGTGACGAGTGGCGGACGGGTGAGTAATGTCTGGGAAACTGCCCGATGGAGGGGGATAACTACTGGGAAACCGGTAGCTAATACCGCATAATGTCGCAAGACCAAAGAGGGGGACCTTCGGGCCTCTTGCCATCGGATGTGCCCAGATGGGATTAGCTAGTAGGTGGGGTAACGGCTCACCTAGGCGACGATCCCTAGCTGGTCTGAGAGGATGACCAGCCACACTGGAACTGAGACACGGTCCAGACTCCTACGGGAGGCAGCAGTGGGGAATATTGCACAATGGGCGCAAGCCTGATGCAGCCATGCCGCGTGTATGAAGAAGGCCTTCGGGTTGTAAAGTACTTTCAGCGGGGAGGAAGGGGTTAAGGTTAATAACCTTAGCCATTGACGTTACCCGCAGAAGAAGCACCGGCTAACTCCGTGCCAGCAGCCGCGGTAATACGGAGGGTGCAAGCGTTAATCGGAATTACTGGGCGTAAAGCGCACGCAGGCGGTCTGTCAAGTCGGATGTGAAATCCCCGGGCTCAACCTGGGAACTGCATCCGAAACTGGCAGGCTAGAGTCTTGTAGAGGGGGTAGAATTCCAGGTGTACGAGGTGAAATGCGTAGAGATCTGGAGGAATACCGGTGGCGAAGGCGGCCCCCTGGACAAAGACTGACGCTCAGGTGCGAAAGCGTGGGGAGCAAACAGGATTAGATACCCAGGTAGTCCACCGCCGTAAACGATGTCGACTTGGAGGTTGTTCCCCTTGAGGAGTGGCTTCCGGAGCTAACGCGTTAAGTCGACCGCCTGGGGAGTACGGCCGCAAGGTTAAAACTCAAATGAATTGACGGGGGCCCGCACAAGCGGTGGAGCATGTGGTTTAATTCGATGCAACGCGAAGAACCTTACCTACTCTTGACATCCACGGAATTTAGCAGAGATGCTTTAGTGCCTTCGGGAACCGTGAGACAGGTGCTGCATGGCTGTCGTCAGCTCGTGTTGTGAAATGATGGGTTAAGTCCCGCAACGAGCGCAACCCTTATCCCTTTGTTGCCAGCGGTTCGGCCGAGGAACTCAAAGGAGACTGCCAGTGATAAACTGGAGGAAGGTGGGGATGACGTCAAGTCATCATGGCCCTTACGAGTAGGGCTACACACGTGCTACAATGGCATATACAAAGAGAAGCGACCTCGCGAGAGCAAGCGGACCTCATAAAGTATGTCGTAGTCCGGATCGGAGTCTGCAACTCGACTCCGTGAAGTCGGAATCGCTAGTAATCGTGGATCAGAATGCCACGGTGAATACGTTCCCGGGCCTTGTACACACCGCCCGTCACACCATGGGAGTGGGTTGCAAAAGAAGTAGGTAGCTTAACCTTCGGGAGGGCGCTTACCACTTTGTGATTCATGACTGGGGTGAAGTCGTAACAAGGTAACCGTAGGGGAACCCTGCGGTTGGATCACCTCCTTACCTTAAAGAACCTGCCTTTGTAGTGCTCACACAGATTGTCTGATGAAAAGTAAATAGCAAGGCGTCTTGCGATTGAGACTTAAGTGTCCCCTTCGTCTAGAGGCCCAGGACACCGCCCTTTCACGGCGGTAACAGGGGTTCGAATCCCCTAGGGGACGCCACTTGCTGGTTCGTGAGTGAAAGTCACCTGCCTCAGTATCTCAAAACTGACTTCCGAGTCATGTTTGAGATATTTGCTCTTTAAAAATCTGGATCAAGCTGAAAATTGAAACGACACACTGTGTCTGTTCTCCGTAATAAGAACAGATAAGCGGTGTGTTCGAGTCTCTCAAATTTTCGCAACACGATGTGTTTTACGAAACACCTTCGGGTTGTGAGGTTAAGCGACTAAGCGTACACGGTGGATGCCCTGGCAGTCAGAGGCGATGAAGGACGTGCTAATCTGCGATAAGCGTCGGTAAGGTGATATGAACCGTTATAACCGGCGATTTCCGAATGGGGAAACCCAGTGTGTTTCGACACACTATCATTACGTTGAATACATAGCGTAATGAAGCGAACCGGGGGAACTGAAACATCTAAGTACCCCGAGGAAAAGAAATCAACCGAGATTCCCCCAGTAGCGGCGAGCGAACGGGGAGCAGCCCAGAGTCTGAATCAGCATGTGTGGTAGTGGAACGGTCTGGAAAGTCCGACGGTACAGGGTGATAGTCCCGTACACAAAATCGCATGTGGTGTGAACTCGAAGAGTAGGGCGGGACACGTGGTATCCTGTCTGAATATGGGGGGACCATCCTCCAAGGCTAAATACTCCTGACTGACCGATAGTGAACCAGTACCGTGAGGGAAAGGCGAAAAGAACCCCGGCGAGGGGAGTGAAAAAGAACCTGAAACCGTGTACGTACAAGCAGTGGGAGCCTCTTTTATGGGGTGACCTGCGTACCTTTTGTATAATGGGTCAGCGACTTATATTCTGTAGCAAGGTTAACCGAATAGGGGAGCCGAAGGGAAACCGAGTCTTAACTGGGCGTTAAGTTGCAGGGTATAGACCCGAAACCCGGTGATCTTAGCCATGGGCAGGTTGAAGGTTGGGTAACACTAACTGGAGGACCGAACCGACTAATGTTGAAAAATTAGCGGATGACTTGTGGCTGGGGGTGAAAGGCCAATCAAACCGGGAGATAGCTGGTTCTCCCCGAAAGCTATTTTAGGTAGCGCCTCGTGAACTCATCTTCGGGGGTAGAGCACTGTTTCGGCTAGGGGGTCATCCCGACTTACCAACCCGATGCAAACTGCGAATACCGAAGAATGTTATCACGGGAGACACACGGCGGGTGCTAACGTCCGTCGTGAAGAGGGAAACAACCCAGACCGCCAGCTAAGGTCCCAAAGTCATGGTTAAGTGGGAAACGATGTGGGAAGGCACAGACAGCCAGGATGTTGGCTTAGAAGCAGCCATCATTTAAAGAAAGCGTAATAGCTCACTGGTCGAGTCGGCCTGCGCGGAAGATGTAACGGGGCTAAACCATGCACCGAAGCTGCGGCAGCGACACTATGTGTTGTTGGGTAGGGGAGCGTTCTGTAAGCCGTTGAAGGTGGCCTGTGGAGGGTTGCTGGAGGTATCAGAAGTGCGAATGCTGACATAAGTAACGATAAAGCGGGTGAAAAGCCCGCTCGCCGGAAGACCAAGGGTTCCTGTCCAACGTTAATCGGGGCAGGGTGAGTCGACCCCTAAGGCGAGGCCGAAAGGCGTAGTCGATGGGAAACAGGGTTAATATTCCTGTACTTGGTGTTACTGCGAAGGGGGGACGGAGAAGGCTATGTTAGCCGGGCGACGGTTGTCCCGGTTTAAGCATGTAGGCGGAACGATTAGGTAAATCCGGTCGTTTATTAACGCTGAGGTGTGATGACGAGGCACTACGGTGCTGAAGTAACAAATGCCCTGCTTCCAGGAAAAGCCTCTAAGCATCAGGTAACACAAAATCGTACCCCAAACCGACACAGGTGGTCAGGTAGAGAATACCAAGGCGCTTGAGAGAACTCGGGTGAAGGAACTAGGCAAATGGTGCCGTAACTTCGGGAGAAGGCACGCTGATATGTAGGTGAAACGACTTGCTCGTGGAGCTGAAATCAGTCGAAGATACCAGCTGGCTGCAACTGTTTATTAAAAACACAGCACTGTGCAAACACGAAAGTGGACGTATACGGTGTGACGCCTGCCCGGTGCCGGAAGGTTAATTGATGGGGTTATCCGTAAGGAGAAGCTCTTGATCGAAGCCCCGGTAAACGGCGGCCGTAACTATAACGGTCCTAAGGTAGCGAAATTCCTTGTCGGGTAAGTTCCGACCTGCACGAATGGCGTAATGATGGCCAGGCTGTCTCCACCCGAGACTCAGTGAAATTGAACTCGCTGTGAAGATGCAGTGTACCCGCGGCAAGACGGAAAGACCCCGTGAACCTTTACTATAGCTTGACACTGAACACTGGTCCTTGATGTGTAGGATAGGTGGGAGGCTTTGAAGTGTGGACGCCAGTCTGCATGGAGCCAACCTTGAAATACCACCCTTTAATGGCTGGTGTTCTAACGTAGACCCGTAATCCGGGTTGCGGACAGTGTCTGGTGGGTAGTTTGACTGGGGCGGTCTCCTCCTAAAGAGTAACGGAGGAGCACGAAGGTTAGCTAATCCTGGTCGGACATCAGGAGGTTAGTGCAAAGGCATAAGCTAGCTTGACTGCGAGAGTGACGGCTCGAGCAGGTGCGAAAGCAGGTCTTAGTGATCCGGTGGTTCTGAATGGAAGGGCCATCGCTCAACGGATAAAAGGTACTCCGGGGATAACAGGCTGATACCGCCCAAGAGTTCATATCGACGGCGGTGTTTGGCACCTCGATGTCGGCTCATCACATCCTGGGGCTGAAGTAGGTCCCAAGGGTATGGGCTGTTCGCCATTTAAAGTGGTACGCGAGCTGGGTTTAGAACGTCGTTGAGACAGTTCGGTCCCCTATCTGCCGTGGGCGCTGGAGAATTGAGGGGGGCTGCTCCTAGTACGAGAGGACCGGAGTGGAACGCATCACTGGTGTTCGGGTTGTCATGCCAATGGCATTGCCCGGTAGCTAAATGCGGAAGGAGATAAGTGCTGAAAGCATCTAAGCACGAAACTTGCCCCGAGATGAGTTCTCCCTGAGACAATAAGTCTCCTGAAGGAACGTTGAAGACTACGACGTTGATAGGCTGGGTGTGTAAGTGTAGCGATACATTGAGCTAACCAGTACTAATGAACCGTGAGGCTTAACCTTACAACGCCAAAGGTGTTTTGGCGAAGAGACATCAGATTCAGCTTGATACAGATTACATCGACAGACCGTAAGGTGTGTTGATAAACAGAATTTGCCTGGCGGCTGTAGCGCGGTGGTCCCACCTGACCCCATGCCGAACTCAGAAGTGAAACGCCGTAGCGCCGATGGTAGTGTGGGGTCTCCCCATGCGAGAGTAGGGAACTGCCAGGCATCAGACAAGTGAAGAAGCCCATCCTGACGGATGGGCTTTTTTGCGTCTGCGCTCTGTGAAAAATGCCGGATAGCGTCGTTTGCACGCCTTATCCGGCCTGCGGGTTATTGCATCCTGTTCTGGCTTATACCCCTAAATCGTTGGCCTGCTAATTAAAAGCTAGATTCCTGTCACATATTTATATATAACAACTATATAACATTTTGTTCACTTCAGGTGACAATAATAAGCGCCGATATTCTCGGTTCGATCTTTGGCAGGAGTACAATTCTAATGACTGAAAGCAGTGTAACTGCGAGCGGGTCGCTTACAAGCAGCGATACCCGTCGCCGCGTATGGGCTATTGTGGGGGCATCATCCGGGAATCTGGTCGAATGGTTTGATTTCTATGTGTACTCGTTCTGCTCTCTCTATTTTGCCCACATTTTCTTCCCATCAGGAAACACGACGACTCAGCTTTTACAAACTGCCGGCGTTTTTGCCGCAGGGTTTCTGATGCGCCCTATCGGCGGATGGTTATTTGGTCGAATTGCCGATAAACACGGTCGTAAAAAATCGATGCTGTTGTCGGTTTGTATGATGTGCATGGGATCGCTCGTGATCGCCTGCTTGCCCGGCTATGAGACCATTGGCACCTGGGCTCCGGCGCTTTTGTTACTGGCTCGTTTGTTTCAAGGCTTGTCTGTTGGCGGGGAGTACGGAACCAGTGCAACCTATATGAGTGAAGTAGCCGTAGAAGGCCGTAAAGGGTTTTATGCCTCATTCCAGTATGTCACGTTGATCGGCGGACAACTTCTGGCATTGTTGGTTGTTGTGGTTCTCCAGCAAACACTGGATGATGCCGATCTAAGAGCATGGGGCTGGCGTATACCATTTGCGTTAGGTGCGGCATTGGCCATTGTCGCGTTGTGGTTACGTCGCCAACTGGATGAAACTTCTCAGCAAGAAACACGCGCACTGAAAGAGGCGGGTTCTTTGAAGGGATTATGGCGTAACCGTAAAGCGTTCATGATGGTGCTGGGTTTTACGGCCGCTGGTTCGCTCTGTTTCTACACCTTCACAACGTATATGCAGAAGTATCTGGTCAATACCGCCGGAATGCATGCCAATGTGGCAAGCGGAATTATGACGGCGGCATTGTTCGTGTTTATGCTCATTCAGCCTTTGATTGGCGCGCTATCGGATAAAATCGGGCGCCGGACGTCGATGTTATGTTTTGGCTCTCTGGCCGCTATTTTTACTGTGCCAATTCTCTCGGCATTACAGAACGTAACTTCGCCTTATGCCGCCTTTGGACTGGTCATGTGCGCGTTGCTCATCGTGAGTTTCTACACGTCAATTAGCGGGATCCTGAAAGCCGAGATGTTCCCGGCACAGGTTCGTGCGTTAGGCGTTGGTCTTTCTTATGCCGTGGCGAATGCGTTGTTCGGGGGGTCTGCTGAATATGTTGCGTTGTCGCTGAAGTCCATTGGTATGGAGACGTCATTCTTCTGGTACGTTACGGCTATGGCTGTCGTGGCATTTTTTGTTTCGTTGATGCTGCACCGTAAAGGCAAAGGTCTGCGCCTTTAGTTGTGGGCCATTTGCCAGACGGCGTAACCTGTGGTTGCGCCTGCAATATCCCAGACAAAATCTTTCCAGCTCCAGCCGCTCCCTTCGGGGCGGCTGTCCCACCATTCTTTTGATGCGCCAAGGCCAATAGAAAACATCAAACCGAATGCAGCACTGCGATCGCGGCTCATTCCCTGGTGTTGAGCATATTCATTTCCTGCGGCTGAGAGCATAGCTGAAGCGATAAAATGTTGCGCTTTATCCTGCCCGCTCCAGCGGTCATTCGCCATATGGCTACAGCCGGTAAGAAGCAGAACAGCAATAAGGATAAAGAAGCGCACCGACACCTCCACAGGAAAAACCCCGTCACAGGACGGGGTTTTGTTTACAGAATACGGCTAATTAATTTGTCGATTCGAATGCGGCGTAGTCGACGGATCAGCTTGCGGACTTTAACGGGGTAGTCAGCAATACTCTGCAGGTCGCGATAATGCTTAACAATCGTGGTATGCGTGCGGATAAGCTCCAGCTCTTTCTCACGCTGAGGTGCTAACTCCTGTTTTGGATCGTGGATCAAAATCGCGTTTTCAAGATCCAGACGCCAGGCCCGAGGATTCAGGTTGTTACCGGTGATGAGCATCCATTTGTCATCGACCCACATCCCTTTCAGATGATAGGTATTGTCGTCATCCTTCCACAGGCGCACAACGAGTTGATCGGTATTAACGTAATACTGCAGGCGGCTCAGGAAGCGACGCAGGTTAATCTCGTAAAGATAAGGAAGCGCGCCGATGATTTTGAACGGTTCATTCTCGGGGATGAAAAAGTCGTTCGCCGTTTTATCACCGACAATGATCTCGACCTTTTTGCCATCACGCAGTAACTGAATAATGCTGCGCACCAGAACTGCAGGCAGGTTGAAATAAGGCGTACAAATAGTGAGCTTGTGCTCCGTGCACGGCATAAGATGGAAAATCGTCTTGTTCAGCAGACTGGATTTTCCTAATCCGACCAGTGGCGTCACGGACAGCTGTTCGTTATCGGCATCTCCCTGGAAATGGTATGACGCATCGCGTAGCTCCTGGCGGAACAAACGGATGTCATTTTTAATCTCAGGGCTTTTCGGACGATGCATATCATCCAGACGGTTCACGCCACGGCCGTTCATCAAATTCTGAGTGACCCACTCATACATGATGTCCACCATTTGCGCATTGCGAATGAGCTGATAACGGTCGTAACGGTATTTATCATGTTGATGCAGATAAACATCGTTCAGGCTGGCGCCGCTATAGATGACGCTGTCATCGATAATAAAGCCTTTAAAATGCAGGACGCCAAGTGCTTCACGCGTGTTAACCGGTACGCCGTAGACCGGAATCTCGATACCGGGATTTTCTTGCGCCATTCGGCAATACCAGTCAGCGTTGGTGTTGGACGCTGCTGCGCCAATACGCCCACGCTGCGCACGATGCCAGTCGACAAGCACCCGGACATCCAGCTCAGGACGCTGCCGTTTAGCCGCATAAAGCGCGTCGAGTATGCCCTTGCCGCCATCATCCTGTTCAAGATACAGGGCAATAATGCAAATACGTCGTGTCGCGCTGGCTATTTTCTCCAGCAGAGTCTCCCTGAAATTAGCGGGAGCATAAAAGAAATCTACATCATCAACTGACTGAGAAATCTTAGGTAGTTGGGCAAGGTGTTGTTGATGTTTATTACGCTTAAATTTTGACAACATCACAGTGCATTTCTTCTCTGTTCATTGAAGGGTCCTCTGTACTATGCAGACGACATAAGCGGGCAATGATAACATCAGTACCCGTTAAAGTGGTCAACATTTCCAGTACCTTACTCACGATTCCTCATATTGGGCAAGATTAAGCGTTAGCCCAACAATCCCGTCTTCGAGCTGGATATCAACCTCAAACCCGAGCTTTCTGGCCAGTGCCACCATGCCGCGATTGTTTGGCATCGTAATACCATTGAGGCGTCTCAGTCCGTGATCCCGAGTATAAGCAATCAATTTTTCCATTAATCGACGACCCAAACCTAATCCCTTGAGATCTGAGCGCACCAGTACAGCAAACTCAGCATCGATATTATCCGGGTCGGAGATCGCGCGCGTAACGCCGAGGATCTCCTCAGTGCGATCATGACGACGTACGGCGACAAATGCCATTTCCCGATCGTAGTCGATCTGCGTCATGTTGGCTAAATCTTCATGGGTGAATTCGTTGATCTCGCTAAAATAACGATAATAAAGATCTTCTTTTGTGACCTGGGAAATGAACTGCTGAAGCTGCGGTTCATCCTCAGGGAGAATAGGGCGGAACAGGCAACGTTCGCCATTTTTCATCTCCACCCACTCTTCGAGATGTTGCGGATAAGGACGTACAGCAAGCCGGCTTTCGTTATCACCTTCGAAAGGGGCGATATCCAGCGTCACATCAAGCGCCGTGAATTCGTCAGCGGATGCGAGCAACGGATGGATATCCAGACGCTGAATTTCCGGGCAATCGACGATCAGGTTCGACACCTGCACCAGCAACTGACTTAAACCTGCGACATCCAGCGGACGTAGCGCGCTCCGACCGCGGATTTTTTTATTTTTTATTCCCTGAATCACTAAATAGCGTGCCAGATTCATGTTTAGCGGCGGCAGCGCAACGACAGCCTGCTCTTCAGGACGCCACTCCATGCCACCTTCGCCAAGCATAATCAGAGGACCAAATACCGGATCGTGTTCCACCACCACACGCAACTCTTGCGCACCCGCACGGTTGGCCATGCTTTGTACCAACAGTCCGTGGATCCGCGCCTGCGGCCAGGCCATTTTTACACGATCAAATATGGCATTGGCGGCCTGCTGAACTTCATTTGCCGTACGCAGGTACAGCATTACCCCCTGAACTTCAGACTTATGCGGAATATCCGGAGAGCGCAGTTTTAACGCAACCGGATAGCCAATTTGTTCCGCGATATGCACGGCTTCCGCACTGTCACTGGCAATCCAGGTCGGCAACGTCTGCAAGCCGTAGGCCTGCAGAATAGGCTGAACTTCATGGGTATCCAGTGACGTTGCACCGTCATCAATGGCCTGCTGCAGTAGCTTGTGCGCCTCTGTCGTATTTGACGTCAGGTTTGTCGGTAGTGCTGGCGTTTCCCGCAGTTGCTTCTGGTTCCGGCGGTATTCGACCATGTGCATAAAGGCCGTAATCGTGCCTTCCGGCGTACGATAGGTGGGCAGTCCCGCTTCGCTGAACAATTTGCGAGCTTCCTGAGAGGAGAATTCGCCACACCAGTTGGTCAGCAACGAAACGTATTTCCCTCTGGGATGATGCTTCACCGCTTCAATCAGCGCGTGAGCGTTTTCGGTTCCCGGGGCGACGGCGCTGGGGGAGTGGATCACCATCAATGCATCGAAATCCTGGCTGGCCAGCAAAATGTCCACCGTTTTGACAAAATGATCGCTGCTGGCGTCATCACACAGATTCAATGGGTTAGCGATGTTGACGTGGTCAGGCAGCGCTTCTCTCAGTTTGCTGCATGTCTCTTCGCTCAACGTGGCTAATTTGCCATTACGTGACCAAAGCTCATCCAGCGCCAGGGCGGCAGGGGCTGCGCCATTACTGATGATCATCAGCCTGTCACCGCGCAGTGGGCGCATGTGGCTTAAGGTTTCGACCGCAGAGAAGAGTTCGTGGGTATCCCGGACGCGCAACAACCCCGCACGCTGAATCGCGGCATCCCATGCGGGGTCCATTCCCGCGCTGGTGTTGAGTAAACGCTGAGCTGCCGGACTACGGCCACTTTTAATGACCAGAATCGGTTTATTACGCGACGCGCTACGGGCGGCAGAAACAAAGCGCCGGGCATCGCTTAAATGTTCAAGGTAAAGCAGGATTGCGCTGGTCTTGCTGTCTCGCGCAAGGTAGTCCAGCAATTCATCAACATCAATATCCAGACTGTCGCCTAGCGCGATAAAGTAGGAAAAGCCCATTTCCCGCTGCTGCGCCCAGTCCAGAATGGTATTGGAGACTGCCGCTGACTGCGAAATAAACGCGAGCTTGCCGCGCTTAATCGGCACAGGCGAGAAACTGGCGTTCAGGCCCTGCCAGGGGGCCAGTAATCCCAGACTATTCGGGCCAAGAAGCCGCATGTTGAAACGTCGGGCGCAGGACTGAAGCTCAGCATGCTGAGACGCTGGAGCCGACAAAATAATGCAGGTTTTGCACCCTTTCTCTCCCAGCGCCTCCAGTAGAGCAAGATTGCGGCTGGCATTGGTACAAAGGACCGCGAGATCGGGCGTAAAAGGCAGGCTGGCAATATCGGGCCAGGCAAGAACGCCTAAAACCGCCTTCCAGGTGGGCGTCACCGGCAGGACGGGACCGTTGAAGCCTCCGGCCAGCAGGTTACGCATCATCAGATAGCCCGCCCGGTGGGGCTTCATTGACGCGCCAATCACCGCAATAGATTTTGGTCGCAGTAGCGCTTCCAGACCACGCTGACTCATATCGGCTTCCTTATGTCACCAGTGACCGAATGATTTTAAACGCTTTCTGATGAGTCTGCTGTGACGCTCCCTTGATGTTGCGTTTTTCCTGCCAGGTAACGCGTTTTAAAGCGAGAGAAGTGTTCGCCCAGGCTGCTTGCTGCTTTGGCGTCGCCAGCCAGATCCAGCAGCGCAATGGCCACTTCGGCGGTGCAGTATTGCCCCTGTGCATGGACTTCGCGCAGGTGGTAAGCGGAAAGCCGTGATAGATCGACTGAAATCACCGGCAGGTTGTCGAGATAAGGGCTCTTACGAAACATTTTACGCGCTTCCGGCCAGGTTCCGTCGAGCATAATAAAGAGCGGTGGTTTGCCTGTGGGGGGAGTGAAAATCACCTCACGCTCTTCATCTGCATAGGAGGCAGGAAACACCACCATCGGTTGATAATCCGGGTTTTTCACCAGATCGAGCAGCGCCTGAGGCGGTTCTGTGCGCGACCACTGAAATGCGGTGGTATCGGGTAAAATATCCGCAATTAAACGCCCCGTATTGCTGGGCTTCATCGGCTCGGTATCAAACATCACCAGACAAAAGCGACTTTTCGCTTGCGAAGGGGTTAGCGTATCGCACAGGCATTGTTTCAATGGCAGCAGGCATCGCTGACAGCGACGAATGCGGTTACCTCTGGCAAGAAAAGGACGCGTGGCGCGCGCGAGGCGTTCGGCGCGTAACTGGAGAACAGCGTTATCAGTCATGGGAGAATGCGTTGAAAAACGCTATTGTCGCAGAGGTGAAAACGGGGCACAAGATGCGCCCCGGAGAGATTACAGCGATTCGTTAAGCCAGCTATCAAAAGGGGCTTTTGGCACTGCGCCATTCAGCATATCGACAACTTCGCCTTTCTTGAAAATCATGATGGTTGGGATACTACGAATGCCAAAACGGGCGCTCAGTTCACGTTCCGCTTCCGTATTCACTTTTACAAAGCGAACTTTGCCGCTACGCTCTTCGGCGACATCTTCAAAGATCGGGGCAAAATTACGGCATGGACCGCACCACGGTGCCCAGAAATCAACCACCACAGGGAGATCGTCCTTCAGCAGTTTATCCAGCGTTTCACCGGTCGCATTGATCACTTCTCCGTCAAACAGGTCGTGACCACAGCGTCCGCATTTTGCCGCTTCCTCAATACGATCATCGGGAATGCGGTTGATAGCCTGGCAGCTGGTACAAACGGTATTCATAACTAACCTCTGGAAGAGTAGGGCAGACTTCCCGACAATCACGTCGGTATGTTTCTATTATGTTACATATTATCGGGGAGACTGTTTTAAACAACAATGTGTTTTATTCGATGAGTACAATAGTCATTAGCTTTTAAATGAAATAATGGCTAACCGATGGCACATCAGGTAATCTGCGCGCTTCGCGCAGCGCAGGTGGAGAAAAGAAATGAGCGACGAACTGAAGAACAAAAACGGCAAGGTCAAAGTGATGTACGTCCGCAGTGACGATGACTCGGACAAACGCACCCAAAATCCACGTACTGGTAAAGGCGGCGGTCGCCCCGGTACTTCCCGAGCCGAAGGCGGTCGTCGCCCTGCCCGTGATGACAGAAAGGGTCCGAACAGCGATCGCGGCCGTGAACGTGGTCGTGACCGCGATGTTGAACGCGACCGTAAACGTGAAGACTCACCGTGGCGTACGGTTTCCCGTGCCCCGGGCGATGAAACGACGGAAAAAGCCGATCACGGCGGAATCAGCGGCAAAAGTTTTATCGATCCTGAAGTATTGCGCCGCCAACGTGCGGAAGAGACCCGCGTCTACGGCGAGAATGCCTGTCAGGCTCTGTTCCAGAGCCGTCCGGATGCGATTGTTCGTGCCTGGTTTATTCAGAGCGTGACCCCGCGTTTTAAAGAAGCGCTGCGCTGGATGGCGGCAAACCGCAAAGCTTATCACGTGGTTGACGAAGCGGAACTGGCGAAAGCCTCGGGTACGGAACACCACGGCGGCGTCTGTTTCCTGATCAAAAAACGCAATGGTACGACGGTTAAGCAGTGGGTAGGTCAGGCGGGGGCGCAGGATTGTGTGCTGGCGCTGGAAGATATTGCTAACCCGCACAACCTCGGCGGTATGATGCGTAGTTGTGCGCACTTTGGCGTGAAAGGCGTCGTGGTGCAGGATGCAGCACTGCTGGAGTCTGGTGCGGCGATCCGTACTGCTGAAGGTGGCGCAGAGCATGTGCAACCGATCACGGGCGACAGCCTGGTTGACGTGCTGGATGATTTCCGTCAGGCGGGTTACACCGTGGTCACGACGTCCAGCGCTCAGGGTAAACCGCTGTTTGCTACCGCACTGCCTGAGAAAATGGTGCTGGTGCTAGGTCGTGAACGCGACGCCTTGCCGGAAGCAGCACTTTCTGCAGACGACCTGTGCGTTGCGATTGACGGTACGGGTAATGTTGACACGCTCAACGTCTCAGTGGCGACAGGTGTGTTGCTTGCTGAGTGGTGGCGTCAAAACAAAGCGTAATTGCGCTTTGTGTGTTAGCCGGATAAGGCGCTTGCGCTGCCATCCGGCGATGTGCCCGGTGGCGCGATGCTTACCGGGCTCACAACCTGCAATACGTTATTCACTCTTCTCCGGTACCACGGGCATCCAGTCAATTGGCTTTTCGCCACGCTGTTCCAGCCACTGATTTGTCAGAACAAAGTGATTGCTGCCAAAGAAACCACGATGCGCGGACAGCGGCGACGGATGTGGCGCTTTCAACACGTGGTGACGCTGTGTGTCAATAATGGCGCCTTTCTTCTGCGCGTGTGAACCCCAGAGTAAAAACACCACCCCTTCCCGATGTTCATTGATCAGACTGATGACCTTATCGGTGAATGTTTCCCAGCCGAGGCTGGCGTGTGAATGCGCCTGGCCCGCCCGCACGGTTAGCACGGTATTGAGCAGCAACACGCCCTGACGCGCCCAACTTTCCAGATAACCATGCGCGGGGCGCGTAAAGCCTGGTATTGAGGCCTCCAGCTCTTTATACATATTTAACAGCGACGGAGGTGTGGCGATCCCAGGAAGCACTGAGAAGGCAAGGCCATGCGCCTGTCCGGGGCCATGATAAGGGTCTTGCCCCAGAATCACGACTTTAACATCACCCAGCTCAGTGAAGCGGAACGCATTGAAGACGTCCTTTTGCGGCGGATAAATCGTCATTCCTGACTGACGTTCTCCAGCGACGGTATGTAGCGTGTTAACAAAGTAAGGCTGCTGTTTTTCATCAGCCAGTACGTCATGCCAGGTTAATTCGGTGGCCATCTCGCTCTCCTGCGAATTTTTCAATGCGCCTAGCTTAACTGCTTCTTTCTATGGTGCAAAATTCTGCATGCCGCAAAGCCGACCTTCCGCTAAAGAATGTTGAAAATTTATGTAAAAAGTTTATCGATGTATGGGATGTAAGTTGATGTAAAACAATAAAATCCACCCATCACCCTTTTCATGGTGTGGTTTTTATTGATTTAAATCAAAGAATCAAGGGTGTGTGAGGGGTATATATACACTCAAGCAACAATGGTTTTACCAATTGGCCGTGATAGGCCAACCGAAATCAAATAATTTTGCCGGGGAGGCATCACATGATTACAGGTATCCAGATTACTAAAGCTGCTAACGACGACCTGCTGAACTCTTTCTGGCTGCTGGACAGCGAAAAAGGCGAAGCACGCTGCATCGTTGCGAAAGCAGGTTTCTCAGCAGATGAAGTCGTTGCCGTAAGCAAACTGGGCGAAATCGAATACCGTGAAGTTCCGGTAGACGTGCAACCGGAAGTTCGCGTGGAAGGCGGTCAGCACCTGAACGTTAACGTTCTGCGTCGCGAAACACTGGAAGATGCAGTTAAGCATCCGGAAAAATATCCGCAGCTGACCATCCGTGTTTCTGGCTATGCCGTGCGTTTTAACTCTCTGACGCCAGAACAGCAGCGCGACGTTATCGCTCGTACCTTTACTGAGAGCCTGTAAGGCTCACGGGGGAATCCCCCAGTAATCCGATAATCAAAAGCGGAAGATGCAAGTGCATCTTCCGCTTTTTGCATTCCATCAGTAAAAAATCCGCGCGGCGTAGTAGACCAACAGCATTAAAGAACTGCCATTCAATACGACATTGCTTTCAATCATGGGCACCCTACGGGAAAAGCCGTCAGCCCGGCAATACAGATTTTTATGGCGTGCGTCGAGGCGTGTTTTGCCGCAGAAGATAAAAAAATGCCGGGCTAAATAACCCGGCGATTTTTTACTCTTCGCTCGTCTGCGGTGGCGTACCCGCGCTGGCAGGCTTGCGGCGCTTGCCGATATTTTTAGCGTCACGGTGACGTTTCTTCACACGTGGCTTCTCTTTGTCTTTCTCTTTTTTCTTCTCAGCGCGTTTAGCCAGCACTTTTTTAGACGGCTTACCGGTCAATTTCTCACTCGGCACACGCGTTGTCGGGCGAAGTTCATCAATGACACGCGCTTTCAGCGGTTCTTCAATGTAGCGACCGATCTTTAACAGCAGCAGATGATCGTGAGCTTCGACCAGAGAAATGGCGGTACCTTTGCGACCGGCGCGGCCTGTACGGCCGATACGGTGCAGATAGGTATCTCCACTGCGCGGCATATCAAAGTTAATGACGTGACTAACGTCAGGAATATCGATACCGCGCGCGGCAACGTCGGTGGCAACCAGTACGTTAACACGGCCGTCGGTGAGTCGCTTAATGCCTTCGTTGCGTTTGATCTGCGGCATCTCGCCTTCGAGATAGCAGTTGTTGATCCCTGCGGTACGCAGCATCCCGGCAAGCTCGTGTACGCGCTCGCGCTTACGCACAAACACGATAGTACGTGTGGCATCGTCCTGTTTTAGCAGGTGCTTCAACAGTTCGACTTTATGCTCTAAATTATCGGCACGGTAATACCATTGATGGATCTTTTTGCGCTCGCGAGTGGAAGGCGTGGCAGAGACTTCAACCGGTTCTTTCAGCAGGCGCTCAGCAAAATCTTTAATGGCTTCGCCTTCAAGCGTAGCGGAGAACAGCATCGTCTGATTACGCCAGCGTGTTTCCCCAGCGATATGTTCAATATCCTGAGCAAAACCCATGTCCACCATACGATCGGCTTCGTCGAGGATCAAGGTTTCGACGGCGCGGCAGTCGAAGTTTTCTTCTTTAATATACTGCAGCAGGCGACCGGTGGTGGCGACCACGATGTCCTGGTTTTCGCTAAACACTTCTGCGTGGTTCATGTATGCCACGCCCCCGGTGATGGTTGCGATATCCAGATGGGTGTTTTTCGCCAGTTCACGGGCGTGATCGGCAACCTGCATCGCCAGTTCGCGGGTCGGCGTCAGAATCAAAATTCGCGGCGGACCAGATTTTTTGCGCGGGAAGTCGAGCAGGTGCTGCAACGCTGGCAGCAGATATGCCGCCGTTTTACCGGTGCCTGTTGGCGCAGAACCGAGTACATCACGGCCATCGAGCGCAGGCGGAATGGCGGCAGCCTGAATGGCGGTCGGGCGAGTGAAACCTTTATCCTGGAGAGCTTCCAGCAGGCTTTCATCGAGTTCAAGTTCGGAAAAAGTCGTTACAGTCATGTTCTACCTCTGTGTGGGGCGCTGATTATAGACGTTACGGCTGCAATCTTCATCTGTTTGTATGGATATCGCTTCTCAGGTATTGTTTTCACTCGGTGCTATTGCCGTTTTTCCTGCAAGGTTGTGTTTTCATGCCCCAGTCTACCTCCGTCGTTCGTCGTAATGGATTTACTTTTAAACAGTTTTTTGTGGCGCACGATCGTTGCGCGATGAAAGTGGGAACTGACGGCATTCTCTTAGGTGCCTGGGCACCTGTCGCGGGCGTAAAGCGAGTCCTTGATATTGGTACGGGTAGTGGGCTGCTGGCGCTAATGTTAGCGCAGCGGACCGACGAAAGCGTCATCATTGATGCTGTAGAACTGGACGCTGAAGCCGCCGAACAAGCGCAGGAAAATATTGTGCAGTCACCGTGGGCGCATCGCGTGACGGTACACCCTGAAGACGTTCAGCAATGGGTTCCTCGTCAGACCGTTCGTTTCGATCTGATCATCAGTAATCCTCCTTATTATGAACAGGGCGTGGAATGCGCCACGCCACAGCGTGAACAGGCGCGTTATACCACGACGCTGGATCACCAGACGTTGTTAGCCAATGCCACGGAGTGCATCACGGAAGAGGGATTCTTTTGCGTTGTGTTGCCGGAACACATCGGCAACACATTCACACAACAGGCGTTAAGCATGGGTTGGCATTTGCGACTGCGTACCGATGTTGCGGAAACGGAAGCTCGCTTGCCGCATCGGGTGCTGTTGGCGTTTTCTCCGCAGGCCGGAGAGTGCTTTAGCGATCGGATGGTGATCCGTGGGCCAGACCAGCGTTACTCTGAAAGTTACACGGCGCTGACCCAGGCGTTTTATCTGTTTATGTGAGTGCTTAATGGAGAGAGCACCGATGGGCCGGATTCAGGCAACAAGGCTGGATAATCCAGCGTGTAATGCAAGCCCCGGCTCTCTTTACGTTGCATCGCGCAGCGGACGATAAGTTCAGCCACCTGCACCAGATTACGCAGTTCCAGTAAATTGTTCGACACGCGGAAATTGGCGTAATACTCGTCAATCTCCTGTTGCAGCATGGTGATGCGGCGCAGGGCGCGCTCCAGGCGTTTTGTGGTGCGGACAATACCGACATAGTCCCACATAAACAGGCGTAATTCGTGCCAGTTATGCTGAATAACCACCAGTTCATCCGGATTCTCCACGCGGCTTTCATCCCAGGCCGGGAGTTGGCTAACGCTACGGGCATAGGGCATACGACGGTCAATATCTTCAGCCGCTGACCAGCCGTACACCAGGCATTCCAGCAGCGAATTAGAGGCCATGCGGTTCGCGCCGTGCAGACCGGTGTAGCTCACTTCTCCGATCGCATACAGACCATCGACATCGGTTCGGCCAAAATCGTCCACCATAACGCCACCGCAGGTATAGTGCGCGGCAGGGACGATGGGCACCGGCTCTTTGGTGAGATCAATCCCCAGACCTAACAGTTTTTCATAAATCATCGGGAAGTGCTGACGGACAAACTCAGCGGGTTTATGACTGATGTCGAGGAACATACAATCGGCGCCAAGCCGCTTCATTTCATGATCGATGGCTCGGGCGACAATATCGCGTGGCGCCAGTTCGCCACGCGCATCAAAGTCCGGCATAAACCGTGTACCGTCAGGGCGTTTAAGGTGTGCCCCTTCGCCGCGCAGCGCTTCGGTGAGCAGGAAATTTCGCGCCTGTGGGTGATACAGCGCCGTGGGGTGAAACTGATTAAACTCGAGGTTGGCGACGCGACACCCTGCGCGCCAGGCCATGGCAATACCATCACCTGAGGAGATATCCGGGTTAGTGGTGTATTGATACACCTTTGATGCCCCACCCGTTGCCAGTACAACCGATTTGGCGTGGCAGGTCTCGACGGCTTCTTTATTACGATTCCAGATCCATGCGCCTACCACCCGGCGCGTTCCCGGCAAGCCAATTTTGTCGGAGATAATTAAATCAACGGCATTGCTGCGTTCCAGAACCCGGATATTAGGATGATTTTGCGCCTTGCTGACCAGCGTGGTCTCGACTTCTTTGCCGGTGGCATCGGCAGCATGCAGAATACGGCGATGGCTGTGTCCGCCTTCACGTGTCAGGTGATAGCTTTCTTCCCCATTAGCCTGAACATGAGTGTCAAACAGGACGCCCTGATCGATAAGCCATTGAACGCATGAGCGGGCATTGCTGGCGACGAACTCCACCGCGTGGCGATCGCAAATACCGGCACCTGCAATCAGCGTGTCTTCGACGTGGGAGTCAATACTGTCGGTCTCATCGAAAACGGCGGCAATACCGCCCTGCGCATAAAATGTCGAGCCTTCGCTGACAGGCCCTTTACTCAGGACAATGACCTGATGCTTTTCAGCCAGGCGCAGCGCCAGAGAGAGTCCGGCAGCACCGCTGCCAATAATCAACACGTCACAGGAAAGTTCAGGAATCGTATTCATTGTGTTTGTTTAATTTACTAAACAGTGTTTGGTCAGCATAGCACCACACTGCGCTTTACAGCACGTTTTATTTTTAGATGTGTTGCAACCACTAAACATGAAAGGAGAAGACTGTTGGATGTAAAATACGGAAAATATTTTGCGAAGCAGGTCGTTAGCGCCAGATTATGTGATGAAATAAAGGCGCTGTTAGGTTACTCTGCAAGCGACTAAATGGGCATTTCTAAACAGATAGTGCGTTGTTCAGACTCTGTAGACTTATAATGAGAGATAATGACCTGTCTACAACATGACAAACAAAAACAAATGCGTAACGGAACTTTACGAAACTCTGACACTCTAACCTGTTGCTTGCTCATAGTGCAGCTGATGGAGTGGCGTTTCGAGAGCGCGTGGAAATTTGGTTTGGGGAGACTTTACCTCGGATGAGCGAGCAGTTAACGGACCAGGTCCTGGTTGAACGGGTCCAGAAGGGAGATCAGAAAGCCTTTAATTTACTGGTGGTGCGCTACCAGCATAAAGTGGCGAGTCTGGTTTCCCGCTATGTACCGTCGGGCGATGTTCCCGATGTGGTGCAAGAGTCATTTATTAAGGCCTATCGCGCGCTGGATTCTTTCCGGGGAGATAGTGCTTTTTATACATGGCTGTATCGAATTGCAGTCAATACAGCTAAGAATTACCTGGTCGCTCAGGGGCGCCGCCCGCCATCCAGTGATGTGGATGCGATTGAAGCAGAAAACTTTGAAAGTGGCGGTGCGCTGAAAGAAATTTCGAACCCTGAGAACTTAATGTTGTCAGAAGAGCTGAGACAGATAGTTTTCCGAACTATTGAGTCCCTCCCGGAAGATTTGCGCATGGCAATTACCTTGCGGGAGCTAGATGGCCTAAGCTATGAAGAGATAGCCGCTATCATGGATTGTCCGGTGGGTACGGTGCGTTCTCGTATCTTCCGAGCGCGGGAAGCTATTGATAATAAAGTTCAACCGCTTATCAGGCGTTGACGATGGCGGGATACTGGAAAAGGTATTAGGCATGCAGAAAGAGAAACTTTCCGCTTTAATGGATGGCGAAACGCTGGATAATGAGCTGCTTCAAGCGCTGACTCATGACCCGGAAATGCAGAAAACATGGGAGAGTTATCACCTGATCCGCGATTCCATGCGCGGAGACACCGCTGATGTCCTCCATTTCGATATTTCCGCGCGCGTTATGGCCGCGATTGAAAGCGAGCCCGTACGCCAGGCGACGCCGTTGATCCCTGAGGCCCAACCCGCACCGCACCAGTGGCAAAAAATGCCTTTCTGGAAGAAAATGCGTCCGTGGGCGGCGCAACTCACCCAAATGGGCGTAGCGGCATGCGTATCGCTTGCAGTTATTGTTGGCGTCCAGCACTATAACGGACAATCTGAAACGTCCCAGCAGCCTGAAACGCCGGTATTCAACACCTTACCAATGATGGGTAAGGCTAGCCCGGTGAGTCTGGGGGTACCTTCTGATGCAACGGCCAGCGGTGGCCAGCAACAGCAGGTACAGGAGCAGCGTCGTCGTATCAATGCCATGCTGCAGGATTACGAACTGCAACGTCGACTGCACTCCGAACAGCTTCAGTTTGAGCAGGCGCAAACACAGCAAGCCGCTGTGCAGGTGCCAGGAATTCAAACTTTAGGAACGCAATCGCAGTAATGAAGCAACTTTGGTTTGCCATGTCACTTGTGACAGGTAGCCTGTTCTTCTCTGCTAACGCCTCGGCCAATCCTGCGTCCGGGGCGTTGTTGCAGCAGATGAATCTGGCCAGCCAGTCACTCACTTACGAGCTGTCATTCGTCAGCATCAATAAACAAGGCGTTGAGTCTCTGCGTTATCGGCATGCGCGCCTCGATAACCGTCCGCTTGCACAATTGTTGCAACTGGATGGCCCGCGCCGGGAAGTCGTCCAGCGTGGAAACGAAATCAGCTATTTCGAGCCTGGGCTCGAACCGTTTACCTTAAACGGTGACTACATCGTTGATTCCCTGCCTTCTCTGGTCTATACCGACTTTAAGCGACTCGCTCCCTTTTATGATTTTATCGCTGTCGGGAAAACGCGTATTGCTGACCGTTTGTGTGAAGTGATCCGTGTTGTTGCGCGTGACGGTACCCGCTATAGCTACATCGTGTGGATGGACACAGAGACCCGATTACCGATGAGGGTTGATCTACTGGATCGCGATGGTGAAACGCTGGAGCAGTTCCGTGTGATTGCCTTCAACGTGAACGATGATATCGGCAATACGATGCAGGCCCTGGCAAAAGCGAGCCTGCCGCCTCTGCTTTCCGTTCCTGCGGGAGAAAAGACCAACTTCAACTGGAGTCCATCCTGGCTTCCGCAAGGATTCAGCGAAATCTCCAGTAGCCGACGCCCGATTCCGACCATGGAAATGCCTATTGAGTCTCGTCTGTACTCCGATGGTTTGTTCAGTTTCTCGGTGAACGTTAACCGTGCGACGCAAGCCAGTACCGATCAACTGCTGCGTACCGGGCGCAGAACGGTAAGCACCAGCGTGCGCGAGAACGCAGAAATCACCGTTGTGGGTGAACTCCCGCCGCAAACGGCCAAACGCATTGCAGACAACATTAAGTTCAGGGCAGCGCAATGATCAAAGAGTGGGCAACGGTTGTCTCCTGGCAGGATGGTCAGGCGATGGTGAGTTGTGATGTTAAGGCATCCTGCAGCAGTTGCGCTTCCCGCGCGGGATGCGGCACTCGAGTGTTGAATAAACTGGGACCACAAACGACGCATACGATTGTGGTACCGAGTGCCGAACCGTTGGTTCCGGGTCAGAAAGTCGAACTGGGGATTGCCGAAGGGAGCCTGCTGGGGTCAGCGATGTTGGTATACCTGTCACCGCTGGCTGGACTTTTTCTGTTTGCTTCCCTGTTTCAGGTATTGTTCAGTTCAGATATCGCGGC